>DATIWX010000130.1:0-188830 GCA_035519135.1 Burkholderiales bacterium | reverse complement strand
CTCTTCCCCGCGCGCGGAGAAATCCCCGGCGGAGGCCGCCTCTACCAGCTTCTTGATCTCGGCGTTGATCGCCGTAAGGTTGTTCTTCACCGTGTCCATCGCCTCGGTGATCGCCGCCTTCTCCTGCGGCAGGCGGTCCATTTGCACCGACAGGTCCCCTTTGGCATAGCTTCCGGCGACCTCGGTGAGTTTTCTGATCAGCTCGACGTGCGACTGCACCAGCTTGTTGGTCTTGTCGGCGGCTTCCGCGAACGCTCCGGCGAACTGCTCCACCGGAATCTGGTGCGAGATGAACCCCTCGGCGTGCTTCGCCGCCATCCTGTCCTGCTCGGCGATGAAACCCCGCAACGCCCCCACCATCGTCGCCATCGCCGCCATGAGGCTGGTCTTGTCGCCGGAGCGAAGCACGATGTCTTTCGACAAGTCTCCCGCCGCCACACGGCTCGCCACCTCGGCGGCGAGCGCCGGCTCGCCCCCGAGCTGACGCATGATCGAGCGCGTGACGGCGAATCCCAGCCATACCGAGAGCAGCACGACCAGCGCGATGATGCCGAGCACGATCGCCTGGCTGGTGCGCAGGCCACGGATGCGGCCCACCAGCACCTTGTCGAGCTCGTCCAGGCCGGTGCTGTTGAGCCGGAACTGGGCATCGATCACCTCGGTGAAGGTCTTGAAATACTCAGGCCCCGAATAGTTGAGCGTTTCGGCGTCGAGGACCTCGTTCTTGGCGAGCTTCATAGCCTGTTCCACAAGGCGTGCGCTGTCCTGTGATAGCGAACCCAGGCTCCGCTTCAACCCGGCGTTCGTTTCGACCACGTTGGCGAGCGCCCGGTCCATGTAGCCGTGAAACATCTTCACTTGACCGACCAGAGCGGCAAGCGACGCCCGATCATCGACAGTCATCTTCTTCTGTGACAGGTACAGGGAACCGCGGGCGCGGGCCTGGCCGAGCGACTCGGTGAGCTGCGGCAGATGGAACAGCATCGCCGCCATCAAGTAATAGCCATCGGCTTCGGGGTCGAGCGTCAACCCGAAATAGTCGGCGACCAGCTCCACGACCACGAGGTACTCGGCGACGAGCGCGGTGTGTCTTGCATAGCTCTCCGCGCCGTTGATCGTGCGCCCGGCCACGCCCTGCTCGAGCGCCTTCCAGTTCCCGACCGCCGCGACCCAGGCTCCCGACAGCTTCGCGTTGTTTTCGCCTTTGACCACCGTGGAGAAGGCCTCCACCGCGCCGTCGGCTTCCGCTTGCTTCGCGGCCCGTTGCGGCTCCAACCCGCTGTTGCCGCCCAGCACGTTTGCCGATAGCCCGCGGTGCTGCTGGGTAAGCTGGATCACTCGCATCAACTTCTTCACCGGCTCCATCCCGGCCTGCTCCAGCTTGGCGGCCGAGACCCCTTCCTGGCTCAAACGGAGGTACATGGTGAGCGGTGCGACAAGGAGGGCGATCCCGAGCACGCCGAAGATGGAGAATTTCCGGGCTAGGGTTGATCTATCCAATAGGGTTTGCATGGCAGTGCCTCTCGTATTTCGCAATCAGAGTCTTGCCTGGCGCATCTCGATTGACGTGAATCAGAACTCTTCCCATCTGTCCTCGGCGGCAACCGCAGCCTTGGCCGTGGCCCTGGGAGCGGCCGCAGAGGCCATCCGTGTAGTGGGCCTGACCGCGCTGTGCGCTCCCGGCAGCGCGGTTACCTTGGCCGGTGCTGGCGCGGGACGCGACACCGCCGCCCCCTGCGCCACCTTGAACACCGCCACCGCCTCGGCCAGGTTCCGCGCCTGCTCCTCCAGGCTCTCGGCCGCCGCCGCCGCCTCTTCCACCAGCGCCGCGTTCTGCTGCGTCACCTCGTCCATCTGCGTGATCGCCGTGTTCACCTGCTCGATCCCGCCCGACTGCTCCTGCGAGGCCGCCGTGATCTCGCTCATGATGTCGGTCACACGCTTCACCGAGGTCACGATCTCCTCCATCGTCTTCCCGGCGTGATCCACGAGCTTGGTTCCCGCTTCGACTTTCTCCACCGAGTCCCCGATCAGCTCCTTGATCTCCTTGGCTGCCGCAGCGGACCTCTGCGCCAGGTTCCTCACTTCCGTTGCCACCACCGCAAACCCTCTTCCCTGCTCACCCGCCCGGGCCGCCTCCACCGCCGCGTTCAACGCCAGGATGTTGGTCTGGAACGCGATTCCGTCGATCACGCTGATGATGTCCACGATCTTCTTGCTCGATTCGTTGATCGAGCTCATGGTGCTCACCACCTGCTTGACCACCTCGCCCCCGCGCACCGCCACTTCGCTCGCTCCGGCCACCAGCTGATTGGCCTGTTTGGCGTTCTCGGCGTTCTGCTTGACCGTGCCGGTCAGCTCCTCCATCGAGCTGGCCGTCTCCTCCAGACTGCTCGCCTGCTCCTCGGTGCGGCTGGAGAGGTCGGTGTTGCCCTGCGCGATCTCCTTGGAGGCCACGTTGATGGATTCCACCGCCCCCTTGATCTGCCCGGTGATCTCGGTGAGCTTGTCCACCGTGCCGTTGGTGTTGTTCTTCAACTCGAGCAGCATCCCCCGGTAGTCGCTCGTCACCCGGTGCGTAAGGTCGCCTTGCGCCAGCGCTCCCAGCACCACGCCCAGATCCGATAGCGCCCGCTCGATGATCTCCATCAGCCGGTTCAGGCCCTCCACCATTCCGCGGAAAGCAAATTCATAGCGCTCGGCATCGCCGCGCGTCGAGAATTCGCCCTTTCCGGCCGCCGCGATCAGCACCATCAAATCGGCGTTGACGTTCTGGAGGTTCGATTTGACCTGGTCGAGCGCCTGCTTCACCGCCGCGCGCTCTCCGGGCAGCGCCTCGATCTCGACGCTGAAGTCGCCCTTGGCGTATCGAGCCATCACCTCCATCACGCGCTGCTGCACCTTGACGTGACCGTCGATGAGCGCATTCACCTGCTGCCCGATCTCGCCGTACGCCCCGGGGAATTCTTCCGCTTTCATGCGCGCACTCACGGCACCGGCCTCGTGCTGCTTGGCCAGCCTCTCCTGCTCGGCCACGAAGCTCTTTAGTCGCTCCTGCATCGAGCGCATCGCATCGAGTAGCTGACCGACCTCGTCGCGCGAACGATGCGCCGCCTGCCTGCTCAGGTCGCCTACCGCCACCCCTTGCGCCATCGTCAGCGCCTGGGACACCGGGAGCGTAATGCTGCGCGTCATCCGCCAGGCCAGGCCGATGCCGAAGAGAAGCGCTGCAACGACCGCTGCTGCGATGAGACGCTGGGCGGATGCCGCCGTGTCCTGCGCCTCTTTCGCCGTGCGTTCAGCGTGCTCCTTCTGGAAGTCGACCAGCTTCTGCATCGCAGCGAGATAGGTCTCGACTGCAGGCACCATCTGCGTGTCCACGATCTTCACCGCCTCGGCCGCGCTGCCTGCCTTGCGCGCCGTCACCGCGTCACTTCGCGCGGAAATGTACGCCTTGCGCCTTTCGCCGATGTCTGCGAACAAGGCCTTGGCTTGGGGAATGACGATGAGCTCCTCGACCTGCTTCTGCAGCCCGTTGATGCGCTTGGTCGCCGCTTCGACCTGCGGGGTGAGCAGGTTGACCAGCTCCGCGTCGCTGCTGCGCGCGACCACGACCGCGCGCACGGCGTTGCTGCGCGTTTCGCCGACCCAGCCGAGCATCGTCCGCTCGAGCTGCGCGTCGACGGTCGCCAGTTGCCGCGTCACATCGGCGAGCGCCGCCAGCCTCCACGCGCTGAGTCCGGCGACGACGCCGATCAGCAGCAGCAGCACGCCGAAGCCCAATGTGAGCCTCGCCCCGATTCGAAGATCCGAAAATCTCATGTCTCACTCCATTTTTCCGCCGCGTCCGATCCGCGGCTACTGAACCGACTTGTCCATCAGTCCCATGTCCTGGCTCCCCATCAGCTTCTCGATGTCGATTAGGATCAGGGTGCGGCTGTCCACCGTCGCCATCCCCAGGATGTACTCGGTGTCGAAGGCGCCCGAGAAGGCGGGTGCCGGCTTGATCTGGTCGGGCATGAGCGCGAGCACGTCGGAAACGCTGTCCACGACCACGCCGATCACGCGGCCCGCGACGTTGAGAATGATCACCACGGTGAACTTGGTGTACTCGATGTTCGGGAAGTTGAGCTTGATGCGCAGATCGACGATCGGCACGATCGTGCCGCGCAAGTTGATGACGCCCTTCAGGAAAGGCGGCGCGTTCGGGATCGTGGTCACCGCCTCGTAGCCGCGGATCTCCTGGACCTTGAGGATCTCGATTCCATAGGCCTCGCGTCCCAGGGCGAAGGTCAGGAATTCGTGGCGATCCGTCCCGACCGCGGCGAGCGGGCCAGTGGGAGAGCTTACTTGCTGGAGGGCTTGTGCCATGGTTTGTTTCCTCTGATTGGCTGTATCGGCTCAAGTCATGCCGCAACGCGAAGCGCGCGCACCGGCATGCGGAGGATGGAGGCGACGTCGAGGATCAGCGCGACGCGGCCGTCGCCCATGATGGTCGCGCCGGAGACACCCGGGGTCTTGCGGTAGTTGGTTTCCAGGCTCTTGATCACGACCTGATGCTGGCCGAGCAGCTCGTCCACCAGGACCGCTTTCTTCCCGCCGTCCGCCTCGAGGATCATGAACAGGCCCTGCTCGATGTCCTTGATGCGCGAGCGGATGCCGAATACTTCGTGCAGGCGCACGATCGGCAGGAACTCGCCGCGCACGCGCACCACCTCGCCCATACCCTGGACGCTTTCGATCTCGCCGCGCCGCGGCCTGAGCGATTCGACTATGGCGGTGAGCGGGACGATGAAGGTCTCCCCGCCGACGGCGATCGACATCCCGTCGAGGATGGCGAGCGTCAGGGGTACGCGGATCGACATCGTCGTCCCCACGTTGAGCTGCGACTGGATCTCGACCGAGCCCCCAAGCGCCTGGATGTTGCGCTTGACCACGTCCATGCCCACGCCGCGTCCGGATACGTCGGTCACCACGTCCGCGGTGGAAAAGCCCGCCTCGAAGATCAGCTGCCACACCTCCTGATCCGACATCGCGTCGCTCACCGCGATCCTGCGTTCGCGCGCCTTGGCGAGGATCTTTTCGCGGTTCAGGCCGGCGCCGTCGTCGCTCACTTCGATCACGATGCTGCCGCCCTGGTGGAAAGCGCGCAGCGTAATGGTCCCTTTCTCGGGCTTGCCCCTCGCGACGCGCGCCTGCGGCAGCTCGACGCCGTGGTCGAGGCTGTTGCGAACCAGGTGAGTGAGCGGATCGCTGATCTTCTCGATCAGGCCCTTGTCGAGCTCGGTGCCCTCGCCGGTCGTCTTCAGCTCGACCTGCTTGTTCAGCTTGGCGGCGAGATCGCGGACCACCCTGGGAAATCGGCTGAACACGAAGCCGATGGGCATCATGCGGATCGACATGACGCCTTCCTGGAGATCGCGCATGTTGCGCTCGAGCTGCGTCATGTTCTGCATCAGGGCCTCGCCCGTGACCGGGTCGACCTTGGAAGCGGTCTGCGCGAGCATCGCCTGGGCGATCACCAGCTCGCCGACGAGATTGATGAGGTGATCGACCTTCTCGATGTTGACGCGAATCGAGGTCGCGTCGCCGCCGCCGCTCGCGCTGACTGCGACCTTGTCGTTGTCGCGGCGCCCGGCCTTCGCCACCGTGACCTCGGGATCGTCGATGGTGCGCCGTCCCGGGCTGCGCGGCGGCCCCTCGACCGCCTTCGGTGCGGGCGCTGCAGCCGGCTGCGCCGGTGCGGGCGCCTTGGCCGGCTCGGGCGGCACCACCGCGTCATAGAGCGTCTGGAACAGTCCGTAGTCCTCGCCCTCCTCGGCCACGCCCTTGTTCGCTGCCGGCTGCGGGGCCGCGCCGGCCGACACTTTGACCGCAGCGGGATCGAGGTTGAAGGCCAGCACTTCCCAGATGTCCTCCTCGCTCGCCGCGGTCGACAGCGTCCCGTCGAAGAGCTGGCGCGTCTTCCCGTTCTCGGCATGGAGCTCGCCGCCCTGCTTCGATCCCCTCACCAGCTGCAGCGCGCCCAATCCCTCGAGCCCCCGCAGCACATGGCCCAGGAGGCTCGCGGTTTCCGCGGGAGCGCCGCCGAGGGAAAATTCGACCCGGTAGCTCTTCACCGGTTTCACCGGCGATGCAGCGGGCTTGGGGGTCGCCGCTACGGCGGCCGCTCCGTGGGAGGACGGAGCGGTTTGATCCGCCGCGGCGACGAATTCCTTGAGCTGGGCGCAGACGCGGGCGGCGGCGGCGGCATCCGGGCTTCCGTCGCCGCGGTGCCCGGCGAGCTGTCCTTTCAGCACGTCTCCGGCCGCGAGAAACACGTCGATCATCTCCGGGCGCAGACGCTTTTCGCCCTTGCGGATCTGGTCGAGCAGCGACTCGAGGACGTGCGTGACCTCGGCCATGTCGGCGAATCCGAAAGTGGCCGCGCCGCCCTTGATCGAGTGGGCCACCCGGAAGACCGCCGCCAGGCTCTCCGCATCCGGGCTGCCGATGTCGAGATCGAGCAACAGCTGCTCCATGTTCCCGAGAAGCTCTCCCGCTTCCTCGAAGAACACCTGGTAGAACTCGCTCATGTCGACGCTCATATCGCGCCTTGGCTCCTGTGCCTGCTATTCCGATTCGTTGATGGTGATCCCGCCATCAACCGGTGACTTTCCTGACGATCTCCACCAGCCGCTCGGGGTTGAACGGCTTGACGATCCAGCCGGTGGCACCGGCGGCGCGCCCCTTCTGCTTCATGTCGTCGCCCGATTCCGTCGTGAGCATCAATATGGGCGCGGTGCGATACGCGGGCAGCGAGCGCAGCGAGCGCACCAGGGTGAGTCCGTCCATCAGCGGCATGTTCTGGTCGGTGAGCACCAGGCTGAACGTCTCGCGCCTGGCGATGTCGAGCGCCTCCTGTCCATTGCCGGCCTCCCTGACCTCGAATCCCGCGCCGCGCAACGTGAAGCTCACCATTTCGCGCAGCGACCTCGAGTCGTCAACCGCAAGGACTTTCTTTGCACCCATCGCTGGACCTTGACCCTTGATTCAGAACAACTCCACGTCGCCCGGATCCACGCTGCGCTGCGTAACACGCTTCGCGCGTGGCGCGCCCTTCCCCTTCGAGGCTGAGCCCGGCTTCACCGCGATCCCCAGCCCGGCCTCGATCGCATCGAGACGTCGCAGGGTTTGTCCCAGGATCTGGTCGAGCAGATCCTGAAACTGAAGCGCGGTGACGATGCTCGAAACCTCTCGGTCGATCCTTGCCGAAGCGACGGGTGCGAGCCCGGTCTCGCGGACGGCGCGAGTGACTCCGCTGAAACCGGCGCAGAGCTTGCCGATGGCATCCAGCAACAGCTCGCGCGCCTGGCCGATCTCCTGTCTCATACCCGCAATCTCTTCGCCAATCATCGAGTTGTGCTTTGCACCGACCATGTCCGCTCGCGGGCCGACGAACCAAAACCCGCCCGCCGGCCTGGACGGGCCAAGCCGCTCCTTCAGGCAATATCGGTACAAATGCGCGCCGCCTTTAATCGGCGACGCGAGCGTGGGCAGCCGCGGAGGTGGTGGGCGAGAAGATCCCGGACTGCAGTCTGGCGCCGGGCCGCCCCTGGGTGTAAAGTCGCGCTCAAGTTCGGACGAAACTGTCCGTAACAACAGCACTGGCAGTTCTCCCCAGGGCATGATTATTCTCATCGAAGACAACCGGGACGAGCAGGAGATCATCCTTGCCGCGCTGGGAAAGGCTCACCCGGGCATGCCGGTCGAGTCGTTCTCCTCTGGCGAGGAAGCGCTTGAATTCCTGCAACAAAACCCTGCGGCTCGCGCTGAGGTCCATCGTCCCAAGGTCATCCTGCTCGACCTCAAGATGCCGCTGGTCGACGGGTTCGAGGTCCTCAAGCGGCTGCGCTCCGATTCCCGCACCGCAACTCACCCGGTAGTGGTATTCACCTCCTCGCGCGAGCCGCGCGACGTGGAAGCGTCTTATCGTCTCGGCGCCAACGGCTATGTCTGCAAGCCCGTGGGCTTTCTGAAGATGGTCGACCTGATGCGCACCCTGGTCGCCTACTGGTTCGGGGTCAACGAGCCCGCCCCTTGATTCCGGGACTGCCGGACTAGATATCGATGATTGCCATGAGCGCCTTGGCCCAGTTGGATGTCGGTCAGCCACCCGCCGAGAACCCGCAGCCGCTGCAGCGCGTGCTGCTGGTCGAAGACAACCCGGATCACGCCGAGGTCATCACGGCGTCACTCGGTTCGCCGACTCCGCACGTCGAGCGCGTCGAGACGCGCGACGCCTTCGCGCTCGCCCTCGCCAAGGGGTCCTGGGACATCGTGATCTCGGATTTCCACCTGCCGCGCTTCTCGGCGCTCGAAGCGCTGGATGTGCTCAACAAGAGCGGGCGGCTGGTCCCGCTGGTCGTGGTCTCGGGCTTCGTCGGCGAGGAGGCCGCAGCCGAGCTCATCAAGGCGGGAGCCGCCGATTTCACCGCGAAGTCGAATCTCCGGCGGCTGCCCGCTGCGATCGGCCGGGCGCTGCGCGAGGCCGAAGCGCTGCGCGAACGCCAGCGCGTCCTGCAGGCCCTCGCAAACAGCGAAGCAAAATTCAAGGCGCTCGTGGCCAACCTGCCCGGCGTGGTTTTCCGTTGTGACATCGGCCCGGGAGGCCCCGAACGCTGGCAGTTCCTCAGCGACCCCTGCGAATCGATACTGGACGTGTCCCGCGACGAGCTGATGGCGGACGGATCGCGTTTCCTGTCGTGCATCCTTCCCGAAGACCGCGACGGCTTCGTCAGCGCCTGCCGGACAGCGTGCAGCGGAACGTCCTCGTTCGCCTGGCAGGGCCGCATCGGCTGCAAGGACGGCAGCGTCAAGTGGATCGACATGCGCGCCTCGCTCATCGCCAGCGGGCCCGGTCGCGCTCTCGCCGATGGAATCATCAACGACGTCTCCCGCAACATGCAGGCCCAGGCCGAGATCCTGCACTCTCGTGAACAACTGCGCGAGCTCTCCGGACACCTGGACCGCGCCAAGGAGGGCGAGCGGGCCAGCATCGCCAGGGAAATCCACGATGAGCTCGGCGTGCTGCTGACCGCCGCCAAGATCGAGCTGTCGACCCTCGCAAGGCAACTTCCCCCCGAGCGCCTCGACCTCGAATCCACCTCCGCGTCCGCGGACGCGCTGATCGACCAGGCGATGGACATGAGCCGGCGGATTTCGCGCCGCCTGCGACCCGCCGTGCTCGACTACGGCATCGTCGCCGCCATCGAATGGCAGGCGCGGGATTTCTCCAAGCGGCTCGGCATCCCCTGCGAGCTGGACTCGAGCGTGGACTACCTCGAGCTCGACCCCGAGCGCTCCACCGCGGTATTCAGGATCTTCCAGGAGGCGCTGACCAACATCGCGCGCCACGCCCAGGCGCGCAGCGTGCGCATCGAGCTGACCGAGGACCTCGACGGCGGGCTGACGTTGCGCATCGCCGACGACGGTTGCGGCATCGGGCCGGGTGACTTCAGCAAACAGGGCTCGTTCGGGTTGAGGAGCATGGCCGAGCGCGCCACCAACCTCAACGGCCGGATCGAAGTCGCACGGCTTCCCGAGGGCGGCACGGAGGTGTCGCTCCAGGTTCCGATGGTCCGCTCCGTGGCCGCGCCCGAGAACGGGCAGTTGTCCCTGGAGGCCTGATGATCCGCCTGTTGATCGCCGACGACCACGCCATAGTGCGCCAGGGATTGCGCCAGATCGTGTCCGGCACCGAGGGCATGCTGGTGAAAGGCGAAGCCGAGGGCGGCATGCAGGTGCTGCAGCTGCTGCGCCGCAGCCCCGGGGAGTTCGACATCGTCCTGCTGGACATCTCCATGCCGGACAAGAACGGGCTCGAGATCCTCAAGCGCGTGACCCAGGAGTTTCCCGAGGTCGCGGTGATCATGCTCACCATGCACGCCGAGGACGAGCTGGGCGTGCTCGCGCTCAAGGGCGGCGCCTCGGGGTATCTCAGCAAGCAGACCGCTCCCGCCGAGCTGGTCAACGCCATCCGGCAGGTCGCCGAAGGGAGAAAGTACATCAGCCCGCAGCTCGCCGAGGAGCTCGCCAACCACGTCCGCAGCGAGACGCGCGGCCCCCTGCACCGGGCCCTGTCGACGCGCGAGTATCAGACGCTTTGCCTCATCGGCTCGGGGAAGTCGCTCTCCGAGGTGGCGGCGCAGATGTCGCTCAGCCCCAAGACGGTCAGCGTCTACCGGGCAAGGCTGCTCGAGAAGCTCAAGCTCAAGAACAACGCCGAACTGATGCACTACGCGCTTCGCAACCGCATCGTCAACCTTCCCGGGGGTGCGATCGGGACTTAGGTCGCCCGGCCGACCGCGCACCGCTAAAGGCGCGTGCGTCCGTGCCGTAAACTCCGTGCAGCCCTGTTCGGTGCGGGAATTTTCATGAGCGAATTCATCAGCCCGGCTCAAATCGCCCGCGAGACCCTTCGCCGTCTTGCCAGCGAGCGCCGCGCGCCGACCCCCGAGAACTATCGCGACGCCTACAACAGCATCGCCGAACACGACGTATCGGAGGACGGCAGGGAGATAGATTATCGGTTGCGCATCGCGGCAAACACCCTGCTCGCAACGCGGCGGGCTCCCACCATCGCGGCCCTGCTGAGCGAGGCGATGTCAGACCGCACCTGGCCGAAAGCGCGTGCCGCGCTGCTCGCTTTTGCGGAGGCTCAATCCGGCGAAATCCTGCCGCACCCCGCGGGAACCGCCGGCTCTCCGGCCGATCCGGGGAAACTGCTGCGCGACGTCCTCGCGCGCGTGCTCGAGTCCCGCCTCGCCGCCTATCTGAGCGAAAACGACGATCTCCTGCTGGAGGGGCGGCTGCTGGCCGGCCGCGTGCGCAGCGCTCATGACGAATCCTCCTTCGTTCTCCTTTCCAACGACCTGCGGCGTTTTCTCGAGCGCATCGACGCGCGCACCGAGGACGTATGCGAGCTCCGCGACGGGCTGCAGCGCGTGCTGCGTCTGCTGGTGGACAACGTCAGCGGATTGATCGTCGAGGACACCTGGATCGAGCACCAATTGGGCGTTCTGCGCCAGATCGTCATCCGCCCCTCCTCTGTCGAGATGATCGAGGACGCGGAGCGCTTCCTGCGCGAAGCCCTGCTCAAGCAGGGAACGCTCAAGCAGAACCTGCAGGAAGCCAAGACCGCCATGCGCAACATGGTCTCGACCTACATCGATCAGCTCGGCGCGGCCTCGGCGGAAACCGGAGACTACGGACGCAAGATCGAGGGCTACGCCGAGCGCATCCAGCGCGCCGACAACTTCGGCTCGCTGAGCACGCTCCTGGCCGACCTGCTGAAGGACACGCGCGAGATCCAGCAGCGCACCGCCGCGCGCCACACGGAGCTGCTCGAGGAGAACAGCCGCGCGAAGGCTGCCGAGCAGCGCGTTCGCGAGCTCGAGGCCGAGTTGACGCGCATCAGCGAAGAAGTGAAGGAAGATTACCTCACCGGCACCTTGAACCGGCGCGGGCTCGACGAAGCCCTCTCCCGCGAGTCCGCGCGCGCCCATCGCGGCGGCCGCAAGCTGTGCATCGCGCTGCTAGACCTCGACGACTTCAAGCATACCAACGACAGCTACGGGCACCGCGCCGGGGACAATGCGCTGGTGCATCTTGCCCGCGTGGTGAAGGAGACCGTGCGGCCTTCCGATACCGTTGCCCGCTACGGTGGCGAGGAGTTCCTGATCATCATGCCCGGGACGAGCCTGGGCGAGGCCGAAGCGGTCCTGGTCCGCGTGCAGCGCGAGCTGACCAAGCGTATCTTCCTGCACAACAACGAAAAAGTGCTGATTACCTTCAGCGCTGGCGTGACCGAGTGGCTGCCGAATGAAGACCGCGACTCGGTGCTGGCACGCGCCGACGCGGCGCAGTACCGGGCCAAGATCTCCGGGAAGAACCGCGTCGTCCCTTCGCCCGGGCCCGCTCTGGCCGCCTGAAACTCCGGCCGGGTCGGCCCGCAAGGGCCTGAAAAGCGGCCCTTTCCGGCCGCTCCTCGTCGCATGGCCTGGCCGGACTTGGCCTATCCTGCAGGGACTCTCGCACCCGAGCTCTATATATATACGTGCGTCACATGGACGACCCGCTCATCCCATGGCATCGGAACCCCAAGTGCCTTCCTTGCGCCTGGTAAAAGGCGGCGGCATGAAGCACCCGCCTTCGCTTGCCTTCGAACGCAACCAGTACCGCCAGCGGATCGAGGCTTACGCCGAGCGCATCCGCCGCGCGCGCGACCCCGCCGAGATCGTCGGCGTGCTCGACCAGGCACTGCGCGAAACCCGCGC
This sequence comes from Burkholderiales bacterium, assembly GCA_035519135.1. GTDB lineage: Bacteria > Pseudomonadota > Gammaproteobacteria > Burkholderiales > SG8-39 > VBDM01. The sequence continues at coordinate 176,513 of DATIWX010000130.1, read as the reverse complement.
CCTGCACGACCAGGAGCCTGCGTTCGAAGCGCGGCGGAGAGCGGCGGAAGCCGAGCGCCAGATCGAGGCGCTGCGCGCTGAACTGGGTCTGGTCACGGCGCTGCTGCGCGAAGACCCTCTCACCGGAGCGCTCAACCGGCGCGGCCTGCGCGAGGGCTTCGAGCGCGAGTCGGCGCGCACCGGGCGCCTCGGCACGGACTTGTCCGTCATCCTTCTCGATCTCGACAATTTCAAGAAGCTAAACGATGAGCATGGCCATGCGGTCGGCGATCGCGCACTGGCGCATGTCACTCAGGTCGCCCGCAGAACGCTGCGGCCCAGCGACCAATTCGGCCGCTTCGGCGGAGAGGAGTTCGTGGCGCTGCTCCCCGAGGCCGGCATCGAGGAGGCGCGCGCCTGCGCGTTGCGCCTCCAGGCCGCACTCGCCGCGGCGCCGCTCGAGCTCGGCCGCAGCGTGCTTGCCCTGACCTTCAGCGCCGGCGTGGCCCGTCGCAGAGGCGACGAATCGTTCGATCAGTGCCTGGAGCGTGCCGATGCCGCGCTCTACGGCGCCAAGCGGGCCGGCAAGAACCGCGTCAAGCTCGCAGACTAGGTCCCTTCCCGCCCAGTCCCCAAGAGAGAACTAGTTCCTCGTTCTACCCTGGATTCTCCGGTCGGGCCGCCGGGGGTCTAAAGTTTCTTTGGCCCTTCTCCGTAATCCTCTACAACTGAGGTTGCTGTCCCATGGGTCCTCATCGGTCCCGGGCACACCTACGGTGGTCCGGCACCTTTGTGCCGCAAATGGACAAATCGAGACAAGGAGACCGAAATGCCGCAAGTCATCAACACGAATATCCCTTCGCTAAATGCACAACGCAATCTGAACACCTCGCAGAGCGCCCTTTCCCAAGCGCTCCAGCGCCTGTCCTCGGGCCTGCGCATCAACAGCGCCCGGGACGACGCGGCGGGTCTTGCGATTTCCGAGCGCTTCACCGCGCAGATCAACGGCGACAACCAGGCCGCCCGCAACGCGAGCGACGGGATCTCGCTGTCGCAAACCGCGGAAGGCGCGCTGGGAACGGCCGGCAACATCCTGCAGCGCATTCGCGAGCTCGCCGTGCAATCGGCGAACGCCTCGAACTCGGCGAGCGACCGCCAGGCGATCAACGCCGAAGTGAACCAGCTGACAGCCGAGCTCGACCGCATCGCCCAGACCGCTGAATTCAACGGCCAGAAGCTGCTCGACGGCTCCTTCGGCTCGGCCACCTTCCAGGTCGGCGCGAACGCCAACCAGACGATCATCGCGACCACCGCGAACTTCCGCACCAACCAGTACGGAAACTATCGCATCGGCTCGCTGGCAGCGACTGCCGCCAATCCGGACGGCGACCTCGTTGCGGGATCGACCGCCAACGCGATCGCCTCGAACGCCGCAGCGGCTTCGCGCGTCGCAGGCGGCAACATCACCATCAACGGCGCGGCGGGTACCGCGACCATCACGGTGGTGGCAGGCGCGAGCGCCAAGACGGTTGCTGCGCAGATCAACGCGCAGACCAACCTGACCGGCGTGAGCTCTGCGGCTCTCACCAAGTTCGACGTGACCGGCTTTGCGGCGAACACCAGCTACTCGCTCAACATCACCTCGAACAACACCACGGCGGTCACGATCGCCTTCACCGTAGGCGGCACCGTGAATTCCGACGGCCTGGCCGGCGCGGTGAACGCGTTCAATGATTCTTCCTCGAAGACCGGCGTGACGGCCCAGGTGAACAGCGCCGGCACGGGTATCACGCTCACCAACTCCGCGGGCGAGAACATCACCATCGCCAACTCGGCGACCTCGGGCGGAGCGCTGACCATCGGCGGCACCGCCACGGCGGCGGGTGCCACCGCGGTCGGAACCGGCCAGCTGACGCTCGACTCGGACAAGTCGTTCAACGTGGTTGCGGCGAACACCACCGACTTCTTCACCGCGGCGACCTCCGCGAGCCAGCTGCAGAGCGTTTCCAACCTCGACGTGTCTTCGGTCGCCGGCGCAACCCGCTCGCTTGCCATCGCTGACTCGGCTCTTTCGGCGATCAACGGCCAGCGAGCCAAGTTCGGTGCCTTGCAGGCGCGGTTCGACAACACCATCGCCAACCTGCAGACGACGTCCGAGAACCTGAGCGCCGCGCGTTCGCGGGTCCGGGACGCGGACTTCGCGGCGGAAACCGCGAACCTGACGCGTGCCCAGGTGCTGCAGCAGGCCGGCGTCGCGGTGCTGGCGCAGGCAAACGCCCTGCCCAACAACGTGCTCGCACTGTTGAGGGGCTAAGCAGGAAGAGTCTGAGACCCGGCCGGTTCGACACCGGTCGGGTCTTATCGACTTACTCCTCGGGACAAGAGCACACCGAGCATGAACAGCATCGCCTCAGCCATGTTGGCCTCCGCATCGGCCGGTGGGTCCGGACGGACGGGGACAGCGCCTGCGAGTCCCGACACCGGGGCGGCGGCCGCTGCCGCCGTATCCGCTTCCGCACTCGCGGCGGCGGCTCCGCAGCCGGCAGCGCCGGCCGTGACCGTCAACTCGGACGCGGGTCGGCAGGCTCTCGAGGACGCGATCAAGCAAATCCGACAGTTCATCAAGTCGTCTCCGGCAACGCTGGAATTCTCCGTCGACCAGGGCTCCCGGCACGTGCTGCTGCGCATCATGGACAGCCAGACCAAGGAGTTGATCCTGCAAGTCCCGTCCGAGGAGGTGCTCGCCATTGCGCGGGCTCTGGACCGGTTCGAGGGCGTGTTCCTCAGCCAAAAGGCTTGAATCGCGCTCGAAAGAGCGCCTGTTTAAAGATTTGACCGATTGCTGCCGATATTAAGGTAGCGGTCCGGAGATCACGCGCTCATGGCTACATCCCTTTCCAGCATCGGTACCATCTCGTCACCCGGCGTCGGGTCCAATCTCGATATCAACGGGATTGTCACGAAGCTCATGGAGGTCGAGAGCCAGCCGCTCACGCTCCTCGACAATCGGGAAGCGTCGTTTCAGGCCAAGCTGTCGAGCTACGGCACCATCCAGGGCGCGTTCTCCTCGCTGCAGTCGACCGCCCAGACGCTGGGGGCGCTCAGCGCCACCAAGTTCACCGCTACGTCGAGCGACAGCTCATCGGTTTCGGCGGCCACCTCGAGCTCGGCGTCCCAGGGCAGCTACTCGGTCAGCGTCTCCAAGCTCGCGCAGGCGCAGAAGCTGGTCGCCGCGGGCCAGGCCAGCGCCACAGCCGCGATCGGCACTGGCGCAAGCACGACCGTCACCCTGTCCTTCGGGACCATCGGCGGCGGAACCCTCGCCAACGGCATCTACACCGGCGCGTCTTTCACACCCAACGCGGCCAGGACGCCGGTGAGCATCACCATCGATGCCACCAACAATACCCTCGAGGGCATCCGTGACGCGATCAACGCGGCCAACGCGGGCGTCCGCGCCAGCATCGTCAACGATGGCAGCGGCACGCCGTTCCGGCTGGCGCTCAGCGTCGCGGACACCGGCGCGGCCAACAGCCTCAAAGTCGCCGTGAGCGGCGACGCGGCGATCGGCTCCTTGCTGGGCTACGATCCGGCCGCCACCCAGCAGCTCGTCCAGACGCAGGTCGCGCAGAACGCAGCGCTCACGGTCGACGGGGTTCCCATCACCAGCGCGACGAACAGCGTCGCCGGCGCGATCCAGGGCGTCACCCTCACGCTCGCCCAGACCACCGTCACGCCGGTGACCGTTGCCGTCGGCCGCGATTTCAGCGCGGCTGCGGCCGCGGTCGATGCTTTCGTCAAGGCCTACAACGATCTCAACAGCGCGTTCGCCACGGCCACGGCGAAAGGCGCGGTGCTGCAGGGCGACGGGTCCGTGATCGGCGTTCAGGAAAGCCTGCGCTCGCTGCTGAGCGCGCGCTACGGCTCGGCTACCGCCAACAACACGCTGTCCTCGCTCGGCGTCACCGTGCAGCGCGACGGATCGCTGCAATTCGACGGCGCCAAGCTCGATGCCGCGCTCGCCGCCGATCCCGGAGCGGCGTTTGCAACGCTCACCGCCGCGGGTACGGCGGTTAGGAAGCTTGCTGACAACATGCTCGGCGTCGACGGCCTGTTCCAGGCAAGCACCACGGGTCTCAACCGGCAGATCGCGGACCTCAACGCGCGCCGCGAAACCTTTCAAAGCCACCTCGACCAGGTCGAGCTGCGGTACCGGACGCAGTTCGCGGCGCTGGACGCGATGATCAGCAGCATGAACCAGACCAGCACCTTCCTGCAGCAGCAGTTCGCCAACCTATCCAAGCTCAACAGCAGCAGCGGAGGATGAAACCCGCCATGGCGACCCAAGCCGAACTCGGCGCGTACCGCAGCGCAAGCCTGGATGCCTCTATCGCGGGAGCAAGCCCGCATCAGCTCATCGCGATGCTGTTCCAGGGGGCGCGCACCGCGCTGGCGCGCGCGCGGGCGGCGATGCTGCAAAAGAACGTGGCGGCTCGCGGCGAGGCGATTTCGAAGGCACTTGCCATCATCGACGACGGGCTCAAGGCGAGCCTCGATTCGGAGAAGGGCGGCGACCTGGCGGAAAAGCTCCACGCGCTATACGACTACATGATCCGGCAACTCACGATCGCCGGCCTGGAGAACAACGTGGCGAAAGTCGAGGAGGTCGACGGGCTGCTCGCCGGCATCGAAGACGCGTGGCGGCAGATCGGGAGCGTCCGCCCGCTGGCGGACAACGGCGCGTCGTCGCATCTGAAGGGCCGTCCTTCCATCAGTTACGGCAAGGTCTGACACCCATGAATGCTCAGGAACTCATCACGGCGTACGAGAAGATCCTCGAGATCACGGAATCCATGCTTGCCGCGGCCAGGTCCGGAGACTGGGAGCGCCTCACCAGCCTCGAGAAGGCCTGCAGGATCGAAGTCGACCGGCTGGTGGCGCTGGGTGAGAACGGGCCTCGCCTGCCCGAGCCCCTTCGCCAGCGGAAGGCGCAGATAGTGCGGCGCGTGCTCGCGGGCGACGCCGAAATCAGGCGGTTCGCCGAGCCCTGGATGAACCAGCTCGCGCAGATGATCGGCCACATTCGCAACGAGCGGCGCCTGTCGCGGTCGTACGGCACGCAGCCCTAGGAACGCGCGGCCCTGCCGCGTACGCCGAACCGGGTGGGGAGATGATTCAGCCTGAGCTTCTCGGACGCCTGCGGCTGCTGGCCGAGGCTTACCGGATTCCGCTCGCGTCGCCTTCCGACAAGCCGAACGAAGTCGCGCCGGTGCCCGGAGTGCGTCAGGTGCAGGCCGAAGTCGAAGCACGCCTTGCCGACGGCCGCTTTCGGGTGTTCGCCGCCGGGGAGCGGTTCGAAATGGATCTCCCGGCGCAGACGCGCCCCGGCGACCGCGTGCGCATCGCCCTCCCCCCTGCGACGGCTTCCCAGGAAGCGTCGCCTCGGGTGCCTGCCCCGTCGGTCGAAAGCCGCGTGAGCCCGGCAGGCCGCCTCGTCTCGGAGCTCGCCCAGCGCATGCCCGGCGATTCCGGCACACGCACCCCGGGATCGATCAGCGCCGCGCAGCCCCTGCTGCCCGACGCCCCGGTGCGCACCGATGTGGCCGCCGCGACGCTGCGCGAACTGATTGCGTTGAGCGGGCTCTTCTACGAATCCCACCAGGCCGAGTGGGTCGGCGGCGCGCGCGATACGCAACAGCTTCTTCGCGAGCCGCAGGGACAGTTGTCGAAAGCCGGCGCTCAGAACAGCGCCAGGGACTCGCAATCCTCCCCGGCGACGGAATCGGCTCCGGCCGGGGCCGCGCCGTCGAGCGCAGACCCGGGCGCCGCGCACGCCGAGCCGCGCCCGATCTCGCTGCACCCCGGCGCAGCACCCATCGTTCAGCAGCAGATCCGCGCGCTCGAGGCCCACCACATCGTTTGGAACGGCCAGGTGTGGCAAGGGCAGGCGATGCGCTGGGAGATCGAGGAGACCGACCAACAGGGCTCCGGCTCCGGCGATAGCGCCCGTGCCTGGCAGACGAGCGTCGATCTGGAGCTGCCGCGGCTGGGCGCGATCCACGCGGTGATGACGCTTTCCGGCGGGAGCCTCGGCGTGCGCATCCACGCGGAATCGCGCGCCACCGACGCCTTGTTCGCTCAGCGCCTCGTCGAGTTGCGCCAGGCCCTGCTCGACGCCGGGCTGCCGGTCAGCGGGATCGTCCGGGAGGCCCATGGCCACTCGTGACGCCCGGCCCGCAGCCGTCGCACTCGCGTACAACGCGGACACGCCCGCGCCGCGCGTCGTGGCCAAGGGCCGCGGCCTGATCGCGGAAGCGATCATCGAAAAGGCTCGCGAGCACGGCGTATTCGTGCACGAGTCGCCGGATCTGGTCGCGCTCCTGATGCAAGTCGACCTTGACCAGCACATTCCCCATCAGTTATACATCGCCGTTGCAGAGCTCCTTGCCTGGGTTTACCGGCTCGAGCACGGCCCGGCAGCTCCGAAGACTTGAGATGAGCGTTGCGTCCGGGACGAAACCGCGCCCCGCGGGAAAACCCGCTCGATGGACAAAGCGAACCCATGGCCCTGCCCGAAGCCCAATTCACCGAGGAAGAAGAGCGCTATCTCATCCGCTCCAGCGCGGATATCGCATATATCCTGCGTCGCGCCGTCGAAAAGGCGGCGATGGTCACCGCGTATTTCGGCGACGGCAACGATTTCGCGCTGACTGCGTTCCTCGACGTGGCGCCCGAGCTCGACCGGCTGGTCTTCGATCTGCCTGCGCAGAGGAGCCAGGCCAGCAGGCTGATCGGCGGGGGCCGCATCACCTTCGTGACCAACCAGGAGGGGGTCAAGATCAAGTTCCAGGTGGCAGGCGCGACCGCCACCGAGCACGAAGGACGCCCGGCCCTCGCCTCGCCCATGCCCGACGCGGTGCTGCGCCTGCAGCGCCGAGAGTTCTACCGGGCACCCTGCCCCCTGTCGAACCCGGTGATCTGCACTATTCCCTACACTTCGCAAGGCGAGGCACACAGCGCCGAGATGGTCGTGCTCGACGTCAGCCTCGGCGGGATCGCGATCCTGGATCAGCACCATGCGCTCAGCCTGGAACAGGGCGCGGTCTACGAGAGCTGCGTCATCAACTTTCCGGAAGTCGGATCCTTCTCGACCACCCTCGAGGTGCGCAACATGCAGCAGGTGACGCTGAAGAACGGCATGGTCACGGTGCGCTCGGGCTGCAAGTTCATCGATCCCCCGGCGGCCGGCATCGCGCTGGTGCAGAAGTACACGATGAAGCTCGAGCGCCAGAGGAGCTCGCGCTTCGAGCGGGGCTGAAAGCGCCAAGCCGCGCCGCGATCGCGGCGCACCCGGCGTCAGATCTGCATGTTCATGATGTCCTGGTACGCGGTGACCAGCCGGTTGCGGACCTGGACGATGCCCTGGAACGCGATATTCGCTTTTTGCAGGGACAGCATCACTTCGTGCACGGGGACGTTCCCCTTGCCGGCCTCGAAGTCCCGGGCCAGCCCCAGCGCGCGCTCCTGCGACTCGTTGACCTTGTCGAGCGCCCCTTTCAGGAGCGCCGCAAAATCGGCGCCCCCGCTGGTCTCCTTGGCGGGCGCCGGAACGGGCGTGCCTGCCGCGAGCGCCGCCGACGCGCGCAACTGCGCCAGCAGGTCTTCTATGCCTCGGCTTTCCATGCGTCTCCTCGCTCAAAAAACGCGATAGCGCAACACTACTCCCCGCTCCGCGCCGGCCGAGGGGCGAAAAGGGGTCTGAAAGCCCCGTTTTTCCGGGGTATCCGCCCGGGGTGCCGTGCCCATAATCCCGGAGGTTCAAAGACGCCCCGCGCGCGGACACCACCGCCCGGACCTCTGAAGAGTTAACGGCAGGAACCGTCCATGGCTACAGACTACGTGCAGGCACCCCCCGGCGGACTGGCGCAGATTTTCACGGTCCAGCGCCTGGGCTTGCTGCTCGGAATCGCCGCTGTCGCCGCCGCGGTCTTCAGCATGTGGCTGTGGACCCGCACCCCCGATTACCGGGTGCTTTACGCCAATCTGTCCGACCGCGACGGAGGAGCCGTGGTCGCCGCCTTGCAGCAGATGAATGTCAGCTACCAGTTCGCAGAGGGCGGGAGCGCCATCCTCGTCCCCGCCAGCCAGGTGCACGACACGCGCCTGCGCCTCGCCGGACAAGGGCTGCCCAAAGGCAGCCTGGTCGGCTTCGAGCTCATGGAAAACGCCAAGCTCGGCACCAGCCAATTCATGGAGCAGGTGAACTATCAGCGCGCCCTCGAGGGAGAGCTGGCGCGTTCCATTCAGACGCTCTCGGCCGTGCAGGCCGCACGGGTCCATCTGGCCATGGTGAAGCCCAGCGTGTTCGTGCGCGAGCAGCCGAAATCCAGCGCATCGGTCGTCCTTCACCTGCGGGCGGGGCGGACGCTCGAGCCCCCGCAGACCGAGGCGATCGTGCACCTGGTGTCGAGCAGCGTGCCCGACCTTTCCGTGTCGCGCGTCACCGTGCTCGACCAGAACGGGGTGCTTCTCAGCAGCACCCAGGACGCGAACAGCGTGCGCGCGGGACTGGATGCCAATCAACTCAAGTATGTCCAGGAGCTCCAGGCGAGTTACGCCCGGCGAATCGAGTCGATCCTGTCGCCCATCGTCGGGCCGGCCAATGTGCGCGCCCAGGTGAGCGCGGACGTCGACTTCGCGCAAGTGGAGCGGGCCGAGGAGATCTACAAGCCCAATCAGAATCCCACCAACGCCACGATTCGAAGCCAGCAGAGCAGCGAATCGCAGAACGTCGGCGGAACCCAGGCTGCCGGCGTGCCCGGCGCGCTCACCAATCAGCCGCCCGCTCCTGCGACCGCGCCGGTCACCGCGCCGGCGGGCGCGCAGGCCGCAGGAAAAGCGGCGCCCGCGCCGGCGACCCAGGCGGCGACGCAATCGCGCGAAAGCCGCAAGGACTCCACCGTCAACTACGAGGTCGATCGCACCATCCAGCATGTGCGACAGCCGGTCGGCACGATCCGCCGCATCTCGGCCGCAGTCGTCGTCAACCAGCACCGCCTGGTCAGCGCCGACCGCAAGGTGAGCTACAAGCCGCTCACCGAGGACGAGATATCCCAGATCACCGCGCTGGTACGGGAGGCGATCGGCTACAGCCAGACGCGCGGCGATTCCCTCAACGTCGTCAGCCGGCCTTTCAACGAGCCGGAACAGCCGGAAGCGGTCGAGACACCTATCTGGAAAGATCCCGAGATCGTCGAGCTCGCCAAGACCGTCGGACGCTACCTGCTGTTCGGCATCGTCGCCTTGTATCTGTTCTTCGCGGTCCTGAAGCCGATGTTCCGGACGCTGACGACGATTCCGCCCGCTCCGGCGCCCTTGCCCTCCGCGCTGCCCAACCCGGCCTCGCCCCCCGGCCTGGGCCCGCGCAGCTACGAAGCCAATCTGCAGGCGGCGCGCCAAGTCGCGCAGCAGGAGCCGCGGCTGATCGCAAACGTCGTGAAGAGCTGGATGGGCGGCAATGAGTGACGAAGGACTCGCGCGCAGCGCCGTGCTCCTCATGGCGATGGGCGAGGAATACGCCGCGGAGGTCCTCAAGTACCTCGGACCGCGCGAAGTGCAGAAGCTCGGCCAGGCGATGGCGAGCCTGAAAAGCGTGTCGCGCGAGCAGATCGAGCAGACCCTCGACAATTTCCGCACCGAGGCCGAGGAGCGCACCACCATCGGCGTGGGGTCGGATGAATATGTACGCAACGTTCTCACCAAGGCCCTGGGAGACGACAAGGCCGGCGCGATCATCGACCGCATCCTCCAGGGCGGCGACACCAGCGGCATCGAAGGGCTCAAGTGGATGGACTCCCCTTCGGTCGCGGAGCTCATCAAGAACGAGCACCCGCAAATCATCGCGACGATCCTGGTGCACCTGGACCGCGACCAGGCCGCCGAAGTGCTCGGGTGCTTTCCCGAGCGGCTGCGCAACGACACGGTGCTGCGGATCGCCACGCTGGACGGGATCCAGCCCTCGGCGCTGCGCGAGCTGAACGATGTCCTCACGAAACTCCTGTCCGGCAGCAACAACCTCAAGAAAACCGCCATGGGCGGCGTGCGCGCCGCGGCGGAGATTCTCAACTTCCTGGGAGCGTCGATCGAGACTTCGGTGGTCGAAGCGGTGCGGCAGTACGACTCGGAGCTTGCGCAGAAGATCCTCGACCAGATGTTCGTCTTCGAGAACCTGCTCGACCTCGACGACAAGGGCATCCAGCTGCTGCTCAGGGAAGTCCAGTCCGAGTCGCTGATCATCGCGCTCAAAGGTGCGAACGAGCAGCTGCGCGAGAAGGTATTCAAGAACATGTCGCAGCGCGCCGGCGAAATGCTCAAGGAGGATCTCGAGGCGAAAGGACCGGTGAAAGTGTCCGAGGTCGAGCTGCAGCAGAAGGAAATTCTCAAGATCGTGCGACGCCTCGCCGACGAGGGCCAGATCGCGCTGAGCGGAAAGGGCGAGGAAGCCTATGTCTGACCCGATTCTCCCCAAGGAAAAGCTCACCGCCTATCAGCGCTGGGAGCTCACCGCGCTGTCGGGCCACGACGCGCGCTCGCGGGGTGCGCGAACCGGAGCGCAGGAGCCGCTCACGCTCCCCACCGCCGGCGAGATCGAAGAAATGCACAAGTCGGCCCATGCCGAAGGACTGGCCGAGGGCCGAGGGCGCGCCGCCGCCGTGGCCGCGCAGCTCGAAGCCGTCCTCGCGGCCGTCACGCGCGAAGTGCAGAACTGGGAGACGCAGATCGCCGAGGACATCGTATCGCTCGCCGTCGAGATCGCCCGCCAGGTAGTGCGCGAGTCCCTTGCCGTGCGCCGCGAGCTGATCGTTCCGGTCGTGCGCGATGCCATGCAACAGCTGCCCTTGTTCAACGCACCCGCGAGGCTCGTGCTGCACCCCGCCGACGTCGAGGTGGTGCGGGAGGAAATCGGCGACCAGTTGAGCCAGCTTGGCTGGAAAATCGTCGAGGACGAGCGACTGGAGCCCGGCGGCTGCCGCATCGAGAGCGCCGCGAGCCAGATCGATGCGACCAACGCGACCCGCTGGGAGCGTATCGTCGCCGCGCTGGGGCGCGATCGCGCCTGGCTGGACCGCCGCCCGGTCGTGCGCAAGGCGCACGAACTCAAGACTGAGCCCAAGGCTGAGCCCAAGGAGGACGCCGCGTGAGCGCCGCCCCCGCCCGCCATCGCTGGTCGGATTATGTGGAACGCTGCGGCGAAGCCGTCGGCATCGCTTCGCCGTTTCGCGTCAACGGACACCTGACCCGCGCCGCAGGCCTGGTAATGGAAGCGGCCGGCCTGCAGCTGCCGGTGGGCCACGGCTGCAGCATCTCCCTGCCCAACGGACACATCGTCAGCGCCGAGGTCGTGGGCTTCTCCGGCGACCGGCTGTTTCTGATGCCGACCGAGGACGCCTACGGCCTGGCGCCCGGAGTCAAGGTATTTCCCACCGAGCTGCCGGCGGCGCTGCCGCGGCTGCGCGCGGCGTTCAACCCCTACCGGCGCGCGGTCGACCGGGCCAAGCAGATTCCGGTGGGAGAGAGTCTTCTCGGCAGGGTGCTCGACGGAAACGGACACCCGCTCGACGAGAAGGGCCCGCTCCATGCCGAGCAAAGCGCGCCCTTGTACAGCCGCCCCATCAACCCGCTGGAGCGCTCGCCGATCGACAGCGTGCTCGATGTCGGAGTGCGCGCGATCAACGGGCTGCTGACGGTGGGACGCGGGCAACGCATGGGCCTGTTTTCCGGCAGCGGCGTCGGCAAGAGCGTCCTCCTCGGCATGATGGCGCGCTACACCAGCGCGGACGTCACGATAGTCGGCCTGATCGGCGAGCGCGGACGCGAAGTAAAGGAATTCATCGAGCAGATCCTGGGGGAGGAAGGGATGCGCCGCTCGGTCGTGATCGCCGCGCCCGCGGACACTTCACCCTTGCATCGCATTCACGGGGCGGCCTACGCGACAGCCGTGGCGGAGTATTTCCGCGACCGCGGCAAGCATGTGCTCCTCATCATGGACTCGCTGACCCGCTACGCCATGGCGCACCGCGAAATCGCCCTCGCCATCGGCGAGCCGCCCGCAACGCGCGGCTACTCGCCCTCGGTGTTCGCCAGGCTGCCCAAGCTCGTCGAGCGCGCCGGCAACGGCCTGAACGGCCTCGGGTCGATCACCGCCTTCTATACCGTTCTGATGGAAGGCGACGATCAGCAGGATCCCGTCGCCGACGCCGCCCGCGCGATTCTCGACGGACAGGTGGTACTGTCGCGCCAGCTCGCCGACGCCGGCCACTACCCGGCGATCGACCTCGAGGGATCGATCAGCCGCGTCCTCGGCGCGCTGCTCAAGCCGGCGCAGATGGAAGCCGTGCGCCAGTTCCGCTCGACCTACGCGCTCTACCAGCGCAACCGCGACCTGATCAGCGTGGGCGCCTACGTGGCGGGGAGCGATCCGGCGGTCGATCGCGCCATCGAGATGTTTCCGCGCCTTCAGGCTTTTCTTCGCCAGGACATGCACCAGCGCGCCGAGCACGGCGCGAGTGTCGCAGACCTGCTGTCCCTGTTCTCGACGGCGTCCGCGCAGGCCGACTGATTCCCGGAGACGTCCACATGCCCCCCAAGAAGACTCTGCAGCAATTGATCGAGCTGGCGCGCTCCAAGAGCGACGTCGCAGCACGCTCCCTGGGCGTGTCGCGCTCCCACGAGGAGGAAGAGCTCGGCAAGCTGCGCCTGCTGCTCGAGTACCGCAAGGAGTACATGCTGCGTTTCGACGATGCGGCGCGAAAGGGCCTGGACCGCAGCGCGTGGAGCAATTACCACGCGTTCCTGCACAAGCTCGACGACGCCATCGAGCAGCAGCACCAGGTCGTCGCGCGGCAGCATGTCGCCGTCGAGGAGCACCGCACGCTGTGGCACGCGGCGAGCCGCCGCCTGAAATCCTTCGACGCGCTCGACCAGCGGCGGCAGCAGGCCGAGCGCGTCACCGAGCGCAAGCGCGAGCAGCGCGAGCACGATGAATTCGCCCACACCGCCCGCAAGCACTAGACCCGCCATGGACCTGCCGATCCCCACTCTGCCGCAGCCCACGGGCGTCCCGCAGCCCGCCGCATCCCCTGCCCCCGGCGCGCAGCCCTCCGCCGCGGACGCAGCGGGCGACGCCTTCTCCCAGATTCTCGCAGCGGGCCTCGGCGTCGTGGCGCCTTCCGCTCCCGACCCCGCGCTGGAGGCGGGCGAGGCCGCGTCGGCGGCGCCGCGGCACAAGGGCGAGTCGCCGGAGTCCGACCCGCCCGATCCCGTCGCGCTCTTTCTTACCGTCATCGGTCTGCCCGTTTCGCCGCCGCTCGCTCCGGCTGCCACGGCCACCGCGAATACGGACGCGGAGATCGGCGCGATCCCGTCGAGCGCCATGGAGCCGGCGAAGAAGACATTGCGGGCACCCGCGGGCGCGGCCGATGCCGCGCAGGCGCCTGGCCGCGGGATTCAGGCCGAGGTGCTGGTGCGCGCCGCAGAGCCGGCTGCGCACGCGCAGCCTCTGATTCCGGTTCCGGCGGACCCGGTGCACGGCGCGGGCGAAACCCCTGCCACGGACGCTGCGAACGCCGCTCCCGTCCTGCCGCTCGCAGCCCACGCCGCGCAGCAGCCGCATCTGCCGGCTGCAGCCGCGGAGATCCGTACGCCGCTGCGTGCCCAGGAATGGAACGCCGATCTGGGAAAGACCCTGGTGTGGATGGCCAACAGCGAACACAGCACCGCCGAGATCCGGCTCAATCCGCCCGAGCTCGGACCGCTGGAGATCAAGCTCACGCTCGGCGCCGGGGACGGCGGGCAGGCGAACGTGGCGTTCGCCTCTCCGCACGGCGCGGTGCGCGAGGCGATCGAAGCAGCGATGCCGCAGTTGCGCGACATGCTTGCCGGAAGCGGCATCACGCTCGGCCAGACCACGGTGAGCGCCGAGTCGTTCCGGCAACCCGGCGATCCCGGCGGATCCCGGTCGGAGCGCGACGCGTCCGCGGACAGCGGCGAGCGCGTCGAGGGCGCGACTGCGGCTTCTCCGGCTCGCGCCGGCGTCGGCCTGGTCGATACCTTCGCCTAGGCAGCGGTGAACGTGATCCTATATGCGAGGTAGATGAGCATGGCCGCCCCCAAGCCCGTACCCAAGCCCGAGACCAAGGACAAGAAGCCGGAAGCCCAGCCCGCGCAGCCGTTCCCCGCGGTCAAGCCCACGCGGCGCAAGCTGATCGCGATCATCGCGGCTGCGACGACGCTGGTTCTGGCCGCGGCCGGCGGCACCGCCTGGTACCTCGCCAGGCCGAAGAGCCCGGCCGAGGCGGCCGCCGCTCCTCCCAAGGCGAAGATCGAAAAACCCAAGCAGGTGATCTTCGTGCCGCTGGAGACCTTCACGGTCAATCTGCAACCGGAGTCGGGCGACCGCTACCTCCAGACCACGCTGTCTCTCAAGGTCGGCGATCCGGCCGTCGAACAGGCGATCAAGCAGCAGATGCCCGAGGTGCGCAGCCGCCTTCTGTTGCTGCTTTCGAGCAAGCGCGCCTCCGAGCTGACATCCGTGGAAGGCAAACAGGCGCTCGCCAACCAGATCGCCGCGCAGGTGAATCAGATTCTCAACCCCGGAGCTGCGGCACCCGCGGCGAAGGCGCCTGAAACCGCGGCGCCGTCCGAGGGTAAGGCCGGCGGCGACGCCGCGCCGCCCGCCGCGCCCGCTCAGGAGCCCGCGCCGGACGGACCCGTGCTCAGCGTGCTGTTCACCAATTTCATCATCCAGTAGCCATGGCGAAGGAATTCCTGACCCAGGACGAAGTCGACGCGCTGCTGCGCGGCGTCACCGGCGAGGCCGAGGAGGAGAAAGCCGGCGCGACCGACCCGAAGGCGCCCCGTCCCTACAACCTCGCCAAGCAGGAGCGCATCGTTCGCGGGCGAATGCCCACGTTCGAGATCATCAACGAGCGCTTCGCGAGGCTGATGCGCATCGGCTTGTTCAATTTCATGCGGCGCACGGCCGAAATCGCGGTGAGCCCGGTGCGTACCCAGAAGTACAGCGAGTTCATCCGCAACCTGGTTGTCCCGACCAACCTCAACGTCATGCACGTCAAGCCCCTGCGGGGCAGCGCCCTGCTGATCTTCGAGCCAACCCTGGTCTTCCTGATCATCGACAGCCTCTTCGGCGGCGACGGGCGCTTCCATGCCAGGATCGAAGGCCGCGAATTCACCCCCACCGAGCAGCGGATCATCCAGCGGCTGCTGGAGGTCGTCTTCGAGAACTTGGAGAAATCCTGGGCGCCGGTTCATCCGCTGAAATTCGAATTCGTGCGCGCCGAAATGAATACGCAGTTCGCCAACATCGCCACCCCGAACGAAGTGGTGGTCACGACCACGTTCACCATCGACTTCGGCAGCGACGCCACCGGCGCGATCCACCTGTGCATGCCCTACGCAATGCTCGAGCCGATACGCGACACCTTGTTCAGCAGCGTGCAGGGCGAGCAGATGGAGCTCGACCGGCGCTGGCTGCGCATGCTCTCCAAACAGGTTCAGTCCGCGGAAGTGCAGCTCGTCGCCAATCTGTGCCATTCGACGCTCACGCTCGAGCAGGTGCTCGCGCTCAAGACCGGCGACGTGATCAACGTCGACATTCCGGAAGCCGTCGTCGGGGACATCGACGGCGTCCCGGTCATGGAATGCAAGTACGGCGCCTTCAACGGCCAGTACGCGCTCCAGGTGCTGCGCCTTATCAATCACGCGGCGGCGGACGATCCGCCGCCTTTGCTGCCGTCTCCGAAGACGGCCGAGCACGCATAGTTTCCGAACGCCGAACACGCGAGCAAAGGAGAATTCGATGTCTGAAGCCAAGGTGGAGAAAGCGGTTACCGGGGACGACTGGTCCGCGGCGATGGCCGAGCAGCAGGCCGCGGGAGCGGGACCGAATCCCGTGCCCCTGTTCGGGCAACTCGCGGATCAGAAACGGGAGTCCGAAGGGCACAACGAGATCGACATGATCCTGGACATCCCTGTCCAGCTCACTGTGGAGCTCGGCCGCACCAAGATCGCGATCCGCAGCCTGTTGCAGCTTGCGCAGGGCTCGGTGGTGGAACTCGACGGCCTTGCGGGCGAGCCGATGGACGTGCTGGTGAACGGCTGCCTGATCGCCCAGGGCGAGGTGGTGGTAGTCAACGACAAGTTCGGCATCCGGCTGACCGACATCATCACCCCGTCGGAGCGCATGAGGAGGCTCAAGCGATGGTGAGCCGCGTCCTTGCGGCGCTCGCGCTCGGCGCGGCGCCGGTCTGCGCCATGGCGGCGGACGCCGCCTCGAGCCCCGGATTGGGCAGCCTGCTGCAGGTGTCGCTCGGACTGGGCGTGGTGCTCGCGATGGTGGTGGGCGCCGCCTGGCTGGCGCGCAGGCTGGGCGTGACGCCGGGTCAGTCCGACGGCCTGGTCAAGGTTCGCGGCGGCGCGGCCGTCGGGCAGCGCGAGCGCGTTGTCGTGGTCGAGGTCGAGAACACCTGGCTGGTGCTGGGCGTCGCGCCAGGGCGGGTCAGCCCGCTGCACGCCATGGCGCGGCCGGAAGGCGCGCCCCGCGCCCCGGCGGCTCCGGTTCCGCACAGCTTCGCACAGTGGCTCAAGCGCGCGGTGAAGGATTCCCATCGTGCTTGATTCCCGATTCCGCGCCGCGGCGCTCGGTGTCGTCGCCCTGCTCTTCGCGGGCACGGCCTGCGCCCAGGTCGGCGGATTGAACGTGATCACGGCGAGCCAGGGTCCGGGCGGGGCCCAGACCTATTCGCTCAGCGTGCAGACGCTGCTGCTGCTCACCTCGCTCACGCTGCTCCCCGCCATGTTCCTGATGATGACCGGCTTCACGCGCATCATCATCGTCCTCTCGCTCCTCAGGCAGGCGCTGGGCACGCCCACCGCCCCGCCCAATCAGGTGCTCCTCGGCCTGGCGCTGTTCCTGACTTTCTTCGTGATGGCCCCGGTGTTCGACCGCATCCACGACGAGGCCTACGTGCCCTTCTCCGAAAACAAGATCAGCACGACGCAGGCTCTCGAGCGCGGCAGCGTGCCGGTGAAGCAGTTCATGCTGAAGCAGACCCGGGAAAGCGATCTCGCCCTGTTCATGCGACTGTCGAGGACCGAGCCTGTCGCCGAAGCCGATCAGGTGCCGCTGAGGGTCCTGATGCCCGCCTTCGTGACGAGTGAGCTGAAAACCGCTTTCCAGATCGCGTTCCTCATCTTCATTCCCTTCCTGATCATCGACATGGTGGTGTCGAGCGTGCTGATGTCGATGGGCATGATGATGCTGTCGCCGGTCATCATCTCGCTGCCGTTCAAGCTGATGCTGTTCGTACTGGTCGACGGATGGCATCTCCTGATCGGCTCGCTGGCACAGAGCTTCGTGCCATGACCCCCGAAAGCGTCATGACGCTGGGCCAGCAGGCCCTGGAAGTCACCATACTGGTCGCCGCCCCGGTGCTGCTCGCCGGGCTCGCGGTCGGCCTGCTCGTCAGCGTGTTCCAGGCGGCCACTCAGATCAACGAGATGACACTGTCGTTCATTCCCAAGCTGCTCGCCATGCTCGCGGCCCTGGTGGTGGCGGGACCCTGGATGCTGCAGATCCTGCTCGACTACATGCGCCGCCTGCTCGAGAACCTGCCGCTGATGATCGGCTGAGGCCGCGACGCAGCCGTGATCAGCTTCACCTACGCGCAGCTCTCCGCCTTCCTGGCGGGGTTCATCTGGCCGCTCGCCCGGGTTGCGGCGCTGGTGACGACGGCACCCATTCTCGGCAACATCGGGGTCCCGACGCGCGTCAAGGTGCTGCTCGCGCTCGGGGTCTCCCTCGCCGCCGCGCCTCTCGCGGGCGCGCTTCCGGAGGTCGAGCCCTGGTCCACCGAGGGGATGGGAATACTCGTTCAGCAGATCGTCATCGGCGCCGTGATGGGCCTGGCGATGCGCATGGTATTCACCATGGTGGACGTGGCGGGCGAGCTGGTCGGGCTGCAGATGGGCCTGGGATTCGCCACCTTCTTCGATCCCCTGCACGCCGCGCACACCCCGGTGATCGCCCAGTTCCTGGGCCTGCTCGCCTCGCTCGTGTTTCTCTCGATCAACGGCCACCTCATGATGCTGTCGGTGCTCGGCGAGAGCTTCCGCGTGGTGCCGATCGGGGCTGCGCTCCCGGGCGGCGAGGCCTGGATGACCATGGCGCAATGGGGCGGCAAGATCTTCGTCTCGGGGCTGATGCTCGCGCTGCCCGTGGTCGTGGCGCTGCTGATCACCAACGTCGCGCTCGGCATCCTCACGCGCGCCGCGCCCCAGCTCAATCTTTTCGCGGTCGGCTTCCCCGTGACGATCCTGGTCGGCTGGCTGGTGCTCGGCGTTTCGCTGCCGGCGCTCGGACCGGTGCTGGTTCAGGCTTTCGACGAGGGCCTGCGCATGATGCTCGAGCCCCTCGCGGCGCCGGCCCTGCGCTAGCGCAGGTAGTCGAACAGAGTGGTCTGGGTGATCTTCAGGAAGGACTGCCGCGCCGCTTCCAGGTTGGTCTGCTCAAGGTTCAGGTCGCTGATCGCCTTGGCGTAGTCCACATCCTGAAGCTTCGAGATCTGGCTCTTGTATTGCAGACCCAGATCGTCCCCGGCCGAGTTGAGCGCGTCGATCTCCTTGAGATGCGAGCCGATCAGCGCGCGCTGGCCCAGCACCTGGTCGAGCGCCTGGTCGAGGTTCGTGAGCGCGATCCCGAGATTGTTGGCGAGCGGCGTTCCGCCGTTGCCGTTGAGCGCCGTGACCAGATTCTGGACCGTGGTGAAGATGCTCTGGCTGGTGCTCGGGGATACGCTGAAGCTGTCGCCGTTGGCCGGGCTCCCCTCGATGTTCACGCTGATGCCGTCGAAAGCGATCGCCGTCGACGGTGCCGCGTAGGGCTGTGCGGCGAGCACCGGAGTCGCGGTGGTCGTGTCCACGACGTCGTAGGTGGTCGCGCCCGCGGCCACGGTGAACGTGATCTGGTAGTTGTGGCCGGTCACCAGGGCCGGGTTGACGACCGTACCCGGCCCGATGATGCCCGAGCCCGTGTTTGCCCCCGCGGCGGCCCAGGTAAACGTGCCGTTGCCGGTGCGCATGCGCTCGAAGACGTCGGCCCCGGATACGTTCGAGGCGACCTGGCGCGAGGCGCCGACCTGCGCCAGGCGCTGGCCGTCGTCGCCGACGAACTGCACCGTTCCCGCGGCGTTGCGCACGAACGGCTGCGTCGACCCCTGAAAGCCGGAGAACAGGTAGTTGCCCCCGCCGTCGGTGGCGTTGCCGACCCCGATCAGCTCCTCGTACATGGCGCTCACGTCCGCCGCGATGCTCTTCAGGTCCGAGCCGCTGAGCGCGCCGTCGCCGGCGGCCACCGCGCGCTCGCGGATGCTCTGGATCAGGTCGCCCACCTGCTTGAGCGAGGCCTCCGATACCTGGAGCTGGGACTGTGCCTGGCTGCGATTGACTCCGAGCTGGGTGTTGACGCCGTCGGCCTGCGAGACCTGCAAAGCCTGCGCCGAGGCGATCGGATCGTCCGCCGGCGTGAGGATCCTGCGGCCGGTGGAAAGCTGCTGCTGGGTCTTCACCGCGTTGGCCTGGTTGCGCTGCAGCCCGGCTACGCCCAGGTCGAAGATCGTCGTTGTGCTGATGCGCATGGTGGCCCTATTGGATGGCGTCGAGAAGATCCTGGAAAAGCGTCGACCCGACCTGAATGACCTTGGCCGAAGCCTGATACGCCTGCTGATAGCGCACCAGGTTGGCGGCTTCCTCGTCGAGATTCACGCCTGAGAAAGACTGCTGTGCTTGCTTCGCCTGCTGCAGGAACGCATCCTGCGCGTCCGAGGCGATCTGAGCCTGCCGCGTATCGTCCCCAACCTGGCTCACCAGCGTTCCGTACGCGCCCTGCAGGGTCTGGGTCCCGTTCGCGACCACGTTCTGGGTCTGCAGCGCGGCGAGCAGGAGCGCGTTGCGGTTGTCCGTGGTGGCGTTCAGATTCGAGGACACCGTGAACGTGTCACCCGCGGCGGGCGTGCCGCTGATCTGCACGGTCCACCCGTTGAACGAGATGTTGCCGCCCGAGGTATAGGCGACGCCGGCCGCCGGAAGGCCGGCGCCGGTTCCGGTGACGTCGAAGCTGTTGGCCGACGTGAAGGTGATCGTCACCGTCTGCTGCAGGTTCGCGTTGGGCGGAGGCGGCGGATTCACCGAGCCGGCGCTGACGGTCGCGCGGCCCGTGTTCGAGGTGGCGGCGTTGGTGCGGATAGGCGCCGCCGCGGCGATACGCGCCGGGTCGGTGATCGCGAGCGTAAGCCCGGAGGCGCCGTTGACCGTCGGACGGAGAACGAAGCGGTCGCCCGCGGCAGGCGCGCCCGAGACGAGGCTGAGGGTCACGCCGTCCACCGTCGCCGGCAAAGCCGCGAACACCTGCTGTGTTCCGTCGGTCAGGCGCGTGACGGTGTAGTTGGCGCCGTCGAAGCCGATCAGGTAGTCGCTGGTCGTCAGCGCGCCGACGTTGCTGAAGGCCGCACCGAGCTGCGCGTTGCCCAGATTGGTCGAGTTGCCTGTGACCGACGCTCCCGGAACGTTGAAGAAGTTGCCTCCCAGCGCCCCGCCCAGGTCCTGCCCGAGAACATGCTGCGCGTTGAAGGTCGTGCCCAGCACAATGGCGATGCGTCCGACCGCGTTCTGCGTCGGCCCCAGAGACTGGCTGCGAAACGCAAGCAGGCCCCCGAGCGAGCCGCCTTGCAGCGTGGATTCCTGGATCTCGACCGTGCCGCTCGAGGTGACGACCCCGATCTCCTGGCGCGACGGATCGGTCGTCGAGGTGACGGTGCCGATCGTCTGGGTGGTGGCCCCGAGCACGATCGGCACGCCGTTGCCGATAAAGACGTTGTAGGTGTTGCCCTGCTGCACCACGCTCGCGCCGATCAGCTGGTTGAGCTGCAGCACCAGCTGGTCACGCTGGTCGCGAAGGTCGTTCGCCGGCTGGCTGTTGGACGCTTCGGCGAGGGAGATCTTCTGGTTGGCGTTGGCGATCTGCTGCGCTAGCGAATTGATCTGGGTCACCGTAGAGGCGATCTGGGTGTTCACCCCCGATGCGAGCTCGCCGAGCCTCTGGTCCAGCAGCTGGAAGCGGTCGATCAATCCGCTGGCCGCGCCGAGCAAGGCCTGGCGCGTGGCCGAGGTCCCCGGGTCGTTGGCGAGGTTGTGCACGCCGTCGAAGAAATCCTGGAGGGCGGGACTCAGGCCCGCGCTCTGGTCGGCGAGCAGGTTGTTGATCTGGCCGATCTGGGCGGTGAACGTGTCGAGCGAAGCGCTCTGCGACTCGCCGCTCACCACCTGCTGGTTGAGAAACTGGTTGAACGCGCGCTGGATCGACTCGACCAGCGTTCCCTGCCCGACAAAGCCCGCGCCGGTCAGCTGGGGCACCTGCGTGGTCTGGATGACCGTCTGGCGGCTGTACCCGGGTGTGCTCGCATTGGCGACGTTGTGGCTGGTCGTCGTCAGCTGCAGCTGCGCCGCCTGCAGACCGCTGACACCGATCCCGAAGAGGCTGGTGGTCATGCTGCGTATATCGGCCTACGGCCGGCAAACTTGACCCTAAGGTACCGGAAGCACAGTGAAAATTTCACGCCCGGCCCCGCTAGGCGGTCTCGCCCTTGAGCCCCGTCCGGAGCGCCGCGCTGTTGATGACGCGCAGGAGCTTGTCGGCGTACATGGGATCGGTGGCGTAGCCCCCCTGCTGCAGCCCGCGCGCGAAGGCCGCGGCATCGTTCCCCTCGGCCAGCGCCGAGGCATAGCGGGGCTGCGATTTCAGGGTGCGGGCATAGTCGAGGAACGCCTCGCCGTAGGACGGGTAGGCGCGGAATTCCGCAACCGTCGCCCGCGGCTCGCCGTTCACGTACTCGGTCGTCGCTGCCCGCACCGTCGGTCCCGACCACGAGCTGCCCGCCTTGATGCCGAAAAGGTTGTGGCTGGGAGCGCCGTCCTGCCCACGCGGCTCCGAGCGGCCCCAGCCGCTCTCCAGCACCGCCTGGCCGAGAATGAACTGAGCCGGCACTCCGGTTTCGCGGCTTGCCCGCAGCGCATGCGGCCACATGCGATCGACGAACTCCGAATCCGCGCCCGCGCTCACCGACCCTCCGGACTTTGGCGGCGCCGGCTTGTCCGGGCTCAACTGCCGAACGAGGAGATCCGCAAGCCCGGTGCCGCGCGTGGACAGCACCTGCGCGAACTGCTGATCGAGCATCGACTGAAACATGCGGGTCTGCTCGCTGTCGAAGGGCGTGTTCTGCGACAGCGAGCCGCGCATGCTCTTCAGCACCATGCCCATGAGCAGCGCCTCGAACTGCTGCGCGGCGGCCCTGATCGCGCCCTGGGGATCGCGTCCGGCCTGGGCGCGAATCGAATCGAGCCCCGCGGCGTCGATCGAAAGCGAGGGAATGGCGCCGAACCTGTCCATTGCGCCGCCTCAGATGACTTCGAGCTCTGCGCGCAACGCGCCGGCGGCCTTCATCGCCTGCAGGATCGAGATCAAGTCGAGCGGCGTCGCCCCGACCGAGTTCAGCGCGTTCACGATCTCGTCGAGCGATGCGCCGCGCGGCATGAGCATGAGGGCGCCGGGTTCCTGCTTGAGCGTGACCTCCGAGCGTGGCACCACCACCGTCTGCCCGAGGCCGAACGGGTTGGGCTGGCTGATCAGGGGCTCGGTGCGGATCACCACCGACAGGTTGCCGTGCGCCACGGCGCAGGTATCCACGCGAATCGCCTGATTCATTACGACCGAGCCGGTGCGCGAGTTTACGATCACGCGCGCCGCGCCGGCCGCCGGCGTGACTTCGAGTGCTTCCAGCTCTCCCAGGAAGGCGACGCGCTGCCCCGCCTCCGGGGGCGCATTGACACGCACGACGCGTCCGTCCACCGCGCTCGCGGTCCCTGCACCGAAGCGGGTGTTGATCGCGTCGACCACTCTGCCGACGGTGCCGAAGTCGCTGGCGTTCATCTCCACGCGTACCGTTTCGCCTTGCCCGATCCGCGTCGGAACCGCCCGCTCGACGGTGGCGCCGCCCGGAACGCGCCCTGCGCTCAAGTGGTTCACCTGGACCTTGCTGCCGCTCGCTGCGGCTCCCGCCCCGCCGACCGCGACGTTGCCCTGCGCCATCGCATAGATCTGGCCGTCGGCGCCTTTCAGCGGCGCGAGCAGCAGCGTCCCTCCGCGCAGGCTCTTGGCGTTGCCGATCGAGGAGACCGTCACGTCGATCGATTGCCCCACGGCCGCGAACGGCGGCAGCACCGCGGTCACCATCACCGCGGCGACGTTCTTCAGCTGGATGTTGCTGATCCGGTCGGCCGGAAGATTCGCACCGAGCTGGGCGAGCATGTTGAGGACGGCCTGCACGGTGAACGGCGTCTGGGTCGTCTGATCGCCGCTGTTGTCCAGCCCGACGACGAGCCCGTAGCCGGCCAGCTGGTTGGAGCGCGCGCCCTCGATAGAGGCGAGATCCTTGATGCGCTCCGCGCGCGCGTCCGCGACGCAGAGCAGCAGAACCAGGGCACAGCTCAGGAACAATCGCTTCATGTCCGGACCCTCAGAACGGCAGAATCGTGAGGAAGAAGCGGTGCAGCCAGCCCATCACCATCGCCTCGTCGAGGTAGCCGTTGGCCTTGTACTCGATGCGCGCATCGGCTACCTGGTCGGAGGTCACGGTGTTGGAGAAGGAAATGCTGCGCGGATTCACGACGCCGGAGAAGCGAATGTACTCGGTGCCCTGGGTCATGGCGATCTGCTTCTCGCCGCTCACCAGCATGTTGCCGTTCGCCAGAACGTCGGTGACGGTGACGCCTATGGTGCCGGTGAAATCGTTCGCCGAGGCGGCGTCGCCCGAGCCGGCGAAAGCGCTGTCGGAGCTTCCGTTGACGGCCAGACCCGAGAGCGACTTTCCCGGGACCTTGTTCATCAGGCCGACGCCGGCCGTAAGATCGCCCGTCTTCGCCAATTTGCTCGAGCCGCTCTTGGTCGCGGCGGTTTTCTCGTTGATCACGATGCTCAAAGTGTCGCCGATGTGGCGGGCGCGCACGTCCTCGAACAGCGGGCGGTAGAGCTGCTGCTGAAAGATCGCGCCGCCGGTATCGGCCGACGGATCCGAGGGGACCGGCCGTACGCTCATCGGCTGATGGACGATCGGCGGAGGCGGCGGCAAGGTCATGCAGCCCGGAAGCATTGCCGCGAATACAAGCAGACCTTTGAGGTTTTGGTTCATGCGCGGCGCGTTCACAGCTGGCTCAGGCGTCCGAGCATCGCATCGGCACTCTGGATCGCGCGGGAGTTGATCTCGAACGCGCGCTGCGTCTGGATCATCAGCACCAGCTCCTCGACCACGTTGACGTTCGAGGTTTCGAGATAGCCCTGGTTGAGGAGACCGAGCCCGTTGATCCCGGGCGTACCCACCGTGGGCGAGCCGGAGGCCGTGGTCTCGAGATACAGGTTGTTGCCGAACGATTGCAGCCCGCCGGGATTGATGAAGTTGGCCAGCTGGACGGTGCCGATCTGCGTCGCGCCCGCCTGCCCGGACCGCGTAACGCTCACCACGCCATCCTGGCCGATGGTTACGTTCAGGGTGTTAGAGGGGATCGTGATCGCGGGCTGAATCGGGAACCCGTTCGGGGTCACCAGCTGGCCGGTGTTGTCGACCTGCAGGTTGCCGGCGCGGGTGTAGCCCACCGTGCCGTCGGGCAGGGCCACCTGCAGAAAGCCGTCTCCCTGGATCGCGACGTCGAATGTGTTTCCGGTCTGGGTCAGGTTGCCCTGCGTGAGGATGCGCTCGGTCGCCACCGGCCGCACGCCCGTGCCCATCTGCAGCCCGCCCGGGATGATCGTCGTCTGCGACGACTGGGCGCCGGCCTGGCGCACCGTCTGGTACAACAGGTCTTCGAACACGGGGCGTGCGCGCTTGAAGCCGGTGGTACTGACGTTGGCCAGATTGTTGGCGATGACGTCCAGCTGGATCTGCTGCGCGTCCAGACCGGTCTTGGAAATCCACAGAGCTCGAACCATTGATGACTCCGAAAGAGTGTTCCTGGCCTCAGCTCATCGAGTAGAGCTTGGTCGCCTGCTGTGCATTGCTGTCGGCGCTCTGCATCAGCTTCATCTGCGTATCGAACTGGCGCGCTATCGCGATCATTTCGACCAGCGCCTCGCTCGGGTTGACGTTGCTGCCTTCCAGGTATTTCGCCGAAAGCTTGACGCGCGCATCGACCTCGGCCTCCCCGCCGCCGCGCAGGCGGAACAGGCCGTCCGCTCCACGCTCCAGGTCCGCTTCGTCGGGGTTCACCAGCTTGATGCGCCCGATGGGCGTAGTCTGGTTCAGGAAGTTGCTCGTCGGCACGGACGTGACCGTGCCGTCGCCCCCTATCGTGACCTCCGTGTTCGCCGGTATGGAGATCGGGCCGCCGCCGCCCGACACGTTGAAGCCGTTGCGTGTCTGCAGCACGCCGTTCTCGTCGATCTGGAGGCTGCCGTTGCGCGTGTAGGCTTCCGAGCCGTCCGCGAGCTGCACCGCGATCCATCCCTTGCCTTCGACAGCGACGTCCAGCGCCCGCCCGGTCGCCATCAGGGGCCCGGGCGTAAGGTCCGCGCCGGTGGTGGCTTCGAGCGCGAAGGTGCGGGTCGGCAGCGTATCGCTCTGGACATGCACCGCCCGGAAGCTCTGCGTCTCGGCGCGGAACCCGGCGGTCGAGGCGTTGGCGAGATTGTTCGAGGTCACCGCGAGGCGATCGAGCAGGTTCTTCGCGCCGCTCATTGCCAGGTAGATCATTCTATCCATGGTTCTCTCTCCGTATCGCCGCCGCGCGACCTGCCGCGTCAGCGCAGGTTCACCAGCGTCTGCAGGACCGCGTCCTGCGTCTTGATGGTCTGGGCGTTCGCCTGGTAGACGCGTTGCAGCGTGATCAGGTTGATGAGTTCCGCGGTGAGGTCGACGTTCGATTCCTCGACCGCAGCGGACTGAAGCGCGCCGAGGCTGCCGGTGGACGGCGCCCCGACCAGCGCCGCGCCCGAGTCCGGGGTCTCGGCGTACTGATTGTGGCCGAGCGGCTTCAGGCCCTGCCCGTTGACGAAGGTGGCGAGCACGACCTGCGCGAGATTCCGCGCCTGGCCGTTGCTGTAGCGGCCCTGGATGATCCCGTCAGCGCCGATCGAAACGCCGCTCAGGCGTCCCGAGGAGAATCCGTCCTGCGTGATCGTGGTGACCCCGAACGGGCTGCCGAACTGAGTCGTTCCGCTGAAATCGAGCGTGAAGGGAAGCGGCGAGTTGGCGCTGTTGACCGTGCCCAGATCGACCGCGATCTGATTCAGATCGACGCTCACGTTGATCGGAACCGCCGGCGCCGTGAGCGCGCCGAAGGCGTCGAACTGGATGTTGTTCGAGCTGAGCGTGGTGCGCGTCTCGGCCGTGCCGTCGACGGTCGCGTGCAGCGTCCATTGCCCCGGCGCCGCGGTCTTCACGAAATACAGCGACAGCACGTGCGGATTGCCGAGGGTGTCGAAAACCGTGAACGCCGTCGAGCTGTTGAACGAGGTCGCGTCCAGCGGATCGAAGATCGCGGTGACCGGAGGCGACGAGCGCGAATCGAAGTTGGCGATGAGCGCCGACTGCGTCGTGGCGCTCGCCGCGATGTCGCTGGTCGAGAGCTGGATATCGACCGGAGCGGACGGCACGATGTTGCCCAGAGCATCGGCCGCAAACCCGGTGAGCCTGCGCCCGCCGTTGTCGACCATGAATCCGTTCTTGTCCAGGCCGAACTGGCCGTTGCGGGTATAGCTGATGAGGCCGTTCTCGCTCATGCGGAAGAAGCCGCCGCCGTTGATCGCGAGGTCGAAGGGATTGTTGGTCACGCTGACATTGCCCTGCGTGAGCTGGGTCGTGACCGCCGCGAGCTGCGTTCCTATTCCGACCGCATTGGTGCTCGAGCCGATGAGGGAATTGGCGAAGACATCGGCGAACTCCGGCCGCGCGCTCTTGAAACCGACGGTGCTGGCGTTGGCGATATTGTTGCCGGCGACGTCGAGTCCCGCGCTCGCGGCGTTCAAACCGCTCAAACCCTGTTCAAAGCTCATTGCGTTCTCCGTTCAGATGATCTGCTTGATATCCGAGAGCGACGCGCTGCTTCCATCGCCCAGGTTCAGTTGCGCTCCGCTCGCGCCGGCGCTGACGCTGCTCACCTGCTTCACCGACAGCGTGACCGCGCCGGCCGCGGCCACCGGCTTGCCTCCGGAAACCGCGCTGACCGCGAAACGGTACCTGCCGTCCGCAGCCGTGCCGCCCGACGCGGTGGTGCCGTCCCAGTGCAGCGCCACAATGCCCGCCTGCTGCGGGCCTGCGTCCGCGACATCCACGACATTGCCGGCGGAGTCGAAAATCGTGACCTTGAGCGAATCGACCGGTTGGGCGAGCTGCACGCCGAACACGCCCTGGCCGCTCGAAAGGTCGAGCTGGGTGCCCGCCACCATCACGCTGCGGCCGATGAGCCCGGCGGCCTGAAGCGTTTGCGTCGCCGAGAAGCTCGCGGCGAGCGACTGCATGGTCGTGTTCAGCTGGCCGATGCCGGAAACCGTGCTGAGCTGGGCCAGCTGCGTGGTGACCTGCGAGTTGTCGAGAGGATTCAGCGGATCCTGGTTCTGCATCTGCGTGACGAGCAGCGTCAGGAATCGCTGCTGGAGCTCGTCGGCTGAGGTTGGCGCCACGCCGCTCGAAGGGGAAACGGCGGCACCGGAGGTAAGGGCTTGCACTTGGCTCACGATCTGGTCTCCTTTTCTTGCGGCGTCACTGACCGAGCGTCAGCGCCCGCAGCATCAGCGACTTCGCGGTGTTCATGACCTCGATGCTGTTCTGGTAGGCGCGCGAGGCGTCGATCATGTTGACCATTTCCTCGACGACGTTGACGTTCGGCATACTTACGTAGCCGTCGCTGTCGGCCATGGGATGCTTGGGTTCGTAGACGCGTCGCATCGGCGAGGGGTCGGTGATCACGGTGCTGACGCGCACGCCGCTCGCGCGGCCCCGGTCGGCCGGCGTCGCCTCGAACACCACCTGTTTCGCCTGGTAGGCAGCCCCGTCCGAGCCGGTGGCGCTGTCCGCATTGGCGAGATTGCTGGCGACGACGTTGAGCCGCTGCGATTGCGCTGTCAGCGCGCTGCCTGCGATTTCGAAGATCTTGAATGAAGACATGGTCTCACCCCTGGATGGCGGAAAGCATCTGCTTGATCTGCATGCTGAGCACCGTGAGCCCGGTCTCGATATGCACCGAGTTCTGCACGAACTGCGCCCGCTCCGCATCCATCTCCACGGTGTTTCCGTCGATGCTGCCCTGCGCCGGCGTCCGGTATTGCAGGGACGGGGAGTCAGGACTCCCGGTCGCGTCGCCGCGCAGGTGAGCGGCGGCCGTCGTGGCGAGGAGCACCCCGCCCGCGCCGCGCCCGGCCAGCGCCTGCTGAAGGGCCGGAGCGAAATCGATGTCGCGCGCCTTGTAGTTCGGCGTGCTGGCGTTGGCGATGTTCGAGGCGAGAACCTGCTGACGTTCCGAGCGCAGGTTGAGCGCGACCTCGTGAAACCTGAATGCGTCGTCGAGCCTGGTGATCATTCCTGTCCTTCCCGGAGCGGAGGCAATCCGCCCCTGTCTGGTATGGCGTGGGCGAATCGTATGCCCGCATCACGCAGGGCAAACCGGCAATTAGCGCCGGGAAGGGGCGTCAATTCGCCTGATCGCTCCGGCTCGATCGGTGGTTTCATGATGTCCGTAAATCCCTTTCAGCCCCTATCCATGTCCTCCAATCCGCCCGCGCTTCGCCCTCGTGCCCTGCGCCGCATAGCGGCGGCGCTCGCTGTCGTGTCCGCAGGCCTGCTCGCGTTCGCCTTACCCTCCGGCGCCGCCGCGGAGCCGCGCGGCGAGCGCCAGAACATGTCCGTCGTCCGCCAGGCGGTCGAGGATCATCTTTCGCGAGAAATGCGCGGCCTGCCCGGCACGGTGAGCTACGTCTTGGGGTCTCTCGATCCGCGCCTGAGTCTCGCGGCCTGCCCCGCGCTGCAGGCGTTCACGGCCCCCGGCACGCGCCTGTGGGGAAAATCAAGCGTGGGCGTTCGTTGCGCTGCGCCCTCCTGGCTGATCTACGTGCCGGTCACCATCCGCGTGGTCGACAACTTCGTCGTCACCGCTCGGCCCGTCTCACCGGGGCAGACGTTGGCCGCCGAGGATCTGATCGTAAGGCGCGGCGATCTGGCCGAGCTTCCCGCGGGCGTGATCGCGGCGCCTGAGGCCGCGATCGGCCGGACGGCCGCAGTGAGCGTCGCCGCCGGCCAGGCCTTGCGCAAGGACATGCTGCGGGCGCCGCTGCTCATCCAGCAAGGCCAGACCGTGAGGGTGGTCGCACGCGGAAAGAGCTTCGAAGTTTCCGTCGATGGCCGGGCCCTGACGGCGGCCCACGCCGACCAAGTGGTCGAGGTGAGGCTCGCCTCGGGCCAGGTCGTAAACGGCCTGGCCCGCCCCGGACCGGTGGTCGAGGCGGTCTCAGCCAGGTGAGCCGGGCAGGAACTCCGCCTTGCGCTGCAAACTCGTAGCGTGGACAATAGCTTACGGAGCTAAAGCTCCGGCCGAAAGGAGCCGTAATAGGCAGCGATACCGTAACGGAGAGCTGACGTGAAGATCGACAACAAGCTGACCTCGCCCCTTACCGGGGAAGTCGTCGGCGACAACCGCACCGCTCGTGGCCCGGCTCCTGCGAAGGACGGCGCGAGTCAAAGCGTGGACGTGCACGTCAGCAGCCTCGGCGCCCAGCTGCAGGCCATCGAAGGCCAATTGCGCAGTGGCGACGGCATCGACGCCGCGAAAGTCGCCGAGATCCGCCAAGCCATCGCGGAAGGCCGGCTGCAGATCCGGCCTGAGGTCATCGCAGATCGCCTGCTCGAGACCGTCAGAGAATTGCTGCGCGGCCAGAACGAGTCTTCGTAGTCCGATGGCGGTGCCCGCCGATTTCCTGGAAGCGCTCTCGCGCGAGCTCGCAGCGGGGCGCGATTTCGAAGCCCTCCTTGAGAGCGAAGGCAAGGCGCTGCTCCATCCGGGCGCTGAACGGCTTCGCGAGATCTCCGCGAGGAAGGCCGAGCTGGCCCGTGAGGCCAGTCTTCTCGCGGATGCCCGCAACGCGGCGCTTGCCCGCTCCGGACTGCCGCGCGGCCGCGCCGGCGCCGAGCTCGGCTGCTCGCGGGCGGGAACGGCGGCGAGGCGCGTCTTCGATGAATTGATGCGCTGCGCACGGCGGGTACGCGACCTCAACCAGCGCAACGAGATCCTCCTCAACATGCGCCTGCAGCAGGTTGCCGCGGCACTCAGCGTGCTGCGCGGACCGGACTCGGGGGCGCAGGTCTATTCGTCGGATGGCCGCGCGCACTCCGGCACGGGACGGCTGGCACGGGCGATAGCCTGAAGGGCAGGATCGGCCTAGCGGCCCGTGACGGGAAACTCCATGGACGGGAAGCTCCGGCCCCGGCTCTCGGCACCGGATTCCGCTCCCGGCTCCGGATCCACGACGGTGACCGACACGCGCCGGTTGCGCGCCCGCCCCTCCTCGGTGGCATTGCTATCGACGGGACGGAATTCGCCGTAGCCGATCGCGGCGAGCCGCGCCGGCGCAACGCCGCCTTCCGCGAGCGCTCTCGCCACGCTCCCCGCCCGCGCCGCAGACAGCTCCCAGTTCGAAGGGAATTGCGCGGTCCTGATAGGCGTATCGTCGGTATGGCCCTCGATCTCGACGGGCTGCTCGCCGGCCCGCAGCGCTTGGGCGAGCGCATTCAGAACCTGCAGCGACTCCTGCCGTAGCGCCGCTTGGCCGGGCGCAAACAGTACCCCCGCTCCGATTTCCACGGTGGTTCCCCGCGCGTGGCTCAGCACCCGCATCTGGCCCTGCCCCGCAAGCGGAGCGACGGCGGCCGCGACCGAGCGATTCGTCGCCGCCGCCCGTTCGCGCCGCGCCCAGAGATTGGGCCGGATCGTGCCCAGTTGGGAGGCGGGCACCGCGGGGCCGCCGATGCGGAACGCTGTCCCGATCGCATCGCCGAGCACGCGGTACTTGCCTTCGTTTACGCTGGAAACCGCGTACATCACTACGAAGAAGGCGAACAGCAGCGTGATGAAATCGGCGTAGGAAACCAGCCAGCGCTCATGGCTGTCCGATGCCCTGGAATCGAGATAGCGCTTGACGTGCGCCTCCGTGCCCCTGCTGCGCTCGCTCTTCTTGGCGGCGTTCATTGCATGTAACCCTCGAGCTTGCTCTGGATCATCCGCGGATTCTCCCCGTTCGCGATGCCCATCAGGCCGTCCACCAGTATCTCCCGCATCGTCACCTGCTCGGAGATGACGGCCTTCAGCTTGTTCGAGATGGGAAGAAACACCAGGTTGGCGAGCCCCACGCCGTAGATGGTCGCGACGAACGCGACCGCAATGCCGCTACCCAGCCGGGTCGGATCGGCGAGATTCTCCATGACGTGGATCAGCCCCAGCACGGCGCCCAGTATTCCCACCGTGGGCGCGTAGCCGCCGGCGGCCTCCCAGATGCGCGCGGCGCGCCGCAGGCGTTCCTCGTAGCCCACGATCTCCACGTGAAGCACGTCGCGAAGCTGCGACGCGTCCGCCCCGTCGACGAGCAATTGCAGCGCCTTGCGCACGAACGGATCCACGCTGAGGCGGATGCGGCTCTCGAGGGAAAGCAGGCCCTCCCTGCGCACCAGATTGGCCCAATCGACGATCCGCAGTATCAGGTCCAGAGGATCGGCGTTCGACCGCCACAGCGCCCAGCGCGCCATGCGCACTCCCTCTAGGAACACCCTCACCTGGGTCTGCACCATCACCGCGCCGGCGGTGCCGCAGAAGACGATGAGGAACGCCGCCGCCTGCAGCAATGACCCGGCGTGGCCGCCTTCCAGCAACTGCCCGACGAGAATGCCCGCCAGCGCGACCAGCAGGCCCGCGAGCGTCGAGTAGTCCATGGACGTGCGCAAGCGCCGGTGCTCAGCGCTCGTGCAGCTTGCCGCGCAGGCGCGCCACCGCTTGCGAATGCAGCTGGCAGACGCGGGACTCGGTCACCCCGAGCACCTGCCCGATCTCGCGCAGGTTGAGCTCCTTCTCGTAGTACAGGCTCATCACCGTCTTTTCCCTGTCCGGCAGGGCCGCGACGCCGCTCGCAAGCCGCTGCTTGAGCTCCTCGTCGATGAGGGCGTCCAGGATGTCGTGCGGGCCGCCGGCGTCGATCCCCGACTCCCCGTCGGGGTCGTTGAAATCCTCCGAGTAAAGAAGCTGGTGTCCGCGCGCCTGATGCAGCTGGTGCTGGTATTCCTCGAGCGGCACGCTCAGCTGCGACGCGATTTCGCCTTCCGTGGGCGGCCGGCCCAGACGCTGCTCCAGGGCGCTGATGGCCACTTCTATCTTGCGCATGCTCTTGCGAACGCTGCGCGGCAACCAGTCGTTTCTACGCAGCTCGTCGACGATCGCTCCGCGGATGCGTTGTGCTGCATAGGTCTCGAACTGCGCCCCCTGCGTTTCCTCGTAGCGCGACACCGCGTCGAGCAGCCCGAGCATGCCCGCCTGGAGCACGTCGTCGAACTCGACACTCGCCGGGAGCCGCGCCATCATGTAGTGTGCGATGCGCTTCACCAGCGGCGCATAGCGCACGATCCAGTCCTTCCGGTCGGCGAGGTCGCTCATGCTGTACGCCGGTCTTGTGGCCTTGCGTGCGCTCACGCTGCCGCCCTGGCGCCTTCACGCACGCTCGCGAGCGGCGGGCGCGGCCGTGCCGCAATCGTACGCGCCGGCGCGGCGGACTCCAGGCGCGCGGCGATGGAGCGGTATTGCATCGACACCGCAGGGTCGGGCCGGGCCTCCGGCAAACTCCTCCCGCTGCGCGCGGTCCGCGCCGTCCCGGCATCGTGGCCCACCACGCCCAGCAAAGTCAGTCGCATCCCGAGATGGCGCTCGGCGACCCCGGCGAGGTTCGTGTACACGAGCTTTGCTTCGTCTTCGCGCCTCGCCTTGCACACTGCGAGCCGCGCGCCGAGCTCGCGATACTTCCTCGGCAGCCCCTTGATCCACGCATAGGTCTGGGTGACGGCTTCGAGTCCCACCGACGTGGTGATGACGATTTCCCGCCGCGCCTCCAGCGGAAGCGCGAGCCCGCCGACGCCCCCCTCCGCCGTGTCGACCAGCACGAAGTCGGCGCATCCCAGGGCGCGCGAAACGTCCTCGCGCGCCTGCCTGCTTATCTTTTCCGGCCGCTGCTGCAGCATACGCAGGCCGCGTGCCGCAGGCAGGAGGCGCAGCCCCTCGCATACGGGAACCAGCACTTCTCGCAAGGCACGATCACGGTGCAGCGCGTGTGACAGCTCGAGGCGCGGGCGCAGCCCGAGTGCGTCGCCCACGTTGCCCATGCCGCTGTTCTCATCGACCACGATCACCTCGCGGCCATGCCTGGCGAGCTCGGTGGCGAGATTGACGACAAAGCTGGTCCTTCCGGTTCCGGCGCGGCCCGAGGCGACATTCAGCAGCAGCGGCAGCCGGTCGTTGAACAGCTTGCGCAATCCTTCGGCCTGGTCGCGGGGCGTCACGGCCGCACCAGATCGCCGAGGCCGCCGCGGGAAACGCGCCCAGTGCCCAGCATCAGCGGCATGTCTGCTTCCGAGATCGTGAAGCTCGGCTCCGCCGAGCGTTGACGCAGCGCGCGGTGCACGAGGTAGTCCCGGTTCGGCGCATGCAGATCCTCGGGAACCCGCTGCCCGTTGGCAACGTACTGAAGCTTGAGGCGGTGGCGGATGATGACATCCAGCGCCCCGCCCGTCGTCACGGCTTCGTCGGTCTTGGTCAGAATGACCCCGGCCAGGCCGTCTTCGCCCCGGTAGGAGCGCACCGACTCGTCGAGCACGTCGGCGCTGCTGCATGCCGAGAGCAGCAGCAGCCGCTCCACTTTGGCGCCGGCTCCGCACAGCATCGCCAGCTGCTCGGTCACCCGCTTGTCGCGCTGGCTCATGCCTACCGTGTCGATGATCACCATGTGCTTGCCCGAGAGATCGCCGAGCACCGCCCGCAAGTCCTCCGCGTCGGCGATCGCATGCACCTGAACGCCCAGAATCTTTCCGTAGACGCGCAGATGGTCCTGCGCGCCGATCCGATAGGTGTCGGTAGTGAGCAACGCGAGCCGGTCCGCACCGTAACGAACGGCGCAGCGCGCGGCGAGTTTTGCCGTCGTCGTAGTCTTCCCCACTCCGGTCGGCCCGAGCAGCGCATACACGCCGCCCCGCGCGACGATGTCGTCCTCGGGGGGGCATTGAACGTTTCGCGTCAGCGTCGCCTGCACCCAGCGGAGACCCTGGGCGGCGTCGCTTCCGGCCGGAAGGTTTTCCGTCACGAAGCGCGCCAGGCCCGGTCCAAAGCCCGCGCGCAGCAGCTCGCGCATCAGACTCGCCTGCAGCGGCTCCCGGCGGCGGATGTCCCCCCAGACCAGGCCCCCCAGTTGCTCCTCGAGAACGCCGCGCAGCGCCTTGATCTCGCTGACCATGCCCGCACTCAGCTCGCCCGATGGCGAGGCCGGCTGCGGGCTGGAGACCGGCTGGGAGGCGGCCGCATGGGCGCGCGCTCCCGGGGCCGGGCCCGCCACGCCGCCATGCTCTGCGACCTGCAGCGCGTCGGCGCGTATCGCAGTGATTTCGACTCCGCCTTCGACGCTGCGGTTCGACAGCACCACGGCGTCGGCGCCGAGCTCGCGCTTGACCGACTGCAGGGCCGCACGCGAGGTGTTGCCCACGAATTTTCGTACGTTCATGACGGTTTACCTCCCAACGTCGCACTGACCTTGATGCGCTTGGAGTCCGGAACCTCCGAATGCGCGATGACCTTGAGCTGCGGAACGCTGCGCCGCAGGATTCGCGACAGCGCGGCGCGCATCGATCCCGGCACCAACAGAACCGGCGGCAAGCCGAGCTTTTCCTGGGCGTCGGCAAGCCGCGCCGCCTCCCGCCCGAGCGTTTCGGCGAGACCGGGTTCCAGGCCGGCGCTGCCGGTAGCCGGCAGCGCCTGCCCGAGCAGACGCTCCAGATCCGGATTGAGGGCGATGACCTGCATCTCGGCGCCCGAGGGAAAGCTCTGCTGGACGATGCTCCGGGCAAGCGACACCCGCACCATTGCCACCAGCTCGGCCGGATCCGCGGAGCGCGGCGCATTCTCCGCGACGGTTTCGATCACCGAGCGCATGTCGCGGATCGGCACGCCCTCCTCGAGAAGGTTCTGCAGGACCCGGTGGAGAACCGCGAGCGACACCGTCTTCGGGACCAGGTCCTCGACGAGCTTGGGTGTCTCCTTGCCGATGTGATCGAGCAGCTGCTGCACTTCCTGCCGGCCGAGAATTTCGGCGGCGTGGCGGTGGATCAAGTGGCTGAAGTGAGTCGCGACGACGGTGCTTGCGTCGGCCACCGTGTACCCCAGGGTCTGGGCCTGGTCGCGCTGCGCCGTCTCCACCCAGATGGCGGGCAGGCCGAACGCCGGATCGTGCGTCGCGGTGCCGGGGAGCGTTCCGGCAACCCGCCCGGGGTTGATGGCGAGGAACATTCCCGGGTGGGCTTCGCCCGCCCCGATCTCCACGCCCTTCAGCGTAATGCGGTAGGCATTCGGCCGAAGCTCCAGATTATCGCGGATGTGCACCGCCGGCGGCAGGAAGCCGATGTCCTGCGCGAACTTCTTGCGAATGCCCTTGATTCTCCGAAGCAGCTCGCCGTCCTGCCCCTTGTCGACCAGGGGAATGAGGCGGTATCCGACTTCGAGGCCCAGCACATCGACCGGCGCCACGTCGTCCCAGCTCGCATCCCTCGCCTCCAGCGCCTGAGGAGCGACCGGCGGGACCGGCGCCACCCGGGCGGCCTGCGCGCGCCGCGCCAGGGCGTAGGCGCCGCCGGCGAGTGCGGCAGCGATGGCGAGAAACGCGAGGTGCGGCATGCCGGGAATCAGTCCCATCACACCCAGGATTCCGGCAGTGACGGCGAGGGCCTGAGGCCTTGCGAACAGCTGCTGCACCAGTTGCTGCCCGATGTCTTCGTCCGCGCCTACCCGGCTGATCACGATGCCGGCCGCGGTCGATATGATGAGCGCCGGAACCTGGGCGACCAGGCCGTCGCCGATGGTCAGCAGGGTGTAGTTCCGCGCCGCGGCCGAGAGCTCCATATCGTGCTGGAGCACGCCCACGACCAGGCCGCCCACGATATTGATGAGCATCACCAGGATCCCGGCGATCGCGTCGCCACGCACGAACTTGCTCGCGCCGTCCATGGCGCCGTAGAAGTCGGCTTCGCGCGCGATCTCGCGGCGCCGCTTGCGCGCCTCCTCCTCGCCGATCAGGCCGGCATTGAGGTCGGCGTCGATGGCCATCTGCTTGCCGGGCATCGCGTCCAGGGTGAAGCGCGCGCTGACCTCGGCGATGCGGCCCGAGCCGCGGGTGATCACGACGAAATTGATGATCACGAGAATGACAAACACGACGATACCGACGGTGTAGTTGCCGCCGACCAGAAAGTGCCCGAACGCCTCGATCACCTTTCCGGCCGCATCCGGCCCCGTGTGTCCTTCGAGGAGCACGACCCGGGTCGAGGCGACGTTGAGCGAGAGCCGCAGCAGCGTCGTGACGAGCAGCACCGTCGGGAATACCGCAAAGTCGAGGGGCCGCAAGGTATTCAGCCCGACCAGCATCACGATGATCGAAACGGCGATGTTGAAGGTGAACAGGACATCGAGCAGCAGCGGCGGCAAAGGCAGCACCATCATCGCCATGATCATGACGATCAGCGCCGGCGCGGCGAGGGTCCGAAGGTTGCGCGGGTCGGAAAAGCCTTGCAGGGCGGCCGTGGCCGGGTTCATGCGGATTTCGCCTCCGGATCGAGCGCCTCTGGGACCGCGAGCACGGCAGGCAGTGCCGGCGCAACGCCGCCCTGGGCCTGCCAGCGGGCGAGCTGATAGACGTACGCGAGGACTTCGGCCACCGCGGCGAACAGAGCTGCCGGAATCTCCCGATCAAGGACCGCGTGACGATGAAGCGCACGGGCGAGCGGTGCGGCCTCGACGACGGGAATGCGGTGTTCCTCGGCGAGCTCCCTGATGCGGGCCGCGATGAGGTTCATCCCCTTCGCCACGACCTGGGGCGCGCGCATCTCCTCCCCGCGATAGCGCAGCGCGACCGCGTATCGCGTCGGGTTGGTGACGACCACATCGGCCTTGGGGACCTGCGCCATCATCCGCCGGCGCGCGATCTCGCGCTGCACGCTGCGGACCCGCGCCTTGACGTGCGGATCACCCTCGGTTTCCTTCATCTCGCGGCGCACCTCGTCGCGCGTCATGCGCAGCTTGCGGTGGAAAGTCCAGAGCTGGTAGGGGACGTCGACCGCCACGATGGCCAGCATCACGCCGAGGAGCGCGAGGAAGCTGAGCCCGATGAGCGAGGTGGATTGCTCCAGCGCCTGCGACACCGGCAGCGTCGGCAGGCGCATCACGTCCTCCTTGAACAGCCACGCCGTCCAGATGCCGCCGGCGACCAGCACGCCGGCTTTGGCGAGCGACTTGAGCAGCTCAACGACGCTGCGCATGGAGAACATTCTCTGCAGCCCCGCAAGCGGATCGAGGCGCTCGAAATCCGGCGTGAGGGCCTTGGCGCTGAACAGCCAGCCGCTGAGGAGCATCGGTGCGCACAGGGCCGCGATGAAGACGACCAAGCCGATCGGCAGGAATGCCATCAGCGCCTGGAGGGTCTGCGCGTAGAACTGGGCGAGCACCCCACCGGTGTCGAAGGCGAGCTCGCGGTCGAACGTCAGGGCTCCCCGGACCAGAGCCTGCAGGTCCCGCACGAGGCCGGCGCCGCCGAACCAGAGCGCGCCGGCGCTGGCGAGCACCACCGCGAAGGTCGAGAGCTCCACCGAGCGCGCGACCTGTCCCTCCTCGTGTGCCTGTTCCAGCCTACGCGGGGACGCCTGCTCGGTTCGCTCGAGATCGGATTGTTCGGCCATGGATCGCGCGTGATTCGGCAGTTATTATTGGCGCGCGCTCCCCCGCCGCATGCCGCGAATAGCAGCGGAATTGAGCCATTATTTGGCTGTTGGCTGAAACGCAAGGCCGGCCAAGGGGCCGGCGAGCCTCAGAACCCGAGGCTCTCGAGCAGGTCGTCGACCTGTTCTTGCGTCGTAACCACGTCGACCAGCCCCTGCGAGCTGATGACCGGACCGTTCATCAGGGAATTGGCCTGCTGGCTGCGGCGCTGGGGGGGTGTATTTTCGAGCAGCAGTTGCAGCAGCTGCTGCTCGATGAACTGGATGAGGTCGGTGATCTTCTTGATGACCTGACCGGTGAGGTCCTGGAAGTCCTGCGCCATCATGATCTCGTGCAGCTGCGTCTTGGTCACGTTCACGTTCTGCGGGACGTTTCCCAGGTAGCCGATCGTCTTCTGCACCAGATCCCGGAATCCGGAGACATCCATCTGCCGTGCAAGCAAGCGGGCCCACTGCTCAGAGAGCGCCGAGGCTTCCGCCGCCATGCCGTCCTGGATCGGCTTTGCCAGCTCTGTGGCCGTCAGCGTGCGCTGCGCGGCCTGCTCGGTCATCGTGGCCACGTACGTCAGGCGGTCACGCGCGTCGGGTATTGCCGAGGCCGCCTCCTCGAGGGCACGGTCGAAACCCAGCTCGCGCAGGTGATCGTGCAGGGCGCGG
The DNA here is from genome assembly GCA_035519135.1 of Burkholderiales bacterium. GTDB lineage: Bacteria > Pseudomonadota > Gammaproteobacteria > Burkholderiales > SG8-39 > VBDM01. Next base: position 137,706 of record DATIWX010000130.1, on the reverse strand, counting down.
GTCAGGTTGCCGATCCCGGCCAGCATACGGTCGGCCGCAGGCCCGCTGCTCGTCTCGGCCGGCGCAGCCGCCGGTGCAGGGCCGCGCCCGGGCTGGGCTGCGGCGGCCTCCTTGGCCACTGCATCGAAGATCGCCTGAAGCTCTTCGTTATCGTTCGTCGCGCCCATCGACGGGGAGCCGCTTCGCCGGAAAAGGCTCAGCTCTTCGCCTTCATGTTCTGGAATATCTTGCCGAGCTTCTCGTCGAGCGTCGCCGCGGTGAAGGGCTTCACGACATAGCCGCTCGCTCCCGCCTGCGCCGCGGCAACGATGTTCTCCTTCTTCCCCTCCGCGGTGACCATCAGCACCGGGAGCTTCTTCAGCGCCTCGTCCGCGCGAATGCTCTGCAGCAGCGCCAAGCCGTCCATGTTCGGCATGTTCCAGTCGGAAATCACGAAGTCGAACGCGGCACTCTTGAGCTTCTGCAGCGCGACCGCCCCGTCCTCGGCCTCGTCGACATTGGAGAAGCCGAGGTCCTTGAGCAGATTGCGCACGATTCTCCGCATGGTCGAGAAGTCGTCCACAACGAGAAATCTGAGGTTCTTGTCCGCGTCTATCATTGTCTTTTCCTGATCAGTCTGGTTAACGGATCGCCCCAGGAAATATTTAGCGCCCCTCGGCTTCCCAGAAGGGCACCGTTTCCATGCCATGCAGCAGCTCATCGAAGCGCTGACCTAACTCCTTGAACTGCCTGAAGCTCTCCGGGCCGAGGCAGGCCGCCTCGTGCGGCCCCAGGGCCAGCGCTACGGCCGACAGGGTCGTCCCGACGATCACCGGGAAGACGAACACTCCGCGGGGCCGGCCTTCGGCCTGGCCGCCTACGCGCAGCATCGGGGTCTTGTTCGCTACCGCTGTACTCACGGCGCCCATCGCGCCGCTGTCTCCCTCGAGATCGCCCAGACCACGTGCGTCGCCGCTCAGAAAGGCGAGCTGCAGGCGGCCGGCCGGCCCCGCCGGCACCAGGAACGCGCCGCAGGAAAACCCCAGGCCGGCGCTGATGCCGTCCAACAGCGCGGCCAGGCCGGCGAGGGTTTCGCGTTTGGCGTCGCGCAGCATCCCCTTCCGCGGGTGGCCGTGAAGCGGAACGCCACGGGCGATGCTGTCGAGCCAGCTTCGCGCCGCTTCCAGGGAGCGGTGCCGCAGCTCGGAGCGCGAGGCCTCCTTCGGGAGCGGGCCCGGCGGCGGCAGATTCGGCAGATAGCTGCGCGCCAGGGCCGTGCCATACCAATCGCGCTCCTCGATGGCGCTGAGCGTGGCGTCGAAGATGTGCGCGCTGACGACATGGCGCGGCACCCCCAGCAGCAGCCCGATCGCGTCCATGTCCGACGGCAGGGCCGCATTGGTCCAGCCGTTCCACGCGTGCCGCGAAAGGGCGACCGCCAGCGCCACGTTGCGCACGCGCGGATTTTCCGCCTGCGCGTCGTCCATCAGGGAAAGGAACAGATCCGGCAGCCCCCAGCGGCGGGCGAGCTCCAGCTGCAACTCGAGGAGGGTGAACCCCAGCTCGTGCCGCTGGGCGTCGGCGCTGCGCAGACCGGGTTCCGACTTCAGCCGCGCGGCGATCGCCGAGGCGCGTTCCGGCTCGAAGCACCACAGCAGGATCTCGGTGATGTCGTGCAGCAGCGCCGCGACCACGACCTCGTCGCTGCTGAGGTCCGAGCGCGCCCCGGCAAAAGCGCGCGCATAGATCGCCGCCGTCCTCGCCCTGCCGACAACCTGCATCAGGCCGGCGAGCGCGTCGGGACGCGCGCCGAGCGCATCCTCGACGGCCGGCAGGAGCTCGAATGCGGAGAAGAACCGCTGGACGCCGAGCATCATGATGGCGTGCTCCACGGTGGTGATGTCCTCGAGCTTGCGACGGCTGCGATGGGTCTGGAGATGCCGCACGACGATCAGCGTAAGCATGGGGTCGCGCAACACCGCCTGCGCCACGTCGCGCGGGTTCACCGCATCCTCGACCGCTCTGAGGGCCGCGAGCGCTTTGACCGAGCGTGCGAGCACCGGGATCTTCCGGCTGGCGAACGAATCCAGGTAACGTCGCAGAGCCGGATTCTGGATCGAAACGGTCGCCATGCTACATGTGCCAAACGTAGAGCAAGCGTCCGGTCCTTTCGAGCTTGAGGACTCGCGCCGGCGCCACGCCCGGCACTGCGAAGCTGTTGCTCACGAGAACCGAGCCCGGCCGCATTTCGTGCCGCGCCTTGTCCCACAGCCTGCGCATGGGAGCGGGTGACAGGAACGCATAAACGATGTCGAAGCGGCCGAAATCCACGTCCCAGAAATCTCCCAGCGACGCGCGGAAGCTCGCTCCGTTCGCTGCGCCGCGCAGCCAGCTGAGAAACCAGGGCAGGAGCGCGGCTTCGACTCCTTCGACCAGCGCGTCGGGCCGGCGCACGCTTAGGGAGGCGATCACGGTTCCGACCCCGCTTCCCGCATCGAGCACGGTTGCACCCGGCCGCGACGGCAGGAGATCGGCGAGGGCGGACACGGCCTCCTTTCCCGAGAAATAGAGGGGCACGCCATCCTTCAGCGTCGCGGATCCGAACACCAGAAAGGTCGCGACAAAGGCGCCGAGGAACCACAGCGGGTCGACCGACTCGGGGAGCCCGGCCCACGCGGCGACGGGCGAGGCGAGGACCGCCGCGCCGAGGGCACGCGCCCTCAGCCGGCGCCGCGGCTCAGGGCTTGGGCGCGGCCGCAGCGGGTGTCGGAGCCGCGGGCGGGGCCGCGAGCTGCTGGGGATCGAGGGCATTCTTAGCGTCCACGTCGAGGGTGTTGTCGATGCCTTCGCTGGTGATCGCCTCTTCGGCCTTCTTGTTCAGCACGACGATGCTGATGCGCCGGTTGGCGGCGCTGGCGGGATCGCCCTTGTCGAAGGGCACGGAAGAAGCGAGTCCGACGACGCGCAGCACTTTGCCCTCGGCGAGCCCCCCGGCGGTGAGCTCGCGCCGCGACGCGTTGGCGCGGTCGGCGGACAACTCCCAGTTGCTGTAGCCCTTCTCGCCCCCCGCGTAGGGCGTTGAATCGGTGTGCCCGGACAGGCCGATGCGGTTCTCGACGTCGTTCAGCACGCCTGCGATCTCCCTCAGAATCTCCCGGGTGTAGGGCTGCACCTGGGCGCGCCCGGAAGCGAACATGGGCCGGTTCTGCTCGTCGACGATCTGGATGCGCAGCCCCTCGCTGGTGATATCCAGCAGCAGCTGGCGCTTGAACTGCTTGAGCGAAGGGCTTGACTCGATCATTGCCTCGAGCCGCGCCTTGAGATCGCGCAGTCGCTGCGCTTCCTCCTGGCCCAGGCGGCGGCGCGCCTCCTCCGCGTCGAATTCCTTCTTCACGGGCGACGGTGGTTCGCCCTTCCTCACCTGTCCCTGCTGGCGCGTCAGATCGGCCCCGCCGCCCTTGATGATGCTGGTTGCGTCTCCGGAGCCGGACCCGCCTTCGAGGGCGATCTTGAGGGGATTCTTGAAGTACTCGGCAATGCCCTGCAGGTCGGCTTTCGTGGTCGAGCCAAGCAGCCACATCAGCAGGAAGAAGGCCATCATCGCCGTCACGAAGTCGGCGTAGGCGATCTTCCACGCGCCGCCGTGGGACGCGCCGCCGCTCACCTTCTTGCGGCGAATGATGATGGGTCGCTGGGAGTCGTCGGCCACGAGGGCTCCCTCCCCTATTTCTTCCTGCCCTTGACGTGATTCTCGAGCTCGATGAAGCTCGGCCTCTCGGTGGAGAACAGGACCTTGCGCCCGAACTCCACCGCCAGTGCCGGCGCGTAGCCGTTCAGGCTTGCGAGCAGCGTGACTTTGATGCACTCGAGCATCTTCGACTCCTCCTGGAGCTTCTGCTCCAGCACGCCGGCGAGCGGCCCCACGAACCCGTACGAAAGCAGGATTCCCAGGAACGTCCCCACCAGCGCCGCCGCGATCAGCTTGCCGAGCTCCGCCGGAGGAATGCCGACGGACTCCATCGTATGGACCACGCCCATCACCGCGGCGACGATACCGAACGCGGGCAGAGCATCGCCGATCTTGGAGATGGTGTGCACCGGCATCTCCCCCTCGCGATGGTGGGTCTCGATCTCGTTGTCCATCAGGTTCTCGATCTCGAATGCGTTGAGGTTCCCGCCCACCATCAGTCGCAGGTAGTCGGTGAGGAATTCGACGGCGTGATGATCCGAAACGACCTTCGGATACTTCGCGAACAGTGGGCTTCCGGAGGGTTTCTCGACATCGCCCTCGATCGACATCAGCCCTTCCTTGCGGACTTTCGAGAGGACCTCGTAGAGGAGCGACATCAGTTCCATGTACAGGGCCTTGCTGTGCCGGCTTCCCTTGAAGGCCTTGGGCAAGCCCTTGAGGGTGGCCTTTACCGCCTTGCCGGAGTTGCCGACGAAGAAGGCGCCCAGCGCGGACCCGCCGATCATCAGCAGCTCGACCGGCTGGAACAGCGCGCCGAGATGCCCGCCGGCCATCGCGAACCCGCCGAACACCGCGCCGACAACGATGAGATAGCCCAGGATTGGAAGCATGATCGGAATCGCCCGCCGAAATCTGCGTCAGTAAGGCGCTGCCGTGCCTCCGCGCAGCGCCCGCACCCTTGACCGGTCCCTACATCAGGATCCGTGGAGCGGGACGCTCTGCGCCGGCGGTCCGCCCTGACTTGCCAGCCCTCGAGGGCGGCGCGCACAGTCCACAAATGAAGCGGTCATGCAGGTCGAGAGCGTGCACCACGAAGCGGCCGTTGCAGCGCTCGCAGGGGATGGTCTGCAGCAGCCTCGAATGCAGAAACCGCAGCAGCGTCCATGCGCGGGTGAACGTCAGGATCGGCTCGAGCCCGCGCTGCGAGGTATGCTCCAGGTACAGCCGGTAGCTCTTGATCACCGCCTGGATCCCCTCGAGCCCGGTGTGCTCGACGAGGTAGCGGTGGATCTCCGCGAACAGCGACGCGTGCACGTTCGGCTGCCAGGTGGTAAACCAGTCGGCCGAGAAGGGCAGCATGCCCTTGGGCGGCGCCACCAGCTTCACTTCCTTGTACAGCTTCAAGAGACGCTCGCGGCTGAGCGTGGTTTCCGCTTCGAGTACCTGCAGCCGCGCCCCGAGCTCGACCAGCTCCACCGCCAGGGCGATTTGCTTGACTTCGGATACCACGCTCTTCTTGGTTCGCTGCTTCACGGGAGCCTCCGGCCTCAGGCCATCGATGCGGCGGCCTGCCCCGACATCAGGATCGCCGCGTGGGACTCTCCCATGATGCGCCGCTGGCCGTAGCCCGACAGCGCCTCCAGGACCATACGGTCGTCGCAACGGAACCGGCACAGCAGTGTGCTCGAGCTGGCCATTTTCGAGAGCTGGGCCATGCTGAGACCTTCGAGGAGCTCCGCCACGTCGGCGCTGATACCCAGACGGTACATCGCGGTTTCCCGGTCGTCGCGCAGCAGGTGCTGCGCCAGCATCAGATAGGTGAGGTTGGCTTCACGGACTTCGTTCAAGAGCTGCGTCGATTTCATACGCTCCTCCCAGAGTTCGCCGCCCCGAATGGACCGGCGCGTAGCGAGAGAATTTTCACAAGGCCAGTCGGAGTCTCCAATAGGAAACACCCGGATTCGCGACCGGGTCCCCTTCCTACAGCGCGATAGGAGTTTCTCCGACATGCGCTCGCGCCTCAACGGAGCAACGTGGGACACATGCGCACGACACCCAGTCGATTCAATGGGGTTACGACGCGTTCCTGGCGTAGTACCTGAACCCCGGAGCTAGTACGGCATCCGACGCTCCCCGTTTCGGGCCGATTCCGGAACTGCGCGTCCATCCCTTTTACGGATCGTTCGAACAAGAACCTAAGGGCGATTTTCGCGCGCGCAGAGAGACCGCCCCATGCGCCGGGCGGCGAGCGGCTAGCGCTGCCTGCGGGGAGACTTGGTCAGATCGTAGCTCAGGCGCAGCTCGCGGGCGTTCCCCGACGGGGCGCCGGATGCGCCGGCGGGCGCCGAGGGCGTGTTCGCGGTCCCTTGCGGTGACGAATCGATGCCCGCCCGAACGGTCGATCCATTTGCGGGTAGCCAGCGTCCGGCAAGTCCTCCGCCGCCGACCACCGCAAGGGCAGCCGCACCGGCGGCGATGAGCCAGGAGCGCCGCCTGCGGGTGCGCGGGTCCTCCTGAACGACCGGCGATGGCGGCGGCGATGCGGGCTTCGGCTCCGGAGAGGGCAGTGATTGCAACAGCGAGATCTCGGCTTGCAGCGCCTGCTCGACGGACTGCCGCGCGGCCGCCTCCGCCTGCTGCCGCATCCTCGCCTGCTGCGCGAGCTTGAGCTCGACCTCCGTACGCGCCTCGATTTCCCGCTTCGCGCCCAGCTCCAGCGCCTCGCGCTCGCGCGTGGTCCGGAGACAGGCTTCCTCGGCGTCCTGCCTTTCCTGCGCCGCCCTCAGCTCGGCCTGCTCCGCCGCACCGGCCTCGCGGGCGAGCTGCAGCGTTCTCTGTTCCCGGTCCAGGCGCTCCGATGAGGCTTCGGCGGCCGTCGCCTCGGCCGCGGCCCGGGCCTGCGCCGCGGCCTCGGCTTCCTCATCCTGTCTGCGCCGATTCTCTGCGGCCCTCTCCGCGTCGACTTCCGCGCGGCGACGGGATTCCGCCGCGCGCATCGCCGCGCGCTCCACGTGGAGCCGCCTGCGCGCAGCCAGCGCCTCGGCGATCTGCGCCCGGGCGGCGAGCTCGGCCGCCTCGGCTGCGGCGATCGACAGTCTGGCCACGGACTCGACGACGCGCCGCCGGCGCTGCTCCGAGTCCAGCCGCGCCGCGTTCGCGGCGTCTGCCGCGGCCACTTTCTCCGCGAAAGCCCTGACCTCGATCTCGATCTCGCGCTCGGTCTGCGCCTTCTTCCGCGCCTGCTCGGCTGCGGCCAGGTCCGCGACCTCGCGGGCCTCGGCGGCCGCCGCGAGTTCTTCCTCCGCCGCGATCCGCTCGGCCGCCGCGCGCTCCGCGGCCTGCTCCGACTCCGCCCGACTCTTCGCCGCCGCGGCCAGCCGCGCATCCTGCTCGCGGCGACGCTCGGTCGCCTCGCGCTCGGCGGCCTCCGCCGCAAGTCGCGCCTCGACATGGGCGCGTGCGTCGGCCTCCGATTGCAGCCGCACCTGAATCGTCTCCGCAAGATCCTGTTCGGACCGCTGGCGCGCCCCCGCTTCCGCCGCCAGCCGACGCTCCTGCTCGGCGCGTCTGTCCGCCGCCAGCTTCGCCTCGCTTTCAGTGCGTCCGCGCTCGCTTGCCTCCCGCGCCGCCTCGCGCTCCGCCGCGGCACGCTCCCGCGCTGCCGTCGTCCCCGCTTCGCTGGCGGCCCGTCGCCCTTCCACGGCGGCAAGCAACTCCTCCTCCGCGGCGCGTTGCTCTTCGGCCTCCTTCACCAACTGGACTTCCGAACGCGCACGCGACTGGGCCAGCTTGCAGGCCTCCCGCTCTGCCTGCAAGCGCGCCTCGATGGCGCGCTTGCGCGCCTCTTCGACCTCCAGGCGCTCGCGCACGGCGCTTCCTTCCTGCGCGGCCAGTGCTGCCGTACGCTCCGCCTCACGCGCGATCTGCTCGGCCGCTTCCGCGGCCTGTTCGGCGTGGCGTCGCGCCTGAATCTCGTGTTCCATCTTGGCCGTGAGCGCCATCCGCTCGCGCGCCTCGGCAATTTGCCGTTGTCTGGCTTCCTCGGCGAGTTTTGCTTCGGCACCCGCCCGGGAGCTGGCCGCCTCGGCGGCGAGGGTCTCGGCCTCGACGCGTGCTTCGATCATCAGGCGAGCGCGCGTCTCCTCCGCCGCCCGGCCCTCGGCCGCGAGCTTGGCACGCACCTCGGTGGCTGCGCGCTGACCGGCCTCCGCCTGCGCGTGCGCTTCCGCACGGGCACGCTGTTCAGCTGCGACTCGCGCCTCGGCTTCCGCACGTTCGCGTTCGGTCGCCCGGGCTCGCGCACGCATCTCCGCCGTCCGATGCCGCTCGATCTCCTCGCGCAGGGCGGGAAGGACTTCGGTTTCGGCCTGCTTGCGCGCATCTTCCGCTGCCAGCATCTGCTTTTCGAGCGCGGTGCGCGCCAGCGCCGCCGCGCGCGCTTCTTCCTCGGCGACCAGGCGCCGCTGGGCCGCGGCGACGGCTTCCTCCTCCGTGACGGCTCGCTCGTTGGCCGTCTGGGTCAGCGCCGCTTCGATCCGCTTGCGCTCTTCGATGGCTGCGACCTCGCGCTTCTCCGCCTCGGCGCGCGTCAGGGCGGCCGCCTGCAGCTCGTCCTCCGCCCGCGAGCGCAGGTCGAGTTGCCTCGCCGCCTCGCGCTCTGCCTGCGACCTGCGCTCGGCCGCTCCGCGCAAGCGTTCTTCCGCGGACGTACGCGCCTCGGCGGCAACGCGCGCGCGCGCCTCGGCTTCGGCGCGCGAGATCGCTTCGCGAACCGCGACCAGACTGCGCGGCTGCCCCTCGCCGGATCGCGGACGAAACTCCTGCTTTGCAGGCACGCTACTCATCGGCTGTCCCTTTGCGGATGCTCATGCGCATTCGATTGTCCCTTCCGCGACCTTGCTGCTTCCCGCCAGGGCCGGCTCGTGGCGCTCGCGGTAGGCGAGCACCCGGAATGCGCTGCAGCCGCGCTCCCCGGCGACTCGCTGTGCTTCCCGGTCGAAGCGCCGCGCGAAGTCGCCCTCTCCTGAACCAGTCCAGGCGACACGACGGATTTCTATATGAAAGCGGCCCCGACCTTCCTCGGACGCGGTCGCGTCCCAGCCCGCATCCGGCCGCTGGGAGAGGACCAGGGCGCCGACGACGACTACGGCGCCCAGGGCATAGGTTTCATTGGCCGTCGCGCAGCCGGCGAGAATCGCCGAGCCGAGCACGACGGACGCGAGCGAGACGGATCCGCGCATGCGCCACATTTAACGCCGGGCAACGCGCGATCCAAGGCCCAAGCTCCGGAGGAAACCGGGTCTATTTCGAGGCTTGGCGCGGTCCCGCGAGACTACTTGCGTTGCGGGGGCATCACGCCCTGGGAGGTGAGCCAGGCCTCGAAGGCTCTGGTGTCGATCGGCCGCTGGTACAGGTAGCCCTGGGCCTGGTCGCAACCGAGCACCGCCAGCTTCGCTGCCTGCTCGGCGGTCTCGACGCCCTCGGCGATCACCTGCAGGCCGAGATTGTGACCTAGACGCACGATCATCTCCGCGATGGTGGAGCGGCCCCTGTCGCTGCCAAGCTCATCGACGAAGCGGCGGTCGATCTTCAGCCGGTCGACTTTCAGCTGCTGCAGGTATCCGAGCGAGGAGAAGCCGGTTCCGAAATCGTCGATCGCCACCGCCACGCCGATGCGGCTTAGATCCAGGAGCGTCGCCATGACGATCTCGACTTCCTCCATCGCCATCGACTCGGTGATCTCCAGTTCCAGGTCGCCCGCGGCAATGCCGGTCTCCTCGACCACGGACTGCACCAGCTTGGTGAAGCCCGGCGCGCGGAACTGCGCCATCGACACGTTCACGGCAACCCGGAAATCGCGTATCCCGGCCGCGTTCCAGTTTCTCAGCTGCCGCGCCGCGGTGCGCAGGACCCACTCGCCGATCGGCAGGATCAGGCCCGATTGCTCCGCCACGGGAATGAACTTGTCGGGGGGGATGAACTTGCCTTCCGAGTTCTTCCAGCGCAACAGCCCTTCGGCGCCGACCGGCCGCCCGCTGGAAAGCAGGATCTGCGGTTGGTAGTACAGCGACAGTTGATGAGTCTCGATGCTGCGGCGAAGATCGTGCGCCAGCTTCACCCGGTCGCGGGTGGCTTCAGCCATGTCGGGGCTGTAGAAATAGAACCGGCCGCGCGTGCGCCCTTTCGCGCGCTTGAGACCGAGGTTCGCGTTCTTCAGCGCGTCCAGCCCGCCGCCTTCGGTGTCGGAGAGACGCGCAAGCCCGATGGACACCGAGATGCGCAGCATGTACTGCTCGACTGCAAACGGCTCCTGGAACAAGGCGAGAATGCGCTCCGGATCCACTTTCGCCTCCGGGCCGCAGAATCCAAAGCCGTCTCCCGCGACGCGCGCCAGCAGGACTTCGGGGTCGAGCGCCTCGCGCAGCCGCAGACTCATGACTTGCAGCAGCAGGTCGCCGCTTTCGTGTCCGAGCGCGTCGTTCGTTTCGGAAAAATGGTCGATGTCGATGATACCCACGACCCAGCCGCTGCGCTCGCGCGCCGCCTGCTGGTCGATCAGGGCCACGAACTTGTTCCGGTTCGGCAGGTTGACCAGCTGGTCGACGTAGGCGTAGTCGTGCAGGCGCTCGAACAGCGTGACGTTCTCGAAACCCACCGAGATGTTTGCGGCGAACACCTCGATCAATTGCACCTCCATCGGCCCCAGGGTCTCGCCGGTATCGAGGAATACTGCGGCTTCGTTCCCCGCCTGGCCCGTAAGGTAGAGGGTCGTGAAGCCGCGCTCGTAGATATTACGGCGCTCGCCCATCGTGCGGCGGATGGCGTCGACGATGCGCGAGTCCTTCAGGGCGCGCAGCGGCTGATCGACAAGTTCCCGGTAATGGCCCGCCGCCCCCACCACGCGCAACTCCTCCCCTGGCGCCGGAGTGTCGAGACGCGTCGCAGGGGTGCGCTTCTGCGCGAAGACCAGGCCTTCCGGGGCCAGCCCCAGTAGGCCTGACATCTGTTTCAGCACGCCGTCGCAGAACGCCCGCAGCCCGCGCCGTGCAAAGATATCGGCCGCCGCATTCACGATCTTGTCCAGGCCGCGCCGCCCCGCCTCGATCGTCCGGATCTGATCGAAGGAACGCACCGCCGCCATGATCGTCGTCGCGAGCCGGGTGCGCGTCAGCTCGGCCTTGGTCTTGTAGTCGTTGATGTCGTAGTCCTGGATCACCTGCATCTCGGGGGCGTAGCCCGGCTGCCCCGTTCGCAGCACGATGCGGGTGGCATTCATTCCGAGGACGCTGCGGATATGGTGGACCAGCTGCAGGCCGGCGTCCTCGGTTTCCATCACGACGTCGAGCAAGACGATCGCGACATCGCCGTTCTCCGCGAGCACGCGGCGCGCTTCCTCGCCGCTGTAGGCGTGGAGGAATTCGAGACGCCGGTTGCCGATCGAGAGCCCCGAGAGGGCAAACAGGGTCGCCTGATGCACTTCGGACTCGTCGTCCACAATCAGCACCTTCCAGGGCTTGCCTACCGCGGCGGCCGGCCTGGCGTCATGGCGATCGTCGACGACCGTCACCAGATCGTCGGGCAACGGGCCGGCAGGCGCAGGCCCAAGTACCCTTTGGTTCAGAGCTTCGCCGTTTGACATCGCTTCGAGGTTTTTCGAGCCGGTGAGTGCTTTACGGCTGCGTGTCGGGGTTCTTTAATCGAGATTCCGCCTTTATCCACAAGTACTTGTGCTCTGCGAGCTATGCCGCCGAACGCTTCGGGAACTGTCCCAGAGCGACCGCGATCTTGCCCAGGGCGCGCGCCGCTTCCGACTCCGGGTTCGCCTCGAGCAGCAGAACGCGCTTGCGCACGGCCTGGACGACGGCCGCATCGTCGGGAATTTCGCCCAGATATCTCAAGCTGACCGGGCGGCTCGCCGGCGGCCTCAGAAACCGGTCTATGACCTGCTGCAGCTGCGTAGCGAGCGTGCGCCCCTCTCCGGGATTCCGGACCTGGTTGATCACGAGGTCGATGGTGTTCCGGTGCTGCTGCATCGAGAGCAGCTTGATCGTGGCATAGGCGTCGGCGAGGGAGGTCGGCTCCGGGTTGGTGACCACCAGAATCTCGTCGGCGAGCGAAGCCACGTACAGGACCAGATCCGCGACGCCCGCCCCGGTGTCGATCAGCAGGAAGTCGTAGCGCACTCCCAGTTCCTGCAGCACCAGGCGCAGGCGTTCCCTGACTTCGCTGGAAAGCCTGGCGTACTCGGCCATTCCCGACCCGGCCGGGAGCACCGAGAAGCCGCCGGGCGCCTGGAGTATGACGTTCTCGAGCCGGTCTTCTCCCGTCAGAACCTCGTGCAGCGTGACCTTGGGCGTGAGGTTCAGGACGATGTCGAGATTCGCCAGCCCCAAGTCGGCATCCATGACCAGCACTCGCGCCCCGGTCCGCGCCAGCGCCGCCGCCAGGTTCGCGGTCACGAAGGTCTTGCCGACCCCGCCTTTGCCGCTGGTGACCGCGATGATCCGGGTTGCGCTCGAAGGTTTGCTCACGCTTGAGGCTCCCCTGGGTCGGCGAACAGCATGGCTCTTTCCTCGATCGAAACGCGGGTGTTCGGCAGCGCGTCGATGGCGATGTGATCCCGCCGGCGGCTCCTCGCCGCCAGCAGTTGGCGGTCGGCGGCTGCGATCAGTGTGCCCGCGCGCATGCGCCGCCACGGCGAGGCGGAGGCTCCGCCGACGCTCGCGGTAACGCGCACCGTCATTTCCTCGGACAGCGCGACAGCGGTCCGCGCGACCGCCGCGCGCAGCCGCTCTGCGATCCTGCGAACCTGTTGCGATGCGACACCGGGCACGATCACGGCAAAATCCTCCTCGCCCACGCGCGCGACGAAGTCCATGCGGCGCACGGAACGCACCAGGATCGCGGCGACGGCGCGCAGCGCGGCTTCGCCGGCCGCGCGGCCGTTGGTATCGATCAGGCGTCCAACGTGATCGACCCCCAGGAGCAGCAGCGACACGCCGTCTCCCATGCGCGCGACGCGCTCGAGTTCCCGGTCCAGCACCTCGCGAAAATGATCGGCGCTGGCCAGCCCGGTCAGGGCGTCGCGCCCCGAGAGCGCGCACAGGCCATCGATGAGCTGTTGTATGCGTTCCGCGTCGGGTGCATCCTCCGGCAAGTCGTATCCCGATTGCCGCAGCAGCGCAAGCGCCTCCTCCAGACGCAGACTCGTCAGGAGCAGCGGGCGCACGCGGGTCTGTTCCACGGGGGGTTTAACGGCCGCAACCGGCGGTTTCTTTAGGTCAAACCCTCAAGATTCCCGGTTCCGCGCCGTAAAAACCCGAAGGCCTGAGAAGCCGCACGTCCGCATGACGACACCGCCCAAGAACCGCTCCACCCAAGCAACCCGGCTGCCCCTGCGGGACCTCGAGGACCGGCCCATGAAGCGCTTCCTCGCCATGGTCCGTGAACATCCCCTGCAGCGCAGCAGCCTGGCGATACTTGCCTTCGGTGCCTGCCTGATCGCCTTGTTGTGGACCGCCGTGGTGATCAAGGTCCGCGCCGAGAAGGAGGCCGACACCCGGGACGCCATCAGGCACAGCGCGAACCTCGCCCGCGCAGTCCAGGAGCAGGCACTTCGCACGCTCAGGGAAGCAGACCAGGTTCTGATGCTGATCGTCCAGCAGTACCAGGAGCGCGGCAGGAAGCTCGACTTGCGCTGGTTGAAGCACGAAGGCCCTATCGTCAGCCGGATCTACAACTACTTCAGCATCATCGACGAGCGCGGCGACCTGATCATGGGCAGCGAGCCGTTCCGGCCGATGAACCTGGCGGACCGCGAGCACTTCCGGGTGCACATCGCGCAGAGCGTCGCCGACCAGCCGTATATCTCGGGACCGGTTCTCGGCCGCGCGTCAGGCAAATGGTCGATCCAGCTCTCCCGGCGCATCGACAAGCCCGGCGGCTCCTTCGGCGGGGTCGCCGTGGTGTCGATCGATCCGCTGCACTTCACGCAGTTCTACCGCCAGCTGGATCTGGGCGAGCGCGGGATGGCGACGCTGGTCGGCCGCGACGGCATAGTCCGCGCGCACCGCGCGCGGGACCAGACCGCGAGCCTGGATACGAGCAAGTGGTCGATATTCGACCGGCTCAAGACAAGCGATTCGGGGAGCTATCTCGCCGTGAACAGCGACGGTGTACGGCGCCTTTTCAGCTACCGCGTCCTGGCCGACTATCCATTGGTCGCGGTCGTCTCCTTCGCGGAGGACGACGTGCTGGCCGAGTTCCGGGAGCGCGCTCGCAACTACTACCTCGGAGCCGCCCTGATCAGCTGCTTGACCCTGCTCTTCACGGCATCGCTGATGCGGATGACGTCCCGTCAGGCCGGGATGGCGACCGACCTCCGGCGCCAGAACATCGAGCTGCTCAGCGCCGAGCGCTCGGTGCGCGCGAGCGAGTACCAGATCCGTCTGGTCGCAGACAACGTTCCGGTCATGCTCGCCCGCTGGGACCGGGAATTGCGCTGCCGCTGGGCCAACGCGCTGTATGCCGCCTACTACGGCATGGCGCCTGAAGCCGTGGCCGGCCGCACCATGGGCGAGCTGGTCGGCGAGGATCATCTCAAGACCATCCGGCCGCACATCGAGAAGGTGCTGGCGGGGGAAACCGTTCGCTACGAAACCACCCCGCCGCGCTGGGACGGCGCGGTGCGCATTCTGTATTCGGAGATGGTGCCGGACCGGGGAGCCGACGGGACCGTCCAGGGATGGTTCGGCGTCCTCCGCGACGTCACCGACGAACGCCGCGCCGAGCGGGATCTGCGCGCGAGCGAGGTGCGCTTCGCGGCGATGTTCCACGAGTCTCCCGCGCCGATGTCGCTGATCGACGCGAACACCCGTCGCTATCTCGCAGTGAACCGGGCCTGGATGGACCTGCTCGGCTACACCCGGCCCCAAGTCATCGGCCGCACCTCGCTCGAGTTCCGCCTGTTCGACAAGCCTGCGGACCGCGAGCGTCTGTACCTCGAGCGCATCGGAGGCGCGGCGATCGACGGCTACGAGGCCGTACTGCGCCGCGCCGACGGCTCGCGCCGGACCTGCCTGCTTTCCGGCCGCATGCTCGACATGAGCGGCGCACCCGCGATCCTGCGCAGCATCGTGGACGTCACCGAGCAGCGCCGCGCCCAGCAGGCGCTCCAGGCGAGCGAGGCCCGGTTCTCGGCGATGTTTCAGAACTCGCCCGCGCCGCTGCTCCTGGTCGCGGCGGCCGATGGGCGGTTCCAGGACGTCAACCGCGCCTTTGCCGAAATGCTCGGCTACCCGCGCGAGCGTCTCATCGGGCGCACTTCCGCGGAACTCAATCTCTACGTGCAGCCGCCTGACCGCGACGGCCTTTACGCCCGGCTGGCGCGCGACGGCATCGTGGATCGGCACGAAATCCGCGTGCGCCGCGCCGACGGAGAAGTGAGGACCTTGCTCACCTCCGGCCACGCGATCGAGGTCAACGGCGTGCGCTCGTGTCTGTGGAGCACGGCCGACGTCACCGAGCAGCGCCGCGCCGAGCGCCAGATGCAGGAGATGAACGAGACGCTGGAGCGCGCCGTGGAGGCGCGCACCGCCCAGTTGCGGCAGGCCAACGCCGAGCTGCACAGCGCCATGGATCACCTCAAGTCCACGCAGGGGATGCTGGTTCAGTCGGAAAAGCTGGCCGCACTCGGACGCCTCGTTGCCGGTGTCGCGCACGAGCTCAACACGCCCATCGGCAACAGCCTGCTTTCGGCGAGCACGCTTGCGGAGCACACCGAGGCCTTCGCGGCGCAATCCGCCGGCGACTTGCGCCGATCGACGCTGGATGCCTTCATCTCCAGGGCACGGGAGGGCTCGGCGATTCTTCTCAGGAACCTCGAGCGCGCCGCTCACCTGATCCAGAGCTTCAAGCAGGTCTCCGCGGACCAGACCAGCTCCCAGCGGCGCACCTTCGACCTGCAGAAACTGGTCGACGAAGTCCTGCTGACGTACCGGCCGATGCTAAAAAGGACCGCCATCGAGGCGCGTTCGGACGTGGCTCAGGGAATCGAGCTGGACAGCTATCCGGGCCCTTTGGGACAGGTCGTGGGCAATCTCCTCGCCAACGCCGTGCTGCACGGCTACGAGGACCGATCGCGCGGTACCGTGACCGTCTCCGCACGCACCGACGGCGATCTGCTGGTCGAGCTTGCCGTGCGCGACGACGGCCGGGGCATTCCGGAGGCGGACCTGCGCCGGGTCTTCGATCCCTTCTTCACGACGCGCATGGGACGCGGCGGCACCGGGCTCGGCCTGCCCATCTGCCACAGCATCGTGACCGACACGCTGGGAGGCACGATCCGCATCGCCAGCCGGCCCGGTGAAGGCACACGCGTCATCGTTCGCATACCGCTGATCGCGCCGAGCGTCGACTCGGACGCCAGCGAAAAGCACGCCGCCTGAACAAGCGCGCCATGAAACCCCAGCCGAAGTTCGCCTCCCGCTCGCTCAGTCTGAAGACCCGGGTCCTGCTCCTGGTGGTCGGATTGCTGCTGGCAGGTATCTGGGGCCTCGCGCTGCGCGTGTCCGCCGTTTTGCAGGCAGACATCGAGAAACTGCTGTCGGACCAGCTGTCGACGACGGTCGGCTATATCGCCACCGACATCGACCACAAGATCGAGTTGCGCTTCACGCTGCTGAACGAAATCGCCGCCGCCATCACGCCCGACATCCTGGCCGACCCGGTCAAGGTGCAGCGCCTTCTCGAACAGCGAAACCTCCCGCGTGCGCTCTTCCCCATCGGGATCTTTGCTACGAACAGGGCCGGCATCGTCATGGCGGACTATCCAAAGGTTCCGGGACGAACCGGAGGTTTCCTGGGTGACCACAGCTGGTTCGGGGAGGTCATGTCAGGCAAGGGGCAAAGCATCGGGACGCCGCTGATGGGGCGCTTCGCGAAGCAGCCTCTGGTCCCGATCGCCGTGCCCATCGGCGATGCGTCCCACCCGGCAGCCGTGCTGGTCAGCACCCTCCTGCCTTCGGATCCGAACCTCTTCGGCCAGCTCGAAAAGACCAATCCCGGCAAGGATGGCTACCTGCTGGTGGCGTCGCCGCGGGACAAGCTGTGGATTTCATCCAGCGACAAGAGCCGCATCATGCAGCCGTTTCCCCCGAAGGGCGTGAATCCCCTTTTCGACCGGCGGATCGAAGAGCGGATCGAGACGGCGGCGGTCACGACCTCGTCGCGCGGCGTGCAGGTGCTGAGCGTCAATCGCTACATGAAGACCACGGGTTGGACCGTGATCGCCGCCGTTCCTACCGACGAGACCTTCGCTCCAGTCGCCGCGCTCAAGCAGCAGATCTATCTGGCCGCGCTGCTCTTGTCGTGCGCGGTCGCGCTGATCCTGCACCTGGTCCTGGTGCGGCAACTGGCCCCGCTCGAGGACGCGGGCACGGCGATGCGGCGCATGACCGACGGCGAGGAACCGTTCGCGCCCCTGCCGGTAATCCGGGACGACGAAATCGGCAGGCTGGTGAGCAATTTCAACCGGCTCGCCACGGAGCGCATCCGGTTCGACGAATCCCGCCTGCGGCTCGCAGTCCAGGTGGAGCGGCGCGAGCGCGAGTTGCAGGCGATCTTCAATGCCTCGCCGGTGCCGATGTCGGTGAGCAACATCCATGAACGTACGCTCCTCGACGTCAACGATGCCTGGCTCGCGCAATTCCAGTGGAGGCGCGACGAGGTGATCGGGCATGTCGGCGGAAGCCTCGGCATGTGGCAGTCCGAGGCCGAGAGGACGCGCATGCTGGACGAGCTGCGCTCCGGCTCGATGCGCACCAGAGGGCGCATGGTGCGACGCGACGGCACCCCGTTTCCCGCCGAACTGGCGATGCGCGAAGTCCATATCGGCGACCGCGGGCTGCGCATCTGGGCCTACGTCGATCTGAGCGAGGTACAGCAGGCGCAGGAGGCGCTCGAGCGACTCAACCACGAGCTGGAAGACCGCGTCGCGGCCCGCAGCGCGGAACTGCAGCGCGCCACCGAGGAGCTGATGCGCTCGGAAAAGCACGCGGCGCTCGGGCGGCTCGTGGCCGGCGTCGCTCACGAGCTCAATACGCCGATAGGCAACAGCCTGCTCTCGGCCACGACCCTGGCTGCCCGCACCGAAGAATTCGCCCAGGCAGCCGGTGGAGGCTTGCGCCGCTCCACTCTGGACGCCTATATCGCGGACTCTCGCCAGGCCGCGCAGATCCTGAACCGCAACCTGGAAAAGGCCGGCAATCTCATCAGCAGCTTCAAGCAGGTGGCCGCCGACCAGACCAGCTCGCAGCGACGCCGCTTCCAGCTGCACGAGCTGATCGAGGAGGTGCTGCTCGCGCACCGCCCGATAATCAAGAAGACCGCCGTCGTCACCTCTTGCGACGTTCCTCCCGGCATACATCTGGACAGCTACCCGGGGCCGCTCGGACAGGTCCTGAGCAATCTCATCGTCAATGTCCTGCATCACGGCTACGACGAACACGAGCGCGGCAGCCTACGCATCTCGGCGAAGCTCACCGATCCCGATGGCGTCGAACTCGAGGTGCGCGACAAGGGCCGCGGCATCTCCGAGCACAATCTCAAGCAGGTCTTCGAGCCCTTCTTCACCACCCGCCTGGGCCGCGGCGGCACGGGACTCGGCTTGTCGATCTGCCACAGCCTGGTCACCCAGGTCCTGGGCGGCGAGATCAGCGTCGATAGCGCCTTCGGCGCAGGCACCGGCGTCATCATCCGCATCCCGCGCACCGCTCCGGGCGGCGCATTCCAGGAGGCGGCGTGAGCGCGAAAATGTTCGGGCCAGCTCCCCTGAAGCCCGGCCGGCCCAACGCATACGGGGCGGGCCAGCATGCCTCGGTGGCGCAGGGCATTCGTGCACGCGTGCTGCTGCTGCTCGCGGCCGCCCTGAGCCTGTTGACTCTGGTGTTCTTCTGGATGTTCGTGCGTGATGCCGACCACCGCCGTGCCGAAGACATCGCGCGTGCGGCATCGACGCTGGAGCTCATGGTCGAGGCGAAGTCCGCCGAGACTGTCGGTGTCATGCGATCGTTGAGTAGTCTGATCATGAGCGACCCGCGGCTCGCGCAAGGATTGCGGACACGAAATCGCGACGTTCTGTTCCGGCTTGCCGAGCCGATCCTGAGGAAGGTCCGCGCCGAGAACGGCATCACGCATTTCTATTTCATCCTGCCGGACCGCACCATGCTGCTGCGCGTGCAGCAGCCGGCGGATTGGGGCGACCGCATCGACCGCCAGGTTCTGCAGAAGGCGCAGCGCACCGGCGAGCCCGCCTGGGGCAACGAGCAGGGTCCGTTCGGTACGCTGACGCTGCGCGTGGTCCATCCCTGGCGGGTCGGCGGCGAGCTGATCGGCTACTTCGAGCTCGGCGTCGAGTTCGAGGACGTGATGAAGAGCGTGGTAGGCCAGCTCGACATGGACGTGTTTGTCGCCGCCGACAAGCGTCTCTTCGATCGCCAGAAGTTCGAAAGCGCGAAGAAGGTCTCCAGCCACCAAGCTTTCTGGGACGAGTTCCCCTCGACCTTGGTGCTCAGCCGCACGGGTCCGATTCCGCCGCCGGTCGCTGCATACTTCCGCGGGCTGCGCGGAGCGTACGAGAAGAAGGCGTTGGAAGTCGCCTGGAATGGACACGTATCGCAGGCGATCATGGTGCCATTCACGGGTATCGGCGGCGGAATGCTCGGTCAGACCGTGGTGCTGCGCGACATTACCGCCGGCGTTGCCGATTCGCGCCGCGCCGTGGCCTCGGTCGTGGCTGCGGCGGTGCTCGTCGGCGCGGCCCTGCTTGTATTCTTCTACGTCTTCCTGGGCCGTATTCAGCGTCTGGTGGTTCAGAGAACCGAGCGGCTGGTGGAGACCGAGCGCAAGCTGGAACAGGAGCAAGCCGAGCTGATCCGACTGAATGCCGAGCTGGAACAGCGCGTGACCGAGCGCACCACGGAGCTCGTCGCCGCGAACCGGGAGCTGCGGGACGCACTCGATGGCCTCAAAGCCACCCAGGGCATGCTGATCAATTCGGAAAAGCACGCCGCGCTCGGACGGCTCGTCGCCGGCGTCGCCCACGAGCTCAACACTCCGATCGGCAATAGCCTGCTCGCGGCCAGCACCTTCGCCGAACGCTGCGAGAGGTTCGCCCGCGACGCCGACGCCGGCTTGCGTCGCTCCACGCTCGATGCCTATGTCGCCGATTCGCGTGAAGCCGCGCAAATCCTCCAGCGCAACCTGGAAAAGGCCGGCAATCTCATCAGCAGCTTCAAGCAAGTCGCCGCCGACCAGACCAGCTCGCAGCGGCGCGCGTTCCTGCTGAACGAGCTGATCGATGAAGTGCTGCTCGCGCACCGCCCGGTGCTCAGGAAAATGTCCGTTGTCGCCGAGTCCGACGTGCCCGCCGGCATCCGCCTGGACAGCTACCCGGGACCCCTGGGCCAAGTGCTCGGCAACCTCATCGTCAACGCCGTGCAGCACGGCTACGACGGCTACGAGCAGGGCAGCATCAGCGTCTCGGCGCGGCTTCTCGAACCGAATCGTGTGGAGTTGGCTGTACGCGACCGGGGCCGGGGCATTTCCGAGCAGAACCTCAAGCGCGTCTTCGACCCTTTCTTTACCACCAGGCTGGGCAGCGGCGGCACCGGCCTCGGATTGTCGATCTGCCACAGCCTGGTCACCCAGGTCCTGGGCGGCGAGATCAGCGTCGAGAGTACCCTCGGCGCGGGCACCAGCGTCATTATCCGCATCCCGCGCACCGCTGTGAGCGGTGCGATCCAGGAAGCGGCGTGAAGGCGGGCAGGGAGAGCGCCCGAGCCTTGACTCAGGCGAGCCGCTCGGGAAGCCGGATGCCGTAGCCCTGGGCGTAGTCCACGCCGGCGTCGCGAAGCAGAGCGAGCGTCTCGTCGTCCTCCACGTATTCGGCGATGGTCCCCACGCCGAGCTGGCGGCAGCTACGCACGATGGCGTCGAGGGTCGCCTTGTCCTCGGGCTTGCGCAGGGTCGCTCTCACCACGCCCGGGCTGATCTTTACCCACTTCGGCAAGAGTTTGCCGAGCACGGCCAGCGCCCTGGCGCTGCCGTCGAAGCCGGCCAGGACCAGGTGGCAGCCCGCCTCCCTGAGCGCGCCCGTAAGGCTCCCGAGCGAGGCAGGGCCCGCCACCGCCGTGTCCAGCCCGAGCTCGAAGGACAGGGTGCCTTCGGGGAGCTCTGCGCCCTTCACCACCCTTTGCACATGCGGCGGAAACCCCGCGTCCTGCAGCGTGTCGGGAGACAGGTTGAGGCTGCTGCGCGGCGTGCGCTGCCCGGGCGCAGTCATGCGCGCATACGGAGTCCATCGCGCCACTCGGCTCACGACCCAGCGATCGACGTGACGCATGAGTCGGCATTGCTCGAGGACCGGCAGGAATGCTCCCGGGGGGAGCAGGCGCTCTTCCTCTTCCTTGAAACGGATAAGAATCTCCTGGAATGGGGCCTCGTCCCCCTTGGGCGAGATCGGCATGATCGCCTGGCCGAACAGGATGAACTCTTCCTGCGTGAGGGCTTTAACCAGGCGTTCGGACAGTTCCTTCACTCCGGGATCGGCGGCGGACACCCCGCCGGCCTGGACCCCCGCCAGAAAGCTCGCCTCGGCCATCGGATCAATGCCCGCCGCTTTTCAGCGCCGCCCCGACGCGTTCGGCGAGAGCACTGAGCGCATCCGGCGACAGCCCGAGCAGCGGAAGAGCCCATTCCTGGGCCACGCTCCATTCCCGGCACTCTTGACGGTTCCAGTCTGCGTACAGCCTGTCGGCGGCCAGCCCGGTCGCCGTCAGCACCAGCGCTTCCCGGCTGGTCCGCGCGCGGACCTCGGCCGAGGTCACGACCTCGTGATGTCGGCCGATGGCGTCGCTGAGCGCCTCGGACAGCTGCCAGCCGCGCGCAAGCTGCGCGCCGATTTGCGCGTGCGTCGCCCCGAAAAGCTCGATCTCGGATGCCTGTATCGACCCGTCCGCGAGCAGCGGAACGTTTCGCAGAAGCGCCGCGTAGTCGTTCGATCTCTGCATCAGGATCAGTATGCCGCAGTCCCGGAACAGGATATAGGTGTGGGACATCTCGCCGTCGGCCTGCCGCGTCTCGCGCGCGATGTGGGCGCCGATCACGGCGGTCGCCGTCGAGGTTTTCCAGTAGCGCTCGGCCACCGAGCCGCTTGCCGTCGGAAAAGCCTGCCGCAGCACCAGGCGCACGACCACCTGCGCGATCGTGGAAACGCCCAGCATGGTAATGGCGTGATGCACCGAGCCTGCCTTGGTCCGCAGCCCGTAGAACGGCGAATTGGCGAGGTTGACCACCGTCGCCGCCAGGCCGACGTCGGCGGCGATCAGTTTTCCGATGCGCTGGAAATCGGGATCGTCCTCGCGCGTTTCGCGCAGCAGGCGCGTCACGATAGCCGGGCACGGCGGAATGCCGGTCTCGCGTGCGATCCGTTCCGCAGCCGAATCGATGCCATTGCCGTCGCTGCTCACCGTATCGCCTCGCCGCTCAACACAGCGTATATCGACGAGAATCGAAAAAGCTTTAGCGTTCCCTGTGCGCGGCGCAAATGCAAACCGAAGATTGGAGGCGGGGGTCGGAATCGAACCGGCGTCCACGGCTTTGCAGGCCGCTGCATGACCACTCTGCCACCCCGCCGCGCGCCTCGAAGCCGGGAACAGTAGCGGCACCGACGAGGCTGTTCCTTGAGATTCTGGAGCGGGAGACGAGTCTCGAACTCGCGACCTTAACCTTGGCAAGGTTACGCTCTACCAACTGAGCTACTCCCGCGGAATTAAGTGAATATTAAGGGCCGGTACCCCTGCGGTCAATACGGCGGCGGTCCCCGGGAGGCCGCGGCGCCAGCGCGAGCTTCAGGTAGTAGAACATCGAGGCCAGGGTCAGCAGCGCGGCAAGATAGATCAGCCAGGTACCGACGCGCTGCGGGTTGAACAGGGCGATCCGGTCGTGGTACAGCAGCATGGGCACGGCGATCATCTGCGAGATCGTCTTGACCTTGCCAAGCAGATTTACCGCGACGCTCTTCGACTGGCCGATCTTCGCCATCCATTCGCGCATCGCAGACACTGCGATCTCGCGCCCGATGATCACGACGGCGATCACGGCATTCAGGCGCCCCAGCTCGACCAGCACGATCAGTGCCGCCGCGATCATCAGCTTGTCCGCGACCGGATCGAGGAAGGCGCCGAACGCCGACATCTGGTTCAAGCGCCGCGCGAGGTAGCCGTCGAGCCAGTCGGTGATCGCGGCGGCGATGAACAGGATCGTCGCGATCAGGTTCTGATGCCAGCTGGTGAGCCACGCCTCGGAAACGTAGAAAACCCCGATCACCAGCGGAATGGTCAGTATGCGCAGCCAGGTAAGAAGGTTGGGTACGTTAAGCGGCATGGAGCTCCCGATAGATCTTCTCGGCGAGCTTGCGACTGATACCTTCGACCTGCGTGAGATCCTCCACGCTCGCGCCCATGACGCCTTTCAGGCCGCCGAATCTCGTCAACAGCTGCTTTCTGCGCTTCGCGCCTACCCCCGCGATCCCCTCGAGGGAGGACGTGGTGCGGCTCTTGGAACGACGCGCGCGGTGCCCCGCAACGGCAAACCGGTGCGCTTCGTCGCGGATGAGCTGGATCAGGTGCAGGCCGGCGTGGTCGGGCGCGAGCCTTACGGCGCGCTCGCCGATCCACAGCTCCTCCAGCCCCGGTTTGCGTTCGGGACCCTTGGCGACTCCGACCAGCGCAATGTCGGAGAGCCCGACCTCGGCCAGGGCTTCCCGAGCCGCGCCCACCTGCCCCTTGCCCCCGTCGATGAGAATCGCGTCGGGCGCGACGCCCTCTCCCCCGGCGACGCGTCCGTAGCGGCGCGCGAGAGCCTGATTGAGCGCCGCATAGTCGTCTCCGGGCGTCAATCCCTCGATGTTGTAGCGGCGGTATTCGCTTCGGCGCATGTCCATTCGATCGTACACCACGCAGGCCGCGACCGTCGCCTCGCCCATGGTGTGACTGATGTCGAAACACTCGATACGCTGCGCGGTTTCGGGCAACCCCAGCGCCTCGCGCAACGCGGTGAGCCGCTTCCCTTGCGTGCTCTGCTCGGCGAGCCTCGCCTTGAGCGCCTGGAGGGCGTTCTCGCGTGCCATGTCCAGCCACGCGCGCCGGTCCGCCGTCGGCCGCGTGACGATGCGGACCGTCCGCTTCGCGTGCTCTGTCAACGTCGCTTCGAGCTCCGCGGTTTCGAGTTCCCCGCCGGCGACGATCAGAGGGGGAACGGGGCGCTCGAGGTAGTGCTGCGCGATGAAGGCCGCCAGCACTTCCCCGGCGTCGCGCCCCTCGGCGTTCTGCGGGAAAAGGCTGCGGTCGCCGAGTTGCAGGCCGCCGCGCACCATCATCAGGTTGACGCAGGCGACGCCCTCCTCCATGACGACGGCGATGATGTCGACGTCGACGTCGTCGCCGGTATCGGCATACTGGCGCTGGCTGACCTTGGCGAGCGACTGGATCTGGTCGCGGTAGATGGCCGCCTCCTCGTAGCGGCGCGCATCCGAGGCGCGCTGCATGCGCTCCTCGAGGCGTTTGAGCGCCGTGTCGCTGCGTCCCTCCAGGTAGAGCTGCGCCCCCTTGACGTCATCGGCGTAGGCCGAAGCGGAGATCTGGCCGACGCAAGGCGCCGTGCAACGCTTGATCTGGTAGAGCAGGCAGGGGCGAGACCGGTTCTGGAAAACCGAGTTCTCGCAGGTGCGCAGGCGGAACACCCGCTGCAGCAGCTGGATGCTCTCGCGCACCGCGCCGGCGTGGGGGAACGGTCCGAAGTAGCGATGCGCCTTGTCCATCGGGCCGCGGTGAAAACCCAGGCGCGGGAACGCCTCTCCGCTCACCATCAAATAGGGATAGGACTTGTCGTCGCGGAACAGGATGTTGTAGCGCGGGCTGAGAGACTTGATCAGATTGTTCTCGAGTATCAGCGCCTCGGCTTCGGATCGCGTCACCGTAGTTTCGACCCCGGCGACCAGTGACAGCATCATCGCGGTACGCGGGCCGTGCTGCGTCTTCTGGAAATACGACGACACGCGCTTCTTCAGGTCCCCCGCCTTGCCGACGTAGAGCACCTCCCCCTGCGCACCGACCATGCGGTAGACGCCGGGAAGGGCGGGCAAATTCGCGACGAACGTCTGGGCGTCGAACGGCTCAACGGGCGATGCGTCCGCGCGCCCTTGGGGAGGGAGCGCTGGGCGTCGGAGGATCATCGGGCGCTGCTGAGGAAAGTCGCGATGTCGCGGACCACCGCCCCGAACATCGGCGCGGTGAGCCGCTTGGTCTGCGTATTATAGCGGCTGCAGTGGTAGCTATCGAAAAGGCGCACTCCCGGGAGCTCGTGCACCGCGTGGTGCGCGAAGCGAAGCCGCCCCGGGGCGAGCCCGAAGGCCATGAGCACGGCGCGGTGCGCGATCGCGCCCAGGGCGAGGATCGCCCGGGGCCGCACCATGGCGATCTCCTCGGCGAGGTAGTGGTTGCAGCGACGCACTTCGTCCGGTCGCGGCTTGTTCTGCGGCGGAAGACACTTCACGGCGTTGGTCACGCGGCAGCCGACGAGCTCGAGGCCGTCCCGCGGATCGGCCGAGCCTTCGTGGCTGGCGAACCCCTGCGCGTGGAGAGTCCGGTACAGGAGAATGCCGGCGTGGTCCCCGGTGAAGGGCCGGCCGGTACGGTTCGCCCCGTGCAGCCCGGGAGCGAGGCCGACCACGAGCAGCCCGGCGCGCCGGGGCCCAAACGGCGCGACGGGCCGGGCATGGTAGTCGGGGTGCTCGCGCCTGATCTCTTCCAGATGGCTGGCGAGCCTCGGGCAGTCGCGGCAGGCGGGATCGAAGCCGGATAAGGTCCTCGCGCGGGCCTTTTTGTTATAAAATGCCGCGCTTTTGCTGCGAACAACCATGGCCAAAGTCCTCGCTACCGAAATCCGTGTCGGACATCTGCTGGAGTGGGAAAAGCGGATCTGGCGCGTGCTCAAATGCTATCACGTGCACGTCGGCGGGCGCGGCGGCGCCTTTATGCAGGTCGAGATGAAGGACATCGAGAGCGGCACCAAGACCAACCAGCGCATCCGCACCGAGGACAAGGTCGAGCGGGCGTTCGTCGAGCCGCGCGACATGCAATACCTCTACCACGACGGCACCGGCTACGTGTTCATGGACAAGGAGAGCTACGAGCAGCTGACGCTCTCGGAGGACATGCTCGAAGGGCAAAGCGGCTACCTCCTGCCCAATACCGACGTGCGCGTGATGTTCTACAACGACAAGCCGATCGGCGTCGAGCTCCCGCCCTCGGTCGTGCTCACCGTCACCGAGACGGATCCCGAAATCAAGAACGCGACCGTTACCACGTCGTTCAAGCCCGCGACGACCGAGACCGGCTTGGTCGTGCAGGTCCCGCCCTTCGTCAGTACCGGCGAGAAGATCAAGATCAACACCGACGACGGCGCATATATCGAGCGCGCATAGCGCTGGATGAGCAAACGAACCGCGCTTGTTACGGGTGCAAACCGCGGGCTGGGCCTGGAAACAGTCCGGCAGCTGGCGCGCTCGGACTATCGCGTCTTTCTAGCTGCACGCGACCTCCGCAAGGCCGAAGCCGCCGCGCGCGCCTTCCTCAACGAGCGGCTGGACGTCTTGCCTTTCGAGCTCGACATCGCCAGCGACGCGTCCTGCGAGCGGCTGAGGCGGATCGGAACGATCGATGCCCTCGTTAACAACGCCGGTGTCATGATCGAGAGCGGCGAGAACCCGCTCGCCGCGGGCCTTCTCAGCCGCAGCGCGCTCGATGTCGCGTCCACCCTGCTTCGCGAGACTTTCGAGACGAACACGCTCGGAGCCTACCGTGTCATCCAGGCTCTCGCCCCGGGCATGCGCGACCGCGGCTATGGGCGCATCGTCAACGTCTCCTCCGGTCTCGGGCAGCTCAACGACATGGGTGGCGGCTATCCGGCCTATCGAGTCTCGAAGACCGCCCTCAACGCGCTGACGCGCATCTTCGCCGCGGAGTTGCGCGACCGGGGCGTGCTCGTCAATTCGGTGTGCCCCGGCTGGGTGAAGACCGATATGGGGGGACCGCAGGCACGCCTCGAGCCCGAAGAAGGCGTCCGCACGATCGTCTGGGCGGCCACCCTCCCCGACGGCGGTCCGACCGGCGGATTTTTCCGGGACCGCAAGCCGATTCCCTGGTAACGCGAGAACCGCGGGGCTAGCGCCTTGCGAACTTCAGGTGCGTCACCTTCGGGGTTTTCACTACGCTTTGCTCGGAACCGGCGACGAAGCCGTCGAGGGACATGGAGATCTTGAGGCGCAGCTTGGCCATGTCTTGTCGAACGAGGCGTTTTCGAACGCTAGGCATCATCGCTCTCCTTGTGCGTCTTCACCATCCAGACACCCAGGATGCCGAACGCCACGCCGACCGCCCCGAGAAACGTCCAGAACCACGCGAAGCCCAGCCCGTCGGCTCTTTGCGCCGGGTCCGCGATATCCCCGAGCGAGCTGAAGCCGTTGATGGCGACGCCGAAGCATACCGTCGCGAAGATCGCTGCGAGGATCACGCTCATTTGCGCCGAGATCTTCAATTCAGCCCTTCCGATTACCTAACGCTGTGCTTCACCAATTGCCTCGGGCCGACTTCCCCTCCATACACGTTGCCCTTCACGTCCACGGCGACGCCTTCCGCAGCGCTCGTGCCTTTCATTTCGAGCGGGTCGGGAATGCGGTAGAGCACCTTGCCGTCGCTCAGGCTGCCGACGCGGATGCCGCGCTTCCATCCCGGGTGCGGCGCGACGCCGTTGGATTCGGAATCGGCGACGTAGATCATGCCGTCGCGCAATGCCAGGCCGCTCGGGCGGCCGAACTGCGTCCATTGTGCGACGAAGCTGCCGTCCTGCTCGAGGATCTGGATGCGCATGTTGCCGCGGTCTGCGACGAAGAGCCGCCCCTCCGGATCCAGCGCGAGGTCGTGCGGCGTCTTGAATTCACCCGGCCCCGAACCCCACTTGCCGAACGATCCGAGGAATCTTCCGTCCTTCGTGAACCTGGAGATCCGCGCGACCGTATCCGGGGTCGCCTTCTCGCCCTGCCCCGAATGCCCCTCGGAGACGAAGATGTCCCCGTTCGGCGCCACCACCACGCTGCAGGGCTCGTTCAGCGCCTCCGGCGGATTGCCTGCGACCCCGGGCTTGCCGAGCGTGAGCAGCACCTTGCCCTCCGGGCTGAACTTCACCACCGCGTGGCCCTTCCCTTTCGCGTCCGGGCTCTTGTTCAGCTCGCGTCCGTTCGCCGCGCGCATGTCCACCACCCAGACGTTGCCGTCACGGTCCACGTAGGCCTTGTGCGGAAAGATGAACATCCCGGCGCCGAAACTCCGCAGCAGCTTGCCCGACGAATCGAACTTCAGCACCGCCGGCAACGACGAGCCCGCGCAGCTGTCGTAAGTGAACGGCGAAACGCCCGGCGGCACATCCGGATTCGCCCCGCAACGGTCCGCCACCCACACCGACTCCCCGTCGTTGTCGATCGCCACGCCGTTCAGCGCTCCCCACTTCCTGCCCTCGGGGAGATTTCCCCAGGGGGTGATGGATTGGTAGGGGTTGAAAAGGTCGTTGGTGGGCTGGGCGTCAGGGAGCGAACGGTAGCGGACGGAGGTGGCACAGCCGACAAACAGCGTCGTCACGGCAAACGTGATGGCCAGAAATATCCTCGATCGATTCGCAGACGGCATTGGACTGCTCCTCTATCCGCGCGCTCTACACCACGTGATCCGGCGCCAGCTCGCACGGCTGCGCGCCGGTCTCGATCTGGATGGTCGAGTGGTGCACGCGATAGTGCGCGCGCAGTTCCCTGCATACTTCCGTGGTGAACGCATCCCCGGGATGTCCGCCCGGGATGACCAGGTGCACGGTGAGCGCGGTCTCGGTGGTGCTCATCGCCCAGATGTGCAGGTCGTGCACCTCGGTGACGCCTGCCAGCTTCGACAGATAGGTTCGTACCGCACGCGGATCGATGTGCTCCGGCACCGCGTCGAGCGCGAGCGCGACCGAGTCGCGCAGCAGGCCCCAGGTGCTCCACACGATGATCGCCGCGATGGCGAGCCCGGCGACCGGGTCGAGCCACAACCAGCCGGTGTAGAGAATCCCGATTCCCGCGACGACGACGCCGAGCGACACCGCCGCGTCGGCGGCAAGGTGCAGGAACGCGCCACGGATATTGACGTCGTGCTGCCGCCCGCGCGCGAACAGCAGGGCGCTCGTCCCGTTGACCAGGATTCCGGCCAGCGCTACCCAGATCACCGTTCCACCGGCGACAGGCGAAGGCGTCGCCAGGCGATTGATCGCCTCCCAGGCGATGCCGCCGGTCACGACCAAAAGGAGCGCTGCGTTGAGCAGCGCCACCAGGATCGATGAGCTGCGCAGGCCGTAGGTGAAGCGCTCCGAGGGCCCGCGCTTGGCCAGGGTGCCGGCGCCCCAGGCCAGGGCCAGCACGAACACGTCGGAGAGGTTGTGGCCCGCGTCGGCGAGCAGCGCCATGGAATGCGCGAGCACTCCGTACACCGCCTCGACCACCACGAACGTGAAGTTCAGTCCGATGCCGACCGCGAAGGCAAGGCCGTAGTCGCGCGGCGCGGGGTGCTGGTGATGATGATGGTGGTGGTCGTGGCTCATCGCCCGCCTAGTGTAGCCTCAGCCTGTCGCCTCCCGCACGGTGCCGACCGCCCGGGCGTAGCGCGCGTCCGGCTTCCCGGGTCCGCGCGCCCGCATGAGGGCGACGCGCCCGGGATCCGGCGAGCGGCCCTTCAGAGCGTCGAGCACGCCGTGAGCCGCGTCGGGTGCATTGCAAAGCAGCACCATGTCGCAGCCCGCCTCGATCGCCGCGACCGCCCGCTCCGCGGGACCGCCTGCAATGCGCGCCCCTTCCATGGAAAGGTCGTCGCTGAAGATCATGCCATCGAAGCCCAGCCGCCCGCGCAGGATGTCCTGCAGCCACGCCGCGGAATATCCCGCAGGCCGCTCATCCACCTCGGGGTAGATCACGTGGGCCGGCATCACTCCGGTGAGTCCGCTCGCGATCAGCTCGCGATACGGGAGCAGATCGGTTGCGTCGATCTCGGCGAAGCTGCGCTCATCCACCGGGACATCGACGTGCGAATCGGCTTTCACGTAGCCGTGCCCCGGAAAATGCTTGCCGACCGAGGGCGCTCCGCCCGCGGTCAGGCCGGAAACGAAGGCCCGCGCCAGTGCCGCGATCACGGTCGGCTCGTCGGAAAACGCCCGATCCCCGATCACGCTGCTCGAGCCGAAGTCGACGTCGAGCACCGGTGCGAAACTGAAGTCCAGGCCGTGCGCCTGCAACTCGACCGCGATCACGTAGCCGATCGCCTCCGCAAGTGCGTTCGCTTCGCCCGCGTCGGCGTTCCAGCGCTCGCCGAGCAGGCGCATCGGCGGTATCCGGGTAAAGCCTTCCTGGAAGCGCTGCACCCGGCCGCCCTCGTGGTCGACCGCGACCAGCAGCTCGGGGCGCTCCGCCCTGATCCTCCGGGTGAGAGCGAGAAGCTGGCGCGGCGACTCGAAGTTCCTGGAGAACAGGATCACCCCGCCGGCGGAGGGGTGGCGCAGCAGCTCCTTCTCCTCTGCGCCGAGCTCCGGGCCCGCGAGGTCGATCATCACGGCACCGGCGTTCATCGCCTCGAGCGTCCCTTGCGCTCCCGCCCTTCGACGACCACGAACGCGCAGGCCATGCCGATCTCGTCGGTGAGCGAAAGGTGGACCTTTGCGATCCCGCGCCGCTTCAACAACGCCGCCAGCGGCTTGGAGAATTCCAGCGCGGGCTTGCCGGAGCGCTCATTGACAACCCACACATTGTGCCAGTTGACCGGGTAGCGGATGCCCACGCCCAGCGCTTTCGAGAACGCTTCCTTCGCCGCGAAGCGCTTGGCGAGGTAGCCGGCGCGCTTGCGCCGCCGGCGGAAGACTTCGAGCTCCGAGGCCACCAGTATCCTTCCCGCAAAGCGCTCCCCGAAGCGCGCGAGCGCCCGCTCGATGCGGGCGACTTCGCAGAGGTCGGTTCCGATTCCGAGAATCATGTTCCTTCACGGATCGCGTCGAGATACCTGCGCACGGTTTCGGCGAGGCCGAATTCCAGTGCGTCGGCAATCAGAGCGTGCCCGATGGAGACTTCGAGGATACCCGGCACCGCCCGGAGAAACGCGGGCAGGTTGGCGAGATTGAGGTCATGGCCCGCGTTGACGCCCAGGCCTGCGTCCTGGGCGGCGCGCGCCGAGTCCGCGTAGCTAAGCAGCACGGCGCGCTGCTGCGGCGTGCCGAACGCCCGCGCATAGGGTTCCGTGTAGAGCTCGATCCGGTCCGCGCCCATGCGAGCCGCCGCCGCCATCGCGTCCGGAACCGGATCCATGAACAGGCTGACGCGCACGCGGAGCGCCTTCAACTCCTGCATCACCGGCGCTAGCCGGCCTCCCTCCCGCTCGAGATCCCAGCCGTGGTCGGAGGTGAAGGCGCCGGTCTCGTCGGGCACGAGAGTGCACTGCGCCGGCCGTACTTCGCGCACGAATTCGAGCAGGGCATGGAACGGATTGCCTTCGATATTGAACTCCGCCCCCGGATGCCCGCGCACGACATTCGCGAGGTCGCGCACATCGTTTGCACGCACATGCCGCCCGTCGGGCCGCGGATGAACCGTGATGCCGTGGGCGCCTGCGGCCAGCACGATGCGCGCCGCGTGAACCACGTCCGGAATCCCGATAGTGCGGGTGTTGCGCAGCAACGCGACCTTGTTGATGTTGGCGCTGAGAAGCGTCACGGCCGCGCCCTTACAGTGCGAGCAGATCCCGGAATACGCGCCGGCTCCTCAGCGGCTGATGCTCCAGCCGGTGATCGAGAAGAGTACGCATCAGGGCCTTGGCCTGTTGCTGGGTCAGGGGATCCGCGTAGTCGTCGCGCGCCATGTCGAGGAGCGTGCGGCCGGATACGACGGAATCCGGCCCGGCGCCGTTGGCCTCGATCGGCCCGCGCTCCGGGTCGTAACGGTAGCTCTTCGCCGGATCGATCGCGCCGCCGCTCGCGCTGTCGCGCTCGAGCGCCATCGCGTAGCCCAGCTCCTTGAGCAGCGCCCTCTCGAACGAGCGCAATACCGGGGCGGAATCGCTCCGGGAGGCGAGCTGCTGCAGCGCGTCGCGGTACCGTGTAAACAGCGCATCGTGGGGGTCTTCGCGCGGCAGCAGGCGCAGCAGCAGCTCGTTCAGGTAGAACCCGCACATCAGCGCTTCGCCCTGGAGCCGGCGAGTCCCGCCGACCCATTCCGCCCGGGCGAGGGTCCGCACTTCGCCCTTGCCGAACCAGGAGAGGGTAAGCGGCTGGAAGGCGAGCAGCACTCCGCGCAGCACCGAGCGCGGGCTGCGCGCCGCCCGCGCCACCATCGAGACGCGCCCGAAGCCCCTCGCGAATACCTCGAGCAGAAGGCTGGTTTCCCGGTAGGGATAGCTGTGCAGGACAAAGGCCTCGCGGCTCTCCTGCCTGGCGCGCTCAGCCATAGCCCATGCGCCTCAGTGCCGCTTCGTCGTCGGTCCAGCCGCCCCGGACCCGGACCCAGGTCTCGAGGTAGACCTTGCCACCGAAGAGCTTCTCCATGTCCAGACGCGCGGCAGTGGCTATCTCCTTCAACTTGGCCCCGCGCGCCCCGATCACGATCGCCTTGTGGCCTTCCTTCTCCACCACGATGGAGGCGTAGATGCGCCTGACGCCCCGCGATTCCTCGAACTTCTCGATTTCGACGTCGGCGCCGTAGGGAAGCTCCTGGCCGAGATAGCGGAAAAGCTTCTCGCGGACGAAATCCGCGGCAAGGAGGCGCTCGTTCCTGTCGGTGATCTCGTCGGCAGAGTGGATCGCCGGCTGCTCCGGCAGATAGCGCTCCAGCGTGCGCAGCAGCTCGCCGAGCCCCTTGCGGCGCCGCGCGCTCACCGGGACGATCTCGTCGAACTCGGCCTCGCCCGCCACCTGCCTCAGGAATGCCGGAAGCCGCGAAGGCTCCAGAGCATCGGTCTTGTTGACGACAAGAAAGAGCGCAGCGCCGGCCGGGGCGAGCTTGAGCACCGCGCGGTCTTCGGCGCCGAACTCCCCGGCCTCCACCACCAGCGCCACCGCGTCGATTTCGCCCAGCACCGAGCGTACCGAGCGGTTCATCGCACGGTTGAGCGCGCCGCGATGACGCGTCTGGAATCCCGGCGTATCGACGAAGATGAACTGCGCCGTTTCGGTGGTCAGGACACCGCGCAGCGAGCGTCGCGTCGTCTGGGGCTTGCGCGAGGTGATGCTGATCTTCTGCCCGAGCAGGGCGTTCTGCAGCGTCGACTTGCCCACGTTGGGCCGCCCGATCAGCGCGATGGTGCCGCAACGAAACGGTGCCGGACTCATGCTCGCGAGGCTCAGCCGCGGATCTGGTCGAACGCGCGCATCGCGGCTTCCTGCTCGGCGATCCTGCGGCTGTTCCCGCTCCCGGTAGTCCGCACCGACAGCTGGGGGATCACGCATTCGACCTCGAAATTCTGCTCGTGCGCCGCCCCCCGGGTCGCCAGCACGGAATATCGCGGCAAGGCGATCCTCCTCGACTGGAGAAGCTCCTGCAGCAGCGTCTTGGGATCCTTTCCGAGGGACTGCGGGTCGAGGCCGGCGAGCAGCGGCTCGTACAGGCGAAGGACCGCGTCGCGTGCCGCGGCGAAGCCTCCATCGAGAAAGATCGCGCCCACGAGCGCCTCGAACGCGTCGGCAAGGATGGAGGGACGGGCAGACCCGCCGCTCTTCACCTCGCCCTCCCCCAGCTGCAGGTGTTCACCCAGTCCAAGGGTTTGCGCGATCCCGTGCAGCGCCTGCTGCCTCACCAGATGCGCACGCAGCCGCGACAGGTCGCCTTCCGGCAGGGCGCCGAAACGCTCGAACAGCTCCGCTGCAACTACGCAATTGACGACGCTGTCGCCCAGGAACTCCAGCCGTTCGTTGTGCGGCGTGCCGTAGCTGCGGTGCGTGAGCGCCTGGACGAGCAGCCCGGGCCCGGAGAATCGATACGCAATGCTTTTCTGGAGTCGCTCCCGATCCACGTCCGGATGATGCCGGGCCGCGCGAACAGACGATGGGGATAGCGGTCCGTTAATTGTTGCTGCTCGCCGAGAAATCGATCACGACGTTGACGTTGCCGAAGAGGGGGATTCGCTTGGAATAGGTCGCCGAGACGACCACCTCGTTGCCCTCCTTGGTGACCTCCAGATCCTTGGCGTCGATCACGTCGATGTCGTCCACGGCGGCCCGCAGCTGGAACGCGCGGCGCACGTCACCCACCGTGCCGCCGGGATTGCTCTGCGCGATCGCGACTACCGCTTTCTTGACTTTGAAGTATTCGATGTACGCGGGTGCGATCTTGAGGCCGCCGATAGCGACGATAACGATGACGATGCAAGCCATGATCATCCCGACCAGAGTCACGCCGCGCTGATTCTTCACGGATTCATCTCTCATTGGAATCTCCCGATGCGCCTCAGCTCGCTGAAGTTGAACCAGATGAAAAACGCCTTTCCCACGATGTTCTCGTCGGGAACGAATCCCCACACGCGGCTGTCTGCCGAGTTGTCGCGATTGTCGCCCATCACGAAATAGTGCCCCGGAGGTACTGTGCACGCCACGCCCTCGGCATTGTAGGTGCAATTTTCACGGAACGGGAACGATTTCGTGAAAGGAACTGCCGCCGGAGCATCGCTTTCCTGAAGGATGGCGTGCTCGACCCCTCCGAGCGTCTCCTGGAACTGGGCAGAGTAGTGAATCCGTTCGCGGTTGAGGTAGTCTGCGACTTGCTTGC
Source organism: Burkholderiales bacterium (assembly GCA_035519135.1). Classification (GTDB taxonomy): domain Bacteria; phylum Pseudomonadota; class Gammaproteobacteria; order Burkholderiales; family SG8-39; genus VBDM01. The sequence goes on along the minus strand of DATIWX010000130.1, from coordinate 103,102 downwards.
GCGGCTGCGCGACCCCGTTGATCGTGAGCCTCTTGTTCTCGTAGACGATCCTGTCACCCGGGAGACCTACGACCCTCTTGATATAGTCGACCGACGGATCCTCGGGGAAGCGAAACACCATCACATCGCCCCGTACCGGCTCGCCGATGCTGAGTATCTTCTTGTTCACCAGGGGGAGCCGTATGCCGTAAGCGAACTTGCTCACCAGGATGAAGTCCCCCACCAGAAGCGTCGGCACCATGGAGCCGGTGGGAATCTTGAATGGCTCGACCAGGAACGAGCGCAGCAGAAATACGATGAGAATGACCGGGAAGAAGCTTTTCGGATATTCAATCCACCACGGCTCCTTGTCGTCCTTGCGGCGCTGCTTGCTGAAATAGACCGCGTCGGCGAGAGCAAACGCCCCCGTAATGACGAGCAGGACAAAGAGTATCAGCGCGAAATTCATCGCCTCACCTTTTCTTTCATACGTAGCTCTGCCTGGCGATGAATTGCGCCATTCGCCTTGATCGCATCCCCGCCTAGCGGGGCCCCTGCTCTTGGGCTCATGTCGCTACTTGGTCTCGACCTGAAGTATGGCGAGAAACGCCTCCTGGGGTATTTCCACGGTGCCCACCTGTTTCATGCGCTTCTTCCCCGCTTTCTGCTTTTCAAGCAATTTTCGCTTGCGGCTGACGTCGCCGCCGTAGCACTTTGCAAGCACGTTCTTGCGCAGAGCCTTGACCGTCTCGCGCGCGATGATATGCGAGCCGATCGCCGCCTGGACCGCCACGTCGAACATCTGCCGCGGTATCAGCTCGCGCATTCTCGAGACCAGATCGCGGCCGCGGTAGGTCGCATTTTCCCGGTGCACCATGAGTGACAGGGCATCGACGCGCTCGCCGTTGATGACGATGTCGAGCTTCACCATGTCGGCCGCGCGGTACTCCTTGAATTCGTAGTCGAGCGACGCGTAGCCGCGACTCGCGGACTTGAGCTTGTCGAAGAAGTCCATCACGACTTCGTTGAGCGGCATCTCGTAGGTAAGCATCACCTGCCGACCATGGTATTGCATGTTCCTCTGGACCCCGCGCTTTTGCGTGCACAACGTCATGATCGCGCCGACATACTCCTGCGGCACGAATATGACTGTTTCGATGATCGGCTCCCGGATTTCCTCGATCTTCGACGGATCCGGAAGTTTCGCGGGATTCTCGATCTGCACGACCGACCCGTCGCGCAGCTTGATCTCGTAGATCACGGTAGGCGCGGTGGTGACCAGCGCCATGTTGTATTCGCGCTCCAGGCGCTCCTGCACGATATCCATGTGAAGGAGGCCGAGGAACCCGCAGCGAAAGCCGAACCCGAGGGCCTGCGAGGTTTCGGGCTCGTAGTGCAGGGAGGCATCGTTGAGCTTCAGCTTCTCCAGCGCGTCGCGCAGGGCTTCGTACTCGTTCGCCTCGACCGGATAGAGCCCGGCGAAAACCTGGGGCTTGATCTCCTTGAAGCCCGGCAGCGGCGAGCTCGCGGGCCGACTGGCCGAGGTGATGGTGTCGCCGACGCGCGCGTGCTGCAGCTCTCTGACCCCGGCCGTGACGAACCCCACCTCTCCGGCGGAGAGCAGGTCGCGCGCCTGCGACTTGGGAGTGAACACGCCGACCTGCTCGCACAGATGGACCGCCTGCGTCGACATGAGCAGCAGCTTGTCCTTCGGCCGGATCACTCCGTCGACCAGACGCACCAGCATGATTACGCCGACGTAGTTGTCGAACCAGGAGTCGATGATAAGCGCCTTGAGCGGGCCGGCCGGGTCGCCTTTCGGGGGCGGCACTCGATGGATAACCGCTTCGAGAACATCCTCCACCCCCTCGCCCGTCTTGGCGCTGACGCGCACCGCGTCTTTGGCCTCTATGCCGATGACGTCCTCGATTTCCTGGATGGCGCGCTCCGGATTGGCCGAGGGCAGATCGATCTTGTTGAGCACAGGCACGACTTCGACCCCCTGCTCGATCGCGGTGTAGCAGTTCGCCACCGTCTGCGCCTCCACCCCCTGGCTGGCATCCACTACCAGCAAGGCGCCTTCACAGGCGGCGAGCGAGCGCGACACTTCGTAGGAAAAGTCGACGTGGCCCGGCGTGTCGATCAGATTGAGGTTGTACGTCCGGCCGTCCCGCGCAGCGTACTGCAGCGCCGCGGTCTGCGCCTTGATCGTGATACCGCGTTCCCGCTCCAGGTCCATCGTATCCAGGACCTGCTCCGACATCTCACGCTCGGACAGCCCGCCACAACGCTGGATGAAGCGGTCCGCGAGCGTCGACTTGCCGTGGTCGATGTGCGCGATGATGGAAAAATTGCGGATATGCTGCATCTCAGCCTACAAAAAAGGGTGCCGCTCGGCACCCTTGTTGCCCAATGCAAGGTCTTGAATTTTAGCGTATCGAGGAGAGATATGCTCTACCCCGGTGCCACTTCGCCCTTGACGGTGACGAACAGGTTGCTCTCTCCCCGTCGCACGTGAAGCGTAAGCGTCGTGCCGGAGTCGAGCTGCGCCAGCAGCTTGTTGAACTGATCGATGGATCTCACCTCCGTCGTCTGGCCCCGGCTGGTTACTGCGGTGATCACATCGCCTGCGCGCACGTCCGCACGCCGGTTGTTTCGAACTTCCTCGACCATCACCCCGTTGGCGGTTTTCAGGTCGCGCTTCTGCTCCGCGGTAAGGTCGACGACCACGAATCCGAGGCGGTTCGCGGCCACCTCGGGTGGTTTTCCGCGGCGCTCGCTACGGCTGGCAACCCGATCCTCGGGGAGCTCGCCGACCGTCACAGTGATCTCCCGCGTGGCTCCCTTGCGCCACACCTCGACGCTCGCCTTGCTTCCGGGCTTGGTGCTGCCCACGATTCGCGGCAGCTCGTTCGAGCTCGACACCGGCTTGCCGTCGAACTTCGTGATGATGTCACCCGCCTCCACGCCGGCCCTTTCTGCGGGTCCCCCCTTCTCCACGGCGTTCACCAGGGCGCCCGAAGGCTTCTGCAGGCCGAAAGACTCCGCGAGCTCCTTCGAGACTTCCTGGATCACGACACCGATCCTGCCGCGGCTAACCCGACCGTATTGCCGCAGTTGTCCCTGCACCTCCATCGCTACGTCGATGGGGATGGCGAAGGACAAGCCCATGAAACCGCCGGTGCGGCTGTAAATCTGCGAATTGATACCGACGACCTCCCCGCGCATGTTGAAGAGCGGACCGCCGGAGTTGCCGGGATTGATGGCGACGTCGGTCTGGATGAACGGAACGAAATTCTCCTGGGGAAGGCTGCGCCCTTTGGCGCTGACAATGCCCGCCGTCACCGTGCTGGCAAAACCGAACGGCGAGCCGATGGCGACGACCCACTCGCCGACCTTCAACCGGTTCGGGTCGCCCATGCGTACCGCCGGCAGGCCGGTCGCGTCTATCTTGATCAGCGCCAGATCGGTGCGCTTGTCGGCGCCGATCACACGGGCCTTGAATTCACGCTTGTCCGTCAGGCTGACGGTGATTTCGTCCGCCGCGTCGACGACGTGCGCGTTGGTGAGCACGTAGCCGTCGGCGGTGATGATGAAGCCCGAACCGAGGGAGCGACTCTCGTACTCGCGCGGACCCTGACCGCCAGGGCCCGGCGGCCGCGGGACGAAGCGCCGGAAGAAGTCGTAGAGCGGATCGTCCTCCTCCAGGTTGGGAATCTGGGGAGAGGCGCGGCGCTCGCGGGACTGGGTAGTGCTGATATTGACGACCGTGGGACCCTGCTTTTCGGCGAGATCGGTGAAGTCGGGCAGCTCGCGCCCCTGAGCATGGAGCGCGGAAGGCAGCCAGAGCAGCAGGCAGACCAGCAATACTCTCGCCATCGCGAAGTCCTCGTTGTTCCGCGGCCGGGGCCGCCGCGCGACCCCGGCTGACGAAAGCCTGATGAAGTCGATAGAGGGGCCGGATCTTACTTGTGGTACTCCACCGCGTTGGCGACGTATTTTACGCTCTCCGCAGGCGCTTCGCCGACCACGGTGACCCAGTAGTTTCCGACCGGACGGACATAGACATTGATCGGTCCCTGCCGCGCCAGACCGGCCTGCGGCGCTGGCCGCTTGCTCGTGGCCAGCTCGATGAATACCGAAATGGCCGCCAGCCCGTCGGACAGCACGATGTGGCCGACACCTTCCGTTCCCCCGACCGTGCGGGTCAGTTCGGCGACAGTGCGGAATCCCGGAGGCTTGGAGCGTATCGTCCAACCCGACTCGGCGAGATTGGCGCGGATCGCGCCGGAATCCTCGATGCGCCAGTCCTTGCTCTGGCGGAAATAGCGCGGCTTGAGCTGGTCGCGGGCGATGGAGCCGCCGATCTTGATCTGGGTGAACGCAAACTGCTCCAGCAGTTCGTTCTTTTCGTTGAAGGTCTTCGTCCTGAGCAGCATGCCCGTACTGACATCCGCCCAGAGCCGATGGCCGTAGCGCATCCGATCCTTGGGTTCCAGAGTGAGGACTTGGCAGCTGTATCCGCCGACGCGCTCGATGTCGCCTTTCTTGACGGTATAGTTGTCGGAAACGTCTTTGAGCTGCTCGGAGAGAATTGCCGGAAACGGCCGCCGTCCGGGCTGCTTGTCGATCTTGACGGTCATGCTTTCCGGAAGATAGCAGACGACCTCGTCGCCGCTGCGCACGATCTCGCGCGGCACCCCATCCAGGGTCTCGAGCCGCTCGCGCGGGCCCGACACATCAGCGACGTGAACGATGCGGGAAGTCTCGACCCGCTGACCTTGCTGATATACGAACGTACCCGTGTAGCTGAGTCTCTCCGATGCGGAATAGATGCGCTGGAGCCATTGCATAGCCGACGTATCGGTCTGAGCCAACGCCGCCGACACGGGAAGCAGGAACGGCAGAACCCTGACCGGATTCCATATTCGCGACGCGAAATCGGCCGTCATTTGTCCGCCACCCTGCGTTCTTCGGCGACGCTGCGCACATACGGAGCAACCCCCTGCATGGCGCTGGCGTGCGAATAGGGCTGATGGGCCAGCAGGTAGTTCTCCACCTCCGAGCTAACCAGCAAGTTCTCGCTGGGAACCTCGGTGGTCGCGACGCTGCCACCGGCGAGCTGTGGCTCATGCCAGGCCGGGAAAGCCGTCCAGGTGACTACGGCGACCGCGGCGGCGCTGGCCGCGGCATACATGCCGTACCGACCCAAGCGCTTCACCGCGCTCCTGGCCCGGAGCGGCGCAAGCACCGTGGGCTCCTCGCGCAGACGGGCGATCACGCGCGGCGCGATCTCCGGACTGACGTGACCCCTCAGGGTATCGCCGATCAGGTGATAAGTGTCCCAAGCGGCGCGAAGCTCGGGGTCCGATCGGAGGCGGCCGAGATCCGCGTGAATGTCGCCTTCGACTTCGCCGTCAATGATCGCTGAGAGCTTTTCCTTCATGGTCACCACCTCTTGTCCTTGCGCGTGTCGAGGAGCGGCCTGAGACGCTCCGCGATCGCCTCGCGCGCACGGAATATCCTCGACCGGACCGTTCCGATCGGGCAATTCATGATCGCCGCAATATCTTCATAGCTCAGTCCTTCGAGCTCGCGCAACGTGATGGCATCGCGCAGCTCCTCGGGCAGGTGCTCCAGGGTGTCGTTCACGGTGCGTGCAATCTCCGCCGACATCAGCATGCTCTCCGGCGTATTGATGTCGCGCAGCTGGTCGCCGTCCTCGAAGTTTTCGGCGTCCTCGGAATCGAATCCGGTCGTGGTCGGCGCGCGCCGACCCATCGCGACCAGGTAGTTCTTGGCGGTATTGATCCCGATTCGGTAGAGCCACGTATAGAACGCGCTGTCGCCCCGGAATGAGGGGAGCGCCCGATACGCCTTGATGAATGCTTCCTGTGCAACATCCTCTACTTCGACCGGGTCCCGTATGAACCGGGCCAGCAGCCGAGCCAGTTTGCGTTGGTACTTCGACACCAGCAGCTCGAAAGCATGCTTGTCGCCTCGCTGGGCCCGCTCGACCAGTTGTCGGTCGAGATCCCTCTCATCCATCCGCCGCCGTCCCTGACGAAGCGGTGCTGCTCTTCTGTTCGAAGTTGTCCACAGGCGGCGGCAGTATACCCCAGTGACCTCGCAGCGCCCGTGCACTTAAAGACCGGGCGCCGGCGCAATAGTTCAGACTTTCGTAAGGTTATTCGTGCTTTGCGTCCGCCGGGCTTCGGCGCCACCGCAGCCACACCCTGAGGCGACGATACTGCTCGGGGGGCAGCGCATCGGACATGAGAAGCACCCATTTCCTGCGGCCTGGCCCAACGGATTCCAGCTCCAGGACCGTAAGCGCACCTGAAACGAAATGGCGGCTCCCTACCCTGGCTTCATGCCAGGTTCCTCCCGCGTTCCTCCATGATGCGCGGCCATCTTCGTGCAATTCCATTGATATTGCCTGTCGCCCTGGCCGCGGCAAGGCCCGCGCCAACGTCCCGCCCAAGGAAGCCAGGATGGCGGCGCAAGCCACATACCGCGCCCAACCGGTCAGGCTCATCCAGGCCGCGGCCAGAGCAAGCGCGTGGGCCACACTGAGCGCGCAGGCGAGCAGGCGCGAGGCTTTCAGGTCCAGGCGCAGAGCGGGCATGAGCCCGCGGGAATCAGACACGCCGGAAAATCAGCGTTCCGTTCGTGCCGCCAAACCCGAAGGAGTTCGACAGGACCGCCCGCAGCGGCATGGGCCGGGCCGAATTCGGCACGTAGTCGAGGTCGCAGGCGGGATCCTGGTTGAAGAGATTCGCGGTCGGCGGAGCAACCTGATCGCGGATCGCAAGGACCGAGAAGAGCGCCTCTACGCCCCCTGCCGCGCCGAGCAGGTGGCCGGTCATGGACTTGGTCGAGCTGACGGCGAGCTTCTTGGCGTGATCCCCGAAGCAGCGCTTGACCGCGACCGTCTCCGCAAGATCACCGAGGGGCGTCGAGGTCCCATGCGCATTGATGTAGTCGACGTCCTCGCGATTGAGCCCGGCGTTGCGCAGGGCGTTTTCCATGCAGCGCGCCGCACCCTCACCGCTCTCCTGCGGCGCGGTCATGTGATAGGCGTCGCCGCTCATCCCATAGCCCGCCAACTCGGCGTAGATCCTGGCGCCACGCCGCTTCGCGTGTTCGAATTCCTCCAGGACCAAAACTCCCGCGCCCTCCGCCAGAACGAAACCGTCGCGGTCCTTGTCCCAGGGCCGACTCGCCGTTGCGGGTTCGTCGTTGCGGGTCGAGAGCGCGCGCGCCGAGGAGAAGCCCCCGACCGTGAGCTCCGTGATGGCCGCCTCGGCGCCTCCGGCGACCATCACGTCGGCATCCCCGTACTCGATCAGGCGCCCGGACTCGCCGATACAGTGCGCCGAGGTTGTGCACGCGGTGACCATCGCCAAGTTGGGTCCCTTGAGCCCGTGCATGATCGAGAAGTTTCCCGAGATCATGTTGATGATGGTGCTGGGAATGAAGAACGGGGAGATCTTGCGGGGCCCGCCCTTCAGCAGATCGTTGTGCGTCTCTTCGATCCCCGGCAGACCACCGATCCCGGAGCCGATGTTCACGCCAACGCGCGGGGCATTGGCTTCGGTGACCTGCAGCCCCGAGTCCTTCAGCGCTTGAATGCCGGCCGCCATCCCGAAGTGGATGAAGCGATCCATGCGGCGCGCCTCCTTGGGCGACAGGTACGCGGCGACGTCGAAGCCTCTTACTTCGCCGGCAATCTGGCTGGAAAGCTTGCTTGGATCGAACGAAGCGATGCGCCCGATTCCGGATTTGCCGGCGAGAGCATTCGACCAGGCATCGGCAACGGTGTTGCCGATCGGGCAGACGATTCCTAATCCGGTGACGACGACACGACGGCGGCTCAAATGGACTCCGGCCGTGGGAAATCAGGCTTTCTTGGCGTGAGCGGAAACGTACGCGATGGCCTGCTGGACCGTGGTGATCTTCTCGGCCTCCTCGTCCGGAATCTCGGTCTCGAATTCCTCCTCAAGAGCCATTACCAGCTCGACCGTGTCCAGTGAATCGGCGCCGAGATCATCGACAAACGAGGACTCGTTCTTGATCTCCGCTTCGTTCACGCCGAGCTGCTCCGCGACGATTTTCTTGACGCGCTGTTCAACGTTTTCCATGCGGGCTCCTTCCCCCTTGATTGCTGCCATCGAAAATTCGGAGGTGCGCATTGTAGCAGAATCGCATTGCTCCCTTTCAACTCATGTACATGCCGCCGTTCACATGCAGCGTAGTGCCGGTGATGTAGGCGGCCTGCGGCGATGCGAGGAATGCCACGGCCGCCGCCACTTCCTCGGGATTTCCCAGGCGTCCCAACGGAATCTGCTGCAGCAGCCCGGCCCGCTGCGCCTCGCTGAGCTCCCGCGTCATATCCGTGTCGATGAATCCCGGCGCGACGCAGTTGACCGTTACGCCGCGGCTGCTGATCTCGCGGGCGAGAGATCGCGCCATTCCGGCGATGCCGGCTTTCGCGGCCGCGTAGTTGATCTGCCCGGGGTTTCCGCTAGCCCCGACCACGGAGGTGATGTTGATGATGCGCCCCGAGCGCTCTTTGAGCATGCCGCGTAGCACCGCCTTGCTCAGGCGGAATACCGACTTGAGATTGGTATCGATCACCGCATCCCATTCGGCTTCCTTCATGCGCATGGCAAGACTGTCCTTCGTGATACCCGCGTTGTTGACGAGTATCGATATCGAACCGTGGGTCTTTTCGAAATCGGACACCACCGATTCGATGCTCGTCTCGCTGTTGACGTCGAGCCGGACTCCCCTGCCCTGCATGCCCCCGGCGAGAAGGTAGTCCGTGATCGTCTGTGCGCCCGCCTCCGTCGTCGCCGTCCCGACGACGACGGCGCCGCGGGCACCAAGCGCTATTGCGATGGCTTTGCCAATTCCGCGCGATGCGCCGGTCACCAGAGCACGCTGGCCTTTCAGGTCCATCAACTCTCCTTTGAAACCTGCAGCGCCGCCTCGAGCCCGGCGCGATCGCAAAGCGGAAGTCCCTGAAGGCTCTCCGTGATGCGTTTGGTCAGCGGCGCGAGCACTTTCCCCGGGCCGCATTCGAAAACGTGCGTCACGCCCCGCGCGGCGATGTCCTTGACGCACTCGACCCAGCGCACCGGGTGATCCGCCTGGCTAACGAGCGCGTCGCGTATTTCGCCGGCATCCGCGTGTGTCCTTGCGTCCACATTGTGAATGACAGGGATTCGCGGCGAATTGACGGTGATCCGGGACAGCGCCGTGCGCAGTCGGGCCGCAGCCGGCGCCATCAGAGAGGAGTGAAACGGAGCGCTGACCGGAAGCGGCAGTGCGCGCTTCGCGCCGCGTGCCTTCGCGCCGTCCATCGCGCGCTTCACCGCCGCCGCGTGCCCGGCGATCACGACCTGCGCCGGGGCGTTGAAGTTCACCGCTTCGCAGACTTCGCCTGCCGCGGCCTCGGCGCACACGGCGCGCACCGCCTCGTCGTCGAGGCCGAGAATCGCGGCCATCGCGCCCTTTCCTTGCGGCACCGCCTCCTGCATCGCCTGCGCGCGCAGGCGCACCAGCGGCAAGCAGTCGGCAAGCGAGATCGCGCCCGCCGCGACCAGCGCCGTGTATTCGCCGAGGCTGTGGCCGGCCAGCAGCGACGGTTCCGCTCCTCCGAGGTCGCGCCACAGGCGCCAGGCGCAGATTCCCGCGGTAACCATCACCGGCTGCGTGTTGACCGTGCTGTTGAGTTCTTCCGCGGGGCCCTCGGCCATGAGCCGTCCTACGTCTTGTTTCAGGACGTCCGAGGCTTCCGCGAGCGTTTCACGTATCGGCCGCGCATCGCCGTACCCGGCGAGCATGCCCACCGACTGCGATCCCTGGCCCGGAAACACCATCGCGAACTTCATCACATCTCCACCAGCGCCGCGCCCCAGGTAAACCCCCCGCCCACGCCTTGCAGCATCACCTTGTGTCCGGGCTTGATGCGGCCGTCGCGAATCGCCAGGTCCAGCGCCAGAGGCACCGAGGCTGCCGAGGTGTTGGCGTGTCGATCCACCGTGACCACCAGCTTGGAGCGATCCAGGCCGAGCTTCTTCGCCGTCGCCTCCAGAATGCGGACATTGGCCTGGTGCGGGATGAGCCAGTCGATGTCCGCCATCGTCAGCCCGCATTGGGAGAGCGTCTCGCGCGCCGCCTCGTCGAGAACCTTGACGGCGAACTTGAATACCGCTTGTCCGTCCATCTGCAGGAAAGGCGACCCCACGATCTTTCCTCCGGAGACGTTTCCCGGCACCGAGAGGATGTTCGCATGGGACCCATCGGCGTGCAGTACGCTGCCCAGGATGCCCGGCCTGGCATCGGCTTTGAGAACGACCGCGCCTGCGCCGTCGCCGAACAGCACGGCGGTGCCGCGATCGTTCCAGTCGAGAATGCGCGAGTACACTTCGCTGCCCACGACCAGGGCGCAGCGGTACTGGCCCGAGCGGATCAGCTTGTCCGCAATCGATAGCGCGTAGACGAAGCCGCTGCACACCGCCTGAATGTCGAACGCCGGGCAACCCTTCACCCCGAGCTTTGCCTGCACTATGCAGGCCGTGCTCGGAAAGACGTAATCAGGCGTCGCCGTGGCGACGATGATGAGGTCGATCTCCTCCGCGGAAACGTGCGCCGCCGCGAGCGCGGCGCGACTCGCCTCCGTGGCGAGGTCGCTCGAGGCTTGCGACGGCTCGGCGATGTGCCGCTGGCGGATGCCGGTGCGCGTGCGAATCCATTCATCGGAAGTGTCCATGCGCCCGGCGAGCTCGTCGTTGGTGACGATCCTGGGCGGCAGATAGCTTCCGGTGCCGACGATGCGCGACCAGATCACGAGATCGCGGCCTCGGTCTCGGCGGATCCGAAGCGCCGCATCAGTCGCTGCAGCACCTCGTTCCTGACTTCCTCGGCGGCACGCTCGATCGCGCGGGCGAATCCGAACGCGTCCGCGGAGCCATGGCTCTTCACCACGATTCCTCTCAGTCCCAGCAGCGTTGCGCCGTTGAAGCGCCGCGGGTCGAGTCGCTTGCGGAACGCATACAGCACCGGCATCACCAGCACGCTCGCAAGCCTCGTCAGCGGGCTGCGCATGAACTCTTCGCGGATGAAACTGCGCACCATCTGCACGATCCCCTCGGACGCTTTGAGCATGACGTTGCCGACGAAACCATCGCACACCACGACGTCGGCCGCGCCTTTGTAGATACCGTCTCCTTCGATATTGCCGACGAAATTGAGCCCGCTTTCGCGCAGCAGCTCGGCAGCTCTCTTCACGACCTCGTTGCCCTTGATGTCCTCCTCGCCGATATTGAGCAGGCCCACGCTGGGCCGGTCCTTGTGCTCGACCGCCGAGACCAGCGTCGCTCCCATGATCCCAAACTGGAGCAGGTGCTCCGGATCGCAATCGACGTTGGCCCCAAGGTCGAGCACGTAGGTGCTTCCCCGCAAGGTGGGCAAGGCGGAGATGATGGCGGGACGATCGATTCCGGGCAAAGTCTTGAGAACGAAGCGAGAGATCGCCATCAGAGCGCCGGTATTGCCGGCGCTGACGCAGGCATGCGCCTCTCCGCTCTTGACCAAGTCAACGGCGACCCTGATCGAGGAGTCCTTCTTGTTGCGCAGGGCCAGCGCCGGGGATTCATCCATGGCGACGACTTCGCTCGCATGATGGACACGCAGGCGAGGACCGGCTTTCGCGCCGAGCGCTTTCAGTTCCGCTTCGATGGCATCGCGCAATCCCACCAGTATGATGTCGACGTGGGAGCTCGACTTGAGAAAATTCACGGCGGCCGGCACCGTGATATGCGGACCATGATCGCCGCCCATGCAGTCGATGGCTACGGTTGTGTCCATGCACAGCAGCGCGACGCGCCCCTGCCTCGCTGAAATCGGGTGTCGATCCCGGGTCTTCCCGCCTGCCTGCCGGAAGCCTACTCGCCCTTGGTCTTGAGGACTTTCTTGCCGCGGTAGTAGCCGCTCGGGCTGATGTGATGGCGCAGGTGCACCTCGCCCGTGGTCGGCTCGACTGCGAGCGGCGGGTTGGTCAGAAAATCATGGGCGCGGTGCATGCCACGCTTGGAGGGAGATTTCTTGTTCTGCTGGACTGCCATATGGAAGCTCCTTCAACTTGTACCGCCGGACGCTACACACCCTTCATGCCGCGGTGCCATCGGCAGCGCGAGAATCACCTCGTCCTCGACGAGCCACGCCACGTCCATGTTGCGGGACGCGATCACCCGGTCGATCTCGTCGTCGGCTTCCGAGATCTCGCGCGCGTTCGCAGCGAGCTGCAACTCGGCATCGATCGCGATGGGAAACTGGATTGGATCGAGGCATCGTTGGCAAACCAGCTCCAACGATCCGGTTACAGAAAGCCACAAACACGGCTTGCCGTTGTCTGCCCGTCCCCCGCGTAAGCGGTACTCCAGTCCTTCCGTCGAGCACCGCAACTGCGCAAGGCGCGGCAACCGCTCCATGCCCACACTGCCCCGCCGTTCAAGCGCAGCTCGGGCGAATTGGAGGCTGTCTATCACCTCCGCTTGCGACATAGAGCGCGCATGATATTATGTTTGCCCCTTGATGTCAAAAGAAACTTCAGGTTGTTCAGAGCGTTACTGCACTTTCTGATCCTCGCGGCCACGGTCGCGCCGGCTTTCGCCCAGGTGTTCAAGTGGGTGGACGATCGGGGCGTGACGCACTATGGGGAGCGCCCGCCCCGCGGCGGGAAGGCGACTGAGGTTCCCGACCGGCTCGGCTCGCCCGCAGTGACAACCCCCAGGGCAAGTCCGCCGGCGGGCGCGCAGGATTCCCGCCCGGTGCCGGCTCAGCAGGACCCGTGCGACACGCAGCGCGAGCTGCTCGCTCGTTTGCGACAGAACCTCATAGGCCAGGGGCCCGTAACGCTCGAGAACTCCGACGCGATCGCGCGCCAGGAGAAGCTCGTCGCCGAGCGATGCCAAGGGCGATAGCGCCGAAGCGCGGGGCGGGCGCGTCGAGCGATATTCTCCGGCTCGTTCTCGCTTCCACCTCCCCGTATCGGCGCGCGCTTTTGGAGCGGCTCGGGGTTCCGTTCTCGGTCGCGGATCCGGCGGTGAAGGAAGAACACCGTCCGGGCGAGGCGCCGCAGGCCACGGCCGGCCGCCTGGCCGAAGCCAAGGCGCGGGCGGTGGCGAGCCGCTATCCCGACAGTCTGGTCATCGGCAGCGATCAGGTCGCGGTGTGTGGCGGCGAGATCCTGGGAAAGCCCTTCACGCACGCGAACGCGGTGCGCCAGTTGCGTACGCTGTCGGGCCGTGAAGCCTTGTTTCATACCGCGGTATGCGTGTACCACGCGCGAACCGGCGCGAGCCGGACCCGTGTCGTGCCCAGCCGCGTGACGTTTCGCGCGCTCGACGACGCAACCATAGAGAGCTACCTGACGAAGGAGCAGCCCTACGATTGCGCCGGCAGCGCCAAGTCCGAAGGCTTGGGTATCGCCCTGATTGCGAGAATACAGAGCGAGGATCCGAGCGCGCTCATCGGCCTGCCGCTCATTGCCCTTGTGGATCTGCTTCGCGAGCAGGGCCTGAATGTCCTCTGAGGCGGCCGGGTCGCTCTATCTCCTACCGAACACGCTCGGCGACACGGCGCCAGAAGCAGTGATTCCCGCCGCGGCCCTGCACCTCGCCCGCTCGCTCGACTATTTCATCACCGAGAACCCCAAGTCGGCCCGCGCGTTCCTTAAGCGCATCGGATATCCGCGGCCCTTGCAGGAGACTCGCGTCGAGCGGCTGGACCACAATACCCGGGCGGCCGATGTCGCTCCGCTCCTTGAGCCGGTGCTCGCCGGCCGCGACGCCGGCCTGCTATCCGAAGCCGGATTGCCCGCGGTCGCCGATCCCGGAGCGGGCCTGGTGCGCCTTGCGCACGAGAAGGGCTTGCGCGTCGTCCCCGTGAGCGGACCCTCCTCGATTCTGCTCGCGCTCTCGGCGTCGGGTCTCGAAGGTCAGCGCTTCGCTTTTCACGGATACCTGCCCGTGAAGCAGCCCGAGCTTTCAGCGGCGCTGAAGGAACTCGAGCGCCAGTCCCGGCGCCTGAACCAGACGCAGATATTCATCGAGACACCTTACCGCAACGACGCTACGCTGGGCGAGATGCTGCGGGTGCTGGGCAACGGCACCCTTGTTTGCGTCGCCGCGGATCTGACGCTGGCATCGGAAACGGTCAAGACGCGACCGGTAGCGCAATGGCGCGGCCAGGCGCCACAACTCAAGGGACGCCCGGCGGTGTTCCTGTTGCTGTCGGTGCACTAGCGCAGATTCGGCTGCCCCTGGCCGAGCACCTTCGCCACTCCTCCAGCCAGCGCGGCGCCGAAGCGCTTGGCAAAACGCTCGGTGATGTCCTGCTTCTTGGTGAAGTCGAAGATGTCCTCGGCCTTGATCACTTCGCGCGCCACGTAGTCGACGCTCCCCAATCCGTCGGCGAGGCCGAGCTCGACGCTCCTATCGCCGGTCCACAGGAGTCCGGAAAAAATATCGGGCGTCTCCTTCAGCCGCTTGCCGCGCCCCTTCTTGACGACATCGATGAACTGCTTGTGGATATCGTCCAGCATCGACTGGGCGTGGCGCTTCTGCTTTTCGTCAACCGGAGAAAACGGGTCGAGAAACGCCTTGTTCTCGCCCGACACCAGGGCGCGCCGCTCCACACCCAGCTTCTCCATCGTACCGGTGAAACCCCAGCCGTCCATGATCACCCCGATCGATCCGACGATGCTCGCCTTGTCGACGTAGATCTTGTCGGCCGCGGCGGCGATGTAGTAACCGCCAGACGCGCAGATGTCCTCGACCACGGCGTACATCGGTATGTTGGGATAGATACCGCGAAGTCTGCGGATTTCGTCGTAGATGATGCCTGCCTGTACCGGGCTCCCGCCTGGCGAGTTGATGCGCAGGATCACTCCTTTCGTGTTCTTGTTCTTGAATGCATTCTGCAGTGATTCGGTGACGCGGTCGGCGCTGGCGTCCCCCCGTGCGTCGATCACGCCGACGACATCGACCAGCGCCGTGTGCTTGCCGGCACCCAGGGTCTCGGGCCCACGCCAATCGAGCACCAGCAGGATCAGGGTAGTGAGATAGGCGAACCCGAGCAGCTTGAAGAAGATGCCCCAGCGTCGGGCTCGCCGCTGCTCGTTGAGCGCCGCGCCGGCCAGTTTCTCGATGAGTCCTCTTTCCCAGTTAGTTTCGTCCGCCATGTGGATTGCCTTTCACGAAGACGCCCCCATCGCTCTCCTCGACTGGGACGGGAACGAGCCCTTCCTCGAAACAGGGCCCGCGAACGCATCGGCCCGTGTCGGGCGCGTAGGTCGCACCGTGCGTCGAGCATATCAAATGCAGCCCCCGGACATCAAAGAACTTGCCGGGCTTCCAGTCGAGCTCCATCGGCATGTGCGCACAGCGGTTGAGGTAGGCGTAGACCCGGCCGGCGTAACGCACCGCGAACGCGGGCTGGGGCTCGCCTTCCACTTCGATCTCGAAGCGGAAACCGTCACCGCCATCGGCGAGGTCGGCGCTCGGGCAGATCAGGCGTTTCGCGCAAGCCATACGCTCAATTCATCGATGCTCTGGAGGCAGGCGAGCGGCGCGAGCGCGTCAAGGTCCGCCTTGGCATGCGCGCCGTAACTGACGGCGACCGCGCGCACGCCGGCATGTGCCGCCATCTGCAGGTCATGGACCGTGTCGCCGATCATAAGCGTGTTCGCATCGCTCGTGCCGAGCTCGTCCATGAGCTCGAAGAGCATGTCAGGCGCCGGCTTGGGTGTGCACTGGTCGGCGCAGCGCGAAGAAGCGAACAGGGGCCCAAGCCCGGTATTGTCCAGCGCCCGCGCCAGGCCCGCGCGGCTCTTGCCGGTGGCGATGGCGAGAACGTGGCCGCGCTCGCGCAGACCGGCGAGCATCGCCTCCGTACCCGGGAACAGCGGAATCTGCGGATCGCGCGCAAGGAAGTGGTACCGGTAGCGCTCAACGACGCGGCCATACTCGGTCGCTGCGAGTCCCGGAATCGCGTACGCCAGCGCATCCTGCAAGCCGAGCCCGATGACGTGACTTGCCCGCGCGTCGTCAGGCACCGGCAGCCCGAGATCGCGGCAAGCGGCCTGGATGCACCAGACGATCGCTCCGGCCGAATCGATCAGCGTGCCGTCCCAATCGAACACCAGGAGTTCGTAGCGCATCAGACCGTAAGCGAATTCAGAAAGCGCGAGAGTGCTGCCGGCAGCGGCGAGCTCAACTCGATCGGCTTCCCGGACACCGGGTGCAGGAATTCCAGTTCCGCGGCGTGCAGAAAAAGGCGCCCCAGGCCCCGCTTGGCGAGCTCGCGATTGCGATCGAAATCGCCGTACTTGTCGTCGCCCGCCACCGGGAAGCCCAGGTGCGCAAGCTGGACCCGGATCTGATGCGTGCGGCCAGTCAGAAGATCCGCCGACAGAAGAGTGAAATCCCCTAGCGACCGCTCCCTGCGGAACACGGTTTGCGATTCGCGTCCCTCGCGATGCACGCTCACCCTGCGCTCGCCGGAGCGCGTGACATATTTTTTCAGCGGCAGATCGACGCGACGTTCCTCGTCCCGCCATTGGCCCAGCACGAGCGCGAGGTAGTGCTTGCGCACCCTACCCTCGCGCAATGCGGCGTGCAGCGCGGTGAGCGCCGAGCGCTTCTTCGCCAGAATGAGCAGGCCCGAAGTGTCGCGATCGAGCCGATGCACAAGCTCGAGGAACTTCAGCTGCGGGCGCGCGGCCCGAAACTGCTCGATCACGCCGAAGCTCACCCCGCTTCCGCCGTGGACCGCGAGCCCTGAGGGCTTGTCGATCACGATGAGCGAATCGTCTTCGTGGACTACCGGAGGCAGGGTCGAGGTCGGCGGAGCGGGCTTGCCCCCTCGGACCTGCATCCTCAAAGGCGGAATGCGAACGCGGTCGCCCGGTCGCAGGCGGTAGGTCGCGTCAACCCGTCGGCTGTTCACCCGTACCTCCCCGGTGCGAAGCACGCGGTAGACATGGCTGCGCGGAACCCCCTTGCAAACGCGCATGAGGAAGTTGTCCACGCGCTGGCCTTCGCTCGAGCTGTCCACCTCGACCAAAGCGACGTTGCTTAAATCCTTCATTTTGTTTATGATCTGCGCGCTGCTTCCGTTGCGGGACGGCTGCTTGTACATGCGAAGGTGCGGATTCTCGCCCCCAGACAAGACTGGCTACCCTGTCCCCGGTTCCGACGCCGCTGACGGCTAGGTGCCCTTCAACCAGCGCGGGAACCCGAAGCCGGCAAAGGCGGTTGGTCATCCAACCAGTGTACTAACCAATTAACGATAGTAATGGAACAGCGCGCCAACGGCATATCGGCAGATTTTACGGTTCCTGCGATGCAGTGACCGATACGACAAACCACTACCGCGTTCTCATGATCCAGCAATCGAAAATGCGAAACTAGCCTCCACAACAGGCCTTGGTTTGTCCTGCCCGTGCGCGCGGGAGATAGAACAATGAAGCGCATGCTATTTAATGCGACACAGGCCGAAGAACTCCGTGTCGCGATCGTCGACGGCCAGAAGCTCATTGACCTCGACATTGAATCGGCCGCGAAAGAACAGAGAAAGAGCAACATCTACAAGGGTGTCATCACCCGCGTAGAGCCCAGCCTCGAGGCCGCGTTCGTAGACTACGGCACCGAGCGCCATGGATTCCTTCCATTCAAGGAAGTCGCGCGCCAGTACTTCAAGGCCGGCGTCGACGTCGGCCGCGCCCGCATCCAGGACGCGATCTCCGAGGGCGATGAGCTGATCGTCCAGGTCGAGAAGGACGAGCGCGGCAACAAGGGCGCGGCGCTCACCACCTTCATCAGCCTCGCCGGCCGCTACCTGGTCCTCATGCCGAACAATCCGCGCGGCGGCGGCGTGTCGCGACGCGTCGAGGGAGAGGACCGCGACGAGCTGCGCGAAATCATGGACAAGCTCGACGTGCCGGCGGGCATGAGTCTCATCGGCCGCACCGCGGGTATCGGACGCTCCTACGAGGAGCTGCAATGGGACTTGAGCTACCTGCTCAAGCTCTGGGGCAAGATCGTCGAGGCGACGCAGCCGGCCCGCGACGCCGACGGCAAGCTCCTCAATCCGGCGCCCTTCCTCATCTACCAGGAAGGCAGTCTCGTCATCCGCGCCGTCCGCGACTACTTCCAGCCCGACATCGGCGAGATTCTGATCGACACCGATCCGATCTACGAGCAGACCCTCGCCTTCATGAGCAACGTCATGCCCGACAACGTCGGGCGGGTGAAGCGCTACCACGACGACGTGCCGCTTTTCTCGCGCTTCCAGATCGAGCACCAGATCGAGACCGCGTATTCGCGCCAGGTGTCGCTGCCCTCCGGCGGCGCAGTCGTCATCGACCATACGGAGGCGCTGGTTGCGATCGACGTCAATTCGGCGCGCGCCACCAAAGGACACGACATCGAGCAGACCGCGTACAACACCAACGCGGAAGCCGCCGACGAGATCGCCCGCCAGTTGCGGCTGCGTGACCTCGGCGGCCTGATCGTCATCGACTTCATCGACATGGAGAACCAGCGCAATCAGCGCGAGGTCGAGAACCGCGTGCGCGACGCGCTGCGATACGACCGCGCGCGCGTGCAGATGGGCAAGATCTCGCGTTTCGGACTGATGGAGCTGTCGCGGCAGCGGTTGCGGCCCTCGCTCGGCGAAGGCAGCAACATCACTTGCCCGCGGTGCAATGGCACCGGCCACATACGTGGCACGGAGTCCACCGCGCTGCACATCCTGCGCATCATCCAGGAGGAGGCGATGAAGGAAAACAGCGCATCCGTGCACGCACAGGTGCCGGTTGACGTCGCCACCTTCCTGCTGAACGAGAAGCGCGCCGACATCCATTCGATCGAGGCGCGCCTGAAGGTCAACGTGGTGCTGATCCCGAACACCAACCTCGAGACCCCCAACTACAAGATCGAACGCCTTCGTCACGACGACTTGAACCAGGCCGACGCCTTGCCTGCCAGCTACAACATGGTGAGCGCGCCCGCGGAAGAAGAAGCCCCCGCGCAAGCCGCGCAGGAGAGCCGCCCGCCGCGCCAGCAGCCGGTGGTGCAGGGCGTCACGCCCGAGCGGCCCGCTCCGGTGGCGACTCCGGCCTCGCGACCGGCCCGGGCTGAGCCCCAGCCGGCTCGCACCGAGGTGCGGCCTGTGGCTGAGCAGCCATCGGGTGTCTTAGGCCGGCTCTTCGGATGGCTCAAAGGCGATACCGTCCCTCAGGCGCCCGCCCCGGCGCCGGCTCCCGTCCAAGCCCCGCGACGCGACGCTCGTCCCGAGCGGCAGGAACGCGACCGCGGCGAGCGCGACCGCTTCCGCCAGCGGGGCGAAGGCCGCCGCGACCAGCGCCCAGGCCGCGATGAGTATCGTGGTGATAAGCGCGACGGCCGCGGCGACCGCCCCCACCGGCAGGATCGGGGAGACCGCCAACCGCGGCAGGATCAGCAGCACGGCGAGCAGCGTCAGCCGCGTCCGGAGCGCGGCGAGCAGCGGGCGCACGACCCGCAGCGCCAGCCCGAGCGTCCTGCCCCGCAACCGGGGAGCGAGCGCAAAGAGGGCGAGCGCAGGCGCAGACGGCGTGGTGGCCGCGACCGCGGAGATCGCGGTGGCGATCGCCGTGATGGTCCAATGCAGAGCTCCCCGAGCCGCAATGAGGAGCAGCGCCAGAAGCAGCCTCGCCCGTACGCCCACCCCTCGGCAATCCCCACGGCCGCCGAGCTTGCCTCCCTGGAGGCCACGGCACAGGAGGGCCTGCCCGAACCTGCGCAGGCCCGGGTCGAAGCGCGCGAGCTCCCGGCTGCGCCCGCTCCCCTGACGCCCGCCCCCGTGGCGCCTGCGCCGCGCGAGCCGGATCCTGCGGAGATCGAGCGCGCCCTGCGAGACAGCGGCCTGGAAATGGTTCAGACGCGTGCGCCCAGCCCCGCCGAACCCGCTCCCGAGGCCGAGTTCGTTCCCGCGAAGCGCGAGCGGCGGCCTCCGCCGTCGGACATCAACGAACCCCTGGTCCAGGTGGAAACGGCGCGCGAGCCGTCGGAACCAAAGGGCTGATCGTCACCCGGCTTGCGGGCTATCGCCGCGCCGGCTTGCCGAGGGAATCGAGCAGGCCGCGCGCGGCATCCTCGAGCATGTCGAGCACTCGCTCGAAGTCCCGCACGCTGCCGTAGTAGGGATCCGGTACGTCTTCTTCCCTGAAGTCCCGCGCGTAGGACATCATCAGTTTCAGCTTGTGGGTCGCCGAAGGTTCCGCCATGCGCGAGAGAATCGCGAAATGGCCGCGGTCCATCGCGACGATCAGGTCGAAGCGCTGAAAATCCGAGCGCTCGACTCTGCGGGCGCGCAAGGCGCTCAGATCGTAGCCGCGATCCGCCGCCGAGGCCTGGGCGCGAGGATCGGGCGGCTCGCCTGTGTGGTAGCCGTGCGTGCCGGCCGAATCTGCCATGACCGCGCGCGACAGTCCCGCTTCGGCGACGAGCTTGCGAAAGACCGCCTCGGCCGTGGGCGAGCGGCAGATATTCCCGGTACAGACGAACAGAACGCCCACCTGCCTGCCGCCCATCGACAATTCCAACCCTATAGAATGCTCCGCGGAGCGCACACTATACCGAGGTGATATGAAAGTCAGACAGGTCCTGGCGATTCCGGTACTAGCCCTGGTCGCCCTCACGCCTGCCCCCGTCCCTGCTCAGGACTGGCCGGCCAAACCTATCCGCGTGGTGATTCCTTTCGCCGCGGGAAGCGTTTCCGAGGCGATCTTCCGGACCATGGCGCCCGGCATCGAAGCGGACCTGGGGCAGCGCTTCGTCGTCGAGAGCAAGCCCGGCGCCGACGGGGCCATCGGCACCGGCGAGGTCGTGCGCGCCGCGCCGGACGGTTACACCCTGCTTCTCGCGCCGACGGCGGTTTTCGCGGTGATTCCGCACATGTTCCCGAACCTGGGATTCGATCCGCTCACGGCGCTCGATCCGGTTTCCCTGCTCGCCGACGCGCCGCTGCTCGCGGTGGTCGGCGCGGACGTTCCCGCCAAGTCTCTCCAGGACCTGGCCCGGTTCGTGCGCGCGAGCCCGGGAAAATACAACTACGGCTCGCCCGGCTCCGGATCCCCCGCCCACCTCGCAGGCGCGGCGTTCTCCCAGCAGACCGGAAACGCCGTGGTGTACGTACCGTACAAGGGAACGCCCCCCATGGTTCAGGGCTTGCTCGCCGGCGACATCCAGATGGCTTTTCCCACCTGGACCGGGATCATCGGACCGGTCAAGGCCGGCAAGCTCAGAGTCCTCGCCGTGCTGGCGCGCGAGCGCATGGCCGAGCTGCCCGACGTTCCGACCACGCTCGAGGCCGGATTTCCGCAGCTCGTCGGCGGCAACTGGTGGGTTCTCGCCGCACCCCGCGGTACGAACCCGCGCATCATCGAGCGCCTGGGCGCCGATTTCCGCAAGGCCCTCGCGGACGCGGCCGTGCGCAGGCGCATCGGCGAGCTGGGCCACGTGCCGATAGGGCTCTCGCCCGCGGACACCGCAGCCTTCCTCAAGTCGGAGTCGGGGCGCTACAAATCCATCGTCGAACGCGGCGGCATCAGACCGGAGTGAGGCTCATGCCCGCCAGCCTTCGCGCCGACCGACGCGCACGGCTCGCCGCCGCGATGGCCACGGAGGGCATCGACGTCCTCGTCGTCGCGGGAAACCCCTGGCGCAGCGATTATCTGCGCTACGCCGCCGATCTCACCCCCACCGAGGGACAGGTCTTCGCTTTCATCGAGCGCCAGGGCAAAGTCCGCGTCATCACGGAGCTTCCCGCAGAGGCCGCGCGCTATTACGCCGAACAAAAAGACATCGAGGTGAGCTGGTCGCTCTCGCCCATCGAGGAGGCCGAGGCCGCTATCGGTTCCTACGGCAGCAAACGGCTGGCCCTCGCGCCGCTCGCCGCGGTCCCCTATCGTCTCGCGACCGGTCCGCTCGCGTCGAGCATGGCCTCGGCCACCGCGATGCTAGACCGGCTCATGCTCCTGAAGTCT
Organism: Burkholderiales bacterium; assembly: GCA_035519135.1. GTDB lineage: Bacteria > Pseudomonadota > Gammaproteobacteria > Burkholderiales > SG8-39 > VBDM01. The sequence continues at coordinate 81,021 of DATIWX010000130.1, read as the reverse complement.
CCTTCGGAGATCGACGCGCTGCGCCGCGCAGCAGCCCTCGCCGACGAAGGTTATGCCGTCTTCCGCGAAGCCGCTCGTGTCGGGCAGCCGGAATATGCGCTGGTCGCCGAGGTCGAGGCGTTCTTTCGCTCGCGCGGGTGTCCGGAGAATTTCCAGATCCTCGCCAGCGGCGGCCGCGAGGTCAGAGGCATGCACCCGCCCACGGAGCGGCGCCTGTCGCCCGGGGACCTGGTGACGACCGAGCTTACGCCCTGCGTCGACGGCTACTATGCGCAAATCTGCCGCACGCTGGCGATCGGATCACCGAGCGACGCGCAGATGCGCGCTTTCGCCCCATACGATGAGGCGCTCGCTGCAGGTATCGCGGCGGTGCGCCCCGGAGCGACGGCCGGAGAAGTGGCACGTGCGCAAAACGAAGTCTTTCATCGCCACGGACTGGGCAAGTACCTGAGCTCCGAGTACACGCGCGTGCGCGGCCACGGACTCGGTCTCTACGTCGACGGGCGACCCGCGGTGCTCGAGGACGTGGATCTGGTGCTCGAGCCGGAGATGGTGCTGGTGGTACACCCCAACACCTACCATCCGGAGGTGGGCTATTTCGTTCACGGCGATTCGGTCCGCGTCTCTGCGAGCGGATGCGAGGTCCTGACCCGGACTCCGCGACAGCTGTTCTCCGTTCCGGGAACCTAGGTCTTGCGGCGCGGATTGATCAGCTGGTCGCGCGAGGAGGTTCCGGCCTCGGTCCTGGAGGGCCGGCTGTCCAGGCTCCAGGACAGGATGAAGGCCGACGGGCTGGGCGCGGTGCTGGTCTATACGTCCTTCGCGCGCCCGAGCGCCGTGGCCTGGCTGACGCACTTCGTGCCGTACTGGAACGAGGCGCTGCTGGTGGTGTTTCCGGCCGGGGCGCCGGTGTTGCTAGCCGCTTTCTCCAGGCGCATGCAGGACTGGATACGCAGTGTCAGCCACGTGGGTGAAGTGCAATCGGTGGTGCAGCTCGGCCCCGCCGCCTCCGCCGTGCTCGGTGAGCGCGTCTCCGGGAGCTCGCGCATCGGGGTGGTCGAGCTCGACGCCCTGCCCTGGCGCGTCGCGGAGCCTCTGTCGCAATCCCATGCGACACGGCTTGCCGACGTGACTGCGCTGTTCACCTCGATCCGGCAACCCGCAGACGATACGGAAATCAGGCTCGCGCAGCGTACGGCGGATATCGCGGTGAAGGCCCTCGGCTCGATTCCTCCCGGAGCAGCGCGCGCATCCCAGGTCCTCGCTGCGATCGAGCGCTCGGCGCGCATCGAGGGCGCCGAGGAAGTGTTGCAACGGCTCGTGCCCGATCTGGCGGCGGGCTCGACCTTGCAGCGGATCGAGGGCGACCGGCCGCTGGGTGGACGCTACGCTGTGGAGCTCTCTATCGCGTACAAGGCGACTTGGGCGCGAGTCGCGCGCTGCTTCTCCCCGAGCGCGCCGCAATCCTGGCAGCGCGCGGAGACATGGACGTCGGACTGGGCAACGCGGATCGCCGGCGCTCCGGTCGAGCCGCCCCCGGGCGAGATCACTTTCTGGAGCCTCGAGGCCTGCATTGGCAGCCAGCCGCTCTCGGTCGTGGCAAGCGCCACCGGTCCGCGCGGGACCGTTTCCGCGGGGACCCTCGCATCCTTCTCGATCAAGCTCCACCTCCCGGATGGTCCCTGGCTGGGCGGAGGTCCGGTGGTCGTCGGAGGCAGGCAGCCCGGCCGCCTTCTCGTCAGTCCGCTTCGCTCCTAGCCCGATGCACTCGCCGGCTCCTCGTCTGCGGGCGAAGCTCCGAAGAAATTCCGCCTGAGCTCGGAGAGACGGTCGCGCGCCTCGGCGGCCTTCTCGAACTCGAGGTTGCGCGCGCAGTCGAGCATCTGCTTCTCCAGCCTCTTGATCTCGCGGGCGAGTTGCTTCTCGGACATCGACTCGTAGCGCGCCTGCTCCTGCGCGGCCTTCAATTGCTGCCCCGCGTCCTCGATATCGCGCGCGCCCTCGATCATGTCGCGCACCTGCTTGGAGATGCCGATCGGCGTGATGCCGCGCCTTGCGTTGAACTCGATCTGCTTGGCGCGGCGCCGGTCGGTCTCCTCGATCGCACGCCTCATCGAATCGGTGACCCTGTCAGCGTAGAGGATCGCCATCCCGCCCAGATGGCGCGCCGCCCGGCCTATGGTCTGGATGAGCGATCGCTCCGAGCGAAGGAAGCCTTCCTTGTCGGCGTCGAGGATCGCCACCAGCGACACCTCGGGCAGGTCCAGCCCCTCGCGCAGGAGATTGATCCCGACGAGCACGTCGAATTCTCCGAGACGCAGGTCGCGGATGATCTCCACCCGCTCGACCGTCTCCACCTCCGAGTGCAGGTAGCGTACTTTCACACCGTGCTCGGCGAGGTAGTCGGTGAGCTCCTCGGCCATGCGCTTGGTAAGCGTGGTGACGAGCACACGTTCGTCCCGGGCGACCCTCAGAGTGATCTCGCCGAGCAGATCGTCCACCTGGGTCGAGGCAGGGCGCACCTCGAGCACCGGGTCCACCAGCCCGGTCGGCCGCACCACCTGCTCCACGATCTGCCCCGAGCGCTTGCGCTCGTATTCCGCCGGTGTGGCCGAGACGAACACCGTCTGGCGCATCACCTTCTCGAATTCCTCGAACTTGAGCGGCCGGTTGTCGAGCGCTGAGGGCAGGCGGAACCCGTAGGCGACGAGGTTCTCCTTGCGCGAGCGGTCGCCGCGGTACATGCCGCCGAGCTGGCCGATGGTGACGTGCGACTCGTCGATGAACATCAGAGCGTTCGGCGGCAGGTAGTCGATCAACGTCGGCGGAGGCTCGCCTTCCTTTCGTCCGGAAAGGTGCCGCGAATAGTTTTCGATCCCCTTGCAGAAACCGAGCTCGTTGAGCATTTCCAGGTCGAAGCGCGTGCGCTGCTCGATCCGCTGGGCCTCGAGGAGCTTTCCCGCCTTCTGAAAATAGTCGATTCTCTGGGCCAACTCGACCTTGATTGCCTCGATCGCCCGGAGCGTGGTTGACCGAGGCGTCACGTAGTGGCTCGAAGGATAGACGGTGAAGCGCGGCACCCGCTGGCTGGCGTGGCCGGTGAGCGGATCGAACAGGGTCAGGCTCTCGACCTCGTCGTCGATCAGCGCGATGCGCAGCGCGGTCTCGGAATGCTCCGCGGGGAAGACGTCGAGTACGTCGCCCCTCACGCGAAAGGCGCCGCGCTTGAACTCGAGTTCGTTCCGCTCGTACTGCATTGCCACCAGGCGCGCGATGATGTCGCGCTGCGACATCTCCTCCTTCTCGCGCACGTGGAGGATCATGCCGTGATAGTCGACCGGATCACCGATACCGTAGATGCACGATACGGTCGCGACGATCACGGCGTCCTCGCGCTCGAGCAGCGACTTGGTGGCCGACAGCCGCATCTGCTCGATATGCTCGTTTATGCTCGAGTCCTTCTCGATGTACAAGTCGCGCGACGGCACGTAGGCCTCGGGCTGGTAGTAGTCGTAGTACGACACGAAGTACTCGATGGCATTCTCTGGAAAGAACTCGCGCATCTCGGCGTAGAGCTGCGCCGCGAGGGTCTTGTTGGGAGCGAGGACGAGCGCCGGCCGGCCGAGGCGCGCGATGACGTTCGCCATGGTGAAGGTCTTTCCCGAGCCGGTGACACCGAGGAGCGTCTGGTACGAAAGTCCGTCGCGAATCCCTTCGACGAGCCTGTCGATCGCCTCGGGCTGATCGCCCGCCGGCGCAAAGGCCTCGGCGAGCCGGAAAGGACTGTCCGGAAAGGTGAGCATCACTGCGGCTGCGGCGGAAAGCGCTGCAGTCTAGCACGGCGAGCCGCGCGGCTCACTGCGGCGCGGTGTCGAGCAAGCTGCTCACCGCCTCGATGAGGAAATCGACTTCAGGCGCCTCTATCGCATACGGCGGCATCCAGTACACGGTCGATCCCAGGGGGCGAAGCAGTACGCCGGATTCGAGGGCGCGCCGCGCGAATTCTCTCGAAAACTCCGGACCCGCGCCGCCTACGTCAAAGGCCCAGATCATTCCCGCATTGCGGAAATGCTCGACCCGGGGATGCGAGCGGATCGGCTCGGCGCGCCGGTTCAGGTAGGCCGCTGTCTCGCGGTTGCGCTTCAGGATGCCTTCGTCCTCGATCACGTCGAGCACGGCGAGGGCGGCGCGGCAGGCCAGCGGGTTGCCGCTGTAGGAGTGCGAGTGCAGGAAGCCCCGTTCGAGCCTGTCGTCGTAGAAGACCTGGTATACGCGCTCGCCCGCCATCACCACCGACAGCGGCAGGTAACCTCCGGTGATCCCCTTGGACAGGCACAGCAGGTCGGGAACGATGCCCGCCTGCTCGCAGGCGAAAAGCGTCCCGGTGCGCCCTAAGCCGACCGCGATTTCGTCCGCGATCAGCAGCACCTCGAAGCGATCGCAGATCTCGCGCGCGCGGCGCAGGTATTCCGGGTGGTGCATTGCCATCCCCCCCGCGCACTGCACCAGCGGTTCGACGATGAAGGCCGCCGTCCGGCTCGCGTGCTTCTCGAGATGGGCTTCGAGCTCGAGCGCGCAGCGCGCGGCGTACTGCGCTGGCGTTTCGCCCGGACGCGCCAGGCGCCAGTCGGGCGTGCTTACCCTTGCGCTGCCCTGGAGCAATGGAGCATAGCAGTCACGGTACAGCGGGATGTCGGTGACCGACAGCGCCCCGAGCGTCTCGCCGTGATAGCCGTTCGCGAGAGCGACGAACCCGGCCTTTTCGGGCTTCCCGACGTTCCTCCAGTACTGGTGGCTCATCTTCAGAGCGATCTCGACCGCCGAGGCACCATCGGATGCGAACGAGCAGTGCCCGAGTCCGCGCGGGGAGAGCTCTGCCAGACGCTCGGCGAGCTCTACCGCAGGCTCGTGGGTAAGACCGGCGAGCATGACGTGCTCCAGCGATTCGAGTTGCGCACGCAGTGCCGCATTGACGCGCGGATGGCCGTGTCCGAGCAGGTTCACCCACCAGGAGCTGATCGCGTCGAGAATGCGCCGGCCCTCGAAATCGTAGAGCCAGACCCCTTGCGCGCGGCTGATCGGCACGAGAGGCAGCGCTTCGTGATGCTTCATCTGCGTGCAGGGGTGCCATACCGCGCGCAAGCTGCGGCCCGCGAGCTTGGCGTTCGCGCTCACGCCGTCGCCTCGATCAAGGCTTCCATGAACAGCAGTGGGGCGACGTGCTCCGGCCGGGGATCGCGCTGAAACGGCACGGTACCGAGGAGCGGGCAGTGAAGCCGCTCCTCGAGCGCGCGGACGTTCCCGTCGAGATGGGGCATGTCGGGAGCGACGCAGTTGGCCACCCAGCCGGCACAGCGCAGCCCGTGGGCTTCGATCTGCGCTCGCGTGAGCAGCGCATGGTTGAGACAGCCGAGTCGCATCCCCACGACGAGCACGATGGGCAAGGCCAGCCGCTTCGCGAGATCGGCGCCGGTATCTCGTGCATTCAAAGGCACAAGAAAACCTCCGACCCCTTCGACCACGACAACCTCGGCGCGCCGGCACAGCGCTTCATAGGCATGCGCGATCGTTTCGATCTCTATCCGTACCTCCGCCAGCTCGGCTGCGATATGCGGCGCGATCGCCGGCTCGAAGGCATAGGGATTGGCGAGATGCGAAGGAGCACGCACCACGCTTGCGGCGGCGAGGGCCTCCACGTCCGCCCAGTGCCCCGCCTCGGATCCAGCGGCCACCGGCTTCATGCCCACCGCCGACCTGCCGCTACCGGCAAGCGCGTGCAGAAGAGCGCAAGCGATCAGCGTCTTTCCGACGCCGGTATCGGTTCCCGTCACGAAAAAACCCCGGCCCAATTCGCCTCGCTCGCCGCGATCTAGGCGTGTGCCTCGGCCCCGGCACGGCACACCTCGCGCAACGCGGTCGCGAGCCGCGAAACGTCCCTCTCGGAATGCGCGGCCGAAAGCGAGATCCTCAGCCGCGCCGTGCCTTCCGGAACCGTGGGCGGGCGAATCGCGGGCACCAAGATCCCGCGCTCGCGCATTGCTGTGCTCGCGCCCAGCGCCCTGGAGTTGGTGCCGAGGATGAGCGGCTGAATCGGAGTATCGGAGGGCGTGGGCTCGACCTCGGCCTCTCGAAGCGACTCCCGGAGGACGCCGACGAGATTTCGCAGGTGCTCGCGGCGCCATTCTTCTCTTCGGACAAGCTGCAGGCTCGCCTCGACCGCGGCGGCGAGCATCGCCGGAGCGGCGGTCGTATAAGTATAGGTTCGCGCCCGCTGCAGGATGGATTCCACGATTTCCGGGGCTCCGGCCACGAAAGCACCGGACACGCCCGCGGCTTTGCCCAGCGTGCCGACGTAGACGATGCGCGAAGAGCGCAGGCCGAAATGCAAAGCCGTGCCCCGGCCTTCGGGCCCGACGACCCCGAATCCGTGTGCATCGTCCAGCAGGAGCAAGGCGTCGTGGCGGTCGCACAACTCGAGCAGTGCGGGTACCGGTGCCATATCTCCGTCCATGCTGAACACGCTGTCGGTCACGATCAACTTGGTCTTGCCGCTCGACACGGCGAGGGCTTGAGACAGGAAACCCACGTCAGCATGCGGATAGCGAACGACCTGGGCACGCGACAGGCGCACTCCGTCGATCAGGGACGCGTGATTGAGCGCGTCGGAAAAGACCGTGTCCCCGGCACCGGCGAGCGCCGTGACGGCACCGATATTCGCCTGATAGCCGCTCGAGAAAAGCAGGGCGCGGGGCATCCGCACAAATTCGGCGAGCGACGATTCAAGACGTTCGTGGAGCGCGCTGTGCCCGCTCAGCAAGTGCGAAGCTCCTTGCCCGATTCCGTACCGCAGCGCTGCGTCGACAGCCGCTTCGACGATGCGAGGGTGGTTCGCGAGTCCGAGGTAGTCGTTGCTGCAGAAGGCAAGGTATTCCCGTCCCTCGACGACGATGCGCGGTCCCTGGGGGCCTTCGCGGACGAAGCGGCGTCGCAACAGGCCCGCGTTCCCGAGGTCGGCGAGCCGCTGTGCGATAAGTTGGAAGATCATCGGACCTGGAGCGGCGCGAACGCCGCGAGGCTCACTCCGCCGCCTTGAGGCCGGCAAGCGCTTTCGCCCGCCACATCGGCCAGGCGCGTCCGTAGTCCTGCGCCGGAACGGAGGCACGTACTTCACCCTTGTCGAGATAGGTGATCTTGCCTCCCGGCCCCGCGATCGTGATCGCCTGGAGCTGCATGCGAGCGCTCATCTCCAGATAGATGCTGCGCCCCACGGCACGCGGGAGGGTTTCGCCCACGGTGACGGACCCGTGCCCGCGCATCAGGGCAGCCGGGCTCCTGCCCAGGCATTTGGCGAGAGCTTGTCCCAGGTATGGAGTCTTGACGAGCAGATCGGTATCTTTCTCCGCGTCTCGGATTTCGAAGTTCGGAACGCCGTCGCCGACAAACGCGGCCATGTGGAACACCGGCTGCATCGGGATCGTCGTGACGCTGAAAGGCACCACCGAAGGAGAATGGTTGTGGACGACCGCGTTCACGTCGGGCCGCGCCTTGTAGATCTCGCCGTGAATGAAGCGCTCGCGCACCGACTCCCGCCCCCGGGGGTTGATCGGATTGCTCTCCAGATCGTATTCCAGAATATCGCCGTGAGTCACCAGCTCCGGAGCGATCGAGCGGGCCAGGAGATAGCGTTTCGGGTCGCCCGCCGCGCGCACGCTCACGTGGCCGTAGGCATCGATAACGCCCTGCTCGGCGAGAATTCGATACGCTGCGACGAGGTCTTCAATCTGGTTCATCGGTTCCCTTGTCTTCGGAAATCTCGGATTTCAGTCGGCCTTGATCCCGGCAGCGGCGACCACCCGCGACCAGCGCGCCAATTCATTGCGCACGAGCTCGCCGAAGCGCTCGGGGCTTCCGCCCACGGGCAGCATTCCCTGTTTCGCGAGCACGGCGCGAATCTCTGGTTGCTTGAGCAGCGCGTTCAGCTCTGCATTCAGCCTGACCACGGCAGCCTTGCTCGTTCCAGCTGGAGCGAAGACGCCGTACCAGGTATCGACCTCCAGATCCGGAAGTCCCAGCTCCTTCAGCGTTGGAATGTCTGGAAACGCCTCCGAGCGCTCCGAGCTCATCACCGCCAACATCCGCAGCTTACCGCTCTGAACATAGGGGGCGGCAGTCTGCAGCGAGACGATCATCGCCTGTACGTGCCCCCCGACCAGATCGGCCAGGGCGCCTCCCGACCCCTTGTACGGGACATGAACGAGATCGATATGCGCTTGCTGCTTCAGCAGCTCCATGGCGAGATGCTGGGGCCCTCCACTCCCTGGAGAGGAATAGTTGAGCTTGCCGGGTTGGCTGCGCGCGAGCTCGAGAAACTCGCCCATCGACTTCGCAGGCAATCCGGGATTGACGATGACCGAGACCGAGCTGCTCGCAAGCTGAACCACCGGGTCGAAACTCTTGACCGGATCGAACGGCAGCTTTCGATTGATCGCCGGATTGGTGCCGAAGGAAGTTGCTGTGCAAAGCAAGGTATAGCCATCCGGCCCGGACTTTGCGACGAAGTCGGTACCGATGTTGCCCGACGCGCCTGCCCGGTTCTCGATCACGACCGCGACTTTCCAGCGCTCGGCGAGCATCGGTCCGAGGATGCGGGCGAGGATGTCGGCACCGGTGCCGGGTGTATAGGGCACGACAATCTGGATCGCGCGGCTGGGCCAGTCGCCCTCCTGCGCCGCGCACATGGCGGGACCGAGAAGCAGTGCGGCGAACGCCGGGGCGACCCTAGTCATCACCGGGAAAACGGGAACTCTCCTCTGGAATGCCGGTCTCGGAACCAATTATGCCTAAGCCGCGAACCTTCCGCGCATCCATTCCAGCGAATAGTCGAGCAATGCTCGCCCTTCTTCGCGTTGACCGGACCCCTACCGCGAATTAGAATACGCGCCTTCCGATTGTCCGGCCAGCCGCTCGGTCGGACTGCTAATCCCCGATAGCTCAGCTGGTAGAGCGACGGACTGTTAATCCGCAGGTCCCAGGTTCGAGCCCTGGTCGGGGAGCCACGTTGCAACTCCTTATTTCCCGCCAGACCCTGTGCGCCTTTCCCGTTGGCGCGCGGACTCGGCGCCGCTCCGCTGACCGACGACCACCCGGTTGCGCCCGGCGCCTTTGGCATCGTAGAGCGCTATATCGGCCACGCGCATCAGGTTGTCCGCGTCCTGGGCATGATCCGGGAACAGCGCAATCCCGAATGACGCCGCGATCTTTCCGAGCGGCTTTCCGCCGTGGCTCACCTCAAGGGCGGAAATCGCCACGCGGATGTCCTCGGCGCGCCGCGCTGCCGCTTCTGCGCCGGTTTCGGGCAGTATCAGGGCAAACTCTTCGCCGCCATAGCGGCAGGCAATGTCGCTGCCGCGCACCTTGCCTTTTAGCAGATTTCCCACTGCACCGAGAACGATGTCTCCGGCTTCGTGACCGAAAGAATCGTTGACCCGCTTGAACTGGTCCAGGTCCATCAGGATCACGGCAACCGGGGTGGCGTTGCGGCCGGATCGCGCCAATTCGCGTGGCAGGAACTCGTTCAGGTAGCGGCGGTTGTACAGACCGGTGAGTGGGTCGGAGATAGCCTGCTCCTGGAGCTCTTTCTCCCGCCGTTGCAGCGCGTCGGCCATGTCGTCAAACGCTTCCGCAAGCTGGCTGAGCTCTTCCTTCCCATGGCGAATTCCGGTGCGCGCCTTCAGATCGCCCCCGCGCATCCGCTCTGCCGCTTGAAGCAGCGCCCGGAACTTGCGCAGCATGAACCACTCCGCGCCGAACCAGGCAGCGACCAGCAGAAACACCGTCGCAAGCGTGATGCCGAGCAGGTCGCGAACCATGGCCCGATTCGCCTCGGCGAAGACCCGGCTCAGCGGGACGCTGACCAGGACGCGCAACGGGAAGGCGCCGTCGGGATTCTTGTACACAACCTGGTGGGCAAGCAGCCAATCGACGCCGTCTTCCCCCTTGGCCTCCAGCACGCCCTCGCTTCCGGCGAGGATCGATTCGATTACCTGCGCGTTCCAGAGCTTGTGGCCGACGTGTTCTTTCAGAGCCGGCTTGCGCGAGAGGATCGTCCCCTTAACATCGATCACGCTGAGGATTCCTTCGGGCGGCAAAGGAGTCGCTTCCGCCATCTTGCCGAGGTTTTCCAGATCGAGCCCCGCAAAAGCCACGGCCCGGATCCTGTTTTCCGCGTCCTTGACAGGAAAGCCGAAGTTGATCCCGGCCTGGCCCGTGACCCGGCCTATCTGGTATTCGCCTACGGCGAACCGGCCGGTTTCCTTGGCGAGCCTGAAATAGAGCCGATCACCGCTGTACACCTTTTCGCGCCAGGTCACAGCGTTGCACAACAGCTCGCCGTTTTCTCCGAACAGCCCCAAGGCATGGTAGCTGTTGCGGTTTTGCGCGAGCAAGCCCGCGAAGTACTGTTTGCACCGCGGACCATCCTCGAGCAGGGTCAGAAGAATTTGCGAGGAAGCAACCATCATCTGCCTGGCACTTTCGACGACCTGCCACTGCTGCAGCGCCGCCAGCTTCACCAGGCGAACCAGCTCCGCGCGTGCCTGTCTTTCCTCCGATTCGCGCCGCTCGATCGCGCTATAGACGGTCAGGATCAGCGCGGGCAGCGCTGCCAGAATCACCAGCGCCATTATGCGAGCACGTGTTCGTAGATTCTTCATCCTGCCAGCGCGCCCGCGCCCCCCTGTCTCCGAGCCCACGCCGGGCCGTTGGCCCCCCCCGAGTGCCAAGTTTTCACGCGCTCGCCTCCATCGACCCCGTGGATTTTGAGCGGCATTGGGGAAAAATCCCTGAGCACAGGCCCAAACGCCCCATGACAATGGGATAGGACAATGGAATAAGCCTCTCTTGTCAGCATCGGATTGGGGAGTATATAGTCTTCACGAAACAGTATTTCTTCGCGATCCGTTTCTAAAACACATCAACTGAAAGGGGAATCATGAACGCACCGGTCGATTTCAAGGCGATGGGAGCAATGTTCCAGCAAAGGTACGATCAGATCGAAGTCAGATTCGATCCGGAATTCGCGGTTGCATGGACCTTCATGAAGCCGTCTGGGTCGCCGTGTTTCAACCTGGGGATGCTCGAGGAGCTGCGGGCTCACGACAGCGCCATCGAGTCCTGCGGCGGTCGCGTTCTGTACAACGGCGAGCTGCACCAAATCCACTACTACGTGGGCGGATCGAAGATCGAAGGCATTTTCAACCTCGGCGGAAATCTGCTCACTCTCGTGCAGCTGATCAAAGCCCGCGATCGCGACACGCTCATGCGCTACGCCAAGCTGTGCGTCGACAACATGTACCCTCGGATATGCAACTACCACAGTTCGATGATCACGATTTCCCTGGTCCAGGGCGAAGCGCTCGGCGGGGGCTTCGAGACTGCGCTCTCCTCGAACATCATCGTCGCGGAGCAACGCGCCCGGATGGGCCTGCCCGAGATCCTGTTCAATCTGTTCCCCGGCATGGGTGCGTACAGCCTGCTCGCCCGGCGCGTAGGGACGAGGCTCGCCGAAGAAATGATCTTTTCCGGACGCATCTATACCGCGGCCGACCTCCACAAGATGGGTGTGGTCGACGTCCTGGTCGACGACGGGATGGGCGAGGCGGCGGTGTACGACTATGTCCGCTCCAATGAGCGCCGTCGCAACGGGATGCAGGCGATGTTCAGCTGCCGGCAACACTTGGCTCCGATCTCGTACGATGAGTTGCTCAACATTACCAATATCTGGGTCGAGGCGGCCCTGCGCCTGGAAGAGAAGGACCTCAAGCTGATGAGCCGTCTTGGACGCTCGCAGCTCAAGCGCGCGCCGCAGGTGTCTGCAGCGGCGGAGCCCGTCGAAGAGGCGCAGCTCGCCACGGCATAACGCGCCGTCAAACTGACGCACTACTCGCGGAACCCGCCGCGCAGTGCGCTGACCGCCGCTTGCCGCCCGCACGACCGGTCGGGCGGCAGGTAGTGGCGCGCACGCGCCACGTCGGCAATGCCGCGGGCGCCCCTCCACCTAGCGCGCCGCGCTCTGGCTCTTCTTGAGGTATTCGAGCAGCGATGCGCACGTCTGCTGGAAATGCTCGCGTACAATCTTCAGCGCCCGCGCTCCGCTCGCTTCGAGTTCGAAGCTCGTTTGCGCGTTGATACCGACGCAGGTCTTGCACAGCTGATCCGCGCCCAGGGTTACCGCCGACCCCTTCATGGCGTGCACGAGATCCTTCAGCGTGTCGAACTGTTTGGCAGCAACCGCGGCTTCCATCTGCCTTAGCAGCGCTTCGCCATCCTGGATGAACCCGTTGACCAGCTCCGGCATGAAATTGCTGCCCGAGCCGATGAGCTCGAGCTCGGCGAGCGCCGCGGGGTTGATGACCGCCTGAGCCTCATCGTGCCCGTCGACGGCGGCCGCCTGATCGCTCGCCCGCTTCGCGATCAGATTGGCGATAGTATCGAGGAGCCGGCGCGCCTCCACCGGCTTGGACAAGAAGGCGTCGATTCCGGCCTCTTCGCACTCCTTTCTAGCTTCCGAAGTGACATCTGCCGAAAGCATGATGATCGGGACGTGTGCTGCCTCCGGATCCATGAAGCGGTAGGCCCTCGCGGCGTCCAGTCCGCCGAGCTCGGGCATGTTGAGGTCCATAATGACCACGTCGAACCGTTCGTTTTCCAGGACGTCGAGAGCCTGTTCCCCGTCCCCCACGACCCGGACCCTGTGGCCCGCACGCTCGAGAATTCCCAGAATGACACGCTGGTTGACGGCGTTGTCCTCCGCAACCAGGATCTGATAGCGGCGCTTGTTGGCGTCGCGGGCCGCGTAGTAGTCGCTGAGCGAGATGACCCCTTCCTGGCTCTCCTGAACCGCCGTGGCCGAGTGTATGGCGTTGAATAGCAGCCGCTTCTTGAGGGGGAATTCCAGCACCGCCGCGAACCCGTTGGCGAGCGCCTCGCTGCTGCGGGCTTGAGATGCGCCTCGGGCACAAAGCACCAGAGGAGGATACTTGTGGCCGCGCGCGCTGCGTAGCCGTCCGAGGACGCGTGCCGGATTGATCTCTTCGGACTCGCGAACCAGCACCAGGTGATACGGATGGCCCAGCGACTGGGCCTCACCCAGCCGCGCCGCAGCCGCTTCCAGACCTGCCTCGCGCCCGGTCCGGGCTCCCCAGGTCGTGAGATCGTGTTCAAGGATTCGCAGCTCCGCATCCGCGAAACCGAGCAGCATGATACGGACATCGTTCAACCGGAATGAGGCCTCGGGAAGTTGACCTTCGGCCTGCTTCCTGAATTGCAGCTCGAACCAGAACGTGCTGCCCTTACCCAGCGTGCTTCGCAGGCCGATCTGCCCTCCCATCATCTCAACCAACTGCTTGGAGATCGTGGTTCCCAGACCGGTCCCGCCATAGCGGCGCGTAGTCGAATCGTCGGCCTGGGTAAAGCTCTCGAAGATTCGCTCCTGAACCTCGGGTGCAATGCCGATGCCCGTGTCCTCGATGGCGAATCGCAGGCGGACAGCGTGCTCGCTCTCTCCCAGGCTCGATACCGTGAGCGTAACGCCGCCCGCCTGGGTGAACTTGATGCCGTTCCCGATGAGGTTGTAGAGCACTTGGCGAAGATGATACGGATCGCCCCGCAGCGCGTGCGGCACCTCAGGCATGACGTGGGCCCTGAACTGCAGGCCGCGGATCTCGGCTTGCGGCCCGAGCACGACGGCCGTGCCGTTGACCAGGCTGTGAAGGTCGAAATCGGTCTCCTCGATGTTGACCTTGCCGGCCTCGATCTTGGAGATGTCGAGCACATCCTCGATGAGCTTGAGCAGCGATTGCGACGCCTCATGCATCGCCTTGACCATCTCCGACTGCTCCTGATTCAGAGGCGTGTCCCGCAGCAAATCGTTCATCCCGATGACGGCGTTGAGCGGCGTGCGCATCTCGTGGCTTACAGTCGAAAGGAATCGCCGCTTCGCCTGATTCGCGGCCTCCTCCCGATGCAGGGAATCGAACAGTCGCGTAACCAGTGTCCCGACGAAGAGCGACAACAGGATCATACCTACCATCAAACCGATGCCGAGCGTGCGGTTCGCGATCCAATACTCGTTGAACGTTAGCACCAGCGCGAAGCCGCAAGTGCTGAGTAGCAGCGCGGTATAGAGATACGGCTTACCATACCTGAAGCCGTGCCCGAAAATAATCAGCAAGTACACGGCGTACAGCGGCGCGCCGTACTCCGCGGTGTTGAACATGAAGAACGTAGCGGCGCTCACGTCGAGCACCGACACGCATATGCGTCGCGCCGGTGAAGGAGCGGGCGAAAAGCGGATCCAGCCGTATATGGCGCACGCAAAGACCAGGTAGCAGACCAGCGCTACCAGGAAAAGGAAATCGGTCTGGCCGTGCGGCTCGACGAACGCTGCGGGCAGAAGGTACAGGAACAGTACGGCGCCCACCACCAGCCGCACGAGTGCCTGCTCGCGCTCCGTATCCTCGCCAGCAGAGCGCTCAACCCGCAAGCCAGAAAGCGCCAATTTCTTCTGCGTCATGGTACCCGCTCGCGGCTACTCCGCCAGCTGGTCCGCGAACCGCTCGCCGATGGACAGCACCTCCTCACGCTCGCGCGCGAGGATTTCCACGAGCTTCGGATCGAAGTGCCCGCCCGCGTGCTCGTCCATGTACGCGAGCGCTTCCTCGACCGGCCAGGCCGGTTTGTAAGGACGCACCGAGGTCAGGGCATCGTATACGTCCGCGATCGCGACGATTCGTGCCTCCAGCGGGATATGTTCGCCCCTCAAGCCGGTGGGATAGCCGCTGCCGTCGTACTTCTCGTGATGACCAAGCGCGATCACGGCCGCCATCTGCAGGTAGCCGGACGAGCTGTCCTTGAGCATGTCGTAGCCGATACGCGCATGCGACTGCATCACCCGCAAGTCGTTGCCGTCGAGCCTTCCCGGATTCTGCAGAATGCGATCGGGAATGCCGATCTTTCCGATGTCGTGCATCGGCGCAGCAAGCTCGATCGCATCCTGTTCGGCGGAGGACAGTCCTACACCCTTCGCGATCAGCGCGGAATATTTGGCCATGCGCACCAGGTGCATTCCGGTCACCTTGTCGCGTTGCTCGGCCGCCTTTGCGAGCCGGAACAAGGTCTCGACCTCGCGTCGCCGCAGCTCGCGGGTAGCTTCGTCTATCTTCTGCTCGAGGATCCGCGTACGGTTCTTCTTTAGGATCTCGTGCCGCCGCAGGCTCAGGAGATTGCGACACCGCGCTCCGCATTCCAGCCGATCGATGGGCCGGATAAGAAAATCCGTCGCTCCCGCTTCCAGGGCGCGATAGCGGACCTCGCGGTCGCTCACCACCGTGATGCAGACAATAGGAACGTCTTCGTAGCCGAAGATTCGGCGCAGCCGGCGGATGACCTCGATTCCGTCGAGGTTCGGCATCTTGTAGTCCGTGAGCACCATGTCGACAGCGTGCCTGCGTGCGAACTCGATCGCCTCCAGCGGGTCGGCGAACGTGGTGACCTCAAGGCTGGCATCCAGCCCCCTCATGATTTCGCTCAGAACAATCCGCCCCGTGGACTGGTCGTCGATAACCAGTATCTTCAAGGGCGCGAGCTTGGCCTCGATCGAATCGTGGACCAGAGTAAGCGGCCTAGACGTCGTTTTCATTGGTTCTTCCCTTGGCCGGAATAGGACGGCAGCATACGGCCCGCTCCCTCCCTTGGAAACCGCATTACACTATATCTGCAACGGAATTGCGAGCAATTCCAGACCGTTACACTGGCATCTTACCGGTTTCTTGTCAGGCTGCACGCTGTCGGGGCACAGTGAAGGCTGCCTCCATCTCGCGACGCAACCGCACGGCGTCGATCGAGGCGTCCAGGGCGACGTCTGCCCAGAGGACCGGGGTGCCCGCCCGCACCGGGTTGAGCAACTTGACCTGATGCGCGAGCCCCAACGGCAGTGCACCCAAGCGGAGCGACTCCTCCGCCGGCATCAGCCGGCCGACAACCGTGTAACCCCCTTCCCCGTCAAGCATTTCCCCCGCCTTCAGGTCGCGCTTCGCGCTCGCGACCGCATCGGCGCGAAAACCGGTCGCCGAACCGGTCGCCTCCCCCCTGACCCCGACCGAGGCCACCGAAATTCCGACTTCGAGGCCTATTAGGTGCCAACGCTTATACATGCACGCGTAGCGCCCGGAGGGGTCGGTACGAACGCCGTATTCCATGAAACAGCGACGAATGTAGTCGGTTTCCCCTTCAAACACCACCCAGACGCCGAAGCGAATGTCGTAGGGGATTGCCTGCCCGTCGCGCTCGAGCGACGAAACCACCTCGACCTGCCCCTTGTGATGCAGGCACCCGCCTTCGGATCGGAGGCGCATGATCGCAGGAATGGCGTCGACCGACGCGCTCGGATAGCTCAAGCCGCCCGGAGCCGGGGTCAGGCCGGTAGCGTTGCACACGGCGGTGCATTCGATAGCGGGCTTCGAGCCGTCAAGGAAGGAGTTGAACATCTTCGGATTCAGGCCGCCGACTCGGGCCTGCTCACCCGTGAGCCCGTAGTGCTCCCATACCGTCTCCGGGGTCGATTGAGCGAAATGAGGCATCCACTTGTGGCCGCGCCCTGCGGCAACCACGGAAAACCCTGCAGCACGAGCCCAGTCGACGAGATCGCAGATGATCGCGGGCTGGTCGCCGTAGGCAAGGCTGTAGAGGACTCCGGCCTCCCGCGCCTTTTTCGCCAGCAACGGCCCGCAAACCGCGTCCGCCTCCACAGTAACCATGATGACATGCTTGCGGTGGCCGAACGCGGAAAGCGCATGGGTGACGGCAGCGACCGGGTTTCCCGTCGCCTCGATCACGATGTCGATGAACGGATGAGACACCAGCGCTTCCCAGTCTTCCGACAAGTGCGTACGGCGTTCCTTGAAGGCAGCGTCGAGCGAGGCTGCGGCGTAGCTTTCCGCATGCCATCCCACCCGGTCGAGGTTGGCGCGCGCGCCCGCAGGCGAAAGATCCGCTATCCCGGCGATATGCACCCCGGGTGTGCGCGGCGCCTGCGCAAGGTACATCGCCGCGAACTTGCCCGCACCGATCACGCCAACGCGCAGCGGCTTGCCCTGTGCTTCGCGCTCCTGCAGCTTCGCGTACAGATTCATGGCGGTTATGCTGCGATCAGCGGTTTCAGCGCCTCTGCGGGCGTGCCGTCTTTCCAAGGAAGGGGTACCTCGCACTCCTTCAACAGACAATCGTCCGGCAGACATCGCAGCGGAGTGAAGTCGCGATGTGCGATGTATTCGGGCCGCTTGAAGCGCCGGATATGGTTCGATACCGCGCACAGGCTCAAATACACGCTTACCCGGTTCCAGGGGGAAAGGTTCGAAGTCGAAGCGTGAACCAGGCACGAATGAAACAGAATCATCGATCCGGCGATACCCTTGGGCGCAACGATGCCCCCGCGCTCCACCAGCTTCGCAATCGTTTCGTGGTCGATTGTCCAAAGGGGGTAGCTGGTCGTCGACGTATCGTGCCTGGCCTCGAGCACGCCGCGCTTGTGGCTGCCAGGAATCAGCATGAGCGGCCCATTGAACTCATTCACTTCGTCGAGAAATATCGCGACGTTCATAGCGCGGGCCTCGGGCATCCAATCGTCGTTCTTCCACGTGCCGTAGTCCTGATGCCACTGCCAGACGTCGCCGTCGAAGGCCATCTTGCCGTTGATCTTGAACTGGTGCATGTAGACGTCTTCGCCGAAAATCTGCATGATCGGTTCCACCATCCGCGGATGGCGGGCGAGCCTGGCGAAGGGCAGGCTGTACAGGTGCGCCGCAAAATTGGTGCGCACCGCTTCGCTGCCCCTCTCTCGGACGTTCTCGGGCCGGTGCTGGGCATAGAGTCTCGGGACCTCGTCGGTCAGCACCTTGATCTCCTCGGGCCGAAACAGGGCCGGGAAGAACAGAAACCCGTCGTGTTCAAAGCGCTCGATCTGCTCGTCGCTGAGTCGCATGGCGAAACTCCTACCCGGGCTGTCCGCGCCCAGTTGGCAAACGGACAACGGCCGTCCTATTGGATGGCTCGATTATAGACCGGACGCCCTTGAGCCCTGAGCGGTCCAGAACGGCAGCTATCGCCTTGATGCAGCTACATTTGCTCGGACCCCGCCCTTCGCGCGCATGGCCCGGCACCGCGTGAATAGGTCACAGTTTGCCCCTAGCGCGAGCAGGCAGGCGACCTGGCATCACAGTTGCTTAGTAGGACATCAGACCCGGCGGCACCCGCAGCCGAGCACCGATCGTGAAGTACGGAGGAACCATGAAAACACGCACCAAGTATCTGATGACCGCCCTTCTGCTTGCTTTTGGGGCGATCGAGTCCTCGTCCGCTGGTTCGCAGGGCAATCTCTCCGACGCGCTAGAGCAGGCTTTGCCCTCGCTCGCCCATGCCCAGGACTATTGGTCGGCAAGCAAGATTTCGCTTCAATTGGCGAATGAACGCAACCGCCTCAACGAAGGGCCAGCCGCCTGCCAAGCCCTGGCCGAGTCGCTCGACTACTACCGCATGGCCCTGGCCAAGGAAACGAATACGCCTCTCAGCGCCTTCGGCACAGGACTGGGGGACGATGAAGGCATGCGCGATATCCGTGCAAGGTTCGGCTGCCCAAGCGCCACTGCCTGACCGGTTTCTCCAGAGTTCCTCCGCCAGCAACCCGGCGCACATCGAGACCCAGTAGCGGTCTCGAACTGCGCCGGTTCCTTTTTCGGGAATACCTTACAGCAAGTGTCTTGAATGCCCGACACGATTTAATCGCCCAGCTTAGTTAGATTCCCTTGGCGCGGACTTGATCCGCTGCAGGGACCCTGGGGCGATCAAGGCAGGCACGCGGGTCCCTGGTCCAAGACCGGGGGATGGCAAATGCTTCACCGTGGCAATTGGTTCTTCGTAGGAATGGCCGCGGCGCTTTGGTGCAGCCTTCCGCGATCGGGCCTGGCTCAGACGTGGGGAGCGATGGAGTGGCCCGCGGAGCTGCCTCGGGATCTGCCACCGCAGGCGAGACCGTACGTCTCCGAGAAGTCGAATGTGGTCCTCGACCTTCACGGCAGCGTCCAGGATCCCAGCCTAGTCATCTTCATGGCGGGGAACCAGTACCGGGTCTTTCCTGACCTCCTGCCGGCGTTTCGCGAATGGATTAGGACACAGCCGCGCCATCGCGACGCGAAAGTCGACCGGATCTTCTACGCAACAACTCCGCCCGGCCGTCTGATCGATGCCATGGACTCGGGTCAGTTGGTTCTCGGTAACTACTGGATCGATGTGCGCCCGGATACGTTCTGGCCCGATGTCTTCATGACGGGCCCCCGTCAGCAGCGCAGGCTGCGCAAGTCCGGGTATATCGACGGCTGGTCCGTGTATACCCGCAACCGGGGGGTGGTGCTTCTGGTCCGCGCCGGGAATCCGAAAGCCATCCGCGGGATTCCGGACCTGATGCGCGACGACGTACGCGTAGCTATCTCTTCCCCAGTTCGCGAACCCGCCTCATACGAGAGCTACTCAAATACGTTGCGCGCTCAGGGAGGCGCACAGTTTCCGGAGCTCATCCTGAAGAAGAGCACGACGATTTCCCCAACCACCGTGCACCATCGGGAAAACCCGCAGTTCATCTACGACGACTTGGCGGATGTCGCCCCAATGTACTACCACTTCGGCGAATATCTCAAGAGCCACATGCCTAAGCACTTCGACTATGTAAGGCTTCCAAACGAGGGCAACTTTCGCGACGAACTCGCAATCTCCCTGATACGCAACGCACCCCATCAGGCGGCCGCGCTAGCCTGGATCGATTTCATACGCAGCGACGCCGCAGCGGCCATCTACAACAGGAACGGCTTTGAATACGCCGGCGCCGCCGAACGCGCAAGGATGGAGGACAAATGACGAAAGCGGTTGCCCCTGTCCATCCCATCTGGATCCCCTTCTTGCTGTGCGCCGTCACGCTGGCCGCGAGCGCGAGCGCCTTCGCTCAAAAGGCCGGTGCCAAGGGAGACCAAGCGCAGCTCATCTTTGCCATCAACGAGGGCGGGTCCGGCAATCTCGACGCAACCGAAATCTTCCTTCGCTGGGAGGATTTCACCAAGATCGCCGAAAGAGCGCTCGGCATCCGCCTAACGATGGTCGCGGTCCGTGACATCCAACTATTGCAGCGCTCCGTGGAAACTGGGGCCTACGCGCTTGTCCTGTCTCGACCGGCAGACGTGCTGGCGCAGGCGGTTCGCGACTACGGCTACAACCCGGTCGTCGTTTCGAGGGAGCCGGCGCACGCACTTTTCATAGTCAACAAGGATTCCCCACTGAAGACAATCGCCGACGTCCGGGGTAAGCGAATCGTCACTCCGGATCGCTACGCGTACATGTGGCGGATCGCCAACGCCATGTTGCGCGACAACAAAATCACGATGGCAAGAGAACAGGTGAAGGCGATGCGCGACCAGGCGGCAATCGCCTGGTCGATGGAGAACAATTTCTTCGATGTCGGAGTCGTGGCGTCGTTTTCCCCCGCAGGCCGGACCTGGGAGAAGAAGGGCGGTCGGGTGATCGCGATCAGTCCCGAAGTTCCGAACACGCCAATGATCGCTTCGCGGAAGATCTCACCGGCCCAGGTCGCCAAGCTGCGTGACACGCTCGTGGCCCTTGACTCGACCGAGGACGGCAAGGCCGTCCTGAAGAGGATCAATATCGCAGCTTTCAAACCAGCGTCGCCGCAGGTCTTCATCGACCTGCTCAATTGGCTCGGCCCTCTCGAGCCCATCGCAGAGTAGGTGGCCCTCCTAGCTATATCAACGAGGAGGAGTAAGGGATGAGCGAGATTACGCAACGCGCTGACCTGGTTGCGGACAAGGCGGGACTGGGTCCGAATCTCCCACGCTCCGTGCGCGCCAACATAGTCGCCGCAGGTATGCGCCCCGGCAAGGCGCTCCTCGGCTTCGCACTGGCGTGGCTGCTGTTCCTGGCAATCCTTTTTGTCATGCCCCCGTTGAAGGGACTATCGGCAGCGGGTCAAGCGGCGCTCGCGGTCACGGTCTGGGCCTGCGTCATGTGGATCTTCGAAGCTATCCCCGTTGGAGTCTCCGGGCTGCTGATCCCGATGCTGCTGGTTATCACCAACGCGACCAGGCCATTCCAGAAGGCCGCCGACGGCTTCACGACCCCGGTCGTGTTTCTCTGCCTCTCTGCATTCATCTTCGCTGCAATCATGCAGGCCGCCGGCCTCGACCGCCGCATAGCGCTGTCGCTTCTAAATTGGTTCAAGGCCAGGACCGTCAACGGCGTGATCTGGGCCATGTTTGCCGTGAACTTGGTCCTTTCCTTGATCATACCGGCGGCAAACGCGCGCGCCGCAACTCTCTTGCCCGTGATCAACGGCATCACGGATTTCTTTGGGAACAGTGAGAAGGAGCGCAACGGCAAGAAAGCCATCGTTATCCAGACCCTGGTTTATGGATCGATGATCAGCGGCATGTGCATCATGACGGCGCATCTGCCGAACCTCGTGATTGTCGGTCTGTTCGGAAAAAATCTCGGGCTGCAGATTTCCTATTTCCAGTGGTTTCTCCTGCAGTGGCCGTATCTCGGCATGTTCGTGCTCACCCAGTGGTGGGTGCAGTACTACTTCAAAACGCGCAGGGTCGCCATCGCGGGTGGCTTTCAGGCCGTTCAGAAGCAGCACCGCGAGCTACCGGGGATGACGTCGAGCGAATGGCTGATCTTGGCGGTATTCGGATTGATCGCGCTCGCGTGGGTCACCGAGCAGTGGCACAAGATCGCTACCCATAACGCCGCCTTGCTCGGCCTTGCCCTTCTCTTCATACCCGGACTGTTTAGGTTCAAATGGAAGGAGCTCCAGGACCGCACCATCTGGGGAACGCTGCTATTGCTCGCCGGCGCGCTGTCCCTTTCCGAAGCCATGTCGACATCGGGGCTGGCGAAATGGCTCGCGGACTCCATTCACCCCCTTGCCGTCGGCCATCCCTGGTGGGCGATCTTGCTGATATTCATGCTTGGCACCCATGTCATTCGCCTCGGCATGCTCTCCAACGTTGCGGCGGTCACGATGCTTGCGCCGGTCCTGCTCGCGATGGCGCCCAAGCTGGGCCTGCATCCAGTAGCATTCACGATGCTGGTTTCCGATACCGACACGTTTGCCTACATTCTCCCGACGCAAATTACCGCAGCGGTGATCGCCTACAGCAGTGGTACATTCAGCATGACGGACTACGCCAAGGTCGGCTGGGTGTCGGTGCTGATCGCAATCGCCTACGGAATACTCATCATGGCGCCGTGGTATGCCCTTCTCGGCATTCCCGTGTGGAATCCCGACGCGCCGTGGCCGTTCGCCGCAGCCGGATGATCGACGGGAAGGATCGGCAATGAGCAAGATGACGGATCTGTCCAGGGTACCTGGGCAGGGGCCGCAAACCGAAGAGGATCTGCGCAAGCGCCTCGGGTACTACGTCGCTCCCCGCGCTCTCTACGAAACGAACAAGGCGCGGCCCTTTGCCGGCCGCGTGACCTGCAACCTCGACAAGCTCGTTGCTGGCAGCTGGAACGAAGTGGTGCTCGACTACGAGGTCGGCGCCTCCGGAATCGCAGACGGTGCGTGGTTCAAAGCGACGTTCAAGTTCTATTCGGACTGGGCACTGTTCCAAACAGTCGATCCGCACGGCGCGAACTACCTGTCTGCCGAATACCAGGCGGGACCGCTTGTCGAGGGACAGAGCCCGGCGACCGTCCAGTCCCTCAAGGTGCGGTTCGACCAGAAGGGCCACGAGCGCCCGTTTCAGAAGGCCGTCATCGTCGACACGGTCGACGGCTACCTCAACGCCGGCGACCATATCGTCATCCGGCTGGGCGATCGGCGCATGGGCGGCCCTGGAACGCGCGTTCAGACCTTCGTGGAGGACAAGTTCCGCTTCCGCTGCTACGTCGATCCCCTTGGCACTTCGCGGTTCGTCGCCGTCCCGAACGACATCGTCATCGACATAGTGGCCGGAGCCCCCGCTTCTCTTGCGCTGGTCGGACCTCGCCTGGCGCAGCCTGGGACCCCATTCGCCCTGCGCGTCAATGCCCATGACCGATGGGGCAACGCCTGCGTGGATACGGGTGGCCGGGCGGAGATCGTTGCGGCCCTGGATGGGAAAGAAGTCTATCGGAAACCGGTCGACCTCAGTCCAAAATGGTGGGCGACGGCAGAGATCGCGGATTTGCCGCGCGAGTCCGGAGAACTCTGCGTCAGCGCGCACATGATCGGAGCACTCGACGTCGCCGAAGCAGTGCATTACGTCACCTTCGACGCCGGCGCGCCCTGCCCGCGCGTTTTCTACGGCGACTTGCACATTCACGCCCACGATACCGTAGGCACCAACAGCCCGGCGTACAACACGGCCTACGGGCGCGACATCGCCGGTCTGGACGTGATCAGCTACACCGCCAACGATTTCCAGATCACGGATGCCAACTGGGAACTGGGCGTGAAGACCATGGACGAGTTCCACAAGGACGGGCAGCTTGTGTGCTACCCCGTGCAGGAATGGTGCGGCAGCTCGACCGCCGGCGGCGATCACAACGTCGTCTTCCTGCACGGCAAGAAGCCGGAATTCCCTTACAACAGCAAAGGGGAGCACAACCGCACCTTCACCTGGAATGAAGACATGAAGGGCACGGCCGTGAATCTCGGACGCTGGCCGATCGAGGAGCTATGGCTCGCCTACTGCCACGATCCGGAGCACCATCTGATCATGCCGCACGTCGGGGGACGGCGATATATCCCGGACTGGCACCACCCCGAGCTCGAGCGCTTGATCGAGATTACGTCTTCGTGGGGACATTTCGGCTGGTTGTACCAGGACGTCATCGAGCGCGGGTACAAGCTCGGTGCCTCGGCGAGCGGCGACGAGCACCGCGGCCGCCCGGGAGGCGGACTCCCCGGGACCCAGGTCTTCGGCACCAAGGGCGGTATCACCGGGATCATCGCCGACAAGCTCGACCGCGCGACAATCGGCCGCGCTTTGCGCGCGCGCCACACTTTCGCCGCGACTGGAGAGCGCTTGGTCGGCCTCACGCGCTGCGGCAAGCACTTGCAGGGCGACGAGTTCCGCAGCACGGGTTCCGCCGAGATTCAATACCGCTTCCTCGGCAATAGCGGCTGGGACGAAATCGCAGCGTACGACCACACGGGCTGTCTCTGGCGGCGTGATCTGCACAAAGAGCTGGGCTACTCAACGCGCCGCATCCGCGTGCGCTGGGGCGGAGCGCGCATTCCGGACCGCTACCGTTGGGCCGAGTGGCGCGGTACGATCAGCGTCGTCAATGGCACCATCAATGCGTTCGCGGGCAACGGCTTCGAGCATCTGGAGGAATCGGTGTGGCGCGCAGGACCGACCGAGATCGGGTTTCGCACCGACACCTACGGAGACGCCGACTGCGCGATAATCGATGTCGACAATCTCGCCCGCTGCCGCATTCGAGTCGCCGGAAGAATCGACGCGTACGTGAAGGTAGGCAACCCGCTCGAGGGAAATCCCTTCGTTCACTGCCCCACGTTCGACTGGGAAATCTCCGGCGCCGACCTGCTGGAATCGGGCGCCTTGCGTCGCGATCTCGGCGGCACGGAACTGTTCATCGCGGTGGAGCGCATGACCGACGCGGTGCTGCCGCGAGAAGTCAGCGGCTTACTCGAGATCCAGCCCGGAAACGGGCCCCACGGGTGCAGGCCGGTATACTTCTACGGGCGCCAAGTCGACGACGCCAAGGTCTGGACGTCAGCAATGTTCATCGATTTCGGATCGCCAGCGCGCTAGCGCTTCGCTTCTGCAGGTTTCGCAGGCACGACCTGAATAAAAATCTCGTCCTGCTTGATCAACCCGAGCTCGTAGCGTGCGCGCTCTTCGATCGCCTCGAATCCCTGCTTGAGATCGCGTACCTCGGCGTCGAGCGCGCCATTGCGCTGGCTCAGAGCCGCGTTGGCCTGCTTCTGCTCCTGGACCTGGCGCTCAAGGCTCCACACGCGCAGCCATCCGCCCTTGCCGAGCCACAAGGGGTACTGAAGGAGGAAGATGAAAGCAGCGAGCGTGTACGCCAGGATTCTCATCTCAGCTGATAGAAGGCCTCGCGGCCGGGATATCCGACCGCTTCACCCAGATCCTCCTCGATACGCAGCAGCTGGTTGTACTTGGCCACCCGATCCGAGCGGGACAGCGACCCGGTCTTGATCTGCAGGGCGTTCATGCCGACCGCGATGTCCGCGATGGTGGTGTCTTCTGTTTCACCGGACCGGTGGGATATCACCGCGGTATAGCCCGATCGTTTGGCCAACTCGATTGCGGCAAAGGTTTCGGTCAGCGTGCCGATCTGATTCACCTTTACGAGGATCGAATTGGCGATACCCAACTGGATCCCTTCGCGGAGAATCTTGGTGTTGGTGACGAACACGTCGTCGCCGACCAGCTGCACTTTCTTGCCCAATCTTTCCGTCAGCGCGCGCCAGCCGTCCCAGTCCGACTCGGCCATGCCGTCCTCGATGCTGACAATCGGGTACTTGCCTGCCCAGGAAGCCAGGAGATCGCCGAACTCGGATGAGCCGAGCTTCTGTTTTTTCGAGTCGATGACGTACTTGCCGTCCTGGTAGAACTCCGAACTCGCGCAATCGAGGGCGAGCGCCACATTGGTGCCGGCGTGGTATCCCGCGCGCTCGATTGCCTCCAGCACGAGTTGCAGCGCCGCTTCGTTGTTTGGCAAGCTGGGAGCAAACCCGCCTTCGTCGCCGACCGCCGTCGAGAGGTGGCGGGTCTCCAGAAGCCCCTTCAGCGCGTGAAACACCTCGGCGCCGCAGCGCAGGGCTTCTCTGAAGCTCGATGCCCCGATCGGGACGATCATGAATTCCTGGATGTCGAGATTGTTGTCCGCGTGAGCTCCGCCGTTGATCACATTCATCATCGGGACGGGCATCTGCATTCCGCCCGAGCCCCCGAAGTAGCGGTACAAAGGCAAACCGGATTCCTCGGCGGCCGCCTTGGCCACCGCCATCGATACCGCGAGGATCGCATTGGCGCCCAGGCGCGACTTGTTCTCTGTGCCGTCCAGTTCGATGAGAGTCTTGTCGATGAAGCTCTGCTCCTGAGCGTCCAGACCCATGATCGCCTCGGAGATCTCGGTGTTGACATGCTCCACCGCCTTCAACACGCCCTTGCCTCCGTAGCGGCTCTTGTCCTTGTCTCGCAACTCGAGCGCCTCACGACTGCCCGTGGAGGCCCCGGAGGGCACGGCCGCACGGCCCATCACGCCCGATTCGATCAGCACGTCCGCTTCCACAGTTGGATTGCCGCGCGAATCGAGAATCTCTCTTGCGACAACGTCGACGATTGAACTCATCTATCTGCCCTTCTTCTTCGTCCCCAGCCTCTGCTCTGCGAGTCCCTGCTGTTTCACCAGTGCGTCCAGGTCCTTCAAGGTTTTCAGCAAGTCCTTCATGCGGTCGAGCGGCCACGCGTTCGGCCCGTCCGAGGGCGCGTGCTCCGGGTCGGGATGCGTTTCCATGAAAATACCGGCGATTCCGCTCGCCACTGCGGCTCGGGCGAGCACCGGGACGAATTCCCGCTGGCCGCCCGAAGAAGTCCCCTGTCCGCCGGGAAGCTGCACCGAATGCGTAGCATCGAACACTACCGGGCAGCCTGTCTCGCGCATGATGGCGAGCGAGCGCATGTCGGAGACGAGGTTGTTGTAGCCGAAGGAGGCGCCACGCTCGCACACCAGAATATTGTCTTTGCCGCTTGCCTCTCGCGCCTTCTCCACTACGTTCTTCATCTCGCCAGGTGATAGGAACTGGCCCTTCTTGATGTTCACCGGCTTGCCCGCGGAAGCGACCGCGTGGATGAAATCCGTCTGTCGGCAGAGAAAGGCCGGGGTCTGCAGCACGTCGACCGCGGCAGCGACTTCGGGAACGTCCTCCTTCTCGTGAACGTCGGTCAGTACCGGTACGCCGATCTTCGTTTGCACCTCCTTGAGAATCTCCAGGCCCTTGCTCATCCCCGGCCCGCGAAACGACTTCCCCGAGCTGCGGTTGGCCTTGTCGTAGGAGGACTTGTAGATAAACGGTATTCCGATCTCTCTCGCGATCTCCTTCAGCGCTTCCGCCGTCTCGAGCGCCATCTGCCTTGACTCGACCACGCAAGGTCCCGCGATCAGGAACAGCGGCTTGTCGAGGCCAGCCTCAAAACCGCAGAGCTTCATTTATGCGGCAATAGCCGTCTTGGTTGCGCCTGCCTGATACTGCAGGGCAGCTTCGACAAATGCGGTGAAGAGCCGATGCCCGGTCCGTGGAGTCGAAGTGAACTCGGGATGGAACTGACAGCCGATAAACCAGGGATGCGAAGGCAGCTCGATCATTTCGCATAGCTGCTCGCGCTGGGTGACGCCCGAGACCCGCAATCCCCTGTCCTTGAGCCGCTGAAGGTACTGGTTGTTGACTTCGTAGCGGTGCCGATGGCGTTCGTTGATGGTCTCCGCGCCGTAGATCTTGCACGCCAGGCTGCCCGGCTCGAGCACCGCGCTCTGCGCTCCCAGGCGCATCGTTCCGCCAAGGTCGGATTTCTCGTCGCGGCGCTCGATGCGCCCGTCTCGGTCCTGCCATTCGGTCACCAGAGCGATCACCGGATGCGGGGTGTCGCGGTCGAACTCGGTCGAGTTCGCGCCGGCCAGGCCCACCACGTTGCGCGAATATTCGATCACTGCAAGCTGCATGCCCAGGCAGATGCCGAGGTACGGAATCTTGCTTTCGCGCGCGTGCCGGATCGCCGTCATCATGCCCTCCACCCCGCGCTTGCCAAACCCTCCGGGCACAAGAACGGCGTCCACCCCCTTCAGCTGCGCACCGAAGCCGTCCTTTTCGATCGTCTCGGCATCGACGTAGCGGATGTTCACCTTGCTGCGCGCATGGATCCCCGCGTGCACCAGCGCCTCGTTCAGCGACTTGTACGAGTCGGTGAGATCGACGTACTTGCCGACCATGGCGATCGTGATCTCGTGTTGCGGATGCTCAAGCGCCTCGACCAACCTCTTCCACGCCCTGAGATCGGCCGGCCTAGCGATGATTGCGAGCTTGTGGCAGACGATCTCGTCGAGCATCTGCTGATGCAACATCCATGGAATCTTGTAGATCGAATCCGCGTCCCAGACCGAGATCACGCCACGCGCCTGGACGTTGGTGAAGAGCGCGATCTTCTTCTTCTCATCATCGGGTATCGGCCGGTCCGACCGACACAGCAGCGCGTCGGGCTGGATGCCGATACCGCGCAACTCCTTCACCGAGTGCTGCGTGGGCTTGGTCTTGATCTCGCCGGCGCTCTTGATGAAAGGCACCAGCGTAAGATGGAGATAGCAGGTGTTGTCGTCCCCCAACTCTAGCCCCATCTGCCTCACGGCCTCTAAGAACGGGAGCGATTCAATGTCGCCCACCGTGCCGCCGATCTCGACGATTGCGACCTCCGCGTCGCCCGCTCCGCGCGCGATGAAAGCCTTGATCTCGTCGGTGACGTGCGGAATCACCTGCACCGTGCGCCCGAGATAATCGCCGCGGCGCTCCTTCTTGATCACCGACTCATAGATCTGTCCCGTGGTGAAGTTGTTGCATTTCTTCATACGGGCCGAGACGAAGCGCTCGTAGTGCCCGAGGTCGAGGTCGGTCTCGGCGCCGTCGTCGGTGACGAACACCTCTCCGTGCTGGAAAGGGCTCATCGTTCCCGGATCAACGTTGATGTACGGGTCGAGCTTGAGAAGAGTAACTTTGATGCCGCGCGACTCGAGGATCGCGGCGAGGGAGGCGGCGGCTATCCCCTTCCCCAAAGAGGAAACCACACCGCCCGACACGAACACATACTTGGCCATCACAAACCAGGGGGATGGGATGGAGAATGGTACACGAATTTGCCCTGCCGCTCTAGCCCGGAAAAGCCGCTCCGGTTGCCTCAGGCAAGCTCGGGCCGGTTCCTGAAATGCTCGAGCGCCTCGGGGTTGGCGAGCGCCTCGACGTTCTTCACCGGCCGGCCGTGCACCACGTTGCGCACGGCAAGCTCGACGATCTTGTTCGACTTGGTGCGCGGGATGTCGGGCACCTGGAGTACTTTCGCCGGCACGTGCCGCGGCGTGGTGTTCTCGCGTATCCGGCCCTTGATCTTCGCGACCAGCGCCTCGTCGAGTCGCAGGCCCTCGCGGAGCTTCACGAACAGCACCACCCGCACGTCGCCGATCTCCCCCGGCGGCCAGGTCTGGCCGATGACGAGCGACTCGACCACCTCCTCCAGCTGCTCGACCTGGCGGTAGATTTCGGCGGTTCCGATGCGCACACCCCCCGGGTTGAGCACCGCATCGGACCGGCCGTAAATGACCATCCCGCCGTGCGCGGTGATCTCGCACCAGTCGCCGTGGGTCCAGACCCCCGGAAACCGCTCGAAATACGCGGCCCGGTACTTGTCTCCGCCGGGATCGTTCCAGAAGCCGAGCGGCAGCGACGGAAACGGCTTGGTGCAGACGAGCTCGCCCTTTTGTCCTTCGATGGAGTGCCCATTCTCGTCGAAGACCTCGACCCTGAGGCCCAGGGCGCGGCACTGGATCTCGCCCCGCCATACCGGCAGGATCGGATTGCCGAGCACGAAGCATCCGCAGATGTCGGTGCCCCCGGAAATCGAGGAGAGGCAGACGTCCTTCTTGATTGCCCTGTACACGAAGTCGAAGCCCTCAGGAGCGAGCGGCGACCCGGTTGACAGCACGGTGCGCAAGTGCTCGAGACGATGCGTTTTCACCGGCTCGACTCCCGCCTTGGCGATCGCATCGATGAACTTTGCAGAGGTGCCCAGATGGGTCGTCCCCTCCGCGTCGGCGTAGTCGAAGAGGATACGGCCCTCCTCGATGAAGGGGGAGCCGTCGTAGAGCAGTAGCGTCGCACCGCACGCCAGGCCGGACGCGAGCCAGTTCCACATCATCCAGCCGAGGGTCGTGAAATAGAACAGGCGATCTCCCGGCCTGATGTCGCAATGCAGCTGCTGCTCGCACAGGTGCTTGAGCAGCGCGCCACCTGCCCCGTGCACGATGCACTTCGGTACGCCCGTAGTCCCGGAGGAAAACAGTATGTACAGGGGGTGGTCGAAGGGCAGCTGCTCGAAGCGGATGTCGCCGCCCGCCTGCGCAGCCATGAAATCCGCGAAGCCCTGCGCGCCGGGGATGCGCGACAGATCCGGTTGATCGCTCACGTAGGACGCGACCACGACACGTTTCAGGCTCGGCAGCCCGGAGGCGATTTCGCGCACCTTCTCGAGCGAAGCCACCTGCTTCCCGTTGTAGAAGTATCCGTCGGCCGCGAACAGCACCACGGGAGCGACCTGGCCGAAGCGATCGAGCACGCCGCGAACGCCGAAGTCGGGCGAGCAAGTCGAAATGGTCGCCCCGATGCTCGCCGCCGCGAGCATCGCCGCAATGGCCTCGGGCATGTTGGGCATGTAGGCGGCGATGCGGTCGCCCGGCTTGACGCCCAGCGCGAGCAGGCCTTGAGCGACGCGCGAGACTTGGTCGTACAGTTCACGATGGCTGAGGCGGCGCTTCACCCTGTTCTCGCCCCAGAACACGAGCGCGGTGGAGGCGTCGCGTCGGCGCAGCAGGTTCTCGGCAAAGTTCAGCCTGGCCTCGGGATACCAGCGCGCACCAGGCATCCGGCCGCCGTCGACGAGGACCCGCGCGCCCTTCGCGCTCGAGCGCACCCTGGCGAACTTCCACACCGAGTCCCAGAACTGCTCGGGGTGCTCCGTGGTCCAGCGATAGAAAGCCGGATAGTCGTTGAACCCCAGCTTCCAGTCGCGTATCGCTTGGCGGGCGAAGCGTGTGAGGTTCGCTTCCGCGATGCGCTCCTGACTGGGCTCCCAGAGCGGCTTGTCGGCCATCGGGACCTCCTCTGCCCGGCATTATAATTTGCCGAACGAAGAGATCGGAGAACTCAGTGGCCCGCGAATCGATGCAATTCGATGTGGTGATAGTGGGTGGCGGCCCTGCCGGCCTCGCAGGCGCGATCCGCCTGAAACAGCTGGCCGCCGCAAGCAAGGCCGATCTCGGCGTGTGCGTGATCGAGAAGGGCTCGGAGATCGGCGCTCACATCCTCTCGGGCGCGGTGATGGATCCCCGCGGGTTGGTCGAGCTCTTCCCCGATTGGAAGGAACGAGGCGCACCCTTGAAGGCGCCAGTGACGGAGGACCGTTTTCTCTTCCTCAGTGAATCGGGCTCGCTCAGGGTCCCGAACGCCTTCCTGCCCGAATGCTTCCGCAATCACGGCAACTATGTGGTCAGCCTCGGCAACGTATGCCGCTGGCTGGGGCAGCAGGCCGAAGCACTCGGCGTGGAGATCTACCCGGGATTCGCCGCCGCGGAAGTGCTCTACGACGAGAAGGGGTGCGTGCGGGGTGTCGCCACCGGGGACCTGGGGATCGGTCGCGACGGCAGGCCGACGGGTCAATACCAGCCGGGGATCGAGCTGCTCGGCAAGTACACCTTCTTCGCCGAAGGCTGCCGCGGTCACCTTGGCCGGCAGCTGATCGCGAAGTTCGGGCTTGGCGCCGACTGCGATCCCCAAGTGTACGGGCTCGGCCTGAAGGAGTTGTGGGAGATCGATGCAGGCAAGCACCAACCCGGGCTGGTTATCCACTCGGCGGGCTGGCCGCTCGAGGCGGACACCTACGGGGGTTCGTTCCTGTACCACATGGAAGATCGGCTGGTTTCGGTGGGTTTCGTCGTGGGGCTGTCCTACGCCAATCCGTATCTGAGCCCGTACGAGGAATTTCAGCGCTACAAGACCCACCCCCATGTCCGCGGTTTCCTCGAAGGCGGCAAGCGCATCGCCTACGGCGCGCGGGCGATTACGGCGGGCGGAATCATGTCGCTGCCGAAGCTCGTCTTCCCCGGTGGGACCCTCGTGGGCGACGAAGCGGGCTTCCTCAACGCCTCGCGGATCAAGGGCAGCCACGCGGCCATCAAGTCCGGCATGCTCGCCGCGGAGGCGGCCTTCGCCGCGCTGCAATCAGGGCGTTCCGGCGACGAGCTGACCGCTTATCCCGAAGCCTTCCGCGAGTCGTGGCTGTTCGACGAACTCTACCGCGCACGCAATTTCAAGCAATGGATGTCGAAGGGACTCTACGCCGGTACCGCGATGGTGGGCGTCGAGCAGTTTCTTCTCGGCGGAAAATTTCCGTGGACGCTGCACCATCGGCGCGCTGACCACGAGCGCCTGCGGCCCGCCGCCGAGTGCCGCCCGATCGACTACCCCAAGCCGGACGGAAGGCTCACTTTCGATCGCCTGTCCTCGGTGTTCATTTCGAACACCAATCACGAGGAGAACCAACCCTGCCACCTCACGCTCAAGGACGCGGGCATCCCGGTCAGCGTCAACCTCGCGAAGTACGCGGGACCGGAGAGCCGCTATTGCCCCGCCGGCGTGTACGAATTCGTGAAGGACGGGGCCGGCAAGGATCGTCTGCAGATCAACGCGCCGAACTGCGTGCACTGCAAAACCTGCGATATCAAGGACCCCACCCAGAACATCGTGTGGATCGCCCCGCAGGGCGGTGGCGGACCGAACTATCCGAACATGTGATGTGGAGACCCCCGAACCTGAGCCGAAGATGAAGACCCGCTACGATTCCTTCGCCGATTTCTACCCGTTCTATCTGTCCGAACACGCGAATCGCACCTGCCGCCGCTTGCACTTCATCGGAACCTCGGCCGCTCTCGTCTTCATGCTTCATGCGATCGAGTCGTTGAACGCCTGGTGGATCCTGGCTTCGCTCCTCACGGGCTACGCATTCGCGTGGTGCGGGCATTTCTTCTTCGAGCACAACCGGCCGGCCACGTTCGCCCATCCCTTTTACAGCTTCGTCGGTGACTGGGTAATGTGGAGGGAGATCCTACTTCTAAAAATCCCCTTTTAGGCCAATAGGCTGTACTCATACGAACGTTCGTGCTATAAAGTGCCTGTGAAGAAGGGCGAGCATACGCGTAACCTCATCCTCGACGAAGCCGTCGCCCTAGCCAGCCAGGTCGGGCTGGAAGGCTTGAGCATCGGCTCCCTCGCCTCGCGGCTGGATCTCTCCAAGAGCGGCCTGTTTGCCCACTTCGGCTCCAAGGAGGACCTGCAGCTTTCGACCCTCAGACAGGCACAGAGACTTTTTCGGGACCGCGTGTTCTCGCCTGCCCTGAAGGAACCGCGCGGTTTGCCGCGGCTCCGGGCGCTGCTCTCCGGCTGGCTCGCGTGGATCGCACAGGACAACGATCTCTCGGGCAGCAGCCTCGTGCTATCCGCCTCCGCAGAGTACGACGACCGTCCCGGTGCAGTACGCGAGCTGCTCGTTTCCGGGCAGCGCGAGTTGCGAGGGGCCATCGTCAAGGCGATTCACCTGGCCATCGAGGAGGGCCACCTGGCGGCCCCGACCGACCCCTGGCAGCTCAGCTTCGAGCTCTTCGGAATCGTGCTCGCCACTCATCACGACCGCAGGCTGCTCGACGATACGCGGTCCGTCGCCCGAGCTCAGAACGCTATCGAGCGCCTGTTTGAGGCGCACCGTTCGGTCCCGAGCGCCTGAGATCACCCCTCAGAATTGTTCCTCCGCCAGAGCCATCACACCGGCGGCGCCATGCACGATCGTATTGCGCAGCGCCGGCGCCTGCGTCAGGACATGATCGGCGTAGAACCGCGCGGTCTTGATCTTGGCCTCGTAGAACGCCTTGTCGCCCTTGCCCTCCGACAAGCGTTGTCTGGCGACCAACGCGGAGCGCGCGAGTTGCCACCCACCGCACACGATCCCCATGAGCTTGAGGAAGGGCACGGCGCCGGCGTGCGCCGCCTTGATATCGTTGCCGTAGGTGATCACCATCCAGGAGACGCATTCCTCGGCCGCAGTCAGCGCCGCGGAGAAGGCCTCGCGAGTTGCCGCCATGTCCTCGCCCGGTGCCTTACCGAGTTCGGCTTCTACGATCCGCATCGTCTTGATGACTTCTTTCGCGGTCGCACCGCCTTCACGGGCGATCTTGCGGCCGATCAGGTCGTTCGCCTGAATCGCGGTCGTTCCTTCATAGATCGTTGTGATTCTCGCGTCGCGCAGATGCTGCGCCGCGCCGGTTTCCTCGATGAAGCCCATTCCGCCGTGCACCTGGATGCCGGTCGACGCTACCTCGATCCCGGTCTCGGTAAACCAGCCCTTGACGATCGGAATCATGAGATCGACGAAGGCCTGGTTGCGAGCACGCTCCTCCTTGACGGGATGCCTCAGCGACTTGTCCACCGCCGCCGCCACGACGTAGGCGAGCGCGCGCATGGCCTCGATCTGCGACTTCATGCTCATCAGCATCCGGCGCACGTCGGGATGGTGGATAATGGTGACGGCCTTCCCGCCGCCCGCGACGTCGCGGCTCTGGACCCTCTCCTTGGCGTATGCGAGCGCCTGCTGGTATGCGCGCTCCGATATCGACAGACCTTCCATGCCGACCGCGAAGCGCGCCAGGTTCATCATGATGAACATGTACTCCAGGCCGCGGTTCTCCTCTCCCACCAGATACCCGACGGCGTTCTCGTACACGAGAACCGCTGTCGGGCTGGCGTGTATGCCGAGCTTGTGCTCGATCGAGGCGCACTGCACGCTGTTTCTTTCCCCCAGCGACCCGTCCGCGTTCACGAGGAACTTCGGCACGAGAAACATCGAGATGCCGCGCACGCCTTCGGGGGCGCCTTCGACGCGCGCCAGCACCAGGTGCACGATATTGTCGGCGAGGTCGTGCTCGCCGTAGGTGATGAAGATCTTCTGGCCGGAGACTCGGTAGTGATCTCCCTGTCGCACTGCTTTGGTTCGCACCAGCCCGAGGTCCGACCCGGCCTGCGGCTCGGTGAGATTCATGGTGCCGGTCCATGTGCCTTCGATCATCTTGGGCAGGTACTGCTTCTTCTGCGCGTCGGTGCCGCGCAGGATCAGCGCCTCCGCCGCCCCCGCGGTGAGCATGGTCACCAGCGAAAACGACAGATTGGCCGACTTCCACATCTCCACGACCGGAGTCGAGACGACCTTTGGCAACCCCTGCCCGCCATACTCGGCCGGCGCCTGGAGCGCGTTCCAGCCGCCTTCGATGAACTGCTTGTACGCTTCCTTAAAACCCTCGGGCGTGGTGACCTTGCCCTGATCCCACTTCGAGCCTTCCTTGTCGGCGGACTGGTTGAGCGGCGACAGGACGCCGCTTGCGAACTTTGCGCTTTCCTCCAGGATCTGGTCGACCAGTTCCGCGTTGATCTCCTCGCAGCCGGGAAGGCGCGCCACGTCCGCGAGTCCGGCGAGCTCCTGCAGCACGAAGTGCATGTCGCGTAAAGGCGCTTTGTATTCACCCATAGTGCCTCCGATCCTTATCCCAGCTCTTTGACCAATTCCGGAACGATCTGAAACAGATCTCCGACGATCCCGTAGTCCGCTACCTGGAATATCGGTGCCTCCTCGTCCTTGTTGATCGCGACGATGACGCGGCTGTCCTTCATGCCGGCGAGGTGCTGGATCGCGCCGGAGATGCCGACTGCAATATAGAGGTCAGGGGCGACGATCTTGCCGGTCTGGCCGACCTGCCAGTCGTTCGGCACGAAGCCCGCATCCACGGCGGCGCGCGACGCACCCATCGCCGCGTGCAGCTTGTCCGCGAGCGGCTCGAGCAGCTTGAAATTGTCGCCCGACCCCATGCCGCGCCCGCCCGAAACGATCACCCGCGCCGAAGTCAGCTCGGGGCGCTCCGATTTGGTAAGGGCGCGCCCGACAAGCGAAGAGAGCCCGGTATCGGCGGCCGCCGGCGCATTTTCCAGCCCCGCCGAGCCTCCGCTCGCCGCGACGGCATCGAAACCGGTGGTGCGCACCGTGATCACCTTGATCCCGTCCGCGGACTGGACTGTCGCGAGCGCGTTACCGGCGTAGATAGGACGAACGAAGGTGTCCGGGCTCTTGACTTCGATGATGTCTGATACCTGCGCTACGTCGAGCAGCGCCGCGACTCGCGGCGCCACGTTCTTCCCGAAGGAGGTGGCGGGCGCCAGAATGTGCGTGTAGCCAGGCGCGAGCGCAACGACGAGTGCGGCGAGATTTTCCGCGAGTTGCTCCTTGTAGTGCGGCGCTTCGACGACCAGCACTTTTTTCACGCCCGCAATTGCCGCGGCGGCCTTGGCAGCCGCAGCGCAGCCCGAGCCGGCGACGAGCACGACGATATCGCCGCCGATCCTGGTTGCCGCCGCAACCGTGTTGAGCGTTGCGCCTTTGAGCAATGCGTTGTCGTGCTCGGCGAGTACGAGAATGCTCACGATATGACCTTTGCTTCGTTCTTCAGCTTGTGTACGAGCGCCTTGGCGTCGGGCACTTTCGTTCCCGCCTTGCGCTTGGGCGGCTCCTCGACCTTGAGCGTCTTCAGACGGGGGGCGACGTCGACCCCGAGCGCGTCCGGCTTGAGCAGCTCGAGTGCCTTCTTCTTCGCCTTCATGATGTTGGGCAGGGTGACGTAGCGCGGCTCGTTTAGCCGCAGGTCGGTGGTCATGACCGCAGGCAGCTTGACGGAGATGGTCTCCAGCCCACCGTCCACTTCCCGAGTGACCACGGCCATGTCGCCTTCGATCTTCAATTTGGAGGCGAACGTCGCCTGCGGCCAGCCGAGCAACGCGGCAAGCATCTGCCCCGTCTGGTTGCAGTCGTCGTCGATCGCCTGCTTACCGAGGATGACGACACCGGGATCCTCCTTCTGAACGATCGCGCGCAGGAGCTTCGCCACCGCGAGCGGCTGCAACTCAGCGTCGGTCTCGACCAGAACTGCTCGGTCGGCACCGAGCGCGAGCGCGGTCCGCAGTGTCTCCTGGCAAGCCTGCGGACCGCAGGAGGCAGCGACGATCTCGGTCGCGGTGCCCGCTTCCTTCAGGCGCACCGCTTCCTCTACGCCAATCTCGTCGAATGGATTCATGGACATCTTGACGTTGGCGGTTTCGACGCCCGTACCGTCGGCCCTGACGCGCACCTTGACGTTGAAATCGACCACACGCTTGACCGCAACCAGGATTTTCATTGACGTCGTATTTTGAAGAAGCCATACGGATTATAATCGCCCCGTCCCGAATCGTCCCCATGCGACGTCCCCTCTCGCACATCCGCGTTCTCGATCTCACGCGCGTGCTCGCGGGTCCCTGGGCTTCGCAGAACCTCGCGGACCTCGGCGCCGAGGTGATCAAGGTCGAGCGGCCCGGATCGGGGGACGACACGCGCAGCTGGGGCCCGCCGTTTCTCAAGGACAGCGGCGGAAAGGAGACCCGGGAGTCCGCCTATTTCCTCTCGGTAAACCGGGGCAAGAAGTCGGTCACGCTGGACATCTCGAAGCCCGCGGGCGCGGAGATCGCGCGCAGGCTGGCGGCGAAGTCCGATGTGCTGATCGAGAACTACAAGGTCGGCGGCCTGGCGAAATACGGGCTCGGATACGACGACCTGAAGAACGGTAATCCGCGCATCATCTATTGCTCGGTCACCGGGTACGGGCAGAGCGGTCCGCGCGCCCACCTTCCGGGCTATGACTTCATCTTCCAGGGCATGGGCGGGCTGATGAGCATCACCGGAGAACGCGACGAGCTCCCGGGAGGCGGCCCGCAGAAGGTCGGTATCGCGGTGACCGACGTCATGGCGGGAATGTACGCGAGCCTCGCCATTACCGCTGCGATCGCGCTCCGCGAGCGCAGCGGACGGGGCCAATACATAGACATCGCGCTGCTCGACACCATCGTTGCCTTCGGCGCCAACCAGATCTTCAACTACTTCCACTCTGGAACGTTACCGAGGCGCTGGGGCAACGCGCACCCGAATCTGCTCCCCTACGAAGTATTCGCCACGGCCGACGGACATCTGATCCTCGGCGCAGGCAACGACAGCCAGTGGGCGAGCTTCTGCGCGGCGGCCGAACGGTCGGACCTCGCTGCCGATCCACGCTTCAGAACCATGCCCGACCGCATCCGCAACCGCGCCGTGCTGATCCCGATCGTGCAGGAGATCATGGAGAAACGCTCGAACCGCGACTGGATCGGACGCCTCGATGCTGCCAATGTGCCCTGCGGCCCGATCAACAACTACGAGGAAGTCTTCGAGGATCCGCAGGTCAGACACCGCGGCCTGAAAATCGAGATGCCGCACCCGCTCTCGGGCTACATGGCCGGGGTCGCGAGCCCGATGCGCTTCTCCGACACCCCGGTCGAGTACACGGTGCCGCCGCCCTTACTGGGGCAGCACACGCGCGAAGTGCTTGCTGGCGTTCTCGGAATCGACGATGCGGAACTCGATCGCCTCGCCGCCCAGAAGATCATCTAGCGCTCTACAGCGGCTTCTTCAGCCAGTGCCCCAGTTCGCCGACGACTCCGCGGCGGAAGCTCAGCACGCATATCACGAAGATCGCACCCTGCGTGACCGTCACCCAGGAGCCGAGCTGCGCGAGGTAGTTCTCCATGGAGACGATGATCAGCGCTCCGACCACGGGCCCGAAGACCGTTCCCAGCCCCCCGAGCAAGGTCATCAGCACCACCTCTCCGGACATGGTCCAATGAACGTCGGTGAGCGAAGCCAGCTCGAACACCAGCGCCTTGGTCGCCCCGGCGAGGCCCGCGAGCGTCGCCGAAAGCACGTAGGCAAGCAGCTTGTAGCGGTTGACGTCGTAGCCCAGGGACAGCGCGCGCGGCTCGTTCTCGCGAATCGCCTTGAGGACCTGCCCGAACGGCGAATGTACCGTGCGGTGGATCAGCAGAAAACCGCCCACGAACACCGCCAGGACGAGCGCGTACATCGTCCACTGGTTGCTGAGATCGATCAGGCCAAAGAGCCTCCCGCGCGACACCGCCTGAATTCCGTCCTCGCCTCCGGTAAACGGTGTCTGGAGGTAGAAGAAGTACACCATTTGAGAGAGGGCAAGGGTGATCATCGCAAAGTAGATGCCCTGGCGCCGGATAGCCAGCAGCCCGGTCACCACTCCGAGCAGCGCGGCGCACGCGGTCCCGAAAAGGATCGCGAACTCGGGTTGAAACCCCCAGACCTTCGCGGCGTGCGCCGAGGCGTAGCCTGCGGTGCCGAGGAACATCGCGTGGCCGAAGGACAGCAGCCCGCCGTAGCCGATCAGCAGGTTGAATGCGCAAGCGAACAGAGCGAAGCACATCACCTTCATCAGAAAGATCGGATAGGCAACGAGCGGCGCGAGCAGGAAGAACGCCAGCATGGCGAGGAAGGCGACGCGCTGGTGCGCGAGGCCGTTTGCCCGTCCGGCGCCGATGGACAGCTCGGGGACTGCGGACATGGTCTAGGCGAGCCTCATCGCTGCGTGCCGAAAAGGCCGGCCGGCTTGATTATGAGGACGATCGCCATGATGATGAAGATCACGGTATTCGATGCCTCGGGATAGAACACTTTCGTCAGGCCTTCGATCAGCCCCAGCGCGAAACCCGTCACGATCGACCCCATGATCGAGCCCATGCCGCCGATCACCACCACCGCGAATACGACGATGATGAGGTCCGCTCCCATCAGGGGGTTGACCTGGTAGATCGGTCCCGCCATTACGCCCGCGAAGGCCGCGAGCGCCACGCCGAAGCCGTAGGTCAGGGTAATCATGCGCGGCACGTTCACGCCGAAAGCGCGCACCAACTCGGGGTTCTCGGTCGCAGCGCGCAGGTAGGAGCCGAGCTTCGTCTTTTCGATAACGAACCAGGTGGCGAGACAGGTCGCGAGCGAGGCCACGATCACCCAGGCGCGGTAGTTCGGCAGGAACATGAAGCCGAGGTTGCGGCCGCCGGCGAGCTCGCCCGGCATCGCGTAGGGAATTCCCGAAGTGCCGTATTGCTGGCGGAAAATCCCCTGGATGATGAGCGCCAGGCCGAACGTGAGGAGCAGCCCGTACAGGTGATCGAGCTTGTAGAGCCTCGCGAGCATCAGCCGCTCGATGGCGATGCCCAGGGCGCCGACTGCGACCGGCACGATCGCGAGCGCCCACCAATAGCCAACGCCGAGCTTGGTGAGAAGGAAATACGCGCAGAACGCTCCCATCATGTACTGCGCGCCGTGGGTGAAATTGATGATATTCAACAGCCCGAAAATCACCGCCAAGCCGAGCGAGAGCAGCGCGTAGAACGAGCCGTTGATCAGCCCGATAAGGAGCTGCCCGAACAGCGCCTGCGTCGGTATGCCGAAGATTTCCATCAGGGCAGACTCATCCCGAGGCCGAAGGCCGGGGGATCTCCGGAACCGGCACAGATCCCTCGCTGCGCTCGGGATGACATTCGGGCCTCCGCCCGAATGTCACTTGACCAGCGAGCACCCGCCGTCGTTCAGCGGCCGGAATGCCTGGTCGGCCGGGATGGTCGCGCGGATCTTGTAGTAGTCGTAAGGACCCTTGGACTCGGAGGGCTTCTTCACTTCCACCAGGTAGGCCGGGTGAATTTTGCGGCCGTCCATGCGCACGCGACCCTTGCCGAACAGCGGATCGTCGGTCGGAAGCTCCTTCATCTTGGCGATGGTCTTGGTGCCATCGTCGGTCTTGCCGGCTTCGACTGCCTTGAGATAGTGCATGATCGTCGAATACACGCCCGCCTGGACCATGGTCGGATATTTGCCGTTGTTCGCCGCCGCGAAGCGCTTGGCGAAAGCGCGGGTGGCGTCGTTCAAGTCCCAGTAGAAGGTCTCGGTGAAGATCAGTCCTTGCGCCTTGTCCAGACCCAGCCCATGCACGTCGGAGATAAACACCAGCATGCCGGCGAGGCTCTGTCCACCCTTGACGATACCGAACTCGGCGGCCTGCTTGATCGCGTTGGTCGTATCGCCGCCCGCGTTGGCGAGCCCGATAATCTTCGCCTTGGATGCCTGGGCTTGCAGCAGGAACGAGGAGAAATCCTGCGCGTTGAGCGGATGCCGCACCTTGCCGAGCACCTTGCCGCCGTTCTTCAGCACCACGGCCTCGGTGTCGCGCTCCAGCGCCAGGCCGAACGCATAGTCGGCGGTGATAAAGTACCAAGAGTCACCGCCCGTCTTCACGATGGCGTTACCGGTTCCGTTGGCGAGCATCCAGGTGTCGTAGGTCCAGTGGATGGTGTTGGGCGAGCAGGCCTTGCCGGTGAGATCCGAGCTTGCGGCGCCCGACACAAGGAAGGCCTTGCCTTTCTCACGGGTCACCTGGTTGATGGCGAGCGCGACCGACGAGGTCGGAACGTCGACGATGACGTCCACCTTGTCCACGTCGTACCACTGGCGCGCGATGCTCGAACCCACATCGGGCTTGTTCAGGTGATCGGCGGAAATGAGTTCCACTTTCATGCCGTGCTTCGCGGGAGCGAAGTCGTCGATCGCAAGGCGCGCCGCGACCGCCGATCCGCCGCCCCCGATATCCGAGTAGAGGCTGGACATGTCGGATAGGACTCCGATCTTGACGACGCCGTCGGAGACTTGTGCCCGCGCACCGGGAGCCACCAATGCGGCGGCGAGCGCCAGCGGGACGGCAATAAACAGGTTATGTTTGGATTGCATGGTGTCCTCTACTCCTTTGGTTGATCGAATCTGCGTGATTACACGCCCAGGTACTCGTGTATCTTTGCGAGACTGGACTCTAGCTCCGTGTTCCGGATCATGTCCACTATCCGGCCGTTCTCCATCACGTAGTGGCGGTCGGCGATCCGCGAAGCAAAGCGGAAATTCTGCTCGACCAGGAGGATGGTAAACCCTTCGGCCTTGAGCCGCGAGATGGTCTGGCTGATCTGCTGCACGATCACCGGAGCCAGCCCCTCGGTGGGCTCGTCGAGGAGCAGCAGCCTCGCCCCCGTGCGCAGGATGCGGCCGATCGCCAGCATCTGCTGCTCGCCTCCGGAGAGCTTGGTGCCCTGGCTGGACAGCCGCTCCTTCAGGTTCGGAAACAGCTCGAAAACCTGCCCCAGCGCGAAGCCGCCCCGGCGGACTTCAGGAGGAAGGAGCAGGTTTTCCTCCACGTCGAGGCTGGCAAAGATGCCGCGCTCCTCGGGGCAGAACGCGAGACCCAGCCTGGCGATGCGATCCGACGGAAGCGTGATCGTCTCCCTGCCCTCGAACCGCACCGAGCCCTGGCGGCGCGCGACCATGCCCATAACCGACTTCAGCGTCGTAGTCTTGCCGGCACCGTTGCGGCCGAGGAGCGTCACCACCTCCCCGCGATGCACTTCGAATTCCACGCCGTGCAGGATATGCGACTCGCCATACCAGGCATTCAGGCCACTCACGAAGAGTAGCGGCGCGTCAGTCATGCTCGGACCCCAGATAGGCCTGGATCACGTCGGGGTGCTTCGACACGGTCTCGTAGTTCCCTTCGGCGATGATCTCACCGCGCGCGAGTACCGTTATCCGGTCGGAAAGCTTCGCGACCACGTTCAGGTTGTGCTCGACCATTAGCACGGTGCGGTCGGCTGCGACGCGCTTGATCAGCGCGGCGATGCGCTCCACGTCCTCGTGGGCCATGCCCGCGGTAGGCTCGTCGAGCAGCAGCATCTCCGGCTCCAGCGCCAGGGTGGTCGCGATCTCGAGAGCGCGCTTGCGTCCGTACGGCAGCTCCACGGCGATGGCATCCTCGAATTCCGCGAGGCCGACCGAGTCGAGCAGCTCGTGTGCCCTGCCGTTCAGTCGCGCGAGCAGGCGCTCGGTGCGCCAGAAATCGAACGATCCGCCACGCTTGCGCTGCAGGGCGATGCGCACGTTCTCGAGGACGCTCAGATGCGGAAACACCGCCGAGATCTGGAACGAGCGTATCAGCCCCATGCGCGCGATCGTCGCCGGGCCGGAGCCAGTGATGTCGCTCCCCTTGTAGAAAATCCTTCCACGGGTCGGCACGAGGAAGTGCGTCAGCAGGTTGAAGCAGGTGGTCTTGCCGGCGCCGTTGGGCCCGATGAGCGCGTGGATGCTGCCGCGGCTGACTTTCAGGTCGACGTCCTTGACCGCGACAAAACCCCTGAACTCCTTGGTCAGCCCGCGCGTTTCAAGAATGCTGTCGTCGATCATGCGACACGGCCCGCCGTGGTGCGGCCGGCTGCTCCTCCCCGAAGGCTGGGATTATCGACGAGGACCGGCGATCGGGCAATTGTGGGCGGACTACTTGCCGCGCCAGCGCGGCTTGCGCTTGGCGAGGAAGGCATCGATGCCTTCGGCCGCGTCCGCCAGCATCATGTTGCAGGCCATACCCTCGGATGCGAGCGAATAGGCATCCTTGAAGCCCTTCTCCACCTGATCGTAGAAGAATTGCTTGCCCATGGTGACCACCGCGCCACTGTGGGCGAGGATCTTCCGCGCAAGATTGTCGGTCTCCTCTTCGAGCCGGGAGGGCGGTACGACGCGGTTCACCAGCCCCCAGGAAAGCGCAGTGCCGGCGTCGATAGGATCGCCGGTAAAAAGCATCTCTAGTGCATGCTTGCGCGAAATGTTGCGGGCCACGCCGACTCCCGGCGTCGTGCAGAAAATGCCGCTCTTGATTCCCGGCAGGGCAAACTGCGCGGCGTCGCTCGCCACCGCCAGATCGCACATAGACACCAGCTGGCAGCCCGCCGCGACCGCCACGCCCTGCACTCTCGCAATCACTGGCTGCGGAAGGCGGGTCAGAGACAGCATCACGCGGCTGCACTGATCGAACAGCCCGCGCTGCCATTTCTTGGTCGGGTGCTCGCGCATTTCCCTGAGATCGTGCCCGGCGCAGAAGTGCCTTCCCGCTGCCGCCAGCACCACCACCTTGATCGCAACGTCGTCGGCAAGCCGGTCTGTCTCGGCCTGCAGCGCGGCGAGCATCGCGGTCGACAGCGGGTTCATGCGCTCGCCCCGGTTCAGCGTTAGCGTAGTGATCCCCTCGTTGTCCTCACGCAGGACGTAGGGTGCCTCGACTTCGCTCTTGCCGGGCGCGTTCATGGCGGCCTCCTTACTCGATAGCTTCCGCGGATTTCGCCTGCTGTCGCAACACGAACTTCTGGATCTTGCCGGTCGAGGTCTTGGGCAGCACGCCGAACACCACCGCGCGCGGTGCCTTGAAGCGCGCGAGATGCGCCCGGCAGTGGTCGATGAGCTCCTTCTCGGTCACCTGGGTGTCCGGCTTCAGCTCGACGAAGGCGCAAGGCGTCTCGCCCCACTTCGAGTCCGGCTTGGCGACCACCGCCGCGGCAAGAACGGCCGGGTGCCGATAGAGCACGTCTTCGACCTCCAACGAGGAGATGTTCTCGCCGCCGGAGATGATGATGTCCTTGGACCGGTCCTTGATCTTGACGTAGCCGTCGGGGTGCATGACCGCGAGATCGCCCGAATGGAACCACCCCCCGGCGAAGGCCTCCTGCGTCGCCTTGGCGTTCTTCAGGTAGCCCTTCATGGTGATGTTGCCACGAAACATGATCTCGCCCATAGTCTCGCCGTCCGCCGGAACCGGCTGCATGGTGGACGGATCCATTACGGTCAGGCCCTCTTCCATGAGGTAGCGCACGCCCTGCCGGCCGTTCCTCTCGGTGCGCTTGCCGATGTCGAACCCGCTCCACTCCTCGTGCTTGGCGCACACTGTCGCCGGGCCGTACACCTCGGTCAGTCCGTAGACGTGCGTGAGATCCCAACCCATTCGCTCCATGCCTTCGATCATCGCGGCGGGCGGCGCGGCGGCCGCGACCATCGCGTGCACCTTGTGCGTGATGCCTTCGCGCAGCCTCGGGTCGGCGTTGGCGAGCGTCGCGTGGACGATCGGCGCGC
Organism: Burkholderiales bacterium; assembly: GCA_035519135.1. Taxonomy (GTDB): domain Bacteria; phylum Pseudomonadota; class Gammaproteobacteria; order Burkholderiales; family SG8-39; genus VBDM01. The sequence continues at coordinate 36,160 of DATIWX010000130.1, read as the reverse complement.
CGCAGTAGTGAGTCACCTTGTGCGCGCGAATGGCGTCGAAGATCGACCGCGCATCGACCTTTCGAAGGCAGACGTTGGTACCAGCGTTCGCTGCGATCGACCAGGGAAAACACCAGCCGTTGCAATGGAACATGGGCAGCGTCCACAGATAGACGGCATGGTGGGGCATGGCCCAAGTCACGATATTGCAGATCGCGTTCAGGTACGCGCCGCGGTGGTGGTAGACGACCCCCTTGGGATTGCCTGTCGTGCCCGAGGTGTAGTTGAGGGAAATCGCGTTCCATTCATCCTCAGGAGGATCCCATTCGTAGCCCGGGTCGCCCGACGCGATGAACTGCTCGTACTCAGCGGAGCCGATGCGCTCCCCGGGCCCGGTGTACTCGGGGTCCTCCACATCGATCACGAACGGTTTCAACTTCACCGAAGCGAGAGCCTTCTCGACCGTGCCGGAAAACTCCCGGTCGGTGATTAGGATCTTCGCACCGCCGTGTCCAAGCATGAAGGCGATTGCTTCGGCGTCCAGGCGCGTGTTCAGCGTGTTGAGAACGGCGCCCGCCATGGGAACCCCGAAGTGGCACTCGTACATTTCGGGAGTATTCGCGAGCATCGCAGCCACGGTATCCCCGACCTCGATGCCCCGTTGCGCCAGGGCGGACGCAAGCCGCCGGCAACGCGCATAGGTTTGCGCCCAGGTGAAGCGCCGCGCGCCGTGGGCGACGGCCAGGCGCTCCGGATACACATAGGCGGCGCGCTCGATGAAGCCGAGCGGAGTCAGGGGCGCGTAGTTGGCCGGATTCTTGCCGAGGTCGATCTCGTAGGGATTGGACTTGCCCGAGCCTGACATCGCCGCTCTGCCCCGATCAGGATCCGCACATTCTCGCACACCCGCTCAAGGGAGTTCCACGGCCGCCCCGACGCGGCGCCACACGCTCGGCGCCTTGTTCTCGGTCTCAATCGCGTCGAGCAGGAGCGCGTGCTGGGCGAGCTCTTCCTCGCTCGCCCGAATGATCATGAGAGGCGGCCGCTCCCCCTGCGACGCCCAGGCGGTCCCCGCCTCGCCCGCCGGCTCGAGCTCGATCGCCAGGCTGTCCTGGCCGCGCGTCATCGCGAGGTAGACCTCGGCGAGCAAGGAGGCGTCGAGCAGCGCGCCGTGCAGCGTGCGGTGGGCGTGGTCGACCTGATAGCGCTCGCACAAGGCATCCAGGGAGTTCTTCTTGCCGGGGTGCAGTTCGCGCGCGAGCCTGAGCGAGTCGACGATGGCTGCGCATTGCTCCTCGATCGGCGGCTGTCCGATCCTGGCGAGCTCCAGATTCAGGAACTCGATGTCGAACGCGGCATTGTGGATCACCAGCTCCGCGCCCTGGACGTAATCGAGAAACTCGGCCGCGATCTCGCGGAATTTGGGCTTGTCCTCGAGGAATTCCTGGGTGATGCCGTGCACCTTGAGCGCGCCGTCCTCGCTCTTGCGCTCGGGGTTGATGTAGCGGTGGAAGTGGTTGCCGGTGACGCGGCGGTTGAGGATTTCGATGCAGCCGATCTCGATGACACGGTCACCCAGACCGGCGTTCAGGCCGGTGGTTTCGGTGTCCAGGACGACTCTTCGCATCGGCGGTCTGGCCTCTAGGTAAGCCTGAAACCCTGACGGGTTTCAGGACGACATCTCGTCCGCGCCGCGATTGGCGAGTTCATCCGCGCGCTCGTTCTCGGGATGCCCCGCGTGCCCTTTCACCCAGTGCCAGGTCACGCGGTGCTTGCCCGCCACCCGCTCGAGCTCCTGCCACAGATCGACGTTTTTCACGGGCTTCTTGTCCGCCGTGCGCCAGCCGCGCCGCTTCCAGGCGGGAAGCCATTCGCTGATCCCCTTCTGGACGTACTGCGAGTCGGTGTAGACCTCCACGGTGCTCGAGTGTTCGAGGGCTTCCAGCGCGCGGATGACGGCGGTCAGCTCCATCCGGTTGTTGGTCGTCCGCGACTCTCCGCCGAAAAGCTCCTTCTCCTTGCCTGCCTCCATGAGGATCGCGCCCCAGCCGCCGGGGCCGGGATTGCCTTTGCAGGCGCCGTCTGCGTAGATCCGCACCACCTCAGCGCCGCTCACGCTTTTCGACATGCAGTCCGTTCTCGCTGTGGGTAACCGGGGCCAGCGCCTTCTTCGGGGCGCGCTTGTCGCGCCAGTTCGGTGTCACAAGGCGCATCCCGGCGACACGCTTCACGGCACGCACGACGTAGACGCTGCCGCAGATCGGCCACCAGCGCTCGCCCGCCTTCTCCATGAAGCCGAAACGCTCGAGCCAATGCCCCTGACTGAACGGCGGCGCGTAGCAGCCGAAGCGCCCGCCGTTGAGCTCGAACCCTAGCAGCGCCAGCCAGTCCTTGAGGCGCAGCAGTCCGATGTATCTGCCGCACCCGGGATATCGCCGGCGCTGCCAGCCGAGCGCGCGCGCCGCGCCCCAAAGGGAAAGGGGATTGAAACCGGAAATCACGACGCTGCCCTCGGGCATGAGCACGCGCTCGGCTTCGCGCAGGATCGCGTGCGGCTGCGCACAGAACTCGAGCACATGGGGCAGCGCCAGCAGGTCGATGCTCTGAGAAGCAAGCGGCAATTGGGCCGGGTCCGATCGGAGGGTGCAGGCGCGCTCCAGGCCTGCGCGGACTTTGAGCGGAATGCGCGACTCGCGCAGGAAATCCAGCCCCGGAAGCCCGACCTGGACTGCGTTATAGCCGAATACATCCTCAACGGCGGCGTCGAACTGCTTTCGCTCCCAGCCGAGGACATAGGTGCCCTTGGGCGTTTCGAACCAATCCGCTAGCATTGAGTTCTGCAACATCACTTCACGAGCTCTCCGTCGAATGACGACTGCACCCGAGACACTTCAAGTGATTCCCCTGCGCGCCTTCAAGGACAACTACGTCTGGACTTTGCGGAGCGGGCCCTGCGCCGCCGTGGTCGATCCGGGTGAGGCGCAGCCGGTCCTCGACTATCTGGCTGCGGAAGGGCTGCGGCTGACGGCGATTCTCGCGACGCACCACCACCAGGATCACGTCGGAGGAATCACCGAGCTTCTCCGGACCAACCAAGTCCCGGTCTACGGACCGCGGGGAGAGCCGATCGCCACGCTCACCCATGCGGTCGGCGGCGGAGACAAGGTCTCGCTCGAGCAACTGGGCGTGTCGTTCGAAGTGCTCGACATTCCCGGGCACACGCGCGCGCACGTCGGCTATTATGGAGCAAACATGCTGTTCTGTGGCGACACGCTGTTCGCCTGCGGGTGCGGCAAGGTTTTCGAAGGCACGCCGCAACAACTGCACGCGTCACTCGAGAAACTGATGGCGCTGCCCGACGAGACGCTCGTCTATTGCGGGCACGAGTACACGCTCGCGAACATCGGCTTCGCCAAAGCGGTCGAGCCCGACAACGCGGCCTTACTCCAGCGCGAGCGGAGCGACGCGGGCTTGCGACGCGAGAACCGGCCGACGCTGCCCTCGACGATCGCCCGCGAAAAAGCTACCAACCCGTTTCTGCGGGTGACACGGCCCGCCGTCATCGCCTCGGCCAACAAATACCTCGGGAGTCGGGTGAGTGAACCCGCTGCGGTGTTCGCCGCACTGCGGCAGTGGAAGAACGAGTTCTAGCCCCCTGTCCACTCTTTGCTGTCTCACGCGTTAGGCAGCGTGCGGCACGAGCCTGCTACCCGGGTCCCCTGAATCGATTCTTGCTTGCTTGACCGGCATGAAATCCATGGGTACTATCGCGGCTCCAGTGTTTCATGAACAGGTGGAGATAAGCACTTGAACAAAAAGCATATACGCCTGTTCGCAGCAGGGGCCTGCGCGCTCACGGCAGCCTGCTCGCAGATTCCTTGGGACGCGGCGGCAGACGGAGAGTCGACAGTGGTGGCGCAGGCTGCAACGCCCGCCCTACCCCTGCCTGTTGCCATACCCGCCCCACGGGCACCCGCCCCAGAGGCGAAGTCGGCCGCGACCCCGGTCGCTGCGCCGCCCGTGGTCTTCCAATTGGTCGAGCCGCGGCCGGTTGCGGGGATCCCGGAGAGGGATCTTGAGCCGCCGCGCGCCGTAGACCCGTCACGGCCCGCCGACGACCTGTGGGACCGTATCCGCGCGGGCTTCGCGATGGCCGATCTCGACAGCCCCTTGGTGGGTGTTCGCGAGCGCTGGTACGCGAGCCAGCCCGAATACCTCAAGCGCATGGTCGAGCGCAGCAAGCTCTATCTCTACTACATCGTCGAGGAAGTGGAACGGCGGGGCATGCCGACCGAGATCGCGCTGCTGCCGATGGTCGAGAGCGCGTTCAATCCCATGGCGTACTCGCGCTCGCACGCCTCGGGCCTGTGGCAATTCATCCCTTCGACCGGGAAAAGGCACCAGTTGACGCAGAACTGGTGGGCGGACGAGCGCCGCGACGTGATCGCCTCCACCAATGCCGCGCTCGACTACCTGCAGGCTCTCTATGACCTGCAGGGCGACTGGCACCTCGCGCTCGCGTCGTACAATTTCGGCGAAAACGGCGTCTCGCGCGCGATCGAGAAAAACCGCGCGAGAGGCCTGCCTACCGACTACCTGAACCTGAAGATGCCCCCCGAGACGCGCGGTTACGTACCCAAGCTTCAGGCCCTGAAAAACATAATCGCCAAGCCGGAAGCCTTCGGCGTGTCGCTCGAGCCGATCCCCAACGAGCCCTATTTCGCGACCGTGCCCACGCCGACCGCGATCGACATCCGTCTTGCGGCAAGGTTCGCCGAGATGTCGGTGGACGAGCTGATCGCACTCAACCCGGCGGTCAACCGGCCGATGATCTCCGGTCCGCATACGCAATCGCTGGTGCTGCCCGCCGACCGCGTCGACAACTTCCACAGGAACCTCGATGCCTACGACCAGCCTCTTACATCCTGGCAGGCGTATACCCTGAAGCACGGGGAAACCCTGGACAAGCTCGCATCTAAGCACGGGATCGCGCTCTCCAAGCTCAAGCTTGCGAACGGCATCACCTCCAAGACCAAGGTCAAGCCAGGCTTCGAGCTGCTCCTGCCCCTCAAGGGATCGGGCGCTGGCGCGGAGCCGCTTCCCGCAGTGTTCCGGCAGCCGGTTCAGCCTGCTCCCCGCAGGGGCGGCGGCTCGATCCACATCGTGCGAAAGGGCGAGACTCTCTACGGCATCGCCAAGCGTTATCACGTCAGCACCGACAGCCTGCTGCGCTGGAACCACGTCGGCGTCCTGACCACCGGCCAGCGGCTGATCGTCTACCGCCCGGCAAAGAACCGCAAACCGGCCAACACGATCAGGGTTTCCGCCGTCCAGAAGTAGACCCGACCCACCGCCCTAGAGCGGGTGCAGCCCCAGCGTCAGCCCCACCGGAACGAACACGATCGCGAAAGCGTTCCCGATCAGCACCAGCGAGGCGACACGCTCGGGCTCCTGGCTGTAGCGCTCGGCAAGCAGGTAGTTGAGTGCGGCGGGCGGGAGGCTTGCGAAGAGCATGAGCTGCGCGAACTGATCCGCCGGTAGGCGCAGAACGAGCTGCGCAAGATACGCCCCCGCGAATCCGGCGATCGGGCAAACCACCGCGCCGAGAACGCCGAGCTGCCAGCCGCGGCTCGACAAGTCGATCAGCCGCGCGCCCAGCGCGAAGAGCATCATCGGCAGGGTCGCATCGCCCAGCATCTTCAGCCCCGGCATCAGAGCCGCAGGCACTTTCCAGGAAAGAACGCTGAACAGAAGCCCCAGCGCGCTCGCGATGATCATCGGCGAGGTGGCGAGCGCCTTCCAATCGGCGTGCTTGCTGACGATACGGCTCCCAAGCGTGAACTGCAGCAGCGTGCTCGCCACCAGCATCAGTACCATCGCCGCCAGTCCGGGCCGGCCGAAAGCGAGCACGGCAAGGGGCAGGCCCATGTTGCCGCAATTGTTGAACATCATCGGCGGCACGAAGGTGCGGGGACTGACGCGCGCCAGGCGTGCGATCGGCCAGGCGATCAGCCCGGAAACGAGCACGACGATGACCCCCGCAGCGATGAAGGCTATATTGCCCTTCAACTGAAAGTCTTCGCCGCCCAGCGAGGTGAACACCAGCAGCGGCCCGAGCACGTGCAGCGACACGTGGTTGAACGCCTTGAGATCGGGCCGGTTGCGGCGCCCATAGGCGTAGCCGATCGCGATGATCAGGAATACCGGCGCGATGACCGAGACGATGCGCTCGAGGATCAGCATGGGCGGGACACGAAGGCCCGCATTATAGGGCTGGAATCACCTTCCCTTGACCCTGAAGGCGCGCCTCCAGAGTGGGCCGCGTCCCAAACTTGCGGTACCCTGTCCGCCTTGCTAAGGTGCCGGCTGCAAGGAGGAAAACATGAATCGACCACTCAGGCTAGCTCTCGGTGCTCTCGCGCTTGCGTCGCTTCCGGCATTCGCCCAGCAGCCGGTGAAGATCGGGCTGATCATGCCGTACTCGGGCCAGTTCGCCGACGCCTCGCTGCAGATGGACAACGCCATCAAGCTCTACGTCGAGAAGAACGGCGACACCGTGGCGGGCCGCAAGATCGAATTCATCCGCCGCGACACCGCCGGCGTGCCCGACAACGCCAAGCGCCACGCCCAGGAGCTGGTGGTACGCGACAAGGTCGACGTTCTCGCCGGCTTCGTGATCACGCCCGAGGCGCTCTCCGCAGCGGACGTGTCGGCCGAGGCGAAGAAATTCATGGTGGTGATGAACGCGGCGACGTCCGTCATCACGACCCGGTCGCCCTACCTGGTGCGCACCTCGGTGACCGTACCGCAGCTGGAAGAGGCTTTCGGCGCCTGGGCTTACCGGAGCGGCGTCCGCAAGGCCTACACGATGGTGTCGGACTACGGCCCGGGAATCGACGCCGAGGGCGCATTCCATCGGTCATTCAAGGACGCCGGCGGCCAGCTTCTCGGCTCCGTGCGCATGCCGGTGGCGAACCCCGATTTCTTCCCGTTTGTGCAGCGTGCGAAGGATCTCAACCCGGAGGCGGTGTTCGTGTTCATCCCCGGGGGCGCGCAGCCGGCCGCGTTCGTCAAGGCTCTCCTCGGACTCGGCATCGATCCGAAGAAGACCCGCGTTCTCGGGCAGGGCGAGATCAGCGACGAGAACGCGCTGAAAGTCATGGGCGAGGCCGGGCTCGGCATGATCACCGTGTTTCACTACGACTACAACCACCAGTCCGCGGCCAACGGCAGATTCGTCGGAGCCTACAAGGCGGCCACCGGCCGCAATCCCGACATCTATTCCGTCGGGGGCTGGGATGGCATGCACCTCATCTACGAGTCACTGAAGAAGACAGGCGGCAAGGCGGACGGCGAGTCATTGGTCGCGGCCGCAAAGGGCATGAAATGGGAAAGTCCGCGCGGGCCGATTTCGATCGACCCCGAGACCCGCGACGTCGTCCAGACGGTCTATATCCGCCGCGTCGAGAAAGTCGGCGGGCAACTGGTCAACGTCGAGATCGACAAGATCGAGAACGTCAAGGATCCGGTCAAGGAACGGATGAAGAAATAGTTGAGCGGCGCGGCCATTTGGCCGCGTCCCCTTCAACTGTGCGTGATCGAGACGGCGCGATCTGCCGCTCGTCGCGCGCCTGCAGCGCCTGGGCAGATTGGGTTATGCTTCGGCACCGCCCGCGAGGTCGCCGTGCTCAATCCGTTCCAGAAACTCCACCGCATCGAGGCCAAGCCGTTCACCTCGCTTCCCGGGAAGTTCCGCAAGAAGCGGCGCACCGCCTGGTCCGATCCCAACCGGGGCGGAGCGCAGGTCGACAATTTCCTCGAGGGCCCCTCGTTCGACCGCGAGGGCAATCTGTGGTGCGTCGACATCCCCTTCGGCCGCGTATTCCGCATCGACCCGAAGGGAGAATGGGAGCTCGCCGTGCAGTACAACGGCTGGCCGAACGGGCTCAAGATCCACAAGAACGGATGGATCTTCATTGCCGACTACAAGCGGGGCCTGATGCTGCTCGACCCGAGGTCGGGGAAGATCGAAACGTATCTCGCGACCGCGTTCAGCGAAGGATTCAAGGGCCTGAACGACCTGCATTTCGCCGACAACGGCGATCTCTATTTCACCGACCAGGGCCAGACTGGAATCGCCGATCCCACCGGCCGCGTGTATCGTCTGCGCAGCAACGGCGAGCTGCAGCGCCTGGTGGACAACGCACCCTCGCCCAACGGCATCAGCCTAAACACGGGCAACACCCACGTCTATGTCGCGATCACGCGCTCGCAGCAGATCTGGCGCCTGCCGTTGATGGCGGGCGGCACGCTCTCGAAGACCGGCGTCGCGATCCAGCTCTCGGGCGGCCACGCCGGTCCCGATGGCATAGAGACCGATGCCGAGGACGGGCTCGCGGTGTGCCACCTCGGCGTGGGCATATGGCGCTTCGATTCGAACGCCCTCCCCACGCATCTCGTTCACGCCGGCAAGCGGCACCGTCTCATGACCAACATCGCCTACGGAGGCCCGAAGCGCAGCACGCTCTACATCACCGACTCGCTAAACGGCGAGATTCTCCGGGCCGAGATGCCCGTGCCGGGCAAGAAGATGTTCGCGCATCGCTAAGGAGTAGCCCATGAAACTTCGCCGCATCGTCCTCATCCTCGCTCTCGCGCTCGCACTACCTGTCTCGGCGCAGCAATACCCGACCAAGCCGGTGCGGATGCTCATCGGGTACGCGGCCGGAAGCTCGACCGACATCGTCGGGCGCGTCATGGCGGATCGACTGGGCGCGCACTGGAAGCAGACCGTCATCGTAGAGAACCGCGGCGGCGCCGCGGGCAACGTCGCCGCAGACGCGGCGGCGAAGTCCGCGGGCGACGGCTACACGCTGCTTTTCGCGCAGAACGGCCTTGCGATAAGCGCCGCCGCCGTGCCGAACCTGCCGTACAGCGCCGAGCGGGACCTGGTGCCGCTCGCGCCGGTGGCGGCGACGCCGCATATCCTGATCGTGGGGCCGGACTTTCCGGCGAAGAACGTACAGGAGCTGATCGCGCGCGCGAAAGCCGAGCCGGGCAAGCTGACCTTCGCCTCCTCGGGCGTCGGCAATTCCGACCACCTGTGCGGTGAGCTCTTCAACATGATGGCCGGAATCAGCGCCATCCACGTCCCGTACAAAGGTGGAGCACCCGCCGTCCAGGACGTCATTCCGGGCCGTGTAGCCTACTATTTCGCCGGGATGCCGGTCGGGCTGCCGCTCGTAAGTTCCGGGCGGGCTCGGGCGCTGGGCGTGACGAGCAAGCAGCGCTACCCCGCCGCGCCGGACGTGCCGACCATCGCCGAGCAGGGCTTGCCTCAATACGAGGCGACACTGTGGCAGGGCTTCTTCGCCCCGGTTTCCATCTCCGCCGAGCTCGGCGCGCGCATCGCACGCGACGTCGAGGCCGTGCTCAAGGAACCCGAGACGCGCGCAAATCTGGCGAAAGTCGGCGTGGCGCTCTTCGAGGACAATCAGGTGAACTTCATCAAGTTCTTTCATGCCGATATCGAGAAGTGGAAGAATCTCGTCAAGAGCACCCATCTGAAGCTCGAGTAACGGAGGTCACATGAAGCGCGCCGCTCCCTTGTTCCTGGCGCTGGCCGTCGCCTTCCCGGTCGCGGCGCAAGACTATCCCACCCGGCCGATCCGCTTCATCACGGCGGCGGCGCAGGGCGGCACGTCCGACATTCTCGCGCGCACCTTTGCCGCGCACCTCACCGAGGCGCTCAAGCAGCCGGTGGTGGTGGACAACCGCGCGAGCGCGTCCGGCGTGATCGCCGGGGAGCTCACCGCGAACGCGCCGCCCGACGGCTACACCATCCTCCTCGCCTATCACCAGCACACGGTGAACGCCGCGCTGAATCCGAAGTTGCCTTATCACCCGGTCAACAGCTTCACGCCGATCACGCAGCTCACGACCGCCGGCCTGATGCTGGTGGTAAACCCGGCGACGCCGGTGACGAACCTGAAGGAATTCGTCGATTGGACGAAGAGCTACAAGGGTCCGCTCAACTTCGGCTCGGCCGGCATCGGCACCGGCGGGCATCTCGCCGGCGAGCTCTACAAGCTCATGGCCGGGGTGAAGGCGGAGCACATTCCGTACAAGGGCTCGGGGCCGGCGCTCATGGACCTGATCGCCGGGCAGTACCAGTACAATTTCGCCGGCTTGCAGGCGGCGCAAGTCCAGGTGCGCGCGGGGAAGCTGCGCGCGATCGCCGTGACCACGCCCAAGCGCATCGCCGCGCTGCCCGATCTCCCAGCGGTGGCCGAAGCACTGCCGGGCTTCGAGGTCGTGGGCTGGTACGGGGTGATCGGGCCGGCGGGACTACCCGGGCCCATCGTGACGCGGCTTCACGACGAGTTCGTCAAGGTCCTCCACCGTCCCGACGTGGGCGAGCGCATCGTTGCGGACGGCTCGGAACCGGCTGGCACCAGACCCGAAGACTTCCGGCAGTTCATGCTCGCCGATCTCGCCAAGTGGGCGAAGCTCGTGAAGGAGAGCGGGGCCAAGCTCGACTGAACTGGCCGGCGATCAAATCACCCCGCAGCCGCACGCCTCCCACGCTCGCCCGTCGGCGATCAGCTGCGGCTCCGCCATCGCCCTGGCGAGATTCTGGGCTTCCGCCGCGGCTCGCTTGTAGTACTCGCCGTACTGCGATACCGGCAACCAGTCCTGCGCGACCGGCGGCAGCGGCGGCGAAAGGCGCGAGAACGGGCCCGCGCCGTAGACGACCTTTCCCCCGACCATGGTCAGCACCGATTCGATGTCCTTGATCTGCTCGGTGGGAACGCCGAAGTAGTCCGCCGACAGGATCGCGAGGTCGGCGAACTTGCCGGCCTCCAGCGTCCCTTTCTTGCCCTCTTCACCCGATATCCAGGCGCTGCCCGATGTATAGAGGCGCAGCGCTTCGGTACGATCGAGGAGATTCCTGTCACCCTGCAGCTTCGCCCCCCCCAGCGTCTTGCCGGTGACCAGCCAGTGCAGGCCGATCCAGGGGTTGTAGCTGGTCGCGCGGTTGGCGTCGGTGCCGCAGGCGAGCGGAATCCCCAGCTCGCGGATGCGCGCGATGGGCGGGGCGTCGGCCGCCGCCTGCGCTCCGTATTTCTTGAGAAAGGCCTCTCCGTCGAGCGACATGCGGTTCTGGATGTCGATCGAGCCGCCCAGGGTGGCAAGCCGCTCGAGGGTCTTGGGTTGCAGCGTCTCGCAGTGATCCAGGCCCCAACGCAGGCCCTTCAGCGGCCTCTCGCGGTTGACCTGCTCGAGCACGTCGAGCACGCGGCTCGCGCTGGCGTCGAAGCTGGTGTGCTGGCGGAACGGCCAGCCCTGCGCGACGATGTAGTTCACCACCGCGGAGAAATTCTTCTCCATCACACCCGGCGGCGGCACCGGGTAGTCCTTGGCAAAATTGGCTACGTCCCCCGCCTGGTAGAGGATGTACTCGCCGGTGCCGATCATGCGGTAGTAGTCGTTGCCCTGCCCGTACTTCACCAGTTTCGACCACGCCGTGTAGTTGTCGAGCTCCTTGCCCGGCGCCTGCGCGAACAGCGTGTAGCCGATGCGCAGCGTCATCTGGCCATCGGCCGCCAGCTTGGCGATCGCGGCGTAGTTGTCCGGGTAGTTCTGGCCGCCGCCGCCCGCGTCGATCACGCTGGTCACGCCGAGGCGGTTGTGCTCGCGCATGAAGTGGCGCGTAGAGAGGACCTGGTCCTCGGGCGAGAGCCGCGGGATGCGCAGCCATACCGACACCAGGCTCGCAAGGCTGGTCGTCGACATCACCAGTCCCGTGGGATTGCCCGAAGCGTCGCGCTCGATCGCGCCGCCGAACATGTTGGGCGTGTCCTTGTTCCAGCCGAGCGCCCGGATGGCGGCGCGGTTCAGCCAGGCGCGGTCGTACAGGTGCATGATCATGCACGGCGTGTCGCCGGTGGCGGCGTTGATCTCCTCGAGCGTGGGGTAGCGCTGCTCGGCGAACTGCGCCCAGGTCCACCCGCCGATGACCTGCACCCAGTGTGGCGGCGGCGTGCGCCGCGCCTGCTCGCGCACGCGGCGCATCGCTTCGGCGAGCGAAGGCACGCCATCCCAGCGCACCTCGTTGGTATAGGTGAGCCCGCCGCGGATGAAGTGCGTGTGCCCGTCGTTCAGCCCCGGAACGATGGTGCGCCCCCCGGCATCGATCACCTGGGTGTTGGGACCGCGCAGCTTCTCGACGTCGGCCGCCGAGCCGATTGCCGCGATGTTCCCGCCGCGGATGGCGATGGCGCTCGCCGACGGGGCGCGCGGATTAAGGGTGGCGATCCTGCCGTTGGTGACGAGGATGTCGGCCGGGGCCACGGGCTCCTGCGCCGGTGGTGCCGTCTCGCAGCCGGAGAGGATCCCCAGCCCGGCGAAGCCAACTGTAGCCGCGGCACTCTCCTTCAGAAACTCACGCCGGCCGAGATTGACCGCGCTATTCGTCGCGGTCGGGTTGCACGACAAATGCGCGCACGCGAATTCTGCACACCGATTCGACCCTATCATGCTCCCCCCTCTTGTCTCCCGAATTGCCCGCGAAAACTATACACCGTGACGCCGCCGGTTTGGGATGGGCAGGAGCCCACATCATGCGAGGTACTTGCCGAACCAGGCGAGCGCTTCGTTCCAGGCTGCTTTCGCCGCCTGAGCGTCGTAGCGCGTCCCGCTGTCGTTGTGGAAGGCGTGATCGACGTTGGGATACACGATCTTGCGGAAAGTCTTGCCGTACTTTCCCATCGCCGCCTCGATCGCCGGAATGTTCTGGTTGATGCGGTCGTCGCGCCCGGCGTAGATGGCGAGCACCGCAGCGCCGATTCCGGGTACGTCGGCTTCGGGCACCGGAATACCGTAGAAAGGTACGGCGGCTCGAAGATCGGGCACGGCGGCGGCGACGCGCCAGGTCACGGCACCGCCGAAGCAGAACCCGACCATGCCGGCGCGATCGCCACGCGCGCCGGGCTGGGTCCGAGCAAACGCGAGTCCGCTCCTGAAGTCCTGCACGTGGCGAGCGGGAGGCGCCTTGCCGAGGATGCCCGGAATCGCGTCGAAGTCGTGCTTGTCGGTACCGCCTTCCCGGGACAGCAGATCCACGGCAAGCCCCACGTACCCCGCCTTCGCTACGCGCCGGGTGACGTCCTCGATGTGCCGCGTGAGCCCGCGGTTTTCGTGACACACGAGCACGACGGGGAAGCTTCCGGCCTGGGCCGGGCGCGCGAGGTAGCCGTCGAGCCGTGCTCCTTCACCCGGAAACTCGGCGATCCCGGCGACGATATCGGCGTCGTTCGGTGATACCTGGGGTGGCGTGCTCGGCGGCCCCTTGGGTGCCGCGTTCTTGGCGCCTTGTGCCCGCGCATCGAGAACTCGGGCGGCGAGCGCGGCGCCCGCGACGCCGGCGATCGCCCTCAGCGCCTGCCGCCGCGTGAGCCTGCCCTCCTCATAGTCCTCGACGGCTTCCTCCACCAGATAGCGCTGCAGCTCATTCATGTCTAGCGTCTCCTTGAGCAAGCCAGGTTCTCGCGTCGGCTACCAGGGCCTCGAGCGCTGCGCCGCTCGAGGTCGGCAGGTTCGGATTGACCTTGGCGCCGTTGCGCGTCTGAAGATAGGCGAGATGACGATAGCCGTCCGGAAAGCGTCCGAGCAGCTCGGCGTCAAGCGAAACCTTCGCCTGCGGGTCGACCGCATCGATACGGTCCTTTTCGTAGATCACCGACCTCTTGGCTATGCGCCAGGCGCCGTCGCGCTTCTCGACGCGGTCGAAGAAGCGCCCCAGACAGACCGCATCGACCTCGATTCCATCGAGGCGGGAGCGCACGTTGATCGACATGCGGGTCTGAGCGATCGCGCGCGGGCCCTCGATCTCGGCGACCGTGCCGCCCAGGACATGCTGCGAGCGCGATCCCTTGAGCCAGGATGCGCGGCAGGATTCGACGAAGGCATCGAACGCCCCGTCGAACCACGTGGTCGTCATCGCCGCGCCGGGATGCGCGGTGGAGCGCAGGCCTTCCCAGTCGCCGGTGTCGCGCGCCAGCGCCCATCTCTGCATCAGCATGGAGATCGCAAGCTGGTCCTCCAGATCCGCGGTACTCACTCGGGCTCGATCCCGGCCTTGCGCAGCAGGGCGACCCATTTCGTCACTTCCGCCTTGACGAACACCTCGGTTTCGGCGGGACTCATGCGCAGGCTCCTGCCACTCCCCATCTCAAGCCGCGAGCGCACATCTGCGGACTGGGTCGCCCTGCCCACCTCTGCGCGCAATCGTTCGGCGACAGCACGCGGTGTGCGCGCCGGCGCGAACAATCCGAACCAGGTTTCCATCTCGAGATCGACCACCCCGGTTTCGACAAACGTGGGGAGCCGCGGCATGGTGGGCGCGCGCTCGCGGCTCGATACCGCCAGCGCCTTGACCTGACCGGACTCGACGTAGGGCCGCGTGGTCGTGGTGTTGTCGTAGAACAGGTCCACCCGGCCGGCGAGCAGGTCCTGGTATACGAGCTGGGCGCCCTTGTACGGAACCTTGACGATGTCGATGCCGGCGAGCGCGGCGATGATCGCCGCGCCGATGTACTGTCCGGTGCCGATGCCGCTGGTGCCGATGTTGAGCTTGCCGGGATTTGCCCTGGCGAAAGCGACCACCTCCTTCAGGTTTGCGAGAGGCAGGTCCTTGCGAGCAACCAGCGTGTAGGAGTGGCTGACGACCAGGCTCACCGGGACCAGGTCGGCGAGCGAGTCGTAGCCGGGGTCCTTGTACAGGCCCATGTTGAGCGCAATGTTCGAGAGCCCGCCGACGACCAGGGTGTAACCGTCGGGGGCGGCGCGCGCGGCGAGCTGCGTGCCGACCAGCGTGCCCGCGCCGGGGCGGTTCTCGACCACGAAAGCCTGCCCCATCTGCTCGCCGAGCTTTTGCGCGAGAACGCGCCCCACGAGATCGAAGCCGCCCCCGGGAGCGGAGGGAACGACAATGCGCACCGGACGCGAAGGGTACTCCTGCGCGGCCGCAGCGACGCCGGCAACAAGCAACCACAGAGCCAGCGCAGCCTGGAGGGCGCGCGCGAATCCGATTTCCGGCATGGCTTTCATATTAGAATACCGCGGCCTTTCGCGCACACGTCCAGCAGAACAAGACCATCGCGACATCGAAGACCTCTCCCGCCGCACGGATTGCCTCCGGCCTGTTCCTGGTTCTAGCGGCCGCCGCCTTGCGGCCTGCGGCCGCGAACAGCGATTTTCTCTCCGATCTCGTCGGCAAAGACAGCGCCGGACTCGGCGCGGCGCTGCGCGCCGAGCAGTCGCTGTATCGCGGCGGCGGGGTGCGGCTCGACGTGTTGCCGATCTATCTCTACGAGGGCGAGCACCTCTACTTGCACTCGAACCGCTTCGGGCTGAAGTTCAACCTCGGCCCCAGGCGGCGCGTCGACATCTTCGTTTCACGCAGGCTGGAGAGCTCCCCCGTAGAACAGGTACCCTCCAGCCTCGACGGGATGGCGACCCGGACGACCGAGAGCGAGGCAGGATTCAGCTATGAACAGCGCTTCGACTGGGGCAAGGTCTTCGTCGAGTATCTGCGCGACACTTCGCACACCTCGGGCGGCTCCGAGCTGAAGGTCGGCTACGGTCGCGAGCAGAACCGCGGCGGGCTAAGACTGATTCCCTACCTGACGCTCTCTGCCCGGGACGCCAGGCTCAACGACTATTACTATGGGGTCACGGCGGCTGAAGTGACCACCGATCGTCCCGCCTACAGTACCGGAGGCGGAGTCAACGCCAGCGCCGGCCTGAACGCCCGCTACGATCTCTCGCTACATTGGCACCTCCTGGCCGGTATCTCGGCCACGTACTGGGCGAGCGAGGTACGCAACAGCCCGATTGTCGACGTCCGCGCGCTACAGCTCGCTGGATTCGCGGGCTTCGCCTACGAGTTCGAGCCCAGTCCGCCCCGTAGCTGGGAGAGCGGCAAGCCGCTCTATGTGAAGATCCTCTACGGCAGATCTTCGACCTGCAATCTGCTCCCGATCATGGAGTTCCGGTGCGGCACGATCAGCACGGACGAGAAAACGAGCATCGCGGCGATCGATGTAGGCGTACCGTTTTTCGAGAACCCCGACAGCTGGAGCTTCGCGGGCTACGTCGGCCTGTTGCGCCACAACGAACGCGACCTGCAACCGGATTTCTGGCAGGTGAACGCCTATATGAAGGTCTTCTACTGGGGATTTCCCTGGAGCAAATCGGTGCGCACACGTGTCGGCTTCGGCGCCGGTCTCTCCTATGCGCAAGCCATCCCGTTCGCCGAGGCGCAGTCCCAGGCCGAGCGCGGCCGCAATACGTCCAAGCTCCTCCAGTATCTCGATCCGACCATCGACGTCAGTGTGGGCGACCTGTTCGGATCGAAGAAGCTGCACGAGACTTACTTCGGCCTGGGCGTCAGCCACCGCTCGGGCATCTTCGGGATGGCACAGCTATTCGACAACGTCAACGGCGGGTCGAACTATATCTATACCTACATCGAGTGGAAGATGTGAGCCGGCCCTCAGGCCGGATCGGTTTGCTCGCGCCAGAAACCCAGCGCTTCCTGCGCAGCGCGGTCCGAGTAGCTGAAGATCACGCAGTCGGTCGCGGCCGAGAAGCGGTGCACTTCCCACGAAGGCACGACGAAGACATCGTGTGGCGCGATCTCGAACTGCACCGCGCCGATAGCGACGCTGCCCCGACCCTCGACCACGCAGTACACCGCACCGTCGGTGCTGCGGTAGTCGCGCCCGGAAAATCCCTTCGGCAGCCATTGCATGAACGCCGCCATGGTCGGGAAAGGGTCGTCCCTGGTGCCGGGATGGAGATAGCGCAGCTTCCAGCCGTGAGACGGATGCGGATCTCCGCTTTTCGATAGCCGCTCCAGGGCCGCGCGCGTGCGCTCATACGGATACGACAGCAGGCTGTCACTTTTCACGTGGGTCGCCCCTTGCCTCTCCTCGGGGTAGTCTTCGCGAAAATGCGCGCCGAAGAGATTCGCGAGCGCGAGATCGAGACCGTCGAGCCACACCACGGGACGGTCGCCCGTGTTCCCGTGGTCGTGCCACGCCCAGCCGGGCGTGACGACGAAATCGCCGGGCTTCATCATCACGCGCTCGCCGTCGATGGCGGTGTAGGCGCCCTCGCCTTCGACCAGGAAGCGCAGCGCGTTGGGCGTGTGCCGGTGCGTGGGCGCGATCTCCCCGGGCAGGATCGCCTGCAGTCCCGCGTACAGACTCGGGGTGATGAAGGTCGTTCCCGCCAGCGCCGGATTCTCGAGCATGATCACGCGGCGCTCGGCCTGCTTGGCGGTGATCAGCTCGCAGGCGCGCAGCAGCAGGGGACAGCTGTCGCTCCAGCGCCAGATTGCCGGCCGCGCCGCGGTACCAGGCTCGAGCCGCATCACCCGCTCCCACAGCGGCCTCATGCCAAGGGAAGCGATTTCCTTCGAGAACCGCGCCAGCTCCGAGTTCACGACTGCGGACATCTCTCCTCCTTTTGGCCGCTAAGCCGCCGAACGCGCCCTGGCGAGACGCGCGCGGTTATGCGGACGCATCCAGTCGGCCTTCGGGATCCTGGGGACGATGCGGTTGGGATTGACGCGGTCGATGCTGTAGTAGCCGGTGACGATGTGATCGAGCTTCACCGTCTCGGCGACGCCGGGAATCTGGTACAGCTCGAGCATGTAGTTGTAGAGGTTCTCGTAGCTCGCGACCGGCCGCCAGGTGCACTTGAACACGTGATGGTACGCGGCGTCGAAGCGGACCAGCGTCACGAACAGGCGCCAGTCGGCCTCGGTGATCGTGTCGCCGACGAGGTAGCGCCTGCCCGAGAGGCGCTGCTCGAGCGTGTCCAATCCCGCGAAGACCTTCTCCACCGCCTCGTCGTACGCGTCCTGGGTCGCCGCGAAGCCGGTCCGGTAGACGCCGTTGTTCAGGTGTGCATAGACGAACTCGTTCACCAGGTCTATCTCGCTGCGCAGCGCCGCCGGATAGTAGTCGCCGGGCTCGGCGCCCACACCGTCGAACGCGCTGTTGAACATGCGGATGATTTCCGAGGACTCGTTGTTGACGATGGTTCCCGTCTTCCTGTCCCAGAGCGTCGGCACGGTGCAGGTGCCGGTGTAGCGCGGCTTCGCGAGCGCGTAGACCTGGTGCAGCCACTCGCAACCGTTCACCTCGTCCCGGGTGGCCCCGGGAAATCCTTCGTCGAAGCGCCAGCCTTCCCTCCTGTCGTCCGGCCGCGCCGAGGCGATCGAGACGATCCCCTCGAGCCCCTTCAGCTTGCGGAAGATCAGCGTGCGGTGCGCCCAGGGGCAGTTGTAGGCGATGTAGAGGTGATAGCGCCCGGGCTCGGCCTTGAACCCCGAGGAGCCGTCGGCGCTGATAAAGCTCCGGAACTGGCTTTCCGGGCGGACGAAGCGGCCGGCGACTTCCGCCGGGCGCTTATCGGTCCATTTGCCCTCGATGAGCATGCCCATCGGGGCGACTCACTCCGCCTTGGCGCCGGAGATCTTCATCGCCTTGGAGCAGCGCTCCGCATCCGACTTGCGCCACGTGGGCGCCGACCTTGACGGCATTGAAGGCGTCTCTTGCGGAAAAGTGTGATTCTACCTTGCCGCAGGCGGCCACCGCTTGCATGGCCTGGCGACCGAGAGGGAGCTCTCGCGGCCGCTCGGGCGCCGGGGCGCGGATCTTCAGCGCGCCCCGGGCCGGCTTGGACAGCTAGTACAGATAGGCCGCGCCGGCGCTCGCGGCATTGTCCGCCGCAGGATGGTTTATCCCGGTACCGCTGTTGTCTTCGAAGAGCGCTCCCACCGCGAGCGCGTTGCCGTCGCCCGAGAGGGCAACCGAGTTGCCGAAGCTGTCGGCATCGCCGATGGTGGTATTCGAAGGCTTGACGAAGGCCTGCGGCGACCAGGCGCTTCCGCTGCGGGAGTAGACGTACACCGCGCCCGCGTCTGTGGCCGCCTCGTCAGGCGTGCTGCCGATCCCGGTACCGCTGCTGTCTTCGGCAGGCGAGCCGACTGCGAGCGTGTTGCCGTCACCCGAGAGCGCGACCGAGGTGCCGAAGCTGTCGCCAGGCCCGGTGTTGGAGGCCTTGACGAAGGCCTGCTGCGACCAAGCGGTGCCGCTACGAGCGTAGACGTACACGGCGCCGGCTCCGCTGGCCAATTCGTCGGACGCCCCGTTCACGCCGTTGCTGCTGCTCGCCTCGAAGGGAGCCCCGACAGCAAGCACGCTGCCGTCGCTGGAGAGGGCGACCGCAGTGCCGAACTGGTCGTTGTCTCCGGTGTTCGAGGCCTTCACGTAGGCTTGCTGCGACCAGGCGCCGGCAGCGCGCGTGTAGACATACACTGCGCCGGAGTTGCTGGAAGCATTGCCCGAAGCCGCCTCGTCCACCGCGTTAGGCGTCACGCCGGTCAGGCCGCCGTCTTCGAGCGTCGCTCCGACCGCGAGCGTATTGCCGTCTCCGCTCAAAGCGACGGCGCTTCCGAACAAGTCGAACATTTCGGGGTTCGAGGCTTTCACGTAGGCCTGCTGCGACCAGACCGCGCCGCTGCGAACATAGACGTACGCCGCGCCGGAAAAGAAGTTGGCATTGCCGGTGTCGGCTCCGGTCGGGGACCCCGCCGTCACGCCGATGAGGTCACCCGACTCGAAAGGCGCGCCGACTGCGAGTGTGTTGCCGTCGCCGGAGAGGGAAACTACGTTGCCGAACAGGCCGTTCGCGTCGGCGTTCGAGGCCGTCAGTGAAGCCTGCTGCGACCACACGCCTCCGGCGCGGGTGAAGACGTACGCCGCGCCCGCGCCGCCGGCCTTGCCTCGCGCACCGACAGCGAGCGTATTGCCGTCGCTGCTGAGCGCGATCGAATAACCGAAGGTGTCGTTGGCCGCGGTGTTGGAGGCCTTCACATAAGCCTCCTGCAACCAGGTGCCGGCGATCTTGGCGAAGACGTACACGGCGCCGGCATCCCTCGCCGACTCGTTCGACGCGCTGTTGACGCCGGTGCCGCTGCCGTCTTCGCGGTGCGCGCTGACCGCGAGGGTGTTGCCATCTCCCGAGAGCGCAACCGACATACCGAACTGGTCGCCGGCCCCGGTGTTGGAGGCCTTCATGTAGCCGATGGCCTGGGTCAGGTCGATCCCCAGGTTCACGGTGGCGGAGGCGGTGCAACCGCCGGCGTTGCAGGCTTCGATCTTGTAGGAAGCGTTCAGCCGCCGGTGCACCGGGATGGTGTGGCTGTAGCCCAAAGCGGTGATATTGGTGGCCACCTGGGCGTAGCCCGAGACGCCGTCGGGATTCTCGAGCAGACGGTAGAAGGTCGCGCCGCTCGCCGCCGGCCACGTGAACTGCAACTCCTTCACTCCAAAGGCGAGGCCCACGCTCGGAGCGGCAGGAGGCGCAGCGCACGTCACCAAGACGTTGATGACATTGGCACCGGCGATGGTACCGCTGCCGTTCGCAACCGAGCAGCCTTCACCCGCAGGCGGTGTGAGCACGCTGACACTGTACGTCGCAGCGTCGGCCAGCGCCGTCGTGAAGGTGAAGGCGCCGTCGTTCTGGACCGTGAGATCGTTGCCGCCGTTGTTCCGCAGCACGAGCCCGGTTCCGGTCAGGCCCGAAGCCATGCCGCCGACCGTGAAGACATTGCTCGCGCATGCTACTGCGACGTTGGTCACGTTCGCAGTGGCGGTCCCGGCGCCGTTGCTCACGGTGCACATCTGGCCCGAAGGCTGGGTGAGCACGGTGACGCTAAAGGCTCCGCCGGCGGCGACAGGCGCCGAAAAAGTAAACGCGCCGCTTGCGGAGACCGGAAGACTGTTGCCCCCGTTGTTCTGCAGTACCAGCCCGGTCCCCGCGAGGCCCGAGACCGCGCCGCCCACCGTGAAGCCGTCGCTGACGCAACCTACGGCGACGTTGGTGACGTTTGATTGGACCGTCCCCGAACCGTTCGTGACCGTGCAGGTCTGGCCCGTAGGCTGCGCGGACACCGTGACGCTGTAGCCCGCGTCCTTCTTCACCGTCTTGGAAAAAGTGAAGGCGCCGCTGGTCGAGACCGCGAGATTGTCGCTGCCGTTGTTCCGCAGCACGAGCCCGGCACCACTGAGGCCAGAAACCGTGCCGCCGACCGTATAGTTGTAGGAGGTCGGCTTGGCGCACGATGCAAGCAGCAGCGCGAGCGCAGCAACGGCGATGCCGGAAGCACCGCGGAACTCCTGGGAATATGTACGCATGAAGGTTCTCCCCACTCACTTGACTTTCGAGACGCATTGTGGCGGTGAGGCGGTGAAAACACGCGGCAGTATTTCTCGCGCTCAGCGAGAACGAACTGCTACCCGCTCATGACGAGGGAATATGACACACGAATGGAAGGTGAAAATGATTTACGCATAGCACGCAAAAGCTGCCGTGCCGACGAACGGCGGAAAACGGCGGACGAACGGTAGGCAAAGCGCCGGCTAGTTTCCTTCGGCGCTCTTGGGCGCGATCTCGGGATGCCACTGACCCCGACGCATGCGCGTGATCTTCGTCGTCTGGAAGAGGCCTGCCTTGCGGAACGGCTCCGCAGCCGAGAACGCCTCGGCGGCCTTGCGGTCGGGAACGTTGATGATGAACACGCTTCCCAGCCGGGTCTTCCCGTCCTCGGACAGCAGGCCGCCGCCGAGCACTACCTTATCCTTGTGCTGCTCGAGGTAAGCGAGATGCGCCTCGCGCGTCGCCTCGCGGATCCGCAGCCCGTCGGGCCGGTCTTCGTTGTACAGGATGTAGAGCACGGACAACCTCAGCTAGAAGCTCGCGTTCATGTACAGGAGAGGCCCCTGAACGACCCTCCCCTAATTGCGCGCATTCTAGCCCTTCTTTCCGACCATGGCCTCCGGCCGCACCCATTGGTCGAACTGCTCCGCACTGACGTAGCCGAGCGCGAGCGCCGCCTGCTTGAGCGTCGTGCCCTCCTTGTGCGCCTTCTTGGCGATCTGCGCCGCCTTGTCGTAGCCGATGTGGGGATTGAGCGCCGTCACGAGCATCAGCGAATTTTGCAGCAGCTCGTCGATGCGCTCGCGGTTCGGCTCGATGCCTTTCGCGCAGTGATCGTTGAAGCTCGCGGTGCCATCGGCAAGCAGGCGCACGCTCTGCAGGAAATTGTGGATGAGGAGCGGCTTGAAGACGTTCAGCTCGAAGTTGCCCGAGGCGCCGCCGACGTTGATCGCGACGTCGTTGCCGAGGACCTGGGCGCACAGCATGGTCATCGCCTCCGACTGCGTGGGGTTGACCTTGCCCGGCATGATCGAGCTCCCGGGTTCGTTCTCGGGGATCGCGATCTCCCCGAGACCCGAGCGCGGCCCGCTCGCCAGCCACCTCACGTCGTTCGCGATCTTGGTGAGCGAAGCGGCCAGCGTTTTCAGCGCGCCGTGCGCATGTACCAGCGCATCGTTTGCCGCCAGCGCCTCGAACTTGTTGCGCGCCGAGACGAAGGGCAGCCCGGTCGCCTTTCCCAGCTCCCTGGCCACGCGCGCGCCGAACTCGGGGTGCGCGTTCAGTCCCGTGCCGACCGCGGTGCCGCCGAGAGCGAGCTCGCACAGGTGCGTAAGGGAGGCCTGCACGTGGGCAATGCCGTGATCGAGCTGCGAAACCCAGCCGGACATCTCCTGGCCGAGCGTGAGCGGCGTCGCGTCCTGCAGATGGGTGCGCCCGATCTTCACTACCTCTTCAAACGCCCCGGACTTCGCCGCGAGCGTTTCGCGCAGGCGCTTGAGCTCCGGTACGAGGCGCCCGTGCAGGGCCTGCACCGCGGCGACGCTCATCGCTGTGGGAAAAACGTCGTTCGAGGACTGCCCCCGGTTGACCTCGTCGTTGGGATGCACCCGGCGCTTCTCGCCACGCTCGCCCCCGAGCAGCTCGCTGGCGCGGTTGGCGAGCACCTCGTTCATATTCATGTTGGTCTGCGTGCCCGAGCCGGTCTGCCACACGACCAGCGGGAACTCCCCGTCGTGCTTTCCGGCGAGCACCTCGTCGGCGGCGGCGGCGATGGCCTTCGCCTTGTCCTCGGGCAGCTCCTTCAGCTCCACGTTCACCTGCGCGCAGGAGCGCTTCACCAGCGCGAGCGCGCGGATCAGTTCCGGCGGCATGCGCTCTCCGGAAATGCGGAAATTCTCGAGCGAACGCTGCGTCTGCGCGCCCCACAGCCTGTCCGCGGGGACGCCGATCTCGCCGAAGGTGTCGCGCTCGATTCTGAAATCGGCCATTCGTCGGCTCCAATTGAAGCAGCTATGCTACGCTAAAATCCGTTCCTTCCTCCATGGACCGCCGGCCATGAAAATCGACATCTTCAACCATGTCATGCCCATGCCCTACCTCGAGATGATGAAGCTGCATCTCAAGGACCAGGGGATTCTCAAGCGCATGAGCAGCCTGCGCATGCTGTGGGACATCGAGGCGCGCGTTCAGATGCTCGACGAGAAATTTCCGGACGTGCAGCAGGTCTTGACGCTGTCGCTGCCCTCCCCCGAGCTGGTCGGGGGCCCGGAACTCTCGCCCGAGCTGGCGCGCATCGCCAACGACGGCATGGCGGGCATGGTGGCGAAGTGGCCGAAGAAATTCCCGGCGTTCATCGCTTCGCTGCCGATGAACAACGTGCCGGCCGCGCTCGAAGAAATGGATCGTGCCATAGGAAAGCTGGGCGCGCGCGGCGTGCAGATCTGCACCAGCGTCAACGGCCGGGCGCTGGACGAGCCCGAGTTCTTTCCGGTATTCGAGCGCGCCGTGAAGAAACACGACGTGCCGATCTGGATGCATCCGGCGCGGCCCGCCAACCGTCCCGACTACGCCGGCGAGCCGAAGTCCAAGTACGAGATCTGGCAGGTCCTCGGCTGGCCCTTCGAGACCAGCGTCGCCATGTCGCGCATGGTGTTCTCGGCTTTCTTCGAGAAACTTCCCGGCATGCGCCTCATCACACACCACTGCGGCGCGATGATCCCCTTCTTCTCCGGCCGCGCCGAAACGCTATGGGCGCAGCTCGGCAGCCGCAGCGCCGACGAGAACTACGAGGAGCTGCTCAGATCGATGAAGAAGAAGCCGATCGAGTACTTCAGGATGTTCTACGCCGACACCGTCCTCGGCGGCTCGGCCTCCGCCCTGCGCTGCGGGCTGGATTTCTTCGGCGCCGACAAGGTCGTGTTCGCGAGCGACTGCCCGTTCGACCCCGAGGGCGGTCCGATGTTCATCAGAGAGGGGATCCGTTCCGTCGAGGATCTCAAGCTCAGCGAGGCCGACAAGCGCAAGATCTACTTCGGAAACGCGCTGCAGCTACTGCGCCTGCCAAACCGGTAAGGGTCTCAGTCCGCGAGGGAAAACTTCGAGGTCGCGTCCTTCCAGACAACGGTTTTCTTCAAGGCAGCCTGAACGAAAAAGGCCGCATTGCGCGGCCTTTTTCAGATTCCCAGATCTACTTCATCGCCGCGGCGCCGGCCTGCGAGATCACGTCGTCCTGCGAGCCCGTGCCGCCGGACACGCCGATGGCGCCGATGATCTTCCCGTTCACGACGATGGGATTGCCGCCGCGCGAGGCTATCACGTCATCGAGGGTAGGCAGGTAGCTGAAGAAAGCACCCTTGCCGAGCAAGCGTTCGAACACCACCGTGGGGCGCCGATAGCGCGCGGCCGTGCGGGCCTTATGCTGCGCGATCGAGACCGAGGCAAACTGGCACTGATCCATCTTTTGGAAGTAGATGAGATCTCCGGTCGGGCCGACAACAGCGATACACATTTGCCAATCGCGCTTGGTCGACTCCGCCAACGCGGCATCAGCCACTTTCTTGGCCTGTGCGAGCGTGATGGTCTCGCCGTATGGCATGTAGGTGTGCTTTTCCGGAACCGCTTCGTTCGGATTGTTGGGATCGGGCGGCACCTGCGCGATTGCGGCGCTCACAATCAGCCCGGACAGCGCGAATGCGGCCAGCGATGTAACGACGAACCTTCTCGTGCTTCCTTCTTTGTTCAGCGACACGATAAATCTCCTCTTTGGTTTGGCTGCGGGTCATCGACGCGCCCGGTCAGGCGCGCAATCTCTTGTCCTTAACCCAGCGCCGCGATGCCGGCGTTGGCGATCTGCTCGTCTTCGTGCGACTGCACCCCCGAAACGCCCACCGCTCCGACGCATTCGGCGCCGACCATGATCGGGACTCCGCCCTGGATCGGAAGTACCGGCATGTTGAGCAAGGCGTTGCGGCCCGCGGAAACGCGGTCCTCCCAGTTCTTGGTGGTGCGGCGTGACACCGCGGCACTGCGGCCCTTCTCGATCGCGACCTGGGCGTTGAAAGGCGTCGCGCCGTCCATGCGCTCCAGCCACAGCAGGTGCCCGCCGTCGTCGAGAATCGCGATCGTCACGTTCCACTTGTTCTTGCGCGCCTCGGCTTGCGCGGCGGCGCCGATCTTCTTGCAGTCTTCCAGGGTCAGGCAGGGTTTGGTGTTCACGTTGTCCTCAAAGCGTTTCGGATCTGCTCCAGCGCCGCCGCGTCCTCTATGGTGGTGAGGTCGCCCGGGTCGCGTGCTTCGGCGAGCGCCTGAATCGCGCGCCGCAGCGTTTTCCCGGAGCGGGTCTTGGGCAGCAGGGACACGAAGTGTACCGCCTTTGGCCGCGCGATGGCGCCGAGCTGCCTGTCGACGGTTTCCATGACTTCCTTTTCCAGCCGCGCACGGCCCTCAGTGGTGCCGAGCTGCGACACGTCCTTCGCCACCGCGAAGGCGAGCGGCATCTGGCCCTTCAGGGAATCGGCGACGCCCACGACGGCGCACTCGGCGATGTTCGCATGCATGCTGACGGCTTCCTCGATCTCGCGCGTGCCCAGGCGGTGCCCGGCAACGTTGATGACGTCGTCGGTGCGGCCGAGAATGAAGTAATAGCCGTCCTGGTCGCGAATGCCCCAGTCGAAGGTCGAGTAGGTCAGCCTGCCGGGGAACGTACGGAAGTAGGTCTTTACGAAGCGCTCGTCGTCGCCCCAGACCGTGGACATGCAGCCCGGTGGGAGCGGCGGCTCGATCGCGACCACGCCCTTTTCTCCGTCCGCGACCGGCTGCCCTGTTCCTTCGTGCAGCAGGCGTACGTCGTAGCCATAGCAGGGAAAGCTCGGCGAACCCATCTTGATCGGCGTCTTCTCGACGCCGGGATGCGCCGACAGCAGTGGCCAGCCGGTCTCGGTCTGCCAGTAGTGGTCGATCACCGGCCGGCCGAGCGCCTGCGTGATCCAGGCGTGTGTCGGCTCGTCAAGCGGCTCGCCGGCGAGAAACAGATGCTTGAGCGAGGACACGTCGTACTTCCTGAGGTATGCCGGGTCCTGCTTCTTCAGCACGCGGATCGCCGTTGGCGCCGAGAACATCACGTCGACCTTGTGATCCTGCACGATCTTCCACCAGATCCCGGCATCGGGACGGATCGGCACCCCCTCGTACAGGATGGTGGTCATGCCGGCGATGAGCGGCGCGTAGATGATGTAGGAATGCCCGACCACCCAGCCGATGTCCGACGTGGTGAACATCGTCTCGCCGGCGTTGCCGCAGAAGATATGCTTCATCGAAGCAGCGAGCGCCACCGCGTAGCCGCCGACGTCGCGCTGCACGCCCTTGGGCCGCCCGGTCGTCCCCGAGGTGTACAGGATGTAGGACGGCTCGTTCGATTCCAGCCAGGTGACCGGCACCTTCGCGTCGAGATGCTTTTCGCGCAGCTCCGAATAGTCGACATCGCGCCCTGGCACGCTCTGCATGCCCTTGTCCAGGCCGCGCCGGAAGATGACCACTTTGGCGGGAGGGTACTTCGCCAGCCGGATCGACTCGTCGACCAGCGCCTTGTAGAGCACCACCTTTCCCATGCGGCTGCCGCCGTCCGCGGTGACCATGAGCCT
This sequence comes from Burkholderiales bacterium, assembly GCA_035519135.1. Taxonomy (GTDB): domain Bacteria; phylum Pseudomonadota; class Gammaproteobacteria; order Burkholderiales; family SG8-39; genus VBDM01. The sequence continues at coordinate 9,245 of DATIWX010000130.1, read as the reverse complement.
GGGACGTGCGTCGTCGATGCGCGCGGCGAGGCTCGCCGCGGCGAACCCGCCGAACACCACCGAGTGGACGGCGCCGATGCGGGCGCAGGCGAGAACGACGAACACCGCCTCCGGGATCATGGGCATGTAGACGATGACCCGGTCGCCTTTGCCCACCCCGAGCGCAATCATCATCGCCGCCGCGCGCTGCACCTCCGCGTGCAGCTCGGCGTAAGTGAAGCTGCGCTCCTCGCCGGTTTCCGTGGAGATGTAGAGGAGCGCCTTCTGGTCCGCGCGTGCCCCCAAGTGCCGGTCCACGGCGTTGTGGCAGAGATTGGTCTCGCCGCCGACGAACCACCTGGCGAACGGCGGCCTGTCGTACTCGAGCACCCTGGAGTGCGGCCGCTGCCAGTCGATCAACTTCGCCTGCTCGGCCCAGAATCCCTCGCGGTCGGCTATCGAGCGCCGGTGGAAGTCCCGGTAGGTACTCATCGGGGCTCTACTTGGGACGGATAGCCTGCGTGATCTTGTCGAGCGGGATCTCGACGTTCAACTTGCGGCACACCGCCACGAGGAATGGCAGCATGCGCCGCAGGACCTCGCTCGCGGCGTCGCCGAGCTGCTCGGCGTTGGCGTGCTCGATGACCTGTACGGCCCGGTCGATGTCGCTCGGCAGGCTCACCGGCTTCACCAGGCTGACTTCGTCCTGATTGACGATTCGTTGCTGCGCCTTGCGGTTCGCCGCGTCGCTCAGACGCTGCTGCGCGAGCTTCATCAGCTCCTCGATCGACGTGGCCGTATCCACGTCCAACGCGGACAGGCCCATGCTCGCGCCGATCTTCAGCACCTGGCCGCGGTAGTTGACCTGCGCCTTCTCCAGCTGCTCGTGCATGCGGCGCGCGAACGCGAGCGCCTGCTGCGAGGAGGTGCCTGGAAAGATCACGGCGAAATTCGCCTCGCCGGTGCGCCCTATCGTGTCCTCGATGCGCAGCGTTCCCATCACCAGCTTCGCGATCCTGGCGAGGAGCTGGTCGGCGACGGCCTTGCCGACCTTCTCGACGTTCTCGGCGTGGGTATCGACCTGGAACACCAGGACCGAGAGCGGTCCGCCGTGCCTGCGGGCGTGCGAGAAATGCTTGGTTCCCTCGGTGGCGAGGAAATGCGGCGTAAACGTGCCGGTGATCGGGTCGCGTGTGGTGGTCTGATCGATCGCCTCCTTGCTGACGGCCAGCTGCTGCTTCGCTTCCACCAAGTGCAACAGATTGTCGATGCGCGCAAGAATCTCGGTGCCGTCGGTGGTCTTGGTGATGAAGTCGTTCGCTCCCGCCGCCTTCGCCCGCTTCTTGGTCGCGTCGTCCTCGTCTCCCGATATCACGATCACCGGAACGCTCTTGATCCTCGGGTCTTGCGAGGTGCGGATGCGCTCCAGCAACGCGAATCCGTCGAGCTTCGGCATCTGGATGTCCGAGAACACCACCACGATGGAGGGATCGGACGAGATCGCCTGCCAGCCGGCCTCGCCGTCGGCCTCCTCGCGGACGTCGAAGCTCTTGCGGATCAGGCGCGCGATGGTGGTGCGGACGATTCTCGAGTCATCGACGAGGAGCACCCGCTGCTTGGGGATGGTCGTGACAGGAGGATTGGCGCTCATGTCAGGCGGCCATGTCGACGACGATCCGGCCCTTCGCCGCGCCTTTCAGGAAGCCGTCGAAGGCCTGCGGCAGATCGTCGAAAGCAATGGTGTGCGTCATCTCCTTCAGGTGCGCCGGTTTCATGTCTCCCGCGAGGTGGCGCCACACCTGCTGGCGCAGGGGCATCGGCGTCGTCCCGGAATCGATGCCGAGAAGGCTCACGCCGCGCAGGATGAAAGGCGCCACGGTCGTGTTCAGTCTCATGCTCGCCGCAAGGCCGATCGCGGCGATAGTCCCCCCCGTCATCATGGTGCTCGCCATCCAGGCGAGCACCTCGCCTCCGAGGTTGTCCACCGCCCCCGCCCAGGTCGCCTTGTCGAGCGGCTTGATCTTGGAGAGATCGAGGCCTTTCCTCGCCATCACTTCCTTCGCGCCCAGCATCCTGAGGTAATCCGCTTCGCCCTCCTTGCCGGTGAGCGCGGTCACGCTGTAGCCGAGACGGGAGAGCACGTCGATCGCGATCGAGCCGACACCGCCCGTCGCCCCGCTGACGATCACCGGGCCGTTGGCGGGCGCGAGCCCGTTCGCCTGCATGCGTACCACGGCGAGCGCGGCGGTGTACCCGGCCGTGCCGAGCGCCATCGCCTCGAACAGACTCATCCCCTTGGGAACGGAAACCGCCCAGTCGGCCGGAACGCGCGCGTACTCGGCGTAGCCGCCGTCGTGCGCCACGCCCAGGTCGTAGCTGGTGCATATGACCGCGTCGCCGCGCTTGAAGCGCGGGTCGGAGGACTCGGTCACCGTTCCCGAGAGGTCGATCCCGCCGACGCAGGGGAAGCGCCGGATGATCTTCCCGGCCCCGGTCGCGGCAAGGGCGTCCTTGTAGTTGACGCTCGAATACGCTACCCGTACCACCAGCTCGCCGGGGTCGAGGTCCTCGAGGACGAGCTCCTCGAAACGCCCGGTCGCTTTTTGTTCCACTTCGCGGATGCGGTAGGCTTTGAACTTGTCCATGGGTGCCGGCGATTATACCGGGCGGGGCGGTGCGGCCCCCGGCGCTCAGTCGGGAGTGCGTCGCGCCTCGGCCAGGTAGGCACGCGACTGCATTTCCACGAGCCGGCTCGCGGTGCGGTCGAACTCGAACACCATGGCGCGCAGGCGCGCGTCGCCGGGGTCCTCCTCGATCCTGAGCAGCTTGTCCGGCCCGGCTTCGGCCGAGACGATCAGTTTCACCCGATTGTCGTAGAAAACGTCGACCAGCAGCGTGAAGCGGCGCGCCTCCTCGGCGAGCTTCAGCCCCATGCGCGGCACGCCTGACACGATGACCGTGTGGAAGCGCCTGGAGAGGTCCAGATAGTCGTGCTGCGAGCGCCCCCAGCCGCAGATCACCGCAAAGTCGAACCAGACGACGCCGCCGGCCCTGTGAAGATACGGGATCACCCGCCCCTCCACGTCGAGCTCGTGGAATTCCTCCTCGACGTCGGCGATTCTCCTGAAGGTTTCCATCAGCGCCCGCTGCGCCTGTTCGCCCAGCGGCGAGTGATAGACCTTGACACCTTCCAGCATGCGCTGCCGGTAGTCGACCCCGCCGTCCACGTGCAGCACGTCGAGGCGCTCCTTCAGGAGCGCGATTGCCGGCAGGAAATTCTCGCGCTTGAGGCCGTCCTTGTACAGCTCGTCGGGCCGGTAATTCGAGGTCATGCAGCAGACCACGCCCAGGTCCATGATGCGGCCGAGCAGGCGGCCGACGATCATCGCGTCGGCGATGTCGTTGACGTGCATCTCGTCGAAGCAGATGAGGCGATAGCGCTTGGCGATGCGCTCGGCGAGCGCCGCCAGAGGGTCCTCCCTGCCCTTCAGCTCCTCGAGCTCCCGGTGCACGTCGCGCATGAAGTGATGGAAATGCACGCGGCGCTTGCGCACCAAGGGCAGGCACAGGTAGAAGCTGTCCATGAGAAAGCTTTTGCCGCGGCCCACGCTGCCCCAGAGATAGACGCCGCGCGGCAGCGGCGGGCGCACCACCAGGCGGCGGAGCGCGCTCGAGCGCCTCGCCTTGTACTCGGTCCATTCCTCGTAGAGCTGTTGCAGGCGCTCGACCGCCCGCAGCTGAGAAGAATCGCTTTGGAATCCGCGCCGCTCCAGGGCCCGGTGGTAAAGCTCGACGACAGAAACACGCCGGCCGCTGTCGAGCTCGTGCTCCCGCGCGGCTTCCAGAGCGCCCTCCCCCATCAGATATTGAGCGCGCGCTTGTCCACCGCCAGCGCCGCGTCCTTCATCGCCTCGGAGAGCGACGGATGCGCGTGGCAGATCATGCCGATGTCCTCGCTGCTCGCCCTGAACTCCATCGCGACCACCGCCTCGGCGATCAGCTCGGACGCGAACGCTCCGACAATATGCACGCCGAGGATCGCGTCGGTGCCTGCGTCGGCCAGGAACTTGACCAGGCCGCTGGTATCGCCGAGCGCGCGCGCCCTGGCGTTCGCCATGAAGGGGAACGTGCCGGCGCGATAGGCGACGCCCTCGGCTTTGAGCTGCTGCTCGGTCTTGCCCACCCAGGCGATCTCGGGCGTGGTGTAGATCACCCAGGGGATGGTGTTGAAATCCACGTGTGGCTTCTTGCCTGCGATGCGCTCGGCCACCGCGACGCCCTCCTCCTCGGCCTTGTGGGCGAGCATCGGGCCGCGCACCACGTCGCCGATCGCCCAGACGCCCGCGAGGTTGGTGCGGCAGTCCTCATCGACGGCGACCAAGCCGCGGTCGAGCTTGAGCCCCACACCTTCGGCGTTCAGACCCTCCGTGTTGGCGACGCGACCGATCGAGACGATGAGCTTGTCGAAGACCGCGCTCTGCGTCTTGCCCTCTGCGTCGGTGTACTCGACCGTCGCGTCCTTCGCGGTCTTCACGCCCGTGATCCTCACCCCGAGATGGATCTTGAGGCCTTGCTTCGCAAATATCTTCGCGGCTTCCCTCGCGATCTGCTCGTCGGCTGCGCCGAGGAAGGCGGGCAGCGCCTCGAGTATCGTCACCTCCGACCCGAGCCTGCGCCACACGCTGCCCATCTCCAGGCCGATCACACCCGCGCCGACGATGCCGAGGCGCTTGGGCACCTCGGGAATGGCGAGAGCTCCGTCGTTGCTGAGGACCAGCTTCTCGTCGAAGGGCGCGCCCGGAAGTTCGCGCGGAACCGACCCGGTCGCGACGATCACGTTCTTCGCGGTCAAAGTCTCGTTCTGCGCGCCGGCAACCGCGATCTCGCATCCTTCCACTCCCACCCTGACGAAACTGCCGCGGCCGTGAAAGAACGCGACCTTGTTCTTCTTGAACAGGTAGACGATGCCGTCGTTGCTCGCCTTCACCACCTGGTCCTTGCGCTTGAGCATTTGCGCGAGGTCGAGCTCCAGGCCCTTCACGCGCACGCCGTGCTCGGCAAGGTGCTTCCCGGCCTGCTCGAAATTCTCCGACGACTGAAGCAGGGCCTTGGAGGGAATGCAGCCTATGTTGGTGCAGGTGCCGCCGAGCGCGGGCTTCCCCTCGGCGGTTTTCCACTCGTCGATGCAGGCGGTCTTGAGGCCGAGCTGGGCGGCGCGGATGGCGGCGATGTAGCCTCCCGGTCCGCCGCCGATGACGACGACGTCAAACGATTGAGCCATGGGTCGAGTAAAACCGGGGACAGACCACGTTTTTCCTTTGGCGCAGTGAGATGTGCAGGCGCAGAGTCAAGAAGAACGTGGTCTGTCCCCGGTCCTCACAGATCGAGAAGGAGACGCGCCGGATCCTCGAGCGCCTCCTTGATCGCGACCAGCGACAACACCGCCTCGCGGCCGTCGACGATGCGGTGATCGTAGGAAAGCGCGAGGTAGTTGATCGGACGCACCACGATCTGGCCGTTCTCGACCACCGGACGCTCGCGCGTTGCGTGCACGCCGAGGATCGCCGACTGCGGCGGGTTGATGATCGGCGTGGACAGCATCGAGCCGAATACGCCGCCGTTGGAAATCGAGAAGGTGCCCCCGGTCAGCTCTTCGATGGTGAGTTTGCCGTCCTGGGCGCGCTTGCCGAAATCGGCGATCTTTTTCTCGATGTCGGGAAAGCCCATCTGGTCGCAATCGCGCAGGATCGGCACCACCAGGCCGCGCGGACTGCCGACCGCGACGCCGATGTCGAAGTAGCCGTGGTAGACGATATCGTTGCCGTCGATCGAGGCGTTCACGACCGGATACTTCTTCAGCGCATGCACCGCCGCCTTGACGAAGAAGGACATGAATCCCAGGCGCACCCCGTGCTCCTTCTCGAAGCGCTCCTGATACTTCTTGCGCAGATCCATCACCGGCTGCATGTTGACTTCGTTGAAGGTGGTGAGGATGGCCGCGGTCGACTGCGACTGCACCAGGCGCTCCGCGATGCGCGCCCGCAGGCGCGACATGGGCACGCGCTGCTCGGGCCGGCCCGCGAGAATCTGATCGACGCTCACCGGCGAAGGGGCCGGGGGCAGCGCAGGCCTCGCCTCCGGCGCCTTCGCCGGCTCGACCGCCAGGTCCGCTTTGGTGACGCGCCCGCCTTTGCCCGTGCCCGCCACCGCAGCGGGGTCGATCCCTTTCTCCGCGGCAAGCTTTCTCGCGGCGGGCATGGCCGGAGCCGGTGCCGCCTTCGCCGCAACGGGGGCGGCCTTTTGCGCAGGCGCCGCCGCCCCGGTCGAAAGCGAGGCCTTGCCGTCGGTGTCGATGGCCGCGATGACCTCACCCGCCTTTACCGTACCGCCGTCGCCCTTGACGATCTTCGCGAGCACGCCGTCTGCCGGCGCCGGCAGCTCGAGCACGACCTTGTCGGTCTCGATGTCGATCAGGTTCTCGTCGCGCTTCACCGCCTCCCCGACCTTCTTGTGCCAGGCGAGCAAGGTCGCCTCGGCGACGGACTCGGAGAGCTGCGGGACTTTGACTTCGATGAGCATGCGCCCCTACTTCCTTCCCGTGCCCTGCACCGGCCGCACCAGATTGCCGGCGAGCGGCTTGAACGCGGCGTCGACCAGCTCCTTCTGTTGCTCGTTGTGCAACGACGAGTAGCCGACCGCGGGCGAGGCCGACGACGGCCGCATCGCGTAGCCGAGAATCTGGTCTTCGCGCATGTGCTTGAGGATATAGCGCTGGATCCAGTACCACGCTCCCTGGTTCGCCGGCTCTTCCTGGCACCACAGGACTTCGTGCGCGTTCGCGTAGAGATCGAGCCGCCGCTGGAACTCGTCGTGCGGAAACGGGTAGAGCTGGGCGACGCGCTCGATCGCGACGTCGCGGACGGCGCGCTCCTTGCGCGCCGCGCGCAGGTCGAAGAAGACCTTCCCGCTGCAGAAGATCACGCGCTTGACGTTCTCCGGCCGGATATCCTCGTCCCACTCGGCGTTCACCGGCTGGAACTTGCTCTCGGCGAACTCCTCGAGCGGCGACACCGACTCCTTGTGGCGCAGCAGGCTCTTCGGGGTGAAGATCACCAGGGGCTTGCGGTAAGGCCGGATCATCTGCCTGCGCAGCAGGAAGAACATCTGCACCGGGGTCGCCGGAACGCACACCTGGATGTTGTGGTCGGCGCACAGCTGCAGATAGCGCTCGATGCGGCCCGAGGAGTGCTCCGGCCCCTGCCCCTCGTAGCCGTGCGGCAGCATCATCACCATGCCGCAGATCCGTCCCCATTTCACCTCGCCCGCAGCGATGAACTGATCGATCACCACTTGCGCGCCGTTGGCGAAGTCGCCGAACTGCGCTTCCCACACCACGAGCTCGTTCGGCTCGGAGGTCGAATAGCCGTACTCGAAGCCGAGCACCGCCTCCTCCGACAGCACCGAGTCGATCACGACGAAATCGCCCTGGTTGGGAGCGACGTGGCTGAGCGGGATATAGGTGCCGGAATCCCACTTCTCGCGGTTCTGGTCGTGCAGCACCGCGTGGCGGTGGAAGAAAGTGCCGCGGCCGCTGTCCTGGCCGGAGATGCGCACCGCGAAGCCGTCCCGGAGCAGCGAGGCATAGGCGAGATTCTCGGCCATGCCCCAGTCGACCGGCATCTTGCCCTGCCCCATGAGGCGGCGGTCGGCGATGATCTTTTCCACTCGGGGATGGAGCTTGAAATTCGAAGGAATGGTGGTGAGCTTCTCGGCGAGCGCCTTGAGCTCGGCGAGCGGCAGCATGGTGTCGTCCTTCTCGTTCCATTTGCTGCGGTTGTACTTGCTCCAGTCCACCGCGAAAGGCGGCTTGAAGTTCGACAGGATGGTCTTGTTGGTGTGGTAGCCGCCGTCCAGCGCCTGCCGGAGAGTCGCGACCATCTTGTCCGCGTCCTCTGCGCCGATCGCCCCCTGCGAGGCGAGCCGGTCGGCGTAGACCTTTCGCGTTCCCGGGTGCTGGTTGATGATCTTGTACATGAGCGGCTGGGTGACCATCGGCTCGTCCTGTTCGTTGTGGCCGAGCTTGCGAAAGCACACCAGGTCGACCGCGATGTCCTTCTTGAACTTGGTGCGGTAGTCGAGTGCGATCTCGATCGCCATGACGCAGGCTTCCGGATCGTCGCCGTTCACGTGGAAGATGGGCATCTCCACCATCTTCATCACGTCGGTGCAATACAGGGTCGAGCGGCTGTCGCGCGGGTCGGAAGTGGTGAAGCCGATCTGGTTGTTGAGCACGATGTGCACCGTTCCGCCGCTGCCGTAGCCGCGCGTGTTGGAGAGGTTCAGCGTCTCCATCACCACACCCTGGCCGGCGACCGCGGCGTCGCCGTGGATCAGCACCGGCAGCACCTGCTCGCCGCCGCGGTCCTTGCGGCGGTGCTGGCGCGCACGCACCGAGCCCTCGACCACCGGATTGACGATCTCGAGGTGCGAGGGATTGAAAGCGAGCGTCAGGTGCATCGGCCCGCCGGGCGTGTTGATGTCGGAAGAGAAGCCCTGGTGGTACTTCACGTCGCCGGCGAGGATCGAGTCGTCGTGCTTGCCCTCGAACTCGGCGAACAGGTCCTTGGGCATCTTCCCCAACGTGTTTACCAGTACGTTGAGCCGGCCGCGGTGCGCCATCCCGATCACCAGCTCCTGCACGCCGGCTTCGCCGGCACGCTGCAGCAGGTTGTCGAGCATCGGGATAAGGGTTTCGCCGCCCTCCAGCGAGAAGCGCTTCTGCCCGACGTAGCGCGTGTGCAGGAACCGCTCGAGGCCCTCGGCCGCGGTCAGACGCTCGAGGATGTGGCGCTTGTAGTCGGCCGAGTAGCTCGGCTTGGAGCGGATCGGCTCCAGACGCTCCTGGATCCAGCGCTTCTCGGCGCGGCTGGAGAGGTACATGTATTCCACACCCAGCGTGCCGCAGTAGGTCTCGCGCAGGGCCTTGATGATTTCGCGCAGGCTGGCCTGCTCCGGCCCGAGGAGCGTCCCGGTGTTGAACACCGTGTCCATGTCGGCGTCGGTGAGGTCGTAGTAGGCGGGGTCGAGCTCGGCGATGCGCGGGCCCTCCTGGCGCTTCAGCGGGTCGATATCGGCGAGGAACGCGCCGCGGAAGCGGTATTCCGCGATGAGCTGGAGCACGGAATTCTGCTTTCGGTCCATGCCTGCGACGGCGGGAGCCGGTCTCGCCGCTCCGGCTTTCGCGCGCTGCGCGAAAGCCGCGACGA
>DATIWX010000129.1:0-3555 GCA_035519135.1 Burkholderiales bacterium | reverse complement strand
CAAGGCGATGGCGAAGGACCTCGAGCGCCGCTTCCAGACCTGGGACGACTTCTCGTTCGAGCTGGCGGAGATCTTCCGCTCGGAGGAGATCCGGCGGCGCTCGGACGAGGTCGCCGACAGCGAGAAGTTCAACACGCTGCGTGCGATGGAGTTCTTCGCCGAGTTCACCGACGCCGAGCTGTGGGAGGTGCTGCGCATCAGCTCCTGGCAGGACGTCGCACCGGGGGCCGCGCTCATCTCCGCCGGCGACACCGGCGACTTCTTCTGCATCCTCGCCTCGGGCGAGGTGAAGGTCACCAAGCGGCAGAAGCTCCTGAACATCCTCAACGCGGGCGAGTGCTTCGGCGAGATGTCCTATCTCTCGCGCCAGTCGAACGTGCGCAGCGCCGACGTGATCGCGCTCTCCGCCTCGCGCGTAATAACGATCCGGGTGCAAGACCTCGCCCATGCGTCGGATGCGTGCCGGCACCGCTTCGACCGCGCGTTCATGTCGATCCTCGTGGAGCGGCTGACGCTCGCCAACAACCGGCTCACGTCGGTGTAGTCTTCGGCGCCGCTACCCGGCGCCATGCTGTCCCAGCCTCTCCGCACCGCCCTCGAGACCGCGATCGGACGCGCGACCGGCGCTCCGTTCACGATCCGGCGCGCGACCGCGGCGCCGGGCGGCTGCATCCACTCGAGCTGGGTGCTCGAGTCGGGCGACGTCCGCTATTTCGCGAAGACGAACGATGCCGGGCTCGCCGCGACGTTCGCGGCCGAGGCGGACGGGTTGGTCGCGCTCGCGGGCGAGGGCTTGCGCGTCCCGCGTCCGATCGCGCAGGGCGAAGCCGATGGCAAGGCGTTTCTTGTCCTCGAGCACCTCGCACTCGCCCGCGGGACCAACGCTGCATTCAGGGAACTAGGCTGCGGACTCGCACGGCTCCACTCGCATCGCGGCGACGGGTTTGGCTGGCATCGAGACAACTTCATCGGCCTCACGCCACAGCCGAACGCACGGCACGCCTCGTGGGCCGAGTTCTGGCAGCGCGAGCGGCTCGGGCCGCAGCTCGAGCTGGCGGCACGGAACGGTTACCGCGGCGAGCTGCAGTCTCTCGGGCGCCGAGTGATGGACGCCGTGCCGCAGCTCCTCGCCGGGCACGCGCCCGCGCCGTCGTTGCTGCACGGCGATCTCTGGAGCGGTAACGCGGCGTTCCTGGCCGACGGGACGCCGATCGTCTTCGACCCCGCGGTGTACAACGGCGACGCGGAGACGGATCTCGCGATGACGGAGCTGTTCGGAGGTTTTCCCGAGCGCTTCTACGAGGGCTACCGGGAGCTGCGACCGATCGACGAGGGATACCCGCTCCGGCGCGTGCTCTACAACCTCTACCACGTGCTCAACCACCTCAACCTGTTCGGCGAGGGGTACCGCGCACAGGCCGAGAGCATGATGGAGCAGCTGCTCGGCGGGTAGGCTCGTGCGGTCGCGCCGTCCGCCGGCGTTCCTACTTCTTCGAGCGGGTAGAGGTAGATAGACGGCGGCGGGTCTCCGCCAGCTGCTTCCCGAGTTCGTTGGCCACCCGGTCGCGCCCGATCGCCCGCCGTGCGGAGGAGCCGAAGCCTTGCACCTGGTCGGTAAAGGTGTGGTTGATGGCGAAGACCATCCACTCCTCTCCGTAAGGCATTACGCCGATGAGCGTGAGCATGGCGTTGTACTCCCGGGAAGCGTAGAAGTGCACGTCGGCACCGATCGCCGTTCGGGGTTCCTGCCGTCGCAGTTCCGCCGACAGCGCCAACACGTTGCCAGCCTCTACCCGACGTTCCATCCAGTAGTACTGTCGCGTCAACCGCGAGTTCGCCCCGCTCGACGGCGCTCCTAGGGCATCCACGAAGCCGGGAAACTCATCGGCAAGGAACGCGAGGCCGCGGATCGCGTTGCGAAGTTCGGCCGCCGGATTGACCACCTCGCCATTGGCCCGCACGTAAGGCTGCACGCCTGGGAGACCCTCCCGGGCATAGGCATTGAGCCGGGCGGCGAAGATCTCGGCGAGGGTCGAACGGACGCGGCCGTCCAGATCCTTGGCGGTCGGGCTCAAGGACTTGAGCTTCTCGGCCTCGACGGGGCTCAGGTTCAGATTGCGCGCTGGCGCGTTGACCAACTCCTGCAGCCGGCCGACATCGGGCAGGGGCATCGTGCTGAACGCGCCGAGCTCGGCGGTACCTCCTCCCAGAGCCTGGTAGCGCTGAACCCGATGTATCCGGAGAAAGGTCTCGGCGTGTAGAAACGCGTCGACCACGGCGCCGGCGTCCGGAGCCTTCACGAGCAGCATGGCGCCGGCCGCGACGATTTCCTCCGGGAGCTGCTGCCGGCCGGTGAGCCCGTTGTTGACGACGTCGCCGGATTCGAGCTGCGCCCGTTTTGCCTGGTCAAGCCCGAGGTAGCTGAGCAGCTTCCCAGCCAGGGATTTCCCGTCCGGGGCGTCGCGCGCCTCGGCGCCCGGGGACGCAACAGGCAGCAGCAGCATGAGCACGACCGCAGCGGCGAAGGAAATGCAGCGGTTCCAGAGGGGCGCCGGAGGTCTACCGAAGTGCTTGCTCATGTACCGCCAGTGGTTCATCACTCGGACGCTCTCCCGGCAAGCGGTATCGGCGAAGGAGGCCGCGCCAACAGCACGCCGGCGCCGGCCAGATCCTGACCCAGCGCGGCTACACCGCTATATCAGGAAGCCAAGACCTGCTCCCTTGGCAGGCTCCGTCTGCAGGCGACCGGATCGAACAGCCGTCTGGAACAAGTCGAAGTCGCGTTCCGCCTGGTTCGCATACGCCTCCGAATACTTGGCCAAGGCGCTGTCGAATTGATCGCTCGATCCCAGGTATCCGGCGATCGTCGCCGCATCGCCTGCCTTGGCGTGCGCGCGGGCCAGTGCCCAGCCGCACAGCGTCGCGTAGGCGGCCAACGTGCCCGGCTTGAACGTTTCCGGCTCGGCGGAGACCTTCATGTCGCGGAACTGCCGGACGTAGTAGTCGTGCCCGAACCCGGAGCGGAACCAACCGAGAAAGATGTCGCTTGCCGCCTGCATGAGATGCTGGCCGTACACGACACGGAAACCCTGATGCGCAAAACGGCTCTTGCCGCGAGGCGGCTCCAGGACCGATCTGCGGGCTTCCTTGACCTGCAGAAACAGGGGCTCGTCGTCGTCCGCGACAAACAGCGCGAGATAGCAACGCGTTCCGACACTGCCGACACCCACCACTTTGATCGCCGTGTCCTGGAACCGGTAACGGTCGAGCAACGGGAGCCGATCGGGGGGCAGCGATTTCCGGTATTGCTCGATGTGACTCCGAATGTGCTTCTCGGACTCTTTCGCGCCGAGCGGCACATGGTAGATGACCGGCGGGTTGTCCTTGATCCTCAAGTGCCCGTCCACAACCGCCGCCAGCTTGGGAAAGACGGCCTCCGAGGATTGCGAGCGGGCCTGTTTTTCTGCCTTCAACAGTTGGGCCTCCGCGTCCCGATCCTTCCGGAAATGCTGCTTGATGGCGTCGATGCTGAGCTGCGCATACCACGTGTCGAGC
>DATIWX010000128.1:0-10540 GCA_035519135.1 Burkholderiales bacterium | reverse complement strand
ACCTTCGACTTCAAGAAGCTCTACCGCGATGATCCGCTCGCGACCGGCGGCGTGCCCGACCTGAAGATCACGGACAGCGAAGCGGCGCGGAGCCGCTGAAGGCATGAAGCCCTTCCTGAAGCTCCTGGCGGTTGCTGCGCTCGTTCCTCTTGCGGCGAGCGCGCAGACCTATCCGACACGCGCCGTCCGTCTGATGGTGCCGTTTCCGCCCGGCGGAGCGACCGACATCGTCGGGAGGCTGGTCGCCGCGAAGATGCAGGAAGTCTGGGGCCAGCCGGTGGTGATCGAGAACAGGCCCGGCGCGGGGACCGTGGTCGGCACCGACTACGTCGCCAAGTCCGCGCCCGACGGCTATACGCTCGGCACGGTGGTCACGGCCTACGTCATCAACCCGAGCCTGCGCAGCGACCTGCCCTACAACACGCTCAAGGACCTCAGCGGCGTCACCCAGATCTCGGTGCAGCACCTGGTGATGGCCGCGAATCCCTCGCTTCCCGCGAACACCATACCCGAGCTGATCGCGCTCGCGAAAAAGGAGCCGGGCAAGCTCGCCTACGCGACCCCGGGCAGCGGCACCGCGATGCACCTCTCGGTCGAGCTGCTGAAGACCGCCACCGGGATCGACCTCATCCACGTGCCCTACAAGGGCGGCGCGCCGGCGCAACAGGACGTGATCTCGGGCCAGGTTCCCATCCTGATGGACGTGCTCTACGCGGTGCAGCCCCTGATCAAGAGCGGCAAGATCAAGGTGCTCGCGCTGCTGTCGCCCGCGCGCGCGCCCGAATCCCCCGAGTATCCGATCGTCGCCGAGTCCGTGCCCGGCGTAAGCGCGCTGTCGCTGGTCGGCATCGTCGCTCCCTCGGCCACGCCGCGCGAGCTGGTGAGCCGCATCGGCGCCGACATCGCGCGCGCCGTCAAATCCTCCGACCTCACCGAGCGCATGAAACAGCAGGGCATGGAGCCCATCGGCTCGACGCCGGAGCAGTTCGACGCGCTGATCCGCTCCGAGATCGAGAAATGGGCAAAAGTGGTGAAGGCTTCCGGGGCGAAGGTGGACTGAGCGGCAGGGCGGCTCAGAGCAGCTTGTCCTTCTTCATCGCCTCGAGAATCACGGCGATGTACTGCGTCGCGGCGGCTGCGCCGCTTTTCACGGCCTGGGCGTTGGTCGTCTTGGTCCTCGCGGACCAGATGAGCTTCTCGCCCTTCTCCAGGAAGATCGACGCCTCCGCGGTGACGGCTTTCACCGTGTAGTCGCCCACGGCGGCGCCCGGGTAGTAATACCGCCCAAAGGCGCCGTAGATGACGGTCGCGTCCGCGTACGGCACGCCGTTCGCCCCGATGACCGAGTCCGCGCCGTGGGTCACCCCCTCGTCGGTGAAGGTCACGCGCGCGAGCAGCACCGCATCGGCGTCCGAATCGGCGATGCTCTGCCTGAAGCGCGCCCGCTCGGCGTCGGTGTAGCGGGTGAAGTAGCGGCGGGATGCGACGGCGTTCACGCCGCGCTCCTTCAACTGCGCGGCCATCTGGTCCTGGAAGGCGATCTGGACGAACTCGTCGCTCGCCACGGTGATGATCAGCAGCTTCTTGAACAGCGGTTGCGGCAGTTGCGGGGCGACCCAGCTCAGTTCGAGCGACGTGACGGGCGTGGTGACGCAGCCCGCCGCCAGGGCGGCGCCGAGCAGCACGGAACGGACGGCGATTCTCATGAAGGCCACTCCTTCGTTCTACAGGACCCGGTCGCTCACCATGGCGTCGAAAATGACGTTGAGATACTGCGTCAACGCCGCACCGAGGTCGTCGTTCTCCCGGGTGTCCACTATTCCGGTCCATGCAAGCGCACCGTTCTTCGCGTCGAACAGGCGCGTCTCGGAGACGGTCCACGACGGGCCGGTGATCTTCGCCGGAGCGACATTGACCGTCTGCCACACCCCGGAGTAGTAGCCGTAGAAGCCGCCCCAGCCGACGCCGACCATCACCGTGGCGCCGGGCACGGTTCCCGACGAGCGATCGACCCGGGTGACCCGCGTGACCAGAACGCCCTCGGCGCCCGAGCGGGCGATGGCCTGGCGCAGCTCGGCTTCTTCGACCCGGTCGTGCGCTGCCAGCACCGTGTAGGCGGGAATCCCCTTCGCGCCGCGCCCGCCGAGCAGCGCGACCATGCGGTCCTCGAAGGTGCGGCGGAGCAGGTCGTCCGCCGTCACCGCCACCACCATCACGCTCCTGAAGGGCTTGCCGACGTAGTCGGGGTTGCTTTGCTGCGACACCAGGCTGCTGCTTGCGCAACCCGCGAGAAGCGCGAGCGCGGCCCCGAGAATGCCCAGGCGCATCATTCGAGAGGAATACCGGCCGCCCGCGCGGTGCGCGTCCAGGACTCCGTCTGCTCCTTCAGGAACGCCTTCAGCTCATCCGGCGTCGAGCTGCGCGGCTCGAATGCGATCTTGCCCATCCCTTCGCGCACGTCCTCGCGCTTGAGCACGACGGCCAGCTCGCGAGCCAGGCGCTCGGCGATCTCCCGCGGCATCTTCGCCGGTCCGAAAACCCCGCCCCAGGGCGTGACCGAAACCTTGCCGAGTCCCGCCTCGGCCGCCGCGGGGACCTCCGGCAGCAGAGGGCTGCGGTTCGGGAACATGGCGGCGAGCGCGCGCAGCTTGCCCGCCTTGACCTGCTCCACCGCGGTCCCCGGCGTCGCGATCGCGAAGTGCAGGCGCCCGGCGAGCAGATCGATGGTGAGCGGCGCGTCGCCCTTGTAAGGCACCTCGACGATGTCGAGCTTCTCTGCCTGCTTCAACTGAGCGGTCATCAGTTTGCTGGTGCTGTTCCCCGTGCCGTAGTTGAGCTTTCCGGGATGGGCGCGCGCATACGCGATCAGCTCGGCCGCGGTGTTCGCGGGGACGCTCGGGTTCGAAAACAGGAAGAACCCGAAGAAACCCACGAGCGACACCGGCGTGAAGTCGGCCACCGGATCGTAGGGCGGGTTCTTGTGCGTCGCCGGCACCCAGTTGAACGCGGTGTTGGTCGCGTACAACAGAGTGTAGCCGTCGGCGGCGGACTTCATCACCAGGTCGGCGGCGATCACGCCGTCGCCGCCCGGCTTCGCCTCCACGACCACCGGCTGGCCGAGCGCCTGTCCCAGCGGCTGCGCGAAGATGCGCGCGCCGAGCTCGGCGGCGCCGCCCGCCGGAAAAGGCACGATGAGCCGAATCGGCTTGCTCGGGTATTGCGCCCCCGCGGCGGTGCAGAAGACCGCGAGCGCAAAGGACAACGCGATGCGGAACATGGATCCTCCTGAGGCTAGATGCGAGATTCCTGGTAGTCGAGGTGTTCCTCGATCTTGTGGAGCACCTCGTCGCTGATCTGGTTCTCCCGCCACAGGCGGATCAGCTCGTGCCGCTCCGCCTTGACCGCCGCCGCGCGCAGGCGCTTGGCGTCGTCCGCGCCCGAGTGCCGCAGCACCAGGCCCTGCGGAACGGCGAGGGTGATCTGCTCGGCGAACTCGGCGCGGATGCGCTCGGCCAGCTCGTTCGGGATTCCGTCCTTGGCGACCACCGTGTCGATGGCGGCGATCGCCGCCTTGCCGAGGGCCATCTTGGCGCGCTGCTGCTCCTCCTGCAGGCTCC
Source organism: Burkholderiales bacterium (assembly GCA_035519135.1). Lineage (GTDB taxonomy): Bacteria > Pseudomonadota > Gammaproteobacteria > Burkholderiales > SG8-39 > VBDM01. Next base: position 6,923 of record DATIWX010000128.1, on the reverse strand, counting down.
AGTCCTTGCCCACCCGCAGGCGCCGGATGAGCGGCTTCAGCGACAGGCCCTGGATCACCAGCGTCACCGCGATCACGACGAAGGTGAGGAAGATGATGAGGTCGCGCTGCGGGAAGGGACTGCCGTCCACCAGCACCTGCGGCAGCGCGAGCGCCGCGGCGAGCGACACGATGCCGCGCATGCCGCACCAGCTCATGATGAACACCTCGCCTTCATTGGGCGGAGGAACCTGCTGCCCGAGCAGGGTCCGCAAGACCAGCGGCAGGTAGATCGCCGGATACACCCAGGCGAAGCGCACCACGATCGCCACCGCGGAGACGAAGGTCCCGTAGAAGAAGAGCTGCGCCACGGTGTAGTCGGTGAGCCGGGCGACGATGGCGGAGAGCTGCAGGCCGATGAGAATGAACACCAGGCTGTTCAGCACGAACACCAGCAGGTTCCACACCGAGCGCGCGATGATGCGCATCTCGGCGGAAACGATCTCGGGCGAGTAGCGCCCGCGCACGATGCCCGCGGCGACCACCGCGAGCACGCCCGAGGCGTGCACCGACTCGGCCAGGATATAGGTGACGTAGGGCACCGCGAGCGTGGTCAGCACCTCGATGAAGGCGTCGCCGAGGTGCCGGTGGACGAAGACGAACAGCTGGCCCATGAGGAAGCCGATGACGATTCCGCCCGCCGCCACGGCGACGAACTCCAGGCTCGCCTGCCACAGCGAGAACACGCCGGTGAGCACCGCGGCGACCGCGAACTTGTAGATCACCAGTCCGGTGGCGTCGTTGACCAGGCTCTCGCCCTCGAGCACCGTGACCACCTGGCGCGGCATGTTGAGCCGGGAGAGGATCGCCGTCGCCGCCACCGCGTCGGGCGGAGAGACGATCGCCCCCAGCGCGAACGCGGCCGCCCAGGGTATGTCGGGGATGAGCAGCCTCAGGGTCGCGCCGACGGCGAGCGTGGTCACGATGACCAGTCCGATCGCGAGCAGCCCGATGGGACGGATGTTCGCCTTGAACTCGCGCCAGGACGTGAGCAGCGCCGCCTGGTAGAGAATCGGCGGCAGCACCAGCACCAGCGTGAACTGCGGGTCGAACTGGGGTTGCGGCAGGCGTGGCACGAAGCCGAGCAGCCCGCCCCCGATCACCAGTGCGATCGGATAGGGAAACTTGAAGTGCCGGGCGATCCATCCCAGCGCCACGGCGAACAGCATCAGGAACAGCACGACCTGCAGTACGCCCATTGCGTCTCCCTCGGCAGGCGCCATTAGATCACGCCGCGCGCGCCCGCGCACCACGCCGGTTTGACCGTCCCTGCCTCGCTTGCTAGCCTAGCGTGCATGCCATTCGCAGGCGCTCGCGGAGCGTCCACCCGGGCGGGCGTCTTCGGGCTCGTGGCGCTGGTGCTCGTCTCGGCGCTGGGCTACTGGGGCGTCAGCGCCTACCGCAAGGGCCAGCTGCAGAAGACCGTATCCGCACTCGTGCGCGACTCGAGCGAGCGCATGGAGGCCGCGCTGGCTCTGGAGAATGAATCGGCGCCCGCCGGCAGCTCCCAGACGGTGGCCAAGCTCGACGATCAGGCGCAGGAGGTGGACAAGCACGTGATCGATCTGCGCGAGACGAGCGCCGCACCCAACCGCGCGCTGGTCGCCGCCGCGGAAGAATACCTGCTCACCGTGCGCCAGGTCCTGCGCGAGCAGGCGGCGAGCCACCGCTATCGCATCCAGGTGACGGCCAGCGAAACAGCGCTGCGCGAGCACATGCGGACGGCCGGTCGCAGGTCGAAGGGGTGGATCGACGAGGCGATCCGGGCGAAGGATCGCCTGGAGAAGAACTACTTCGATTACCGGGTCTCGGCGGAGGCGCTCGAGCGGCTGCTCGCGTCCTATCCCTCGGTCCGCAGGAAAATGGCGGCCCAGCTGTCCGTGCCCCTGCTCGCCGACGAGGTCGTCGAGAGCGCGCGCAAGCGGATTCTGGCCGGCTCGAAACGCATCGCCGCGAGCGTGGAGCAGGCAAGGCAGCTCGCCGCGGTGCGTTGACCGCGCTACGAATTGATCTTCGACTCGGGAGAGAACATGGCTTCATCGGGCAAGGCAGCGATCGTCACCGGCGCGGGGAGCGGAATCGGCCGCTCGGTCGCGCTCGCTTTCCTCAGGGACGGCTACCGCGTCGCGCTCGCCGGCCGGCGCAAGGATCTGCTGGAGGAAACGGCGAAGCTTTCCGGCGCCGGCGAGCGCGCCCTGGTCGCGCCGACCGACGTCACCGACCAGAACGCGGTGCGGGCGCTGTTTGCCGCCGCCCAGTCGAAGTTCGGGCGCCTCGACGTGCTGTTCAACAATGCCGGCATCGGCACGCCGGGCAAGATCCTGCTCGAGGACCTGACGCTCGAGCAGTGGCAGGCGGTGGTGAACACCAACCTCACCGGCATGTTCCTGTGCACGCAGGAAGCGTTCAAGCTCATGAAGAGCCAAACCCCGCGCGGCGGGCGCATCATCAACAACGGCTCGATCTCGGCGCACGCGCCACGGCCCAACTCGGCGCCCTACACATCGACCAAGCACGCGGTCACCGGCCTCACCAAGGCGAGCGCGCTCGACGGCAGGAAGTACGACATCTGCGTCGGGCAGATCGACATCGGCAACGCGCGCACGCCGCTCGCCTCGCGAATGGCGGACGGCGTGCCGCAGGCGAACGGCGAGATCAGGCCGGAGCCGCTGATGGACGTGGACCACGTCGGCGCGGCGGTGCTGCACATGGCGAACCTGCCGCTGGAGACCAACGTCCAGTTCATCACCATCATGGCGACCAAGATGCCCTTCATCGGGAGAGGCTGAAGGATGAGCGAGATCGACCCCACCGAGCTCACGCTCGCGCCCGGCGTGGTATCCACTTCGGGCGACGAGGTCGAGCGCGTGCTCTCCGTGCTGATGATCCGGCGCGAGCCGCTCGCCGCGCTTCTTGCGGACGGGGATGCCTCCCGCTGGACGCTGCGCCTCGTCGATCCCGGGCGGCATCACATCGTCGTCGCGCCCGTCTCGGGCTCGCGCGACGTGCTGCTCCGGAACCGGGAGGTGACCTTCCTCGCCGAGTTCGGCGGAATGAACATCGAGTTCACCGCGGCCGGCCCGCAAGCCGTCACGCACGAGGGGGCGCAGGCGGTCCGCCTGGAGTTCCCCGCCGTCACGGTGAGCCGCCAGCGACGCGCCCATCCGCGCGCGCAGGTACCGGAGGAGGCGCCCCTTCACTGCGCGATTCCCGCCGGCGCGGGCGTCGCGCTCGAGGGCCAGATCATGGACGTCAGCGAAGGCGGCCTCGGGCTGCTGATCCGCTCGAGCTACCTCGTCCCGGCGCCCGAAACGCTCATCCGCGGCTGGCGCATCGAGCGTCCGGGGCACGACGTCGTCACGGTCGATCTGCAGGTGCGCCACTGCCGACCGGTGGTGCTCGCCGACGGCAGCCAGGCGCACCGCTGGGGCTGCCAGTTCGTCAACCCTTCCGAGGAAGCCAGGAAGCTGTTCGCGCTGCTCGCCGGCGCATGAAGGCCGCGCGCCGGTTTTGCGCGGAGCGCGCCTTCTGAGACAATTGCGCCTTTTGATTTTCAGGCTGCCGCGAGAACCATGACGGAAAAGACCCTCCGCCGCGAGGATCCGCGGCTGCTGACCGGCAGCGGCCGCTACACCGCCGACTGGAACCTCCCCGGGCAGCTCTACGCCTACTTCCTGCGCTCGGACCGGCCGCACGCGGAGATCGCCTCGATCGACGCGAGCGCCGCCAGCGCGCACAAGGGCGTGCGCCTGGTTCTCACCGGCGCCGACTACGCCGCCTCGGGCTGGAAGTCGCTCCCGGGCGGGGTCGCCTACGAAGGCGTGGGCGGGCAGAAGCAGAAGAAGCCCTTCTGGCCCGCGCTCGCGCAGGGGAAGGTCCACTACGTCGGGCAGCCGGTGGCGCTGGTCGTCGCCGAGTCCGCGGCGCTGGCGCAGGACGCCTCCGAGGACATCGCGGTCGAGTACCGCGAGCTGCCCGCCGTGGTCGGCTTCGATGCGGCCGTGGGTGCGGCAGCGCCGCAGCTGCACGCCGACATTCCCGGCAATCTCGCATTCGAGTACGAGACCGGCGACCGCGCGGCGGTGGAGGCGGCGTTCGCGGGCGCGGCGCACCGCTCGCGCTGCACATCGCGCAGCCAGCGCCTCGTCGGCAACCCGATCGAGCCGCGCGCCTTCCTCGCGGCCTTCGAGCCGGCGAGCGGCGTGTTCACCGTCTATTCGCCCAGCCAGGGCATGAACAACATGCGCGGCTTCCTTTCCGCGACGACCGGGATGCCGACCGAGAAGATCCGCGTCATCACCGAGCTGGTCGGCGGGAGCTTCGGCATCCGCAGCTTCTCCTACGCCGAGCACCTCGCGGTGATGCTCGCCGCGCGGAAGACCGGGGCGCCGGTGAAGTGGGTGGCGACGCGCTCGGAGGTGTTTCTCTCGGACAACCACGGACGCGGCCTCACCCTGTCGGCCGAGCTCGCGCTAGCCCGCGACGGAACCTTCCTCGCCCTGAGGTTCGACGATACTGCCGACCTCGGCGCGTACTCCACGCCCTTCGGTCCGCAGATCGGCTCGCGCAACATCACCGTCACCATGGGCGGGGTGTACCGGATACCGGCGATGTACGCGCACACGCGCTGCGCTTACTCGAACGCCGTTCCGGTCTCGGCCTACCGGGGGGCCGGGCGTCCCGATATCGCCTGCGCGATCGAGCGCGTCGTCGACCGCGCCGCGGCGGAGCACGGCTTCGATCCGGCCGAGCTGCGCCGGAAGAATTTCATTCCCCCCGAAGCCATGCCCTACAAGACGGCGAACGGCACCACCTACGACTGCGGCGAGTTCGAGGCGGTGATGGACAAGGCCTTGCTGCTCGCCGACTGGAAAGGCTTCCCCGCGCGCCGCGAGCGCGCGAAGCGCGAGGGGAAGCTGCGCGGCATCGGCATCTCCACTTTCCTCGAGATCAGCGCGCCGGGCCTCGCGCCCAAGGACCAGGCGCACGCGCGCTTCGACAAGGCCGGCGAGCTGCACGTGTACACCGTGTCGCAATCGACGGGCCAGGGTCATGAGACCGCCTTCGCGCGCATCCTGCGCGAGCATCTGGGTACGGACGAGCACGTCCACTTCCACGAGGGCGACCCGGACATGAGCATCGTCGGCAACGGCACCGGCGGCTCGCGCTCGCTCTACGGCGCGGGCAGCGCGGTGAAGCTTCTCGGACCCAGGCTCGTCGAGACCGCGATGCCGCACGCGGCAGCAGCCCTCGGCGCACAGGTCGAATACCGCGACGGCAGGTTTCACTCGGGCGGCAAGAGCGTCGGTTTCTTCGAGCTCGCGAGGAAGCTCGCGGGGCCGTCGCCGCATCCCATGGACTGCATCGCGGAAGGGAGCTTCGGCGCGACCTTCCCCAACGGCTGCCATGTCGCCGAGGTCGAGATCGACCCCGACACAGGCGTCGCCGAGGTGGTGAGCTACGCGACCGTGGACGACATCGGCACGGTGGTCGACCACACCAGCGTCGAAGGCCAGGTGCACGGCGGCGTGCTGCAGGGCATAGGACAGGTCCTCGGCGAGCACGCTGTATACGACGAGAACACCGGCCAGCTCCTCGCCGGCAGCTTCATGGACTATCCCATGCCGCGCGCCGACTGGATGCGCGCCATCGTCTGCGACGAGCATCCCGTGCCGACCAGGGCGAACGCGCTCGGCTCCAAGGGCGTGGGCGAGTCGGGCACCTCGGGCGCGCTCGGAGCGACCCTGAACGCGATCGCCGATGCGGTGCGTCCCCTGGGCGTCACCGACCTCGACATGCCGGTGACGCCGGACCGGATGTGGCGGGCGCTGAACAACTCGCGAAGATAGTTGGTGCTAAGATCGCGCCGATTCGCTCACGGATCGGAAGGCTCCTGCGCAGGTTATTTCTCCCGGTGCGGCTTCTCCTCTGCGCGACAGCGCTGGCGGCGCTCGCGGCTTGCCAGACCGGCACGCCGCCCTATGTCGCGCCCGAGACCGGCGCCACCGCGCGGCTGATCTTCCGCGCCAAGACCCCTCCGGGCGTCGCCTACGGCGTGTACGCCTTCGACGATCCGCACACCTGCGCCAAACCGCTCCTCATCGGCAGCGGCAACGCCACCAAGGCGCTCGATTCCTCGTCGGTGCGGGCCGGCCCGCTCGCCACGTTGCAGTACCTCGCCGTGCTCGAGCAGGGCCGCCGCGCCTGCCGGGTGACGATCTCGTTCTATCCGTCCCCGCGCCGCACCTACCTGCTCGTCACCGACCAGGACGCCTCCGCCTGCGGGATTCGGCTGGTGGACGCGACCGACGGCGAGAACCTGAAGCCCGTCCCGGCCTACCCTCGGCGCACGCAGCCCGGCTCGTCGCGCTGCGCGCCCCTGGCCCAGGTCACCAAGCCGACCGCCGAGTCCGCGCGCTCCTCGGGCGACGGCTCCGCCCCGCAGCAGGATTCGCCGAGCACGCGCGGGCTCGACGAGCTGAAGGATCTGCTGCCTTCCGACTGACCGCCATGGCCCCCCGAACCCTTCGCCGCATCGCCGCCCTCGCCTTCGGCGCCTGGATTTCGAACGGCCACGCCGCGGGCATGAGCGCCGACGCGTTCTACGCGAAGGCCTCGCCCAGCGTATGGCTGGTGAAGACCTTCGATGCCGACGGCCTTGCGCTCTCCGGCGGCAGCGCCGTAGTGACCGCTCCCGACACGCTGCTCACCAACTGCCACGTGCTCGCCAGGGCGAAGCGCGTCGCGGTCCGCCGCGACAAGGCGAGCTACGACGCCAAGCTGCAGCACGCCGACGTCGAACGCGACCTGTGCCAGCTCACCGCGGCCGGCCTCGGCGCGCCTGCGGTCGCGATCGGCGACAGCGACAAGATCGCCGTCGGGCAG
>DATIWX010000127.1:0-13006 GCA_035519135.1 Burkholderiales bacterium | reverse complement strand
TGCTGCGTTTCGTGCTGGTTGATCGAGGTCCAGCCGAGCCGCCCGGCATAGTTGCCGAGCCCCGGATACAGGAACAGATAGGCCACCGCGAACGCGACCGAGATGAAGAACAGCCACAGCCACCAGCGCGGCAGCGGATTGTTGTACTCACCCAGGTCGCCGTCCCAGACATGGCCGGTGGTCTCGGTGCTCCTGGCGTCCTCGTGGCGGCGGCGCCGCATCGCCAGCATCAGCCACACGGCGCCGGCGATGTTGAGCGTCGTCAGGGCGATGATGAAAGCGCTCAGTGCCGTACTCATGGCGCGCGCTCCCCGCGGTTCGGGTCGCGCAACGCGCTGTCCTCTTCGAGCGGTGCGCGCGCTGCGGCATCGAAGGTGTCGCGGCGCTTGCCGCTCCAGGCCCACAGCGTGATGCCGATGAGCAGCGCCATCAGCACCGCGGTGAAGATGCCGCTCAAGGTGCCGAACAGGTCTTGCATCTGCTGCATGTCTGCCATGAATGAAACTCCGCTATTTCCAGCCCTGGGAAGCCACGCCCAGGCCCTGCAGGTAGGTGATCAGCGCGGTCAGCTCGGTCTGGCCCTGCACCTCGGCGCTGGCGCCGGCGATCTGCGCGTCGGTATACGGCACCCCGACCGCGCGCAGCGCGCGCATCTTGCGCGGCGTCAAGCTCGCATCGAGCGGGTTGCGCGCCAGCCAGGGGAAGGCCGGCATGTTCGATTCCGGCACCACGTCGCGCGGATTCATCAGGTGGATGCGCTGCCAGTCGTCGGAATAGCGGCCGCCGACGCGTGCCAGATCGGGCCCGGTGCGTTTGGAGCCGAACTGGAACGGATGGTCGTAGACCGATTCACCGGCCACCGAATAATGTCCGTAGCGTTCGGTCTCGCCACGCAGCGGCCGGATCATCTGCGAGTGGCAGTTGTAGCAGCCCTCGCGCACGTAGATGTCACGGCCCTCGAGCGCCAGCGCGCTCAACGGCACGACGCCGGGCGCCGGCCTGGTCACCTGGCCCGACAGGTACAGCGGCACGATCTCGACCAGGCCGCCGACGCTGATCACCAGCGCGATCAGCACCGCCAGCAGACCCACGCGCTTTTCGATGATGTCGTGTTTCACGTTCAACCTTCTCCGTGCCGTTGCGTCGCCCGGCGTGCTACGCCGGCGCCATGACCGGCTGGTCAATGTGCGCGCCGCGCTCCTGCAGCGTGCGGCGTACGTTGTAGATCATCAGGAACATGCCGGCGAGCACCAGCGCGCCGCCGCACAGGCGCACGATGTAGAAGGGGTGCGTCGCCTGCAGTGCCTCGACGAAGGTGTAGGTCAGCGTGCCGTCGGGATTGGTCGAACGCCACATCAGGCCCTGCATGACGCCGGCGATCCACATCGCGGCGATGTACAGCACGATGCCGATGGTCGTGGTCCAGAAGTGCCAGTCGATCAGCCGCGTGCTCCACATGCTGGTGCGGCCATAGAGTCGCGGGATCAGCGAGTACAGGCAGCCGATCGAGACCATCGCCACCCAGCCGAGCGCGCCGGAGTGCACGTGGCCGATGGTCCAGTCGGTGTAGTGCGAGAGCGCGTTGACCGTCTTGATCGACATCATCGGGCCCTCGAACGTGGACATGCCGTAGAACGACAGCGAGACGATGAGGAACTTGAGGATCGGGTCGGTGCGCAGCTTGTGCCAGGCTCCCGAGAGCGTCATGATGCCGTTGATCATGCCGCCCCAGGAAGGCGCGAGCAGGATCAGCGAGAACACCATTCCGAGCGACTGCGTCCAGTCGGGCAGCGCCGTGTAGTGCAGGTGGTGCGGCCCGGCCCACATGTAGGTGAAGATGAGCGCCCAGAAGTGCACCACCGAGAGCCGGTAGGAATAGATCGGGCGCCCGGCCTGCTTGGGAATGAAGTAGTACATCATTCCGAGAAACCCCGCGGTGAGGAAGAACCCGACCGCGTTGTGCCCGTACCACCACTGCACCATCGCGTCCTGCACGCCGGCGTAGGCCGAATAGGATTTCCAGAACGTCACCGGCACCGCGGCCGAGTTCACCAGGTGCAGCAGCGCGATGGTAAGGATGTAGGCGCCGAAGAACCAGTTGGCGACGTAGATGTGCTGCGTCTTGCGGCGTGCGATCGTGCCGAAGAACACGATCGCGTACGACACCCACACCAGGGTGATGAGGATGTCGATCGGCCATTCGAGCTCGGCGTACTCCTTGCCCGAGGTGATCCCCATGGGCAGGGTGAGCGCGGCCAGCACGATCACCGCCTGCCAGCCCCAGAAGGTGAACGCGGCGAGGCCGTCCGAGAACAGGCGCACCTGGCAGGTGCGCTGCACCACGTAATACGAGGTCGCGAACAGCGCCGAGCCGCCGAAAGCGAAGATCACCGCGTTGGTATGCAGGGGCCGAAGGCGCCCGTAGGTGAGCCAGGGGGTGTCGAAATTGAGCTCGGGCCAGATGAGCTGCGCGGCGATGAGCACGCCCACCAGCATGCCGACCAGCCCCCAGACCACCGTCATCACGGTGAACTGGCGGACGACCGTGTAATTGTATGTGCCGTTGTTCTGCATCGGCCTCCCGCTCCCTTCCGGAGGACGGTCCATCCTAACGGCGGCTCGCGCGGGGCTTTTGACCTAGATCAAAGACGTGGTTCGGACTTCCCCGCCCGGTCGTCGTCGGCGAGGATCTTCAGCGCCGGGCCCTCGAGGTCGTCGAACTGCCCGCTGTGGAGCGCGAACCACAGCACCGCGCCGATGAGGAACACGAGCGCGACGCTCAGGGGAACGAGCAGGTAGAGGATGTCCACGATCAGGTCGCCGCGAGCCGGGCCGGCGCGGCGGATGCGGTGGTCTTGCGGCGCGGGCGGCGCTCGAGGCGCAGCGCGTTCAAGCCGACCACCAGGGAGCTCGCCGACATGCCGAGAGCCGCCGCCCAGGGAGTCAGCGCGCCGGCGAGGGCGAGCGGCAAAACGAGCAGGTTGTAGACGAAGGCCCAGGCGATGTTCTGGCGCACGATCCGCAGCGCGCGGCGGGCGTGCACCACCGCGCGCGGCAGGTCGCGAAGATCCTGGGAGACGATCACGGCGTCGGCGCGCTGCTGCGCCAGGCGCGCCCCGCCGATCATCGCGAGCGAGACGTCGGCCTGGGCGAGCACCGGCGCGTCGTTGATGCCGTCGCCGACCATCGCCACGATCCTTCCTTCCTTCTGCAGCTCCGCCACGAGCTGCCGCTTGCGTTGCGGCGTCGCACCCGCCTCCGCGAAGGGAATGTCCAGGCGCCACGCGATCTCGCGCACCGCATTCTCGCCGTCGCCGCTCAGCAGATGCACGCGCACGCCCAGCGAGCGCAGCAGCGCGAGCGCCTCCTCGGCTTCCCGCCGCAGCTCGTCGCCGAGGCGAAACGATGCGAGCAGGCCCGATTCGCCGCCGAGCCACACGACCGTGTCCTGCCCCGGCTCGCGCCGCGGCACGGGACCGGGAGAGATCTCCCGCACGAACGGCAGGGTACCGATGCGATAGCGGCTGCCTTCGACCAGCGCTTCCATTCCCGCGCCGGGAACGTTGCGGAATTCCGCGGCGCGAAGCGCCGTACCGGCCTCCGCGGCGACGAGCGCTTTCCCGATCGGGTGCTCCGAGGCCGCTTCGATCGCGGCGGCGACGGCGAGGCAGCGCTCGCGCCCGGCCGCGCCATGGGTGAGCACCTCCTTGAGCCGCAGCTCGCCGTGCGTCAGGGTTCCGGTCTTGTCGAACACGACATCGCTCGTCTTCGCAAGCGTCTCGACCGCGCCGCCGCGCGCGACCACGACGCCGCCCCGGGCGAATTCGCCCACCGCGACGGTGAGCGCGATGGGCGCCGACAGCGACAGCGCGCAGGGGCAGGTCGCGACCAGGACCGCGACGACGGTCGGTACGACGCGCGCGGGATCCTCGCCGGCCCAGAACCATGCGGCGATGGCCGCGAGCGCGATCACCAGGCCGATGAACCAGGAAGCGGTGCGGTCGGCGAGCCGGATGAGCCGCGGCCTTTGCGCGGCCGCCCGGTCCGCGAGGCGCAGGATCGAAGACAGCAGGGTCTCCGGCCCGACCCGCGTGATCCTGACGATCAGGGGGCTCGAGAGATTGCTGCTGCCCGCGATCACCGCGCTTCCCGGGCTCTTCGCCACCGGCCTCGCCTCGCCCGAAACCAGCGCTTCGCTGGCGGCGCCGAAGCCCTGCGCCACCAGGCCGTCAGCCGGAAACGTCTCCCCGGGCCTGACCAGGACCACGTCGCCCGCCTCGAGGGCGGCGGCTGCGACACGCTCGGGTTCGAGCGAGCGCGGGAAATCGCGCAGCCGGTTGGCGAATTCCGGCACCAGCCGCGCCAGGTGCCGGAGCGCGCGGCCCGCGCGCTGCCGCGCCAGGATCTCGAAATAGCGCCCGACCAGGAGCAGAAAAACGAACATCGTGACCGAATCGAAGTAGACCTCGCCCTCTCCCCGGAGCGTCGCCGCGACGCTCGCGCCGAACGCCACCGCAATGCCCAGTGCGACCGGGACGTCCATGCCCGGGCGCCCGGTGCACAGGTCGCGCCACGCGCCCGCGAAGAAGGGCCAGGCCGAGTAGCAGACGACCGGGAGGGTCAGCGCCAGGCTCGCCCAGCGCATCAGGACCGCGATGTCGGCGGCCAGCTCGCCTTCCCCGGCGAGGTAGGCCGGCACCGCATACATCATCACCTGCATGGCGCCCAGGCCGGCGACGCAGATCCGCGCGAGCGCGCTGCGCCGCTCGGCGCGCTGCACCGCTCGCGCGTGCGCGGGATCGAAGGGCGATGCGCGATAGCCGATTTCCCGGACGGCGCGGAGAATGTCGCTCAGCCGGGCGCGCGCCGGATCCCAGCGCACCGTGGCGACGTGCGTGGCGGTGTTGACGCTGGCGCCGAGCACGCCGGGCTGGCCGGCGAGCACCTGTTCGTTCAGCCAGGCGCACGCCGGGCAGCGGATGCCCTCGAGAAGCAGCTGCGCTTCGCGGCCGTCTCCATCGCGGCGCACGAAGGCGCGCTGGACGGCAGGGTCGTCGTAGAGCTTCAGGTCGTCGGACTCCGGCTGCGGGGCGCCGCCGGCCGATTCGCGCAGGCGATAGTAGTCGGCGAGCCCGCGCTGGAAGATCGCCGAAGCCACGGCCTCGCAGCCGGCGCAGCACACCGGTTCCCAGCGGTCGCCGGCGCGCACCGCGTAGCGCGTCCCGGGCGGGACGCGCTCGCCGCAATGGAAGCAGAGATCCGCGGCCTCACGGCCACCCCGGATCAGGTCGGCGGGGTTCACTTCACCAGCAGAACGGGCACGTCCGAGAGATGCAGAACCCTGGTCGCGGTCGAGCCGAGCAGCAGGTTGGCCGCGGCGGTCATGCCGCGCGTGCCGATCATGATGAGGTCGCAGCGGGTGCGCTCCGCCTCGTTCACGATGGACTCCGCGATGGGTCCCACGAGAACCTGCGCGACGTAGCGCACGCCGCTCGCGTCGAGCAGCTTCTTCGCTTTCGAAAGAGCCGCCCACCCTTCCTCTTCGTAGTAGCGCCGGATCTGCTTGGCGCTCACGACCTTGCTCATGCGCGGCAGCTTGGGCACCGGTGGCCGCACGCACACGAGCCCCACCTGCGGGCTCTCGCGGCATTGGCCGGCAAAGGAGATCAGGAATCTTGCGGTCTTGAGCGAATGCTTCGAGCCATCGACAGCGAGAAGAATTTTCATGGTCTTTTCCGTTGAAGAATCGCGCTGATTCTACGATACGCAAGCGCGGGAAGGCGGCGTTTGACCTGGATCAAGCCCCCCGACCTCCGGCCCGCTATGCTCGAATCACGGAATTGCCGGAAAGCGGAGGGAGTTCATGTACAGGCGCATTCTCGTATCCACCGACGGCTCCAGGCTCTCGGCAAAGGCGATCAGGACGGCGGCGGGCCTGGCCAAGGTCTGCAATGCGAAGCTCACGGGAGTCTACGTGATTCCGCCGTACGCGCCTCCGGTCTACAGCGAGGGCTCGGTGTTCGGGATGCCCGTTTCGCGGCGGGTCTACCAGGAATCGACGGCGAAGATCGCGAAAAAGGCGCTTGCGGTGGTCGAGATCGAAGCCGAGACGGCAGGCGTGGAGTCCTCGACGGTGTACGTCACCGGAGATCAGCCCTGGCAGGCGATCATCCAGACCGCACGCTCGAAGAAATGCGACGCGATCGTGATGGCGTCCCACGGACGGCGCGGCCTCGCGGGCGTGCTGCTGGGAAGCGAAACGGTGAAGGTGCTCACCCACAGCAGAGTTCCGGTGCTGGTGTGCCGCTGACCGGTCCACCGGGACCGGCGCAGCCGGCGTCGTGAGCCGAGCGCTACGCGCGCCGCAGCGTGCGCGAGCGCTTTGCCGCGTCGCGCTTCAAGGCGGCCGTGCCGAACTTGAATTTCTCCCCGGAAGGCTGCCGCCCGCCGGACGCGCCGCGGGACCCTGATTTGGCGCTCATGCGCCGCGGGCTGCGCCGGATCGCCGCGGTCACTTCGGACAGCGCCGGAGGAGAGGCGGCGCCCTTGAACTTCTCGAGCCTGCGGTAGAGATCGGCCGCGGCCAGACAAAAGCCGCCGGGCAGACCGGCGGCTTCGAAGCTCGCGGCGATCTCCTCCATCTCGCCGATCCAGCGCCAGGCCTTGCGCGCCTGCACGGTGATCACCTCGGAGCGCTTGTCCAATCCGGGCTGCGACAGCTTCCACTCGGCGAGCAGCGCCGCTTCGACGCCTTCGCTCTCGGCGAGCGCGCGCACCGCGGCAAGCAGCGCGGTCGCGCCCTTGGTCCACGCGGCGTAGCAGGTCTTGACCGCGGAGGCCGCGCCGGCGGGGGCGCCGAGCGCGATCGCCTCGAGATTGCTGCCGGCAAAGAGCGCCGCCACATCCCGTTCGGGCCCGCCGGACAGGTACAGGCGCGAGCTCCCGGCTTCGACCGGCGGCGGACCGATGATGCCGCCGTCGACGAAACTCGCTCCCGCCTTTTCGACCGCGCGGCCGACGTTGCGCGCCGTCCCGGGGGCAATCGCGTTGGCGTCGACGAAAATACCCTGGTATCCGTGGCCGGCGACCTCGCGTGCGAGCGAGAGCGCGCCGTGCGGCGGGCACACAGAGAGGGCCAGGTCCGCCACATCCAGGGCGCGCTCGACCGAACCCAGATCTTCCAGCCCCGCTGCTATCGCGCGCGAGCGCGTCGCCGCGCTGCGGCCCGAGGACGCCCACACCACCCTGAGGCCCCGCCTCGCCAGGCAGGCGCCGATCGCCGAACCCATTTCGCCCGGATGAAGCAGCGCGACCGTTCTGATGGACATGGGGTCAGTGCCCCGGGATGACGATCTGGATGTGCTGGCGGCTGACATTGAGGAAGGGCGCGCTCATGATCTTGCGATCGCCGATCTCCCAGACTTCGGCGTCGGTCACCGCGATGAAATCCTTCGCCTCGACCAGGTAGTCGGTCACGCGCGCGCCCGGCGTGAGCTCGATATAGCCCTTGACGCGGTAGGTTCCGGTCAGGATGGTCACTCTGGTCTTGTTCGGATCCGCCATGGCCTCGCTCCTCGGTGTCTCACCCGCCTGCCTTGCGACGGCTATTCTAATGTATGCTGACGCCCCGCCGTGAAGACCTTCCGCTACAACGTCATCGTCCACTGGGGCGACACCGATCCCGCGAAGATCGTCTTCTATCCGAACTACTTCATCTGGTTCGACGAGAGCACGCGGCTTTTCTGGGATTCGGTCGGCCTGGACTGGGATTCTCTCGGCAAGCGGTACGGCGTCCTCGGACTTCCGATCGTCGAGGCCCAGGCGAAGTTCCTGTCGCCCTCCAGGTTCCGCGACGAGATCGTGGTCGAGTCGCGGATCACCGAGTGGAACGACAAGACCTTCAAGATCAGCCACGCCGTCCTCAACAAGGAACGGCGCGTGGTCGAAGGCTACGAGATCCGCGTCTGGGCGGTGCCGCGCCCGGAAGACCCGGGCCGCCTGAAGGCGATGCCGATTCCAGCCGAGGTCAAGGCGGTGTTCGAATAGCGGCCATGCCCAAGCAGATCGTCACCTCGCCCGGCGCGCCCACGACCGGCTTCACCGACAAGGGCTCGCCCTCGCCGCTCGCGCAGGCGATCCGCGCCGGAAACCTGCTGTTCGTGTCGGGCCAGGGGCCGCTCGACCCGAAGACGCGCGAAGTAGTGAGCCCCGACATCCGCGAGCAGACTAGACAGACGCTAGCCAATCTTCGCAGCGTGCTCGCGGCGGCGGGCCTGGATTTCGCTCACGTGGTCAACATGCGCGTGGTGCTGAGGAACACCGAGGACTTCCCCGCGTTCAACGAAACCTTCCGGGAATGCATGCAGGGCGAGAAAGTCACGCGCACCTGCGTCGGCGCCGCGCCGCACAGGAAGGGCGTGAACGTCGAGATCGACTGCGTGGCGAGCTTCGAGTAGCGCCATGCTCAAACCCGTCGGCCTCACGCACGGCCACTACGAGTGCCGCTCGCTCGAGGAGACGCTGCCCGTCCTCACCGGGCTCCTCGCCATGCAGGTCGTGGAACGCGGGGACGGGGATGCGCTGGTTCAGCATCCCAACACCGGCTGGCGCCTGGTGGTGCACGAGGCGGGCGCGGCAGCGGGCGACAAGCCGCACAACAACCACTACGGCGTACGCGTGGCGCACGCCGCGGAGATCGACGCCGCGCACCGCTACCTCGAGGCGAACAAGACGCGCTACCGCCTCACCCGCGTCACGCGCCCGCGCGCGCAGCACTACGCGCGCTCTGTTTACTTCGGCGAGCCCGGGGGAAACACGCTCGAGATCGAGTACTACGACCCGCAGGCCGCGGCCGAGGGGCGGACGATCGCGCGCCCGCACTGGAAGCGCGAGCTGTCCGAGGCCGAGTTTCCCGGACGCGGTTACGTGCCGCAGGCGCTCACCCACGGCACCCTCGAATGCAACGACAAGGACGCGTCCGCGGCCTTCTACCGCGACGTCCTCGGACTGGAGATCGCGGGCGGCGGCCGGATCTCGGTGTACATCAAGCATCCCGCCACGCCCTGGTACATCGTCGTGCTGCCGATCCGCAAGCGCAGGAAATTCCTCACCCCCGCGAACCGCCTCACGCTCACCCTGGCTTCGCCGGACGAGGTCGAGCGCGCGCACCGCGAGCTTTCCAGCGTTCCTTCCGCGGAAACGCTGCCGATCGAGTCGCGGGACGGCCGCTCCTCGTTCATCTTCGCCGACCCCGACCGCAACTGGTGGGAAGTGACGGGATGAACCGCGCGTGAGGGGCCCGCGCGGGCTTCACTCCGCGCGATCAGGCCCACTCACGATCAGCTTGCTCAGCGCGACCAGCGGCGCAAGCGCACCTCGTACCAGCGCGCGCAGGCCGTCGTGGCCGCGCAAGTAGTCCGCCGCGGGCGGACTGAACCTGTAGTACAAGCGCACGAACTCGCGCCCCGCCGCGGTCGGCAGCAAGACCTGATCACGGAATGCGCGCAGGTAACGCACCTCCGGGGCCATGGGCGTGCCGTAAGCGGCGGTCGCGATGAAGCAAGGTCCCCCGCCGCCGCCTCCGCTGCTCCCGGACGGCAGCGGCCCCACTGTAAAGAAGACGACGTTCGACGTTCCGCCTCCGGGCGCCGGATTGAACACCGTGACGCTGTGGGTACCCGGGGCTGCGATGTCCCCCGCCGGAATCACCGCGGTGAGCTGGCCGGCAGACACAAAGGTGGTCGTACGTGCGGCAAAGCTCCATTGCACCTGGGCGCCATTTGCGAAATTGCTGCCGTTGACGGTGAGCGTAAACGCCGCTCCGCCAAATGTGATGGAAGAGGGACTCAAGTCCGCAACGGCGGGTACCGGATTGAAGACCGTAAATGTGGCGGCAGTGGAGGTTCCGCCTCCGGGCGCCGGATTGAACACCGTGACGCTGGCGGTGCCCCCGGCTGCGATATCCGCCGCGGAAATCGCCGCGGTGAGCTGAGCGGCCGACACAAAAGTGGTCGCGCGCCCCGCGCCGTTCCAGCGCACCTCGGCGCCATTCACGAAATTGCTGCCGTTGACGGTGAGGGCAAACGCCGCCCCGCCCGCTGCGGCGGTAGAGGGACTCACATTCACGGTAGCGGGTACCGGATTGTTGACCGTGAATGTAGCGGCATTGGAGGTCCCACCTCCGGGCGCTGGATTGAATACCGTTACGTTGGCGGTACCTGCGGTTGCGATATCCGCCGCCAGAATCGCCGCGGTGAGCCGGGCGGACGATACGAAGTTGGTCGCGCGGGCGATGCCGTTCCATCGCACTTCGGCGCCATTTACGAAATTGCCGCCGTCGACGGTGAGCGTAAACGCCGTGCCGCCCACTGTTGCACTAGAGGGGCTTGAATTCGCAAGTGTGGGTAGCGGATTGGGCGGCGGGAGGCTGGCCGTCACGGCCGCCGCGGCATTGATGATGCCCGCACCGCATAGGGCCGTGGTGCAGTCTCCCCCTGTTGACCCGGTTCCGGCAGGGAAGGCGCGGGAGGTTGCCTGGATCGTGGAAAGCACCTGGGCGGGAGTCAGCGAGGGATTGACCGAAAACATCAGCGAAGCGATCCCCGCCACATGTGGCGCCGCCATGCTGGTGCCCTGGTAATAGATGTATGTGTCGGCTACAGGTGTGGTCGTCCCTGTATTCAAGGTGGACAGGACACCGTTCGGATCATTGGCGAAGGACTGTTCTCCTCCAGGCGCCGCGATCTTCACGGTCATGCCGAAGTTGCTGTAGAAGGCCCTGCCCCCGGCGCGGTTCACTGCCGCGACGCTGATCACGCCGTTGCAGTTCGCCGGCGAAGAATTGGAAGCATCCACATGGCTATTCCCTGCCGCCACCACGAACACCGCGCCCGCGGCGACGATCTCATTGATCGCGGCTTGTTCGGTAGCCGAACATGACCCTCCTCCCCCGAGGCTCAAGTTCAGCACTTTGGCCGGATTGGCATTGGGCGGAACCCCGGGAACAGATAGACCTGCGGCCCAGCGCGAGGCGTCGATGATATCGGAGGTAAATCCGCCGCATTTGCCGAGCGCACGTACCGGCAGGATCTTGGACGTCCAGTTGATGCCGGCAACGCCGACACTGTTATTCGTCGCCGCGCCGATGGTTCCGGCCACGTGGGTGCCATGCCAGCTGCTGTCGTCGACCGGGCAGCCTTGAAAGGGACCGCCCACAGCAGCGCTTTCGGCGGCCGTGACCCAATCCCCGGGATCGGAAGGATCGGCATCGCGGCCGTCGCCGTCGTTCGCCATGCTCGTATCGCTGACGAAATCGAATCCCGGCACCGTACGCCCGACGAGATCGGCATGGTTCGGCCGAATGCCGGTATCGATCACCGCCACAACTACCCCGGCAACGCCGGTGGTGATGTCCCACGCTCCGGGCAGGTTCGCTCCGCCCGCCACGTTCTCCGGCGCGTTGGGCGACATGTAGTGCCACTGGTTGACATACATGGGATCGTTGGGCACGAGCATGGGAAACATGCGCCGGTCCGGCTCGGCATGCTCGACGCCGGGATCGGCCTTCAATCTGGCCGCGATCGCTTGCGCCTCTGCCAAGGTCATGCGCTGCGGCAGCCTAAGCACATGGGCGCCGCCGGACATCGGGCGGAAGTGCTCGAGCGTGACCCACGCCGCGGCACTGAGCGCGCTCAGGCGATCGGCACTCAATACCCGGGCCCGGGCGGTCTGCGGCTCGCGCAGCTTGACGATCAGCCGGTCGGTGAATTCATACGGGGACAGCGCCTGGGCAGAAACACCCGGGCCGCCCGCCTGGGTCGGACGCGGCGACGCCAGCAGCAGACCCACCAGCCCCGCAATAGCCAGCAAGCTTTCGGTCTTTCGCCATTTGTCTTTCACTGCATCGTACCCGTCATATGGCGCATTCTCCGGTCCGGTTCCACGTATTCGACGTCCCGTCTCTTCCCCAGCCGTTCAATGATTCTATCGAGCTCGGCGCCGTCGGACGGGTTTCCCTGGCGCAGCACGTGCGCCCCGCCCGACATCGGGCGAACATAAACGAGCGTGGCGCCGGCATCGCGGCTGAGCTCGCTCAGGAAATGCGGCCCCGACGGATCCACACCCGCATCGCGGAACTTGATGATGATTTGTCCTGTACCACCCGGGGCCGCGCCGGTGTCGGCATACGTGAGGTGCTGGATGCACGCAGACAGGGCCGCACATGCCACGAAAACCAGCAGTAGCGCGGAAAGGACGCGCACTACCCTTTCCCCCGTTGCCAGGGCCGGCACGCTGGCCATCCGCCCCTCCCCTCGAATCGAACCTACTCGGCTCTAATACTCCCGGCCTTCACCACCGGGCCGAACTTCCCGATCTCGCGCCGGATCCATTCGGCCACCTGCTCGGAGCTGTTGCCGAGCGGCTCCACGCCCATGCCGTCGAGCTTCTCGCGGATGTCGGGCAGGTTCACGATGCGCACGACCTCGGCGTTGAGCTTCGAAGCGATCTCGCCCGGCGTGCCCGCCGGTGCGAACACGCCGATCCACAGCGCCATCTCGTAGCCGGGCACGTCCGATTCGGCGATCGTCGGCAGATCGGGCATCGCCGCGGCGCGCTTCGCAGTCGTCACCGCGAGCGCTCTCACCCTGCCCGACTTGAGCTGCGGCACCAGGGGCGGCGAATCGACGATCGTCATCTGCACGTCGCCGGCCATCACCGCGCTGATCGACTGCACGCTGCCCTTGTACGGGATGTGCTTGATGTCGGTGCCGGTCATCTGCTTGAACATCTCGCTCGCGACCTGGAAGGCGGTCGAGCCCGCGCTGTAGTTGAGCTTGCCCGGATTGGCCTTGGCGTAGGCGATCAGCTCGCGCACCGAGTTCGCCGGCACCGCGGGATTGACCACCAGCACCAGCGGAAACGAGCCGACCATGCTGATCGGAACGAAGTCCCTGAGCGGATCGTAGGGCAGCTTCGCGTACAGCACCGGGTTCACCGACATGCCGCC
>DATIWX010000126.1:0-2460 GCA_035519135.1 Burkholderiales bacterium | reverse complement strand
GCAATGAACATGCACACGGGGGTGAGTGCCCGCGAAGTGCTCGGCGAGATCGACGCTCAGAAGTTCCGCTCGTGTCTCACCCTCTTTGCCCAGGCCGCCGGTTCGGAGTCCGTGTTCGTCGACGCCCTGAACAAGTATTTCTCCGGCCAGCCCGATGCCGCCACCCTGGCCATACTGGCCTCGGTCGATCACCGTCCGCGGTGAAGCTCGTCGAAGGAATCGATACTCCTCTCCAGGTCGGCGAGCAGCGCGAGCGGCTCGGCACAGGTGTCGCTCTGCGTCGCGATCGCACGCAGCAGGTCGGCGACGCCTGCGAACCCGGCAATGCCGTGCTTGGTCCTCAGGTAGTCGAGAATCTGCGGTTCGAAGTCTGCGAGGCGCAGGTTGGCGAAACCCACGCCGCAGGAGCAGCCCGCGCCGAACATGACGTGGCCTTGCGCGAGCTTGGTCCACCTGCCGAGGAGCCGCATCGCTTCGACCGCGAAAACCGGGGACAGACCACGTTTTCCGCGATTTCCCTTCGAAGACCGAAAACGTGGTCTGTCCCCGGTTTTCACTAGACGCAATACACGTCCAGCATCGTGGGGATGTAGTCGTTCAGGAGCAGGATCTTCTTCTTCGCGATGCGCCAGTCGCCGCCGCGCAGCGCGAGCTCGTGCTCGCTGCGTCCGAAGAACGCGTGGCTCTCGTTCGAGCGCGGGAAGAACACATGGCTCACCCAGGTCGAGCCGAGCCGCAGACGGTCCGCGGGCGACTCCGCCGGCAGCACGCTGCCGAGGATGTGCGCGGTGCGCGGCATCGGCGTCGAGGCCGCGGACTTCCCCGAGCGGATGCGCACCACCCGGTCCTCCAGTCCCGCGCGGCTCGCGTAGTAGATGTGCGAGAGCTCGGTGCGCGGGTTCACCGTCGGCGTGCCGTCCGCCTTCCACGCCGGCATCCAGTATTCGCAGTCCTCCGTATACAGCGCGAGCCACTCGTCCCAGCGCTGCTCGTCGAGCAGCCTCGCCTCCCGGTGGACGAGCTCGATGCCGGCGGCGAGCGCTCCGTCCTGCGCGCGGGCGTTCACGGATACGCCTTCTTGCCCGTGACGCCCGCCTGGATGAGGCGCGCCCACTCGCGGTAGGGCGCGTGAAAGCCGACTTCGCTGAACATCTCGAAGCGGCCGCGCACGCTCGCCTGCGGCCTTATGCCGATCGACGCCGCCGCGTCGTCGGCGCCCGCATTCATCGCCGCCATGCCGCGCGCGTAGCCCTGCAGGAACGAAATGGGCTGCGCGCCGAAACCGCTCTGGCAGCCCTCGTAGGTCACGGTGTCGTCCGGCGTGGCGAGGCCGCCGGGATTGAAGAAATCCTCGAACTGCCGCAGCCGCCAGGCACGCAGCTCGGGCGCCTCGCCGGCCGGAGCGAGGCACCAGCTCTTCATCTCGGTGCGGTCGGCCGCGAGCGGCCGGAAGGTGCGCAGCATCAGCGTGATCGCGTCGGCGATCTGCATGTTGGGAAAGACGTGCACGTTGCGCGCCTTGAGCATCCACTGGGCGCGCAGATCCCCGACGCGAGCGCGGATCTCGGCGAGCGCCGGGTAGATCGGGCGCTTCTCGGGCTCGGGCTGCTCGAGCCAGGTCGCGGCGTGGCCGTGCGCGAGCGCGAAGGTGCCGCCGTCGGCCGCGTTGCGCTTCGCCCAGTCGTACTGGCGCGCCTCCAGATGGCCCTCGCCGCCGCGGCGCCGCGCCTGCAGGTCCATGTAGGACAGGTGCGTGGTCGTCAGGTGATAGGGATCCAGCCCGTTGTCGAGCTGCAGCTTCCAGTTGCCGCGGAAGGTGTAGACCGAGCGCCCGGGCACGAACTCCACGCCGTTCGGCCCCTGGTCGGCGACGACGTCCATGAAGAAGCGCATGTCGCCGAGGAAATCCTCGAGCGGCGGTACCTCGGCGGACAGGCTGCCGAAGACGAAGCCCTTGTAGGCCGCAACCTTGGCGAGCGGCACGAGGTTGTGGTCCTCGGCGTCGAACGATGCGGGATAGCTTCCCGTCTTGCGGTCCTTGACGTCGACGTTCTTCCCCGACGCGTCGTAGGCCCAGCCGTGATAGGGGCACACGTGATACTTGGCGTTGCCTTCCTCGGCCGCGCACAGCAGCGCGCCCTTGTGGCGACACACGTTCACGAACGCCCCGAGGCGGCCTTTCGAGTCGCGCGCCACCAGCACCGGCGTCCGCCCGATATGCGCGGTGACGAAATCGTTGGGCTTGCCGATCTGCGAGTCGAGCGCGAGGAAATTCCAGGTGCGCTCGAAGATGAATTTCTGCTCCAGCTCGAACAGCTCGGGATCCGAGTACACGTCGCGGTGCACGCGGAACACGCCTTCGGCGGGACGGTCGTCCACGTACAGGCTGATGTCCTTCAGGTCCATGATCGCTCCCGGCGATCCATTGTCTCAGATATCCGCCGCGTTGGTATCATCCGC
>DATIWX010000125.1:0-147078 GCA_035519135.1 Burkholderiales bacterium | reverse complement strand
CATGTACGAAGATCGCGTGGTCTCCGGAATGCGCCCGACGGGCGCGCTGCACCTCGGTCACTTCCACGGCGCCCTCAAGAACTGGGTGAAGCTGCAAAGCGAGCATCCATGCCTGTACTTCGTCGCCGACTGGCATGCGCTCACCACCCACTACGAGACGCCGGACGTCATCCAGGAGAGCGTCTGGGACATGGTGATCGACTGGCTGGCCGCGGGCATCGATCCGGCGCAGGCCACGCTGTTCATCCAGTCGCGCGTGCCTGAGCACGCCGAGCTGCACACTCTCCTGTCGATGATCACCCCGCTGGGGTGGCTCGAGCGCGTGCCGAGCTACAAGGACCAGCAGGAGAAGCTCGCCGACCGCGATCTCGCCACCTACGGCTTTCTCGGCTACCCGCTGCTGCAGGCCGCCGACGTGCTCATGTACCGCGCCAAGTACGTTCCGGTCGGCGAAGACCAGGTGCCGCACATCGAGATGATGCGCGAGGTGGCGCGGCGCTTCAATCACGTCTACGGCCGCGAGGCGGGATTCGAGGACAAAGCCAAGGCCGCCGCGAAGAAGCTCGGCAGCCGCAGGGCCAAGGTGCTCATGGAGCTGCGCACCAAGTACCAGGAACAGGGCGACACCGAGGCGCTCGCCGGCGCACGGGCCCTTCTCGAGAAGCAGGGCAATCTGTCCGTGGCCGACCGCGAGCGCCTGTTCGGCTACCTCGAGGGGGCGGGGCGCATGATCCTGGTCGAGCCCGAGGCGCTGCTGACCGAATCCTCCAAGCTCCCCGGAACCGACGGGCAGAAGATGTCCAAGTCCTACAACAACACCATTTCGCTGCGCGAGGACGCCGAGTCGGTGAAGAAGAAGATCCGCGCGATGCCCACCGACCCGGCGCGGGTCCGGCGAACCGACCCGGGGAATCCGGACAAGTGCCCGGTGTGGCAATTCCACCTGGTATACAGCGACGAGAAGACCCGCCAGTGGGCGAATCAGGGCTGCCGGACCGCCGGTATCGGCTGCCTGGATTGCAAGCAGCCGGTGATAGACGCGGTCCTCGCCGAGCAGGGACCGATGCGGGAGCGGGCCCAGAAGTACCTGGACGACCCGACCCTGGTGCGCAACATCGTCGCTGACGGCTGCGAAAAAGCGCGCAGGCTCGCGCGCGAGACGATGCGGGACGTTCGCGAAGTGATGGGGCTGGCTTACACATGAGCGAGCCGGACGGCGTTACCGTCGCTGCGCCGGCCGCGCGTCTGGCCAGGGTGCGCGGCGAGCCGCTCGCCGAGCTGCCTCAGGACCTCTATATTCCGCCGGACGCCCTCGAGGTCTACTTCGAAGCTTTCGAGGGGCCGCTCGATTTGCTGCTCTACCTCATCCGCAGGGCGAACATCGACGTCCTCGACATCCCGATGGCGCGCCTGACCGAGCAGTACATGGAGTACGTCGAGGTCATGCGCACCAGGAATCTCGAGCTCGCCGCCGAGTATCTCGTCATGGCTGCGATGTTGATGGAAATAAAGTCCCGCATGCTGCTGCCGCGCCCGGTGATGCCGGCCGAGGAAGGCGAGGACCCGCGCGCCGAGCTGGTCCGGCGCCTGCTCGAGTACGAAAAGATGAAGCTCGCCGGCCAGAAGCTCGACGCCCTGCCTCAGCTCGGGCGCGACTTCCTGCAGGTCGAAGTCTGGATCGAGCAGACCCTCGCGCAGCGCCTGCCCGAGGTCAACGTGGTCGACCTCCAGGAAGCGTGGCGCGCGCTGCTGGTGCGTGCGAAAATGACGCAGCATCACCACGTCACCCGCGAGGAGCTGTCGGTGCGCGAGCACATGAGCCTGATACTGCGGCGCCTTCGGGGACGCGGTTTCGCGGAATTCGCCGAGCTGTTCGAGCCGGCGCGCGGCGTGGCGGTGCTGATCGTCAACTTTCTCGCCGTGCTGGAGCTGACAAGGGAAGGCCTTCTCGAAGTGACACAAGGAGAGTCCTTCGCTCCCATCTATGTGAAATTGGCCCATGCTCAGTCCGAATGAAGTGAAAATAGTTCTCGAGGCGGCGCTTCTCGCCGCGCAGGAGCCCTTGCCGATCGTCGAGCTGAGGAAGATGTTCGACGACGAGATCGACGCCGATACGATGCGCATGCTGCTCGAGGAGCTGCGCGAGGCCTGGACGGGACGCGGAGTCGAGCTGGTCGCGACCGCCAGCGGCTGGCGCTTCCAGACGCGCGCTTCGCTGCAGAAATTCCTCGAGCGCATTCACCCGGAAAGGGCGCCGCGCTATTCGCGCGCGGTGCTCGAGACCCTTGCGATCATCGCCTACCGGCAGCCGGTGACGCGCGGGGACATCGAGGCTATCCGGGGCGTGTCGGTTTCGACCGAGGTGATCAGGCGCCTGGAAGAGCGCAACTGGGTCGAGGTGATCGGCCACAAAGAAGTGCCCGGGCGTCCGGCGCTTTACGCCACCACGAAGACATTCCTCGACGACCTGGGCCTGCGCACGCTCGAGGAGCTGCCGCCCCTGGAAGACATCGCAAAGTCGCTTGACCTCACGCAGATCCCCACACCCGCCCCGCAACCGGCCCCGGCCGAACCCGCAGAGACGGCCCAGACGAGCGCCGTCTAGCCCTCGCGGGCCCGCGGAAAAGCTGCACAAGGTCCTCGCGCGCTCGGGACTCGGCTCGCGCCGCGAAATGGAAGCGGCGATCGCTTCGGGCCGCATCACGGTCAACGGCGCTCGCGCGACGCTCGGGCAGAGGGTGGGACCGGCCGACCGGGTGCTCCTCGACGGGCGGCCGGTCCGGCTGAGATCGGAGGAAAGGGAACCCCGCCTGCTCATCTATCACAAGCCTGCGGGAGAGCTCGTTACGGCCCACGATCCCACCGGCAGGCCGACGGTCTTCGCGAATCTGCCGCCGCTGCGCGGGGGGCACTGGATCGCGGTGGGGCGGCTCGATTTCAACACCGGGGGGCTGCTGCTTTTCACCGACTCGGGCGAGCTGGCCAATCGCCTCATGCACCCGGGCAGCGAGATCGAGCGCGAATACGCGGTGCGCGTGCGCGGCCAGCTGTCGCGAGACCAGCTCGACAAGCTCGCCCGGGGCGTTGCGCTCGAAGATGGTCCCGCGAGATTCGATCGCATCACGCCGGGCGGCGGCACCGGCTCGAATCGCTGGTACCAGGTGGTGCTGCGCGAGGGCCGCAACCGCGAGGTGAGGCGCATGTTCGAGGCGCTCGGCGTCACCGTGAGCCGCCTGATACGCGTGCGCTTCGGCCCCTTCGTGTTGCCGTCCTATCTGAGGCGCGGCCGATGGCGGAACCTGGAGCCGAAAGAGGTCGCCTCGCTCCTCGCCTCCTTGTGAGCCCGGTCCGGCAGGCGGTTTTCGTTGTTCCGGCCGGGGTTTCTTGATATACTTTCGCGGTTTTGGCGATGGGCTTTCGAGCCCATTTTTTATTTATGCCCAGAGGTTTTGCGGTGTCGTGAATGCGCTCGGGCCCTTGGTCGAGCGCACGGTCGGCGGGCTCGGATACGACCTCGCGGACATTGAATATATAAACAACGGCAGGATGTTACGAGTGTTTATTGAGAAATTACATGAAGTGGATCCGGGCACCGGCCAAGCCGGCGTGACGATCGCCGACTGCGAGTCGGTGAGCCGGCAGCTGCAACGCGTGTTCGAGGTCGAAGGCATCGCCTACGACCGTCTCGAGGTGTCCTCGCCCGGCCTGGACCGCAAGCTGAAGAAGGCGGCGGACTTTGCCCGCTTCACCGGTCACGAGGCCCAGGTGCGCCTGCGGCGCCCGGTCGACGGGCGCCGCAACTTCGTCGGGATCGTGCGCGGCGTCGAAGGCGAGCGCGTTGAATTCGAATTCGACGGCGACCGCATGGCCTTCGATATCGCCGAGCTCGAGCGCGCGCGACTGGTGCCCAAGCTATGATGCCGGAGGGATACATGAGCCGCGAACTGTTGCTGCAGGCCGACGCGCTCGCCCGCGAAAAGAACGTCCACAAGGACGTGGTGTTCGGCGCACTCGAGATGGCCATCGCTTCGGCGACCAAGAAGCGCTTCAACGAAGACGCCGACGTACGCGTCGCGATCGACCGCAATACCGGGGAGTTCGAGTCCTTCAGGCGCTGGCAGGTCGTGGCCGACGGCGCGGTGGAGAACCCGCCCCAGCAGATCGCGCTTTCCGAAGCGCAAAAACAATATCCCGACATCCAGCTGGCGGACTTCATCGAGGAAGCCCTGGAGCCGATCGATTTCGGCCGCATCGGCGCGCAGACCGCGAAGCAGGTCATCCTGCAGCGGATCCGCGATGCGGAGCGCGAGCAGCTGCTCAACGATTTTCTGGCCCGGGGCGAGAAGCTCATCAACGGCGCGATCAAGCGCGTCGAGCGCGGCAACGCGATCATCGAGGTCGGGCGCGTCGAGGCCGTGCTGCCGCGCGACCAGATGATCCCCAAGGAGAACCTGCGCGTCGGCGACCGGGTGCGTGCCTTCGTCATGCGCATCGACCGCAACGTGCGCGGGCCGCAGCTGGTGCTGTCGCGCACGGCACCCGAGTTCATCATGGAGCTGTTCAGGCTCGAGGTCCCGGAGATCGAGGAAGGACTGCTCGAAATCAAGTCGGCCGCCCGGGATCCGGGGATTCGCGCGAAGATCGCGGTGCATTCCCGCGACAAGCGCATCGACCCGATCGGTACCTGCGTGGGCATGCGCGGCGCGCGCGTCCAGGCGGTGACCCAGGAGCTAGCCGGCGAGCGCGTGGACATCGTGCTGTGGTCGGAAGACCCGGCACAGCTGGTGATCGGCGCATTGTCGCCGGCGGAAGTCTCCTCGATCCTCGTGGACGAGGACAAGCACGCCATGGACGTTGTGGTCGACGAGGAGAACCTGGCGATCGCGATCGGCCGAAGCGGCCAGAACGTGCGTCTGGCGTCCGAGCTCACGGGATGGGCGATCAACCTCATGACCGAGGCGGAGTCGCAGAAGAAGAACGAGGAGGAGGCTTCCTCGGCCAGAAAGCTCTTCATGGAACGGCTCGACGTCG
Source organism: Burkholderiales bacterium (assembly GCA_035519135.1). Classification (GTDB taxonomy): domain Bacteria; phylum Pseudomonadota; class Gammaproteobacteria; order Burkholderiales; family SG8-39; genus VBDM01. The sequence continues at coordinate 142,047 of DATIWX010000125.1, read as the reverse complement.
ACGAGGAAGTCGCGAACACCCTGATACAGGAAGGTTTCTCGACCCTCGAGGAGGTGGCGTACGTGCCGATCACCGAGATGATGGAGATAGAGGGCTTCGACGAGGCCACGGTGAACGAGCTGCGCAACCGTGCCCGCGACGCGCTCCTGGTGCAGGCCATCGCCAGCGAAGAGCAGGCGGAGAACCTCGACCCCGCGCTCCTCGGCCTTGAGGGCATGGACAAGGACCTGGCGACGAAGCTTGCCACCTCGGGCGTGAAAACCCGGGATGATCTCGCCGACCTGGCCCTTGACGATCTGGTTGAGCTGACCGCGATCGATGCCGAGCGCGCGAAGAGCCTGATCATGAAGGCGCGCGAGCACTGGTTCGCGCAGGAGTAGACAAGCATCATGGCCCAGACGAGCGTTGCCCAATTCGCCGGCGAGCTGAAGGTGCAGCCCGCGCAGCTGCTCGAGCAGTTGCGCGCCGCCGGCGTGCACAAGCGCGTCGCGGAAGACGTTCTTTCGGAGCAGGACAAGACCAAGCTCCTCGACTATCTGCGCAGGTCGCACGGCTCGGCCGAGCCCAAGAACAAGATCACCCTGATGCGCAAGCAGACATCGGAGATCATCAAGAAGTCCGATTCGAGCGGGAAGGCGCGTACCATCCAGGTCGAAGTCAAGAAGAAGCGCATCTTCGTCAAGCGTGAGTCCGAGCACGGTCCCACGGTCGAGGGACAGCAGGTGCAGCCGGCGGCCGCAATCGACGCGCGCGAGGCGGAATTGCGCGAGCAGGAGCGGCGTCAGCAGGAGGAGCTGGCGGCCCGCCAGGCGGCAGAGCTGGCCGAGAAGCAGGAGCGCGAGCGCAAGCTCGCCCGCGAGACGGAGCAGAAGCCGGCCGAAGCCAAGGCGCCGGCATCCGCGCCTGCAGGCGACACGACACTGCACAAGCCCAAGGTCGCCCCGGGGACCGAGAAGAAGGGCGGCGCAAAGAAGGCCAAGGAGATCAAGGTCTGGCAGGACGAAGGCGTCAAGCGCCGCACGATCAAGACGCGCGGAGACGTTCAGGGCGCCTCAGGCTGGCACAACCCGAAAGGGGGACGGCACAGAGGCGCGGTCGCGGTCGCGGAGAATGCCCCGCAATTCACCGCGCCCTCCGAGCCGCTGGTGCGCGAGGTCATGGTGCCCGAGACCATCACCGTGGGTGATCTCGCCCACAAGATGTCGGTCAAGGCGGCCGAGGTGATCAAGACCTTGATGAAGCTGGGCAACATGGTGACCATCAATCAGGTGCTCGATCAGGACACCGCGATGATCGTCGTCACCGAGATGGGGCATACCGCCAAGGCTGCCAAGCTCGACGACCCGGAGTCGCTGCTCGCCGACGCGCCCGACGAGCACCACGAGGCCGAGCTCAAGCCGCGCGCGCCCGTCGTGACCGTGATGGGACACGTCGACCACGGCAAGACGTCCCTGCTCGACTACATCCGCCGCACCAAGGTCGCCTCGGGCGAGGCAGGCGGCATTACCCAGCACATCGGCGCGTACCACGTGCAGACTCCGCGGGGCGTGGTCACCTTCCTCGACACACCCGGTCACGAGGCGTTTACGGCGATGCGCGCCCGCGGCGCGAAGGTCACCGACATCGTCATCTTGGTGGTGGCAGCGGACGACGGCGTGATGCCGCAGACCATAGAGGCCATCCACCACGCCAAGGCGGCCGAGGTTCCGATCGTCGTGGCGATCAACAAGATCGACAAGCACGAAGCCAATCCGGACAAGGTCAAGCAGGAGCTCGTGGCCCAGTCGGTGGTGCCCGAGGAGTACGGCGGCGATTCGCCGTTCGTTCCGGTGTCCGCGAAGACCGGCAAGGGGATCGACGACCTGCTGGAGCAGCTTCTCCTCCAGGCCGACGTGCTGGAGCTGAAAGCCCCGGTGGATGCCCCCGCCAAAGGCATCGTCATCGAAGCGCGCCTGGACAAGGGCCGGGGCCCGGTTGCGACCGTACTGGTCCAGTCGGGAACCCTGAGGCGCGGCGACGTCATCCTGGCGGGGAGTTGTTACGGCCGCGTTCGCGCCATGCTCGACGAAAGCGGCGCTCCCGTGCCGGAGGCCGGACCCTCGATCCCCGTGGAAATCCAGGGGCTGTCCGACGTTCCCGGCGCGGGCGAGGACGTCATGGCGCTCGCCGACGAGCGCAAGGCGCGCGAGATCGCGCTGTTCCGCCAGGGCAAGTTCCGCGACGTCAAGCTCGCGAAGAAGCAGGCGGCCAAGCTCGAGAACCTGTTCGAAAACATGGGCGAGGGCGGGGTGAGGGTGCTCCCGCTGCTCATCAAGGCAGACGTGCAGGGCTCGCAGGAGGCGCTGGTTCACGCGCTCAGCGGACTCTCGACCAGCGAGGTCAAGGTCAATGTGGTGCACGCCGGCGTAGGCGGGATCACCGAGTCCGACGTCAACCTCGCGCTGGCTTCCAAAGCGGTGATCGTCGGGTTCAACACGCGCGCGGATGCCGCGGCACGCAAGGCCGCCGAGGCTTCGGGGGTCGACGTGCGCTACTACAACATCATCTACGAGGCGGTCGACGAAGTGAAGGCGGCGCTCTCGGGGATGCTCGCCCCGGAAAAGAAGGAAAACATCCTCGGCCTGGTCGACGTGCGCCAGGTGTTCAAGATCTCCAAGGTGGGCGCGGTCGCCGGGTGCTACGTGCTCGAGGGTCTGGTTCGCCGCAACGCCTCGGTCCGGGTGCTGCGCGACAACGTGGTCATCCACACGGGCGAGATCGACTCGCTCAAACGCTTCAAGGACGACGTGCGGGAAGTAAAGAGCGGCTTCGAGTGCGGCATGTCTCTGAAGAACTTCAACGACCTCAAGGTCGGCGACCAGTTCGAGATCTACGAAGTCCAGGAAGTGGCGCGGACACTCTAGCGTCCGCGCCATCCTGAGGAGCGCCTAGCGCGACGCAGGATCCGCTGCAGGATGGCCGATCGCTTCGCTCTCACCTCATGGCCAACCAGCAAAGGCTGCGCCGCGTGGCCGATCAGATCCAGCGGGAGCTGTCCGGCCTGCTGCGCGCTGAGCTCAAGGACCCCCGCGTCGGGATGATCACCCTGACCGGAGTCGAGGTATCCCCCGACCTGGCGCATGCGAAGGTGTTCTTCACCATGCTCGGCGACGCCGAGGCTCTGGCCCGCAGCCAGGCAGGCTTGCGGAGAGCGGCGGGGTTTCTGCGATCGGAGCTGGGCCACCGCCTGAAGCTGCGCGTGACTCCCGAGCTGCGCTTCGTTCACGACGCTTCGGTCGAGCGCGGCGTGCGCCTGTCCAAGCTGATCGACGACGCGGTCGCGGGAAAGAAGGGCGACTAGAGGCCGCGCAATGAACGATGCGGTCAGCGGCGTGCTGCTCCTCGACAAGCCCTCCGGTCCGAGCTCGAACGCCGTACTGCAGAGGGCCAAGCGCCTGCTCTGCGCGGCGCGCGCCGGCCACACGGGAACGCTCGACCCCTCGGCGAGCGGCCTGCTCGTGATCACCCTGGGCGAGGCGACGAAGTTCTCGGCGGCACTGCTGGATGCGGACAAGGCGTATCGGGCGCGCCTCAAGCTCGGCGAGCGCACCGCGACCGGCGATGCCGAAGGGGCGGTGCTGTCGCGTTCGGATGTTCCGGTCTCCGAGAAAGCGCTGCGAGCCGCGCTCGAGCGTTTCCGTGGCGAGATCGAGCAGGTGCCGCCGATGTACGCCGCGATCAAGCACGAGGGCCGGCCCCTGTACGACTACGCGCGCCGCGGCGAGCACGTGGAGCGCGCGGCCAGGCGCGTCGTGATCCGGCGCCTCGATCTGGAGGGCTTCCAGGGGCAAACGGCGGACCTCTACGTCGAGTGCAGCAAGGGCACCTACATTCGCGCTCTCGCGGAGGACATCGGCACGGTCCTCGGCTGCGGCGCACATCTGGCGGCGCTGGAGCGCCTCGCGGTGGGTTCGTTCACACTGGAGCAGGCGCTGAAGCTGGAGGATCTCGAAGGCTTTCCGGCGGACCGGAGGCGGGAGCGGCTGCTGCCACCGCAGGTCCTGCTCGAGTCGTGGCCGCGGCTGCGCCTGCCGGCGGACCTCACGGCGAAATTCCGGCACGGACAGGCGGTCCCGGCGGACGCAGTGGACGGAAATGTCGCGGTTTTCGGCGAAGGCGAGGTGTTCCTCGGCACCGGAGAAGTCTGCGGCAGAACGCTGCAGCCCAGGCGCCTTCTGGCGCCCGCTTGAGCCCATTTCCGGGCCGAAAAAAGCTTGTGGAAGGCGCTGATTCCAAGGTAGAATGCCCGCCTTTCGCGAAGAGACAAATCAGAGCAGAGCATGTCGGTCAGCGTGATGCAGAAGGCGGAGATCGTCCAGCAATACCAGCGCGCCGCTGGTGACACGGGTTCCCCGGAAGTTCAGATCGCGTTGCTGACGGCCCGCATCAACGGTCTCACCGATCATTTCAAGATGCACGTCAAGGATCACCATTCGCGGCGGGGACTGCTGAAGCTCGTCAGCCAGCGCCGCAAGATGCTCGATTACCTCAAGCGGAAGGACAACGGAAAGTATCACCAGCTGATCGAGCAACTTGGCCTGCGCAAGTGATTTTCCCGGTGCCCATTGGATCCCGATGGGCGCCTTGAGCTCCACCACCGGCCCGGCGTTCCTGCGTCGGCGCTACCTTCGTCAAAATGACCCGGGCCCGCTCCCGGGTCCCTTCAACGGATCGATACCATCATGGCGCTAGTTCCCAGCAAGAAGACGTTTTCCTATGGAGCGCACCAGGTCACCCTCGAAACGGGCGAGATCGCGCGACAGGCGCACGGCGCCGTTCTGGTGAGCATGGATGACACCGTGGTGCTGTGCACCGTCGTCGGGGCCAGGCACGCGAAACCGGGCCAGGACTTTCTGCCGCTGACCTGCGATTACGTCGAGAAGACCTACGCTGCGGGCAAGATCCCCGGCGGTTTCTTCAAGCGCGAAGGCAGGCCCTCGGAGAAGGAGACCCTGACCTCCCGCCTGATCGATCGCCCGATCCGTCCCCTGTTTCCGGACGGGTTCTACAACGAGGTGCAGGTCGTCGCCCAGGTGATGTCGTGCAACCCCGAGGTCGATCCCGACATTCCGGCGCTGATCGGCGTATCAGCGGCACTCACTCTCTCTGGCATTCCTTTCAACGGACCGATCGGCGCGGCGCGCGTAGGCTACGTCAACGGGGAATACGTTCTCAATCCCACGGCGACACAGCTGAAGGACAGCAAGCTCAACCTTGTAGTCGCGGGCACGCAGCACGCGGTGCTGATGGTGGAATCCGAGGCGGCCGAGCTGCCCGAGGACGTGATGCTCGGATCGGTGGTGTTCGGCCATCAGCAGATGCAGGCCGCGATCCAGGCAATCTACGAACTGGCCGACCAGGCGGCCAAGCCGGCATGGGACTGGAAGCCCGCCGAGAAGGACCAGGCGCTGGTCGAGCGCATCCGCGAGCTCTCGGAGAACGATCTGCGCGCGGCTTTCAAGCTCAGGCAGAAGCAGGCGCGCTCCGAGGCGATCGATGCCATCTGGAAGCGCGTGTTCGAAGCGATCGGCGTGGGCAGCGAAGGCGGACCCGAGGCGAACCTGGTCAAGGACATCTGCTTCGCGCTCGAGTCGAAGATCGTGCGCAACCAGATCCTCGACGGCGAGGCGCGCATCGACGGGCGCGACACCAGCACGGTGCGGCCGATCGCCGTGCGCGTCGGCGTTCTGCCGCGTACGCACGGATCGGCGCTGTTCACCCGCGGGGAAACCCAGGCGCTGGTGGTGGCGACGCTCGGCACCGGGCGCGACGAGCAGATCATCGACGCGCTCATGGGCGAGTACAAGGAGCGCTTCATGCTCCACTACAACATGCCGCCGTACGCGACCGGGGAGACCGGCCGCATGGGATCGCCCAAGCGCCGCGAGATCGGTCACGGGCGGCTCGCCAAGCGCGCGCTCGTCGCGATGCTTCCCGGGCCGGAGGAATTCGCGTATTCCATGCGCGTGGTCTCCGAGATCACCGAATCCAACGGGTCCTCGTCGATGGCGTCGGTGTGCGGCGGCAGCCTCGCTCTCATGGACGCGGGTGTTCCGATGAAAGCGCACGTCGCGGGCATCGCGATGGGGCTGATCAAGGAAGGCAAGCGCTTCGCGGTGCTCACGGACATCCTCGGCGACGAGGACCATCTGGGCGACATGGATTTCAAGGTGGCGGGCACCGAGAACGGCATCACCGCGCTGCAGATGGACATCAAGATCGAAGGGATCACCAAGGAGATCATGCAGGTGGCTCTGAAGCAGGCGCGCGACGGCCGGCTGCACATCCTGGGCATCATGAAGCAGGCGCTGGAAGGCTCGCGCGCCGAGATCTCCAGCTTCGCGCCGCGCATCATCAAGATCAAGATCAATCCCGAGAAGATCCGCGACGTCATCGGCAAGGGCGGCGTGGTCATCCGCGGCCTGCAGGAAGAGACCGGGACCACCATCGAAATCGCCGACGACGGCACGGTCTCGATCGCCTGCGTCAACTCCGAAGGCGGCCTGGCCGCGAAAAAACGCATCGAGGACATCACCGCCGACGTCGAGGTCGGCCGCGTCTACGACGGCACCGTCCTGAAGCTGCTCGACTTCGGCGCCATCGTGCAGCTGCTACCGGGCAAGGACGGGCTGCTGCACATCTCGCAGATCAGCCACGAGCGGGTGAACAACGTGTCCGACCACCTCAAGGAAGGGCAGCAGGTGAAGGTCAAGGTGCTCGAGGCGGACGAGAAAGGACGCGTGCGCCTCAGCATGAAAGCAGTCAAGGAAGCGGCCGCCGCGACACAGTCGTAGCATCGCGGGGCTCGGACGGCAAAAGAAAAGGGCGCCTCGGCGCCCTTTCTGCTTTGCGGGAGGGTCACTTCCCGCTCTGCTTCTCCTTCTGCTCCTCCACGGTCTTGCAGTCGATGCACAAGGTCGCGGTGGGCCGCGCTTCCAGGCGCTTCAGGCCGATCTCGATCCCGCAGGTCTCGCAATAGCCGTAGTCGTCCTTGTCGATACGGGCGATGGTCTCATCGATCTTCTTGATGAGCTTGCGCTCGCGATCGCGGTTGCGCAGCTCGAGGGAAATGTCGGACTCCTGGCTGGCCCGGTCGTTCGGGTCGGCGAACACGGTCGCGTCGTCCTGCATTTCGTGCACGGTGCGATCGATGTCCTGCGACAGCTCCGCCTTCAGCGCCGAGAGCATCTTCCTGAAGTGCTTGCGCTGAGCGGGGCTCATGTATTCCTCGCCTTTTTGCGGCAGGTAAGGCGGGAAGCTCTTGGACAGCAGCTCCAAAATCAACGACTCCGCGTTGCGCTATCGGGAATTCATTTGATACCAGAAACCCGAATCCTGCAAGCTGTTTCGCGCCGCGAATCCGGCCTTGCGCAGCGTTGACCCTGGTTGGCTCGGAGGCGTAATATGCGCCAGCCGCGGGGTGTAGCGCAGCCTGGTAGCGCGCTTGCTTTGGGAGCAAGATGTCGGGAGTTCAAATCTCTCCACCCCGACCATTTTTTCGCGGCCGGAAGCCGCAGTCGTCGATGCGGAGGCCGCGGCACGAAGCACACCGTGCCCGTAGCTCAACCTGGATAGAGCACCAGCCTTCTAAGCTGGGGGTTGTGGGTTCGAGTCCCGCCGGGCGCGCCAGTTCTTTCCCTCGTAGCACCCAGCAAGAAAGGAAGCCCTGAATGATCGAAGTGTATACGTGGCCCACGCCCAACGGGCACAAGATCCACATCATGCTCGCGGAGACCGGGCTCGAGCATGAGATCCGGCCGGTGAACATCCGCACCGGCGAGCAGTTCGGTCCCCACTTCCTCAGGATCAGTCCGAACAACAAGATCCCCGCGATCGTGGACCGCGACGGCCCGGACGGAAAACCGATCTCGGTGTTCGAGTCGGGCGCGATCCTGATCTACCTCGCGGGCAAGAGCGGCAAGCTGCTGCCGCACGAGGACCGTGGCAAGTACGTCGCGCTGCAATGGCTCATGTTCCAGATGGGGTCGATCGGCCCGATGATGGGCCAGTCCGGGCACTTCCGCAGCAACGCCGTCCCGGAGAAGATCGACTATGCGATCAACCGCTATTCAAACGAGGTGAAACGGCTGCACCGGGTGATGGAAAAGCGTCTCACCGAGGCCGCATACTTCGCCGGAGCGGAGTACTCGATCGCGGACATCGCCATATTTCCCTGGCTGCGGGCGAGCGAACGCAACGGGATCAACTGGGCCGAGTTCCCGAAGGTGAAGGGCTGGTTCGACAAGATCAACGCCCGGCCAGCGGTGCAGCACGCGCTGAAAGTGCTTGCCGAAGTACAGACGACGCCTCCCGGACAGTACGATCCCAGGGCGCGCGAGATACTGTTCGGGGCGACGCAGTACGAGAAGCGCTGAAGCAGAGCCTTTGCCGAAGCCGCCTACGTGAACCTGCGCGACAAGCCGCTTCATGTCGCCGCAGCGCTGCTGCTGGCGGTCGTCGTCCTCGAGATCGGGCGGTTCCACCTGCTCGACGGTCTCGAGGGTCGTGTGTCCGACTTTTTCGTGCGTCGCCACGTGAGCGGGCTCGCGCCGGATCCCGAGATCGTCATCGTCGACATCGACGAGCCCAGCCTTGCCCGCATGCAGGACACAGCCGGCAAGTTTCCCTGGCCGCGGTCCGTCTACGCGGACCTCGTGCTCGGAATCGAGTCCGAGAAGCCGCGCGCGATCGTCTTCGATATCCTCTTCGCCGAGGAGGACACGCGCGACCGCGAAAGCGATCGCGCCTTCAACCGCGCCTTGAACGGGCTGAACAACGTCTATTTCCCGACGCAGCACCTCGATGCCGCAGACGACGCGGGAGGGGTTCCCGTCGCGCAGGTCGCAGGCGTCCTGGGCCTGGAGCGCGGCGAATCGGCGCAGCCCGATGCACGCATTCAGCTGCTTCCGCCGCAGGCGGTGGACGAGGAGCACTGGCCGCGCTCGGGAGTCATCAACTTCCTCCCGGATTCCGATGGAGTGGGTCGGCGCTACTGGATCGCCAAGCCGGCGCACGGATGGCGGCTGCCGTCGCTGCCCGCACGGGTCGCACGCGGGCTCGGATTCGGGGTTCCCGACGCCGAATCCATCGTCCTCAACTGGCGCGGCCCGGAACACGCGTTCCCTCATGTCTCCTTCGCCGACCTGTACGAGGACTTCGGCCGCAGGAAACGCACGCGCGCGCCGGACGAGCTGAAAGACAAGATCGTCGTCGTCGGTGCCAGCGCGGCGGGGCTCGGGGATTTCCGCGTCACGCCGATCTCCAACGTCTATCCCGGGGTGGAGATCCTCGCGACCGCCATCGACAACCTGAAGAACCAGCGCCCGATGAAGGCGACCCCGGGCGCCGTGCGCATGGTCCTCGCGGCGGCCATCCTGGCGCTGGTCTTCGCGGCATTCCGGCTGAGGCGCAATGCGGTCGAGACCGGCGTCGCATTGGCCGCGGTTTCGGCGGCGCTGCTGGGTGCGCAGTACGCCGCCCTGGGCGCAAGGCTGCTTCTGCCGCTGGCGGTGCCGCTGCTGTTCGCGTGGGCCTTGTACCTGTACGGCGCGATGCTCGCGTATCTGCGCGAAAAGCGCACGCGGGAGCAGACGGTGCGCCTGTTCTCGCGCTTTCTCAATCCGGACGTGGTGCGGAAGATCGTCGATCAGGGCGAAACGATCGAATCGCTGTCGGGCAAGACGCGGCAGATCTCTATCCTGTTTTCCGACATCCGCGGCTTCACCACGCTTTCCGAGACGCGCCCGCCGCGGGAGATCGTGGATCTGCTCAACCGCTACTTCTCGCGCCAGGTGGCGGTCGTGTTCCGTCACGGCGGCACGCTGGACAAGTTCATCGGCGACTGCATCATGGCTTTCTGGGGCGCGCCGCTCGAAGATCCCGGACATGCCGAGCACGCGGTCGCGGCGGCTCTCGAGATGGAGCAGGTCCTGCTGGCATTCAAGAAGGAGCTGGGAGAGACGGCGGGAGACTTCGACGTCGGCATCGGCATCCACTCGGGATCGGCCGTGGTCGGATTCATCGGCGCGGAGCAGAAGCTCGACTACACCGCCATCGGCGACTCGGTGAACCTCGCAAGCCGGATCGAGGGCCTGACCAAGGAGGCGCACTCCCGGATCCTGGTCTCCCGCGAGACCGCAGACGCGTGCCATAATTCATTCGCGTTCATCTCCCGCGGGTCCTACAAGGTGAAGGGGCGAAGCCAGGAAGTCGAATTGTTCGAACCGAGGGCGAAGTCCGCATGAGGGTGCTGCTCGCGGCCCTGGTGCTCGTGCTCGGCGCCGGCCCGGCCATCGCGCAGGAGACCGGCTTTGCCGTGCGGCAGACCGACGTGAAGAAAGAGCCGTACAGCGACGCGGAGACGGTCGGAACCCTGGCGGAGAAGTCGCAAGTCAAGGTGCTCGCCCGCCAGGGCGGCTGGGCGCAGATCGATTCGGGCACGCTCGCCGGATGGGTGCGCATGCTCTCGATCCGCATGAATTCCGGACAATCGGGCTTCGCCTCAGGGCTGAAATCGCTGTTCAGCGTCGCCCGCACCGGCTCGTCGGGCACGACCGTGACGACCGGGGTGCGCGGCCTGGACAAGGAGCAGATCCAGAATGCCAAGCCCAACCCGGAGGAGCTCAAGAAGCTCGCGGGCTTCGCCGCGAGCCGGGGCGAGGCCGAGAAGTTCGCGGCCGGAAATCCCCAGCTCAACAACCAGAAGATCGACTATCTGCCGCAGCCATGAGGCGCATGCTCCCACTGACGATCGCGCTCGCGCTGGCTGCTGCGTCCGGCGCGGCCTCGGCGCAGTTCAACCTCAATCTCAACCGCGTCTTCGATACCGGCAAGAACATCCTGGATGCCACCAAGGACGTCAACGAGAAGCAGGAAGCCGAGATCGGGCGGGACTACGCCGCGTTGCTCGTCGGCGCCGCGCCGCTGCTCGCCAACGCCGAGGTCCAGCGCTACGTCAACCGCGTCGGGCGCTGGGTGGCGCTGCACACCGAGCGGCCCGACCTCAACTGGCAATTCGGCGTGCTCGATTCCGACAACATCAACGCGTTTGCCACCCCCGGCGGCTACGTGCTGATCACCAAGGGTCTGCTCGCGAGGCTTAGGAACGAAGCGGAGCTTGCCGGCGTGCTCGCCCACGAAACCGCGCACGTGGTCAAGAAACACCATCTCAACGCCATGAAGAAGGGCAAGGGAATCGAGGCCGGCGCGAACGTCGTGTCGATGTACCTGGAGCAGCAGGGCCAGCGCAGCGCAGCCGCGAAGGAAAAGCTGTTGGGCGGCATGAAGGAGATCATGCTGCGTGGCTTGGACAAGGACGACGAGTTCGAAGCCGATCGCATGGGGGTCGTCATCGCGGCGCGCGCGGGCTACGACCCGTTCGGCCTGCCCTCGGTGCTGCAGATGCTGCAGAGCCTCAATCCCAAGGACTCCGAGCTCGCGCTGATGTTCGCGACCCATCCCGATCCGGGTAGCCGCCTGGACGCGCTCGACAAGGCCGCGGGATCGCGCCTCGACCGCTTCGCGTCGCAGCCGCAGGCCGCCGAGCGTTACGCAAGCGCGATACAGGGCAAGTGATCCGGGTGTAATCCGCGGCATTCGAGGATCGGGCGGGAAGGCCAGTCCGACGGGGAAGAAGCATGCTGAATATCGCCGAAGTTGACGCGCTGGAAGTCCTGGTGCTGGTGGACAACGTCACCGACAGTCTGTCCTCCAATCCCAGGGACGTGCTTCCCGAGTGGTCGGTACTGCTCACCGGAGGAAGGCTGCGGGTCCTGGCCGGGTCGAACATCTGCTGTGCGCATCACGGTCTCTCGCTGCTGCTGGCCGCGCGCGTGGGGGGCAGAACGCGCACCTTGCTGTTCGACGCCGGGCCCGCGGCCGCTACGTTCCAGCGGAACAGCGAGATTCTCGGGGTGGATTTCGCGAGCGTAGAGGCCGTCGTGCTTTCGCACGGGCACTGGGATCACGCGGGCGGCCTGCTCGCCGCCGTCGAGTCTATCGCCCGGGCCCGCGGCGATAAGAGTTTCGCCTGCTACGTGCACCCGGGCATGTTCCGGCAACGCGCCACGAAGCGGCCCGATGGACAGCTGTACGTGAACGAGCTGGTTCCCGACCCGGAGCGCCTGTCGCGGGCGGGTGCGAAGGTTCTCAATACGCGCGAGCCGCAGAGTATCGCCGATGGGGCTTTCTATGTCAGCGGCGAGATCCCCCGGGTGACCCGCTACGAGGCCGGCGTGCCGAATCACCTCACGCGCAGCGCCGACGGGAAGGCTTGGGAACCGGATCCGCTCATCATGGACGAGCGATACGTCTCGGTGAACGTCCGGGGCAAGGGCCAGTTCGTCTTCTCGGCCTGTTCGCACGCCGGAATTGTCAACGTGCTGACGCACGCCAGGTCGGTGTTCCCTGCGGTGCCGCTTTACGGAGCGATGGGTGGGCTGCATCTCTCGGGAATAAACGAGGCGGTGATTCCTCAGACCGTCGCCGATCTCAAGACGTTCGGCTTGAAGCTGATGGCGCCGGGACATTGCACCGGTTGGAGAGCCTTGAGCCAGATGGCACGAGAATTCGGCAACGAGCTTGTACCCTCTGCCGTCGGCAAGAAGTACCTTATCTAGGGAGGATCCATCCTGATTACCGTCGCGCAAGCCATCGTCGATTGCCTTCGCCGCGAGCGGATCGATCACGTCTTCGGCATCCCGGGTACCATGAACCTCCCGATCTTGGACGTGCTGCGAGCGACGCCGGAGATCCGCTTCGTCCTGACCCGCCACGAGCAGGGCGCCGCGTTCATGGCCTATGGCTTCGCGCGGGCGCTGAACCGCCCGGCGATCGTGACGGCGACCGAGGGTCCGGGCGTCACCAATCTCGCCACCGGCATCGGCGCCGCCTGGAAGGGCTGCGTTCCGGTCATCAGCATCAGCGGGGCGCAGGAGCTCTGGGTCCGGGAAAAGGACGCGAGCCAGGACATCGATCAGGTCACGATGAACCGGCCGATCACCAAGTGGGCGTACTCGATCCCGTCGCTCAAGAAGGCGCAGGAAGCGGTACGGCGCGCCTTTCGGATCGCGCTCGCCGAGCCGCTCGGCCCCGTTCACCTCGACGTGTCGCGCGACATCCTGCTCGAGCAGGTCGAGGCGGAACCCCTCGCACCGGAGGCCTACCGCCCCACCTCGCTTCCTGCCTGCGCGGCCAGCGCGCTCGATCGCGTCGCCGATGAGATCGCGAAGGCCGAGCGGCCGGTCTTGCTCGCCGGCGGGGGCGTTCTCCGCGAGAATGCGCTCCCGGCGCTGCAACGCCTCGCCGAGGGCACCGGCATCCCCGTCGCCACGCTGCAATATCACCCGGACGCGTTTCCGACGTCGCACCCGCTCGCGCTCGGGCCGCTCGGGCGCAACGGCTATTCGAGCGCCAACCGCGCCATGCCGCAGGCCGACCTCGTCGTCGCCATCGGCGCGCACATCGACGTCTTTTCCACCACCTTCAAGCACGGAATCATCAGCCGCGACGCCAGGCTGATCCATCACAGCATGGCGGGGACCGACATCGGCGTCGTCTTCCCGGTCGCGCAGGCGATCGTCGGCTCCACGCTGAGCTTTATCGAGGGGCTCGCGGAGCGTCTCGGCAAGTCGAAGAAAGGATGGATCGACGTCGCCAAGCTCAAGAAGGACTGGGAGACCGAGCGAGCCGGCCTGCTCGACCCTGCCGCCCGTCCCATCGTCCCGCCGGTGGTGGCTCACGCCATGCGCCAGGCGCTTCCTCACGACGGGATCATGATCGTCGATGCGGGCAACGCGGGAAAACACGCGCGCGTCTTCATGGACACGCACCAGCCGCACACTTACATGTACAGCGACGACTGGGGGTCGGTGGGCGCGGCATTCCCGATCGCGATGGGCGCCAAGCTCGCTCGCCCGAAACAGCCGGTGATGGCGGCGGTCGGCGACATGGGCATGATGTGCAACATCGGCGAGCTGGAGACCGCGGTGCGCGAGCGCATTCCGGTGGTGTGCGTGGTATTCAACGATCGCGGCCTGGGCAACGAGCGCGCGTTCCAGAAGGAACTGTACGGCGGCCGCCTATTCGGGGTCGACTACGGCGACGTCGATTTCGCCGCTCTCGCGCGGGTATTCGGAGCCCACGGCGAGCGCGTCGAGGAGCCTGCGGCCGTGCTTCCCGCCATCAAGCGGGCACTCGCGAGCGGCCTGCCGGCGGTGGTGGATGTGGTCATCGACCAGGACAGGCTGGCCGCGGTCGTGTTCAAAAGCTGACAGGGGATGGCCGCTCTAGAGCGCGGTCTGGCCTTCTGCGCTTGCGGAAAACGCACATACTCGACCGGAGGATCTTGATGAAGGCTCTTGCAAGTGCGCTCGCCGTCGCGCTGGGCGCTGCGCTCGCAGGCTGCAACCGCGGCGAGGCGCAGACGCCGCCAGCGGGACAGGCGGCCCCTCCCGCGGTGCCGGTGAGCGTTCTCCAGGTCGCCTTGCGCGAGGTGCCGGTGGTGTACGAGGCGGTCGGGCGCACCGAAGGCTCGCGCGAAGTGCAGGTGCGCGCGCGGGTTTCGGGAATCCTCGAGCAGCAGCTCTACACCGAGGGCGACACGGTCAAAGAGGGCGCGCCTCTCTTTCGCATCGAGCGCGCGCCTTTCGAGATCGACCTGGAGCAGCAGCGCGGCGCGCTCGCGCAGGAGCTCGCGCGCAACGAGCTCGCCAAGCGCGACTACGAGCGCTCCAAGGACCTCATCGCCAAAGGCTTCGTCAGCCAGCAGTACGCGGACCAGGCCGCCGCCACGCTCGCGCAGAGCAATGCCGCCGTGCAGGTCGCCAGGGCGCGTGTGCGCCAGTCCGAGCTCAACCTGTCCTACACCAATGTCGCGGCCCCGATCGCGGGGATCACCGGTCGCGCGCAGCAGTCGATCGGCAGCCTCGTCATTCCCGTCGTCGAGGCGAGCCTCCTGACGACGATCACCCGCACCGATCCGATCTGGGTGCGCTTCGCGCTTTCGGAGGTGGATTTCGCCGGCCTGCGCAACCGCGAGGCGAAGCAGCGCCCGCAGGTGGACATGGAGACTGCCGACGGCACGCCTTTCCCGGCCAAGGGGCGCCTCAACTTCGCGGGCTCGACGGTCGACGCATCGCTGGGCACCGTGCAAATGCGCGCGGAGTTCCCCAATCCCGGGCTGCGGGTCCTCCCCGGACAGTATGTGCGCGTTCAGGTCATCGCGGGCAACCGGCAGGCGATCGTCGTCCCGCAGTCCGCGGTGCTGCAGAACGAGAGTGGGCGGTTCGTCTGGGCGGTGGGACCCGAGAACAAGGCCACCCAGCGCACGATCCGGACCGGCAACTGGGTGGGCAGCGGCTGGGTCGTACTCGAAGGCCTCAAGCCCGGCGAGAGCGTCATCGTCGACAACCTCGCGCGGCTGCGACCCGGGACGCCGGTGCAGGCGGCGAAGAAGGACGGTTGATCCCGCCGGAGCGCTGATGTCCCGATTCTTCATCCATCGCCCGGTGTTCGCGGGCGTCATCGCCATCATCATCGTGATCGGGGGCCTGGTCGCGGCCAAGCTTCTGGCGGTGGCGCAGTACCCGGAGATCGCCCCGCCGACGGTGCTCATCACCACCGTCTATCCTGGCGCGAGCGCCGAGACGATCACGAAGACGGTCGCAGCGCCGATCGAGGAGCAGCTCTCGGGCGTGGAGAAGCTCTCCTACTTCAGCTCGACCGCGTCCTCCACCGGGGCGCTCAGCATCACGGTCATCTTCGAGCCGGGAACGAACGTGGACCAGGCGGTGTTCAACGTGAACAACCGCGTGCAGATCGCGCTGCCGCGCTTGCCCGACGACGTGCGCAGGAACGGCGTCATCGTGCAGAAGCGCTCCTTCGACATCCTCAACCTCGTCGTCCTTTCGTCGCCCGACAATTCGCGCGACACGCTTTTCCTCTCCAACTACGCGAGCATCAACCTCGTCGACGAGCTGAAGCGGCTCCCCGGCCTTGCCGACGTCATCGTGTTCGGCGCGCGCGACTATTCGATGCGCGTCTGGCTCAACACCGAGAAGATGGCGCGCCTCAGCGTCACGCCGTCCGACGTCGCCGCGGCGCTGCGCGCGCAGAACGCACAGTACGCCGCCGGAAAGATCGGCACCGAGCCCGCGCCGCCCGGCCAGGCGCTCGTCTACACGGTGACCGCCACCGGCCGTCTCGTCGAACCGGAGCAGTTCGGTGACATCGTGATTCGCGCCAGCGGACCCGGGGGCGCACTCCGGGTGCGCGACATCGCACGCGTCGAGCTCGGTGCGCTCAACTACGACACCTTCAACACCATCGACGGCAAGCCCGCGATCGGCATGGCGACCTTCCTGCAGCCGGGGGCGAACGCACTCGAGGTGGCGGTGGCGGTGCGAACGCGTATGGCGGAGCTCAAGCGCACCTTCCCGCAGGGCGTCGACTACGCGATTCCCTTCGATACCACGCGCTTCGTCGACGCATCGATCAAGGAAGTGGTCAAGACGATCTTCGAGGCGGCCGTGCTGGTGTTGATCGTGGTGTTCGTCTTCCTGCAGACCTGGCGCGCCACGCTCATTCCGATGATCGCGGTCCCGGTGTCGCTCATCGGCGCCTTCGCGGGCCTCTGGGCCGTCGGCTTCACCATCAACACGCTGACGCTTTTCGCCCTCGTGCTCGCGATCGGCATCGTGGTAGACGACGCCATCGTGGTGATGGAGAACGTCGAGCGGCTGATGCGCGAGGAAAAGATGCGGCCGTTCGAGGCCGCGCTCGAGGCGATGGACGAGGTCTCGGGGGCGGTGGTCGCGATCGTGCTCGTGCTGTGCGCGGTGTTCGTGCCGGTCGCCTTCCTCGGCGGTATCGCGGGCCAGCTCTACCGGCAGTTCGCGCTTACGCTCACCTTCGCGGTGGTGATCTCCGGATTCATGGCTCTCACGCTGACGCCGGCGCTGTGCGCAATCATCATGAGGGTAGGCGAGCACCAGCCGCGCGTCTTCGAGCCGTTCAACCGCGGCTTCCGCTGGGTGACGGTGCGCTTTCTCCAGATCGTGAACCTTGCGCTGCGCCACCGCATCGCTTCGGCGGCGGCCTTTCTCTGCGTGTTCGCGCTCACCGTCGGCCTTTTCCTGCGCATTCCGGGCAGCTTCGTGCCGCCCGAGGATCAGGGCTACATCTTCGGCATCGTGCAGCTTCCCGACGGCGCGACGCTCGAGCGCACGGGCAGGATGGCCGGCGAGCTCTCCAAGCTGATCGGCGCCAACCCGGGCGTGGAGAAGACCATCGGCGTCATCGGCTTCGACCTCATCGGCGGCGGAAACAAGAGCAATGCGGCGACGATGTTCGTGCCGCTCAAGGACTGGAGCGAGCGCGGCGGGAATACCGCGCAGGAAGTCGCCGGCGACGTGATCCGCAAGGGCTCCGCGCTGCGCGAGGGCCTCGCGCTCGCGTTCAACCCGCCCGCGATCCGCGGCATCGGCACGGCGGGCGGCTTCGAGGTCTACCTCCAGGCACGTACCAATCCCGACCCGGCTCAGCTGTTCAAGGTGACCCAGGCCTTCATGGCGGAGCTCGCGAAGCACCCCAAGCTTGCGGGGATCAACTCGTTCTACCGCCCCACGGTGCCGCAGCTCAAGGTCGAGGTGGATCGCGAGAAGGCGATTTCGCTCGGCGTACCGGTGCAGGACGTGTTCGACGCGCTGCAGAGCACCATGGCGGCGCTCTACGTGAACGACTTCAACAAGTTCGGCCGCACCTTCCGCGTGCAGATGCAGGCCGATGCGCCGTTTCGCTCGCAGCCCGAGGATCTGGGCGCGGTGTACGTGCGTTCCACCACCACGCGGGAGATGATTCCGCTCAAGGCGCTCATCCGCACAACGAGCCTGATCGGACCCGAGCAGCTCGAGCGCTTCAACGGCTTTCTCGGGGCGAAGGTCCTGGGCGGCGGAAAGCCGGGGGTGTCCTCCGGCGAGGCGATCAGGGCCGTGGAGGACGTGGCCGCTGCGAACCTGCCCGAGGGCTACGCGATCTCCTGGAGCGGCCAAGCGTACCAGGAAAAGCGCACCGGCAGCGCCTCGGGGGTCGCCTTCGCGCTCGCGCTCGTCATGGTGTTCCTCATCCTCGCCGCGCTCTACGAGCGCTGGCTCGTGCCCCTCGCGGTGCTGATGGCGGTGCCCTTTGCCGTGTGTGGCGCGCTCGGCTTCGTCGCCATGCGCGGGCTCGAGAACGACATCTACTTCCAGATCGGGCTGGTGGTGTTGATTGGGCTCGCTGCGAAGAACGCCATTCTGATCGTGGAGTTCGCGCAACAGGGCTTCCTCGAGGGCATGTCGGCGGTCGACGCGGCGTTGAACGCCGCGCGGCTTCGCTTCCGGCCGATCATCATGACCTCGCTCGCCTTCGTTCTTGGGGTACTCCCGCTCATGTTCTCCTCGGGTGCGGGCGCAGGCGCGCGCCGCTCGATGGGAACCGGCGTCGTGGGCGGGATGCTCGCCGCCACGTTTGTCGCCACGATCTTCGTGCCGCTCTTCTTCGTGCTCATCGCGCGCCGCAGGAAAGCGCGTACCGCGGAGAAGGGAACCGCGGTGGCGGAGGGGCCATGAGGGACCGACTCATGGGGTGGCCGATGGGATTCGAACCCACGACAACCGGAATCACAATCCGGGACTCTACCAGCTGAGCTACGGCCACCGTAGGGGCCGGATTATAGCGCAGGGCGCCTAGAGTTTCGACAGGACGTCGCGGAACTTCGCTTCGATCTTCGCGCGCAGTTCCGGGCTGGCGCGCGCCACGGGCGGGAAGTCCTGCAGCATTTCGAACGGGCGGCAGGCGTCGATCACGGCGCGGGAGTTCCAGGTGGTGCCGCGCGGGATGCGCGGGTCCAGGGGCCCGCTCCACATCCTGCGCAGGATGTCGATGTCCTCGGCCGGGTCGCAGCGCGTGCACATCGCCCACAGCACCTCGAACAGGTTCGTCGGATCGATGTCTTCGTCGACGACGACCACGAAGCGCCCGAGGTAGGCGCCCGACTGGCAGCTCGCCGCGGCCATCGCCGCCTGCCTTGCATGCCCGGCGTAGGCCTGCTTGATGGCGATCACGTTGAACATGCGCGCGCCGCCCGCCTCGTGGCACCACACGCCTTGCACGCCGGCGACGCCGGCGCGCTCGACCTCGTCCCAGATCATTCCCGCCTTCATGACGCACTTGCTATAGGAGAAATCCGAGGGCGGGCGCATCGGCGTCGCCATGGTCAGGATCGGATCGTCGCGGTGATAGATTCTTTGCACCCTGATCACCGGCTGCTCGCTCTTGCCGCCCGCGTAGTAGCCGGTGAATTCGCCGAACGGTCCTTCGGGAGCGGTCTCGCCCGGATGCATCTCGCCCTCGAGAACGATCTCCGCGTGCGCCGGCATCGGCAGGCGGTGGAGCTCGCTCTCGATGACGTCGAAGGGCATCCCGCGGTGCCCGCCCGCGTAGTCGTATTCCGAGAGCCCGAAGCGCAGCTCGTTGCCGCCCGCCAGGAACAGCATCGGGTCGTGACCGCAGGAAACGAGGACCGGGCAGGGCTTGCCCCGCTTGAAATACTTCTCGCGGATCTGCCGGCCGTGCTTGCCCGGAGACATCCACACGCCGACGCGCTTGGCGTCGTGCACCATCACCCGGTAGGTCCCGCAGTTCACCCAGTCGCCTTCGGGATCGCGCATGATCACCAGGTCGTCGGTGCCGATGTAGCGCCCGCCGTCGAGCTCGTGGAGGAAGGGAACGGGAAACTTGAGCACGTCGACGTCGTTCCCGGAGAGCACGTTCTCCAGCACCGGGCCCTTGCCGACCACGTGCGGCGGGATGGGGGCGTGGGTCTTCATGCGGTCGCGGTAGGCGCGCACCACGTCCAGCGGATGCGCGGGAACCGGGAAGCCGAGGGTGATCGCGAGCCGCTTCATCGAGTTGGTGGACCCCGACAGCGTGCGGAAGCCCTTGGGATAGCCGGGCACGTCCTCGAACAGCACCGCCGGCGCGTTCGATCGCTCGTTCACCGCCTCGGCGAGCGTACCCATCTCCAGGTTCCAGTGGACGCTGGGAATCCGCAGCAGCTCGCCCGCCTGCTCGATGCGTGCGAGGAATTCGCGCAGATCGAGGTGCGGCCGCTCGTAGGCATTCCAGAGCTTCGCGGGGCGGGGATCGTTCATTGCCGGCTATTGTAAAGGTCGTCGCGATAGGCGAGAAACACGCAGTCGTCACCGGCGCTGGTCTCCGGCCAGATGAAAGGAACTCGCGGAAAAGCGCGCTCGACTCGGCTGCGGCTATGGCCGACCTCGACAACGAGCAGTCCGCCGGGCCGCAGGTGCTCGGCCGCGCTCGTCAGGATCCGGCGCACGAAAGCGAGGCCGTCGGCGCCGGCGGCCAGCGCGAGGCGCGGCTCGCGGCGGTACTCCGGCGGCAGCCTGCGCATGGCGGCGCCGCCGACGTAGGGCGGGTTGGCGACGATGAGGTCGTACTGTTTCCGTTTGAGTCCGGAAAGAAGGTCCGCCCGCACCAGCCTGATCCGGCGGCCCAGGCCATAGGCCGAGATGTTCTTTCGGGCGACGGCGAGCGCGGCGCGCGAGATGTCGCTCGCATCGACCGCGGCGCGCGGAAAGGCGAGGGCCAGGAGAATCGCAAGACAGCCGGAGCCGGTGCACAGATCGAGTGCCCGGATCACCGGTCCAGAAGTCCAGGGCTTGAGCCGATCGCGCAGCAGCTCGGCGACGAAGGAGCGCGGCACGAGCACGCGCTCGTCGACGTAGAAGCGGTAATCGCCGAGCCAGGCCTCATGGATCAGATAGGCCAGGGGTTTTCGCGTGCGCACGCGTTCGTCGATCAGGCGCAGGGCCTTGCGCTGCTCCGGAACGGTCAGCTCGCGATTTGCCGACCGCGCCAGGTCCTCGTGGGAAAGCCGGAGCACGTGCGCAAGCAGCCACGCCGCCTCGTCGCGGGCATTGTGGGCGCCATGTCCGAAGTGCAGGCGAGCCGCCCGCAGCCGGCGCTCGGCCGCGGTGAGCCAGTCGCGCAGGGTAAGAGGGGAGCGCGTCAGGATGCGAGGAGCCGTGCCAGCAGGCGCAGGTAGATCTCGCGCAGCGGCTCGATCGCGGCGAGATCGATGTGCTCGTTGAGCTTGTGGATGGTGGCGTTTACCGGACCGAACTCCACGACTTCGCTGCAGATCTGGGCGATGAAGCGCCCGTCCGAGGTTCCGCCCGTGGTGCTGACGTCGGGCGCCGCGCCGGTGACGTCCCGGATCGCTGCCGACAGCGCGTCAACCAGCTTGCCGCGCGGCGTGAGATAGGGCGCCGCGGACAGCGTCCAGTCGAGCCGGTATTCGAGCTCGTGGCGGTCGAGCACCGCGTGGACGCGCGTCTTCAGGCTGTCGGCGGTGCTCGCGGTACCGAAGCGGAAGTTGAACTTGATCTCGACGTCGTTGGGGGTGACGTTGTCGGCTCCGGTCCCGGCATGGATGTTCGAGATCTGCCAGGTGGTGGGCGGAAAGGATTCGTTGCCTTTGTCCCATTCGGTGGCGGCGAGCTCGGCGAGCGCCGGCGCAACGAGATGGACCGGGTTCTTCCCCAGGTGCGGATAGGCGATGTGCGCCTGCACGCCCTTGACCCGCAGGACTCCGCCGAGCGAGCCGCGGCGTCCGTTCTTGATGGTGTCCCCGAGCTTCTCGGCGCAGGTCGGCTCGCCCACGACGCAATAGTCGATGTGCTCACCGCGGCTTTTCAGCAGCTCGACCACCTTGACGGTACCGTCCATGGCCGGGCCCTCCTCGTCGGAGGTGATGAGCAGCGCGATCGAGCCCTTGTGCGAGGCGTGCTCCGCGAGGAAATCCTCGACCGCCACGACGAAGGCAGCGATCGAGGTCTTCATGTCTGCGGCGCCCCGCCCGAAGAGCTTGCCTTCGCGCTCGGTGGGAACGAAGGGGTCGCTGTGCCACTGGTCGAGCGGACCGGTCGGAACGACGTCGGTATGGCCGATGAAGCAGAGGAGAGGACGCGAGGTGCCGCGGCGCGCCCAGAGATTGGTCACCTCGCCGCGCCGGACCGGCTCGAGCTTGAAGCCCAGGCGCGCCAGGCGCTCGCCGAGCAGCGCCTGGCAGCCTTCATCCTTCGGGGTGATCGAGCGGCGCGCGATCAGCTCGCGCGTGAGCCGGAGGGTGGCGGCCGCTTCAGCCGCCATAGCGCTGGGTCCTGGGATGGTGCATCGCTTGCTAGGCGTCCTCGGTCTCGCCGAGCTTGAAATTGCTGTAGGTCGTGTTGGGATCCATGGCGGGCTTGGCCTCGGCCTTCCTCTCGCTGCCGGCCACAAGGGCCGCGCCGGCCTCGGTATTGTTGATCAGCCACAGCAGGTTGTTCGCCGAGTCGGCGTTCGCAAGGGCTTCCTCCTGGGTCACGATGCCCTCGCCGATCATCTTGAACAGCGACTGCTCGAAGGTCTGGGAGCCCGGCGTCAGCGCTTTTTCCATCGCTTCCTTCATCTGGTTGATCTCGCCCTTCTCGATCAGCTCGGCGATGTAGCGGCTGTTGAGCATGACCTCCACGGCGGCCGAGCGGGTGCCTTTCACGTTCTTCACCAGGCGCTGCGAGATCACGCACTTGAGGGTCGCCGACAGGTCCTGCAGCAGCGCGCTGCGGCTCTCCAGGGGGTAGAAGCTGATGATGCGGTTCATCGCGTGGTAGCTGTTGTTGGCGTGCAGCGTCGCGAGGCACAGGTGCCCCGACTGGGCGTACTGGATCGCCGAAGTCATGCCTTCCTTGTCGCGCACCTCGCCGATCAATATGGCGTCGGGCGCCTGGCGCAGGGCGTTCTTCAGACCCGTTTTCATGTCGAGGGTGTCGGTCCCGACCTCGCGCTGGTTCACGATCGACTTCTTGTTCTGGAATACGAACTCGATCGGATCCTCGAGCGTGAAGATATGGCCGGTCCGCTGCTCGTTGCGATAGTCGAGCATGGCTGCGAGCGTCGTCGATTTTCCCGAGCCGGTCGCCCCGACCATGAGGATCAGGCCGCGCTTCTCGAGGATCAGGTCCTTCAGAACCGGCGGCAGCCCCAAGGTGTCGATCGGCGGAATGGTGGCGGGGATGAAGCGCACCACCACCGCGGGCGAGCCTTTCTGCTGGAAAGCGCTGATGCGGAAGCTGCCCACCCCCGGGAAGGTGAAGCCGGTGTTCAGCTCGAGCGTACCCTCGTAGTCTCTTTTCTGCCGGTCGTCGACCACCTCGTAGAGCAGGCCGCGCACGGTAGCCGAGTCCATCATCTGCTGATTGATGGGCAGGACATTGCCGTTGATCTTGATATTGATCGGGGCGCCGACCGAAAGAAAGATGTCTGAGGCCTTCTTATCGGCCATGAGCTGGAACAGTCGCTTCATCGCGGACATGCGGGCTCCCTCCAGGTTCTACTCGCCGCGCAGCAGCTCGTTGATGCTGGTCTTGGCGCGGGTCTTGGCGTCGACCTGCTTCACGATCACGGCACAGTATAGGCCGTATTTGCCGTCCGCGGACGGCAGGGTGCCGGGCACGACCACCGATCCGGCCGGAACGCGTCCGTGGAGAATCTTCCCGCTCGCGCGGTCGAAGATCCGGGTGCTCGCGCCGATGAAGACACCCATCGAGATCACCGCATTCTCCTCGACGACCACGCCTTCGACGATCTCCGAGCGTGCGCCGATAAAGCAGTTGTCCTCGATGATCGTCGGATTGGCCTGAAGCGGCTCCAGCACGCCGCCGATGCCCACGCCTCCGGACAGATGCACGTTCCTGCCGATCTGGGCGCATGATCCCACCGTAGCCCATGTGTCGACCATCGTGCCCTCGTCCACGTAGGCGCCGACATTCACGTAGGAAGGCATGAGAACGACGTTCTTCGCCACATACGCGCCGCGGCGCGCCACGGCGGGAGGGACGACGCGGAAGCCGCCGCGCTCGAACTGCTCCTGGTCGTAGCGCTCGAACTTGGTCGGCACCTTGTCGTAGAACTGCAGCGCCCCCGCGTGAATCGGCCGGTTGCTCTCCAGCCGGAAGGAGAGCAGGACCGCCTTCTTGATCCACTGGTGCGTGGTCCAGGTCCCGCCCACCTTTTCCGCGACCCTCAGCTTCCCGTGGTCGAGCTGGTCGAGCACGCGCTCGACGGCTTCGCCGATCGTCGCCGGCGCGGAGCCCGGGGCGAGGTTCGCGCGCTCCTCCCAGGCCCGCTCTATGATGTCCTGAAGTTGATCCATCCGGTCCGCTTCAAAGGGTCTTCGCGAATTCTACGATACGGCGGGCGGCCTCGAGGCACTCGTCGGTCTCTGCGACCAGGGCCATCCTCACGCGGTTCGCGCCGGGGTTGATACCGCCCGACTCACGCGCAAGAAAGCTCCCGGGCAGCACGGTGACGTGCTGCTCGGCGTAGAGGCGCCGCGCGAATTCGGTGTCCGCGATCGGTGTCGGCGCCCACAGATAGAAGCCGGCTTCGGGGGGTTCCACTTTCAGCGCGGCCTGCATCAGCGGGGTGACGCGCGCGAACTTGTCCGCGTATTTGCCGCGGTTCTCGCGCACGTGAGCCTCGTCGCGCCAGGCTGCGACGCTTGCATCCTGCACCGCGGGGCTCATCGCGCCGCCGTGATAGGTGCGATACAGCAGGAACGACTTGAGGATCGAAGCATCGCCGGCGACGAAGCCCGAGCGCATGCCGGGCACGTTGGAGCGCTTCGACAGGCTCGAGAACACGACCAGCCGCTCGAATCCGCGGCCGAGCCGCGTGGCGGCCTGGAGCGCGCCGAGCGGCGCCGAGTCTTCGCCGAAATAGACCTCCGAATAGCATTCGTCGGAGGCTATGACGAAGCCGTGGCGGTCGGAAAGCGAGAAGATCTCCTTCCATTCGCCCAGGTCCAGCACTTTGCCGGTGGGATTCCCGGGCGAGCACACGTAGAGGAGCTGGGTGCGGCGCCAGACTTCGGCGCGCACGGAGCCGTAGTCGGCGGTAAAGCCGCGCTCGGGCGTGGCGTTGACGTAGTGCGGGTGCGCGCCGGCGAGCAGGGCCGCACCCTCGTAGATCTGGTAGAAGGGGTTGGGGCAGACCACGATCGCGTCGCCGCGCGACGGGTCCAGAACCGCCTGGGCAAAGGCGAACAGCGCTTCCCGCGACCCGTTGACCGGCAGGACTTCGGTCTTCCAGTCGATCGAGGGCAAGCCATAGCGCCGGACCAGCCAGTCGGCAATCGCCTGGCGAAGCGCGTCTCCGCCGGCCGTGGGCGGGTAGGTCGCGAGCTTCGGCAGGCTCTCGATCAGCGCGCGCTTGATGAGCTCGGGGGTGGGGTGCCGCGGCTCGCCGATCCCCAGGCTGATGTGGGCCAGCGAAGAACGGGGCGTCACGCCCGCAAAAAGCTGGCGCAGCCTCTCGAAGGGATACGGTTGCAGCGACTTCAGTCTCGGGTTCATTCGGCCGGATGTCGATCTGCGCCGGGCGGCGGCGCGGGTCAGCGCGTGCTCCGCTGCTCCTCGAGCGGCGCGAGCTCGAATCCCCGGGCAGGTTTCCACCCCCGCCCGCGGTGCTCCACCACGATGCTGGTGAAGATGCCGCCACGAACGAAGAACCGGGCGGTGAGGCGCAGGAAGCGCGGCGAAAGCAATTTGACCAGGTCGTCGGCGATCCGATTGGTCACGGCCTCGTGAAACGCGCCTTCGTTCCTGAAAGACCAGATGTAGAGCTTGAGGCTCTTCAGCTCCACGCACCTGCGGTCCGCTACGTAGTCGAGAAACAGGGTGGCAAAGTCCGGTTGGCCGGTTTTCGGGCACAGGCAGGTGAACTCGGGAATCTGCATCCGGATCAGGTAATCGCGCCCCGGGCAGGGATTGGGAAAACTCTCGAGCGACTTGCTCGGTCTGGGAGGCATTTCGGGGGCGGCGGCGGAAACGGAGATGGTATTATATGTGCTCCGTTTTGTCGGCGATGAATCCGGTGCGCAGCCGGTTTTCTTTTATCCGGATCTGTAGCGACTTCTGCTAGCGTGCGGCTCACTCAAATCAAGCTCGCAGGCTTCAAGTCCTTCGTCGATCCCACCACTGTAAACGTACCCGGACAGCTGGTCGGGGTGGTCGGTCCGAACGGCTGCGGCAAGTCGAACATCATCGATGCCGTCCGCTGGGTCCTGGGCGAATCGCGCGCCGCCGCGCTGCGCGGCGACTCGATGCAGGATGTGATCTTCAACGGCTCGTCGCAGCGCCAGCCGGTGGCGCGGGCGAGCGTCGAGTTGTCCTTCGACAACAGCCTGGGGAGAGCGGCGGGACAGTGGTCGCAGTACGCCGAGATCTCCGTCAAGCGCGTGCTGCAGCGGGACGGCGAGTCCTCCTATTTCATCAACAACACCCACGTTCGCCGGCGGGACATCCAGGACATCTTTCTGGGCACGGGCCTGGGCCCGCGCGCCTACGCCATCATCGAGCAGGGGATGATCTCGCGGATCATCGAGGCGAGGCCCGAGGAGCTGCGCGTGTTTCTCGAGGAGGCGGCGGGGATATCCAAGTACAAGGAGCGGCGGCGCGAGACCGAGCACCGGCTCGCCGACACCCGTGACAACCTTGCCCGGGTAAGCGACATCCGCCAGGAGCTCGGATCCCAGATCGAGAGGCTCGACAAGCAGGCCGAAGTCGCCCGGCGCTACAAGGAGCTGCTGGCGGAGCGATCGCTCAAGCAGAACCTGCTGTGGCTCCTGCGGCGCAACGAAGCGCGGGCGGAGGCGCAACGCCACGCCCGGGACATCGAGCGCGCGGATATCGAGCTCGAATCCGAGACCGCCCGACTGCGGGAGACCGAGCGCGAGCTCGAGCAGGCGCGTGCGGAGCACTACGCTGCGGGGGATGCCCTGGGCGCCGCTCAGGGCGAGCTCTATGGAGCCAATGCGGACGTCTCCAGGCTCGAGACCGAGATACGCTTCGTCGCCGACACCCGACAGCGGCTCGAAACCCAGCTGGCGCAGATCCGCGCGCAGGGCGACGCCGGCCGGCGCAGCGAAGTCGAGCAGCGTGAAGCGCTCCGGGGCTGGGAGGCTCGGTTGGCAGAGTCGCGCGCTGCCCTGCAACAGGCGCAGCGCGGGCTCGAACAGGAAAAGATCAAGCTGCCTCAGGCGGAGCAGGCGTCGCGCCTGCTCCTGGGGCGGATCGCGGGCGAACGCGAGCTGATCGCCCAGGCGGAGCAGGCGTTCCAGGTCAAGCAGGCGCACCTTGCGCACGCCAACAAGACGTTGCAGTCGCTGGAGCAGCGCGGTGAGAAGCTGCTCGCCGAGCGCGCCGAGCTGGTTGCACCTGATGCCGGGGCGATGGCGCGATTGAGCGGGGAACTGGGGCAAAGCCGCGCCGAGCTTGCCCGGCAGGAAGCGCTGCTCGCTCAGCTGGAGGCGGCGCGCGGCGGCGCCGACGAACGGCGGCGCACGGGAACCGAGACCCTTCAGACTCTCGAGCGGGAACGGTCGGCGCTGGATGGGCAGCTCGCCACGCTCCAGAAGATCCAGAGCCAGGTCGAGGAAAACAGCAAGATCCAGGAGTGGATCGACCGGCACCAGCTCGCCTCCAAGCCGCGGCTGTGGCAGAAGATCCGCGTCGAGCAGGGATGGGAGACCGCTGTGGAATCGGTGCTGCGCGAGCGCCTTCACGCAATGGAGATGTCCGACCCCGAGCTGCTGCAGCGTCTGCTGGAAGACCCGCCCCCGGCGAGGGTGAGTGCCTTCAGCCCCGGCTCCGCTGCGGATCTGCGGCGCGAAAAAGGGCTCACGCCGCTTGCCGACTACGTCAAGTCGGCCGAGCCGGCGGTGGCCGCGGTGGTCTCCGCATGGCTTGCTCCGTACTACGCCGTCGAGGGGGTGCCGCGCCTGCTGACCCGGATGGAGCTGTCGCCGCATGCCGTTCTGGTCAACCGTGAGGGCCACCAATTCGGCCGTTTCGGGGTGAGCTTCCACGCTCCCGACCCGGCCGACACAGGCATCCTCGCGCGGCAGCGCGAAATCGAGGCGCTGGGACAGGAGGCGGGCCGGCTCGAGGGCGAGATAGAGAAGAAGCGCGAGGAACTGTCCGGGCTGGAGCACTCCCTGAGCGAGCACGACGAAGGGCTCGCCAGGCTGCGCGCCGCAGGCATGGCCTTGAAGCAGCGCCACCATGAGCGTGAGCTGGAGCGCCTCAAGCTGACCCAGGGCGAGGAGCGCTACCAGGAGCGCAGCCGGCAGATCGAGGAGGAGCTCGCGGAGATTGCCGCATTGCAGACCCAGGAGCGCTCGGCCCAGTCGGCGGCCGAGGCGAGCCTGGAGCAGCACCAAGCCCAGATCGACGAGCTGTACCGCAGGGTCGAGCTGAGCCAGAAGGAGCACGAGGTGGCGGAAAGCACGCTCGAGAGGCAGCGGCAAGCGGTGCAGCAGGCTGAGCGCGACACGCAGATGGCTGGATTCCAAGAGAAAGAATGTATTAGTAAAATCAGCGATATCAATAAATCTCTTGATACATTACATCAACAAGCAGGCCAGACCGACCAGAGCGTGAGGCAACTCCAGGCCGAACTGGCGAGCATCGACGACGCGGCCTTGCGAAACCAGCTTCAGAAGGGACTGGAAGCCCGGATGGCGCGCGAGCAGAGCCTCGCCGAGGTCCGCAACCGGCAGGAGGAGATCGCAGCAAGGCTGCGTGCCTCGGAGGAAGCACGGCTGGGTCTCGAGCACAAGCTGCAACCTCTGCGGGACCGCATCGCCGAGCTACGGCTGAAGGAACAGGCGGCGCAAATCAACGGCGAGCAGTTCGACCAGCAGTTGCGCGAGGCCGGGGCTGACGAGGCTGCTCTTTCGGCGGCAATGAAGGAAGGACAAAAGGCGGCGCCCCTGCAGGGCGAGATCACGCGACTCTCGAATGCCATCGCGGAGCTGGGTGCGATCAACATGGCGGCCCTGGAGGAGCTCTCGGCGAGCCAGGAGCGCAAGCAGTTCCTCGACGCCCAGGCGGCCGATCTCGGCACGGCACTCGAGACGCTGGAGAACGCCATCCGGCGAATCGACCGGGAGACACGCGACCTGCTGCAGGCGACCTTCGACACGGTCAACGGCCACTTCGGTGAGATGTTCCCCGCGCTGTTTGGAGGCGGCGAGGCCCAGCTCACCATGAGCGGAGAGGAAATCCTGGACTGCGGCGTGCAGGTGCTCGCGCGTCCGCCCGGGAAGAAGAACACGACTATCCATCTGCTCTCGGGCGGGGAGAAGGCGCTCACCGCGATCGCCCTGGTCTTTTCGATGTTCCAGCTCAACCCGGCGCCTTTTTGCCTGCTCGACGAAGTCGATGCGCCGCTCGATGACGCCAACACCGAGCGCTTCTGCAATCTGGTCACCAAGATGTCGCAGCAGACACAGTTCCTGTTCATCAGCCACAACAAGATCACCATGGAGATGGCGCATCAGCTGATCGGTGTCACCATGCAGGAGCGCGGCGTCTCGCGCGTGGTGGCGGTGGATATCGATGAAGCTCTGAAGCTGCGGGAAGAACCCGCCGCCGCCTGAGGAAGCCTGACATGGGCGAGCTGCAATTCGGCCTCATCGCCATCGGCACCCTCGTCGTCGCGGGCGTATTCTTCTACAACAAGTGGCAGGAACGCCGCTATCAACGCCGGGCCGAGGCGGCTTTCGGCTCGCGCCACGAGGACGTACTGATGCGCTCCGGCACCGGCGAAGGGCAAGGCGGAGAGCGTCCGGCAAGCGACCGGATCGAGCCGGTGCTGTCGTCCCTGGGGACTGCGCCCGGGCCCGGGCGCAGCTCGAGACAGGTCCTTACGGAATTCGTCGACTTCATCGTTCCCATCGAGTCCCCGGAAGAGGTGTCCGGAGCATCCATGCTGGACGCCGCAGGTGCCGCGTTCGACCGTTGCCCGAGATCGGTCCATCTGGAAGGCTACGACGAGGCGCTCGCGTCCTGGGAGCTGGTCGATCCCGATCGCAGCTATTCGAGGATGCGCGTGGGCCTGCAGCTGGTCGACCGCCGCGGCGCCGCCGACGCGGACGAGCTTGCGGCATTTGCCACCGTGGTGGAGGGGGCCGCCACGTCGCTCGGCATGCTCGCTGCCGTGCCGGATCCGGCCCAGGCGCTGGCGCGCGCCAAGGAGCTCGATCGTTTCTGCAGCGAGCTGGACATCAGGATCGCGGTGCATCTGGCGAACGACAACACTCCCTTCGCCGGCACCAGAGTCGACGCCGCGGCGAAGGCGGCGGGATTCGAGCTGGACGAGCCCGACGGCAAGTTCCGGCGCAAGGACGCCAACGGGGCGGTTATTTGCGTGCTGGAGAATTCCGAGCCGATTCCGTTCAAGCTCGACAGCCTCGATACCTTGTCTACACACGCGGTTACCCTGGAGATCGACGTCCCGAGGGCGCCGCCCGGAGCATTCGCGCGATTCCGCGAGGCGGCGGAGCGGATCGGCAAGCAGCTCAACGCCCGCATCGTCGACGACAACCGCCAGCCGGTCACTGCGGTCGCGTTCGACGCCATCGGCACGCAGCTCCAGGCGGTTCACACGGCGTTGGAGGCGCGCGGCATCGCGCCGGGCGGAGCGCTGGCGCTGCGGCTGTTCTCCTGATGGGGAGCGGGGAAAAGTTCCGCCGGCGGGCGGAGGAGCTCCGCCGGGAAATCGAGGACCACAACCACCGCTACTACGTTCTCGATTCGCCGGTGATTTCGGATGCGGAGTTCGACAGGCTGTTCCGCGAGCTGGTGGAACTGGAGTCGGCTCATCCGGATCTCGTCACGCCGGACTCGCCGACGCAACGCGTCGGCGGCGCGCCGCTGGATGAGTTCAAGCAGGTCGTCCATCGCACCCCGATGCTCTCGCTCAACAACGCGTTCACTGAAGAGGACCTGATCGGCTTCGACCGCCGGGTCCGCGAGGGCCTGGGCAAAGACGAGATCGAGTACGCAGCCGAGCCGAAGTTCGACGGGCTGGCGATCAGCCTGCGCTACGAGCGTGGCCGCTTCGTGCAGGGAGCAACCCGGGGTGACGGGTATACGGGCGAGGACGTGACCGCGAACCTGAGAACGATACGCTCGATACCGCTCAGGCTGCGCGGTCCGCGGCCTCCGGCGTCGATCGAGGTGCGTGGCGAGGTCATCATGTACAAGGCAGACTTTGCGCGCATGAACGCACGCCAGCGCGAGCGCGGCGACAAGGAGCTCGTCAATCCGCGCAACGCCGCCGCCGGCAGCCTGAGGCAGCTCGATCCGAAGATGACCGCAGAGCGTCCTCTGCGCTTTTTCGCCTACGGCGTGGGCGACACCGGAGAGCTGCCGTTTCGCCGTCACAGCGAGGTCCTGGCGTGGATGGCCGAGGAGGGCCTGCCGGTGTCGGCGGAGCGCGCCACGGTGATGGGCTTGCCGGGCATGCTCGCCTTCTACCGGAGTGTGGGCGAGAAGCGCGAACGCCTGCCGTACGCGATCGATGGAGTGGTGTACAAAGTGAACGAGCTCGGCGATCAGCGCTTGCTGGGTTTCGTGTCGCGCGCGCCCCGATTCGCCGTGGCCCACAAGTACGCCCCGGAGGAAGCGACCACCGAGGTGCTCGACATCGAAGTCCAGGTCGGCCGCACCGGGACGCTCACGCCGGTGGCGCGCCTCAGGCCCGTGAGCGTGGGAGGAGCTACGGTCACCAACGCCACCCTGCACAACGAGGACGAGGTGCACCGCAAGGATGTCTGGCGCCGCGATGTCGTGACGGTCCGCCGCGCGGGAGACGTGATCCCCGAAGTCGTGGGTGTCGCCAGGGCCGGCCCGCGCGAGCAGGGGGACCGCTTCCGGATGCCGGCCCGATGCCCGGTCTGCGACTCCGAGGTCGTGCGCCTGGAAGGCGAAGCGGCCGCGCGCTGCACCGGAGGACTATTCTGCCCGGCCCAGCGCAAGGGCGCGCTGCTGCATTTCGCTTCGCGCAGGGCGATGGACATCGAAGGGCTCGGCGAGAAACTCGTCGATCAGCTGGTCGATCGCGGCATCGTGCATACTCCAGCCGATGTCTATCGTCTGGACGCGAGCAGTCTCGCGGGACTCGATAGAATGGGCGAGAAGTCGGCCGCGAATGTGATCTCGGCCATCGAGGCATCGAAAACCCAGAGCCTGGCACGCTTTGTCTACGCCTTGGGAATCCCGGGCGTCGGCGAGGAGGTCGCCAAGATTGTCGCCGGGCATTTCGGTACGCTCAACGGCCTGCTCGGGGCCGACTGGGCGGAGGTGGCGGAAAGAAAAAGGGCGATACAGAAGGAAAACGCGGCTCGCAAGCGAAGGCGGGAAGCGCCCGTTCCCACGGTGCTCGAGGGCATAGGACCGGAGCTGATGGAAAGCTTGTCGAAGTTTCTCTCGCAGAAGCACAATCAGGACGTCATACGGCGGCTGACAGAGAATGTGCGAGTGCAGGCGGAGGATCGCCCGCCGAAGGCCGGGGTGCTGGCGGGGAGGGTGTTCGTGCTGACCGGGACCTTGCCGAAGCTGACGCGCCAGGAAGCCACGGAGATGATCGAAAGCCACGGGGGCAAGGTCACGGCGTCGGTCTCGGCCGTGACGGACTACGTCGTGGCGGGCTCCGAGGCGGGCAGCAAGCTCGAGAAGGCCCGGAAGCTCGGCATCGCGGTGCTCGACGAGGAAGGTTTGCGGAAGATATTGAGGGAGTCCGAAGCGTGAAAAAAGTGACCAAAGCGGTTTTCCCCGTCGCGGGAATGGGCAGCCGATTCCTGCCCGCGACGAAGGCGAGTCCAAAAGAGATGATGCCTATCGTCGACAAGCCGCTGATCCAGTACGCGGTCGAAGAGGCCGTGGCAGCGGGAATCCACGACATGGTGTTCATCACCGGCCGCAATAAACGCGCGATCGAGGACCATTTCGACAAGGCCTACGAGGTCGAAGCCGAGCTCGCGGCCCGCGGAAAGACCGACCTGCTCGCGCTGATCCAGGACGTCATTCCGAAGTCGGTTAACTGCATCTACATCCGGCAGCCCGAACCCCTGGGTCTGGGCCACGCAGTCTTGTGCGCGCAACCCGCGGTCAACGACGAGGTCTTCGCGGTGATCCTCGCCGACGACCTGATCGACGGCAAGCCCCCTGTGCTGCAGCAGATGACCGCTCTGTTCGAGCGGCATCAGTCGCCCATGGTCGCGGTGCAGCAGGTCAAGCGCGAGCACACCGCCCAGTACGGCATCGTCAAGACAGAAGCTGTCACCGAGAATCTCGATCGGGTCATGGGGATCGTCGAGAAACCCAAGCCCGAGGCCGCGCCGTCGACACTGGGGGTCGTCGGGCGCTACATCCTCACGCCCCGCATTTTTCACCACCTGGCGCAGGCGCGGCCGGGCGCAGGGAGCGAGATCCAGCTCACCGATGCGATCTCCGCGCTGCTTGCCGAGGACCGCGTGCTCGCGTATCGCTTCCAGGGCACCCGCTACGACTGCGGCTCGAAGCTCGGTTATCTGCAGGCCACGGTCGCGTACGGTCGCCGGCATCCGGAAGTCGGCAAAGCATTCGAAGACTTCCTCCACACGCTCTGATGACACCCGAAGAGTCCTGGAAGATTCTCGAAAGCGCGGATCTGCTGTACGACGAAGTCCAGGTACGCGAGGCGATCACCAGGCTCGGGGCGGAGATCACGGCAAAGCTGAGAGACCGGTATCCGCTGGTGCTCGCGGTCATGGGCGGGTCGATCTTCTTCGCCGGCAATCTGCTTCCTCTCCTGCATTTCCCGCTCGAATTCGACTACGTCCAGGCTTCGCGCTACGGCAAGGCCACGTTCGGAGGCAAGGTCGTGTGGAAGGTCGAGCCCGGTGAGAACGTAAGAGGACGCAACGTCCTCGTCCTGGACGACATCCTCGACGGCGGCGACACGCTGGCAGCGATATGCGGCCGCGTGAGAGCGCTCGGCGCGGCGGGCGTCTTCAGCGCAGTGCTCACCGACAAGGATATCGGCCGCGCCAAGCCGGCGGTTCCCGATTTCGTCGGACTGAAGCTGCCGAACCGCTACGTATTCGGCTGCGGCATGGACGTATCGGGAGCGTGGCGCAACCTGCCCGCAATCTACGCCGTCAAAGAAACCTGAGGCACATGCTCGCGATCATCGGCGGCAGCGGGCTGACGCAGCTCGCCAATCTCGAGGTGTCGCACCGCCAGGCGGTGCGCACGCCCTATGGGGAGCCCTCGGGCGCGCTCACCTTCGGGGCGATCCGCGGGATGCCGGTGATATTTCTCGCGCGCCACGGCTACGGCCACACGCTTCCGCCCCACCAAGTGAACTACCGCGCAAATCTCTGGGCGCTCAAGGAGCAGGGCGCCCGCGAGGTGGTGTCGGTCGTATCGGTCGGTGGAATCCGCGACGACCTCGGGCCGGGAAAGATCGTCATCCCTCACCAGATTATCGACTACACCTGGGGTCGGATGAGCAGCTTCTTCGAAGGTGAGGCGCCGGTGAAGCACATCGACTTCACCGAGCCGTACGCTGCGGGTCTGCGCGCGCGTCTTCTCGCCGCCGCGGCGAGGTGCGGAGAGGCGGCGGGTGACGGGGCGGTCTACGCTGCCACGCAGGGGCCGCGGCTCGAGACCGCCGCGGAAATCGACCGGCTGGAGAAAGACGGCGCGGACGTCGTCGGCATGACCGGGATGCCCGAGGCGGCCCTGGCGCGCGAGATCGACCTCGATTACGCGGCCCTGGCATTGGTGGTCAATCACGCCGCCGGCCGGGGCGCGAGCGCTGGCGGCGTGTCGCTGGAGGGGATCGAGGAAGTTCTCAAGGACGCCGCCGGCCGTGCGTGCAGGATCATCGAGGCATTCGTTGCGCCATGATCCGAGAGGTCCTCAGGATGGGCGATCCCCGGCTGCTCGAGAAATCGAAACCCGTTGAGGCGTTCGGCACGCCGGAACTGCGCGAGCTGGTCGCCGACATGCGCGACACCATGGCGCATCTGGATGGCGCGGGCCTCGCCGCTCCCCAGATCGGCGTGCTCCTGCGCGTGGTGATCTTCGGCGTCAAGCGCAACCCGCGCTATCCGGACGCCGAGGAAGTCCCCGACACCGTGCTCATCAATCCGGTGATCACGCCGCTCGGCGATGAAATGGAAGAGGCGTGGGAAGGCTGCCTGTCGGTGCCGGGAATGCGCGGCGTCGTGCCGCGGTACTCGCGGCTGCGCTACCGCGGCTTCGACGAGTCGGGAGCCGAAATGGACCGCACCGTCGAAGGATTCCACGCGCGTGTGGTGCAGCACGAATGCGATCACCTGGACGGAATCCTGTATCCGATGCGCATCCGCGACATGTCGCTGTTCGGTTTCGTCGACGTCCTGTTCCCGGGCCAGGACCTGGGCGACGAATAACGACCCGTGTCGTAAATCAGATTTCGGGGGTTCTAAAGGGGGAGTATCCCCCTTTTCGACGGGCTGCTAGGGCTGGAGCGCCGCGAGCAGATCCGTCTCGAACTGCAGCACCGTTTTCGGGTTGGCGAGCGCGGCGCCCGACACGACCAGCACGTCCTCGGCCCGCTCCCCCAGCGTCACGATCTTGGCCGTGTGCAGGCTGACACCGTAGCGGCTGAGAACCAGCGCGATGGCGTAGAGCAGCCCGGGCCGGTCGCCCGCGGTGATCGACAGCGAATGGTATTGCCCCTTCTCGTCCGGCACGATGCGCACCTCGGGGGCGATCGGAAAGTGCTTGACTCGCCGCGACACGCGTCCGCGGATGGGCGGCGGCAGCGGGACCTGGTTAGCGAGCCAGCCCGTCAATTCATTCTCTATCTTGGAGATCATGTCCCGCGGATGGGGTTCGTTTCCCACATCCATGAGCTGGAAGGTGTCGAGCGCGTAGCCGTGGCGGGTGGTGTAGATCTTGGCGTCGACGATACTCAAGCCCACGGAGCCGAAGTAGCCGCAGATCCGGGCGAACAGGTCGCGCTGATCGCGGACATAGATCATGGCCTGCAGTCCTTCGCCGGCGGGCGAAAGGCGCGCCTTGACCACCGGCTGCTCACCGCGGGGCCGGGAGTGGAGCATGCGGGTGTGCCAGGCGATTTCCGGCGCGTCATAGCGCAGGAAGTAGGGGACGTCGAAGTTGCGCCACAGCGCGTCCTGGACGGTGTCGGACAGCTCGTAGAGCCGCAGCAGCCGCTTGGCCTCGCCCTGCTTGCTCTGAATGTACTGGTCGGCCTCGAGCTTTCCGCCCTTCAGCATGTGCGTGGTCGCCTGGAAGAGGTCTTCGATGAGCTTGCTCTTCCAGGCGTTCCAGACTTTCGGGCTGGTGCCGCGGATGTCGGCGACCGTGAGCAGGTACAGGGCGACGAGGCGCCGCTCGGTAACGACGATGTCGGCAAAGCGCCTGACCACTTCGGGATCGAACAGGTCCTGCTTCTGCGCGACCGACGACATGGTGAGATGGTGCTCGACCAGGAACACGACCAGGTCCGCGTCGTCGTTCGAAAGGCCGTGCTCGCGGCAGAAGCGCCTGGCATCGACTTTGCCCAGCTGGGAGTGGTCTCCTCCGCGACCCTTGGCGATATCGTGGAAGATGGCCGCGATGTAGAGGAGCCAATGGCGCTCCAGGCCCGCCATGAGACGGCTGCACAGGGGGTATTCGTGCGCGAACTCCAGCATGGTGAAGCGGCGCAGGTTGCGGACCACGGTGAGAATGTGCTGGTCGACCGTGTAGACGTGAAAGAGGTCGTGCTGCATCTGACCGACGATCCGGCGAAACGCCGGCAGGTATCGCCCGAGGATTCCGTACTGATTCATGCGCCGCAGCTCGTGTACGATGCCGCGCGGCTGCTGCAGCACGGACAGGAAGGCCGCGCGGTTGCGCGGATCGCGCCGATATGCCGCGTCGATGCGCTCGCGCGCCCGCCATAGCGCGCGCAGCGTCCTGGCCGTCATGCCCTTGAGTTCGGAGTGTTGCTGCATCACCAGGAAGCTTTCGAGGATCGCGGGCGGGTCGCGCTCGAACAGGTCGGCCCGACGCGCGTCGAGCAGCTCTCCCAGGCGCGAGAACTTGTCGTTGATGACCACGGCGTCGGAGGTCTTTACGGGAAAGATCTCGGCGCCGATGTTCTGCAGCAAGATCGTGTTGAGCTGGGTGATCGCCTTCGCCGCCCGGAAGTACGCTTGCATCAACTGCTCCCCCGCGCGGCGGTGCGCCGTGGCCGAGTAGCCCAGGTCGCGGGCCAGGCTTTCCTGGAAGTCGAACAGCAGGCGATCCTCTCTCCGCCCGGCCGCGTAGTGCAAGCGCACGCGCAGGTCCTGGAGCAGGCGGTGATGCCGGCGCGCCTGGCGCGCCTCTTCCGCCGTGATCAAGCCGCGGCGTGCGAGTTGCGGCCAAGTATGGCCCAGGGCGCAGGCTCTGCCGATCCATAGAACGACCTGAAGGTCGCGAAGGCCGCCCGGGGCTTCCTTCAGATTGGGTTCGAGGCTGTAGGGACTGTCCTGGAATTTGGTGTGGCGCTGCTCCTGCTCGAAGCGCTTCGCCTTGAAGAAGGCCTGGGGTTGGATGCATTCGCTTCGGGCACGGGCGAAGCGCGCGAAGAGCTCGCGGCTTCCGGCGAGCAATCTTGCCTCAAGGAGGCTGGTCATGACGGTGACATCCTTGGCGGCTTCTTCGGCGCACTCGGGGACGGTGCGCACGCTGTGGCCGAGTTCCAGGCCCATGTCCCAAAGCCGGCCGACGAGCTCCTCTATTTTCGCGGCCAGCTCGGCGGAGGCGGGATCCTTCAGCAGGATCAGGACGTCGATGTCGGAATGGGGGTAGAGCTCGCCACGTCCATAGCCGCCGACTGCGAGGAGGGCGATGTGGGGCGGCAGCTGCAGTTGTCTCCAGACGTCCTTGAGCGTGCGGTCGATCAGGCGGCAATGCTCGCGGAGCACGGCAGGGCCGTCCGCATCCTCCCGGAACCGCATCTGCAGCGCGGCGCGCCGGGCCTGGATGCCCGCTTTCAGGCGAGCGAAGGCGCTGCCAGGATCCGCGAGCGCGGCCGCAGACGGCAACATGGATCAGTGCTTCGGCGGAGGCGGAGTGCCCGCCGAGAGCGTCAAGACCTCGTAGCCGTTCTCCGTTACCAGCACCGTGTGCTCCCATTGGGCCGACAAGCTGTGGTCCTTGGTGACGATGGTCCAGCCGTCGGCGAGCTCTCTGACGGCAGGCTTCCCGGCGTTGATCATGGGCTCGATGGTGAACGTCATGCCGGCTTGAAGGCGCATGCCGGTCCCGGCCCGCCCGTAGTGCAGCACCTGCGGCTCCTCGTGGAATTTCCTGCCGATGCCGTGCCCGCAGAATTCGCGCACCACGCTGTACCCATGGGTTTCGGCGTGCTGCTGAATGGCTGCACCGACGTCGCCGAGAAAAGCCCCGGGACGAACCAGGCGGATCCCGTGCCACATGCATTCGTAGGTCGTTTCGCACAGGCGCTTGGCCTGAATCGAGGGCTCGCCGACGTAGAACATGCGGCTGGAATCGCCGTGGTAGCCGTCCTTGATCACCGTCACGTCGATGTTCAGGATGTCGCCCCCCTTCAGCACCCGCTCGCCCGGAATGCCGTGGCACACCTGGTGATTGACCGACGTGCAGATGGATTTCGGAAAAGGCTTGTACCCGGGCGGCGCATAGTTGAGGGGCGCGGGGATGGCTTTCTGCTCCTCCACGATGAGATCGTGGCAGAGGCGGTCGAGCTCGCCCGTGGTAACTCCCGGCTTGACGCGCGGCGCGACAAAGTCGAGCACTTCGGCGGCGAGCTTTCCTGCAACGCGCATCTGCAGGATTTCCTCCGCCGTCTTCAGATGGATCGCCATGCGCGACAAAAAAAGGTCGAAGGATAAGTCATCGATACCGAAGCGGCAAACCGCAGAGGAGGGCTCGCACAGGCCCCGAGCGGCGGTGGTTAGGGTAATACTCTGTTTGCACAGGAAAAACCTTGCGTCTCTTGCGGACCACGTGATAACATTTTAAATCTAGCCGGGCGTTGGCTCGGCTAAATTTTTCCGCCCCCTCCGTTAGGGTGCCCGACCGGTTTCCGGCGGGTCATGGGCTGGGGGCGGCCGATAACCCTAACCGGAGTCATTCATGTCGACCACGATGCGCCAAATGCTCGAAGCGGGCGTGCATTTCGGACACCAGACCCGCTACTGGAACCCGAAGATGGCGCCTTTCATCTTCGGCCATCGCAACAAGATCCACATCATCAATCTCGAGAAAACGATGCTGATGTATCTCGAGGCGATGAAATTCGTGCGCCAGCTCTCGTCGAACAAGGGCACCATCCTGTTCGTCGGAACCAAGCGCCAGGCGCGCGAGATCATCCGCGAGGAAGCGGAGCGGTGCTCCGCCCCCTACGTCGATCACCGGTGGCTCGGCGGAATGCTCACCAATTTCAAGACCGTGCGGCAGTCGATCAAGCGGCTGAAGGACATGGAAGCGGCGATCGAGGACGGCAGCGTCGAGAAGATGCCGAAGAAGGAAGGCCTGCATTTCCAGCGCGAGCTGGCGAAGCTGCAGCGCAGCCTGGGCGGGATCAAGGGGCTGGACAACCGGCCCGA
Organism: Burkholderiales bacterium; assembly: GCA_035519135.1. Lineage (GTDB taxonomy): Bacteria > Pseudomonadota > Gammaproteobacteria > Burkholderiales > SG8-39 > VBDM01. The sequence continues at coordinate 102,446 of DATIWX010000125.1, read as the reverse complement.
CGCCTTGTTCGTCATCGACGTCGGCTACCAGAAGGGCGCGGTCGCCGAGGCGAAGAAGCTCGGCATCCCCGTCATCGGAGTGGTCGACACCAATCACTCCCCGGACGGCATCGCGTACGTGATTCCGGGTAACGACGATTCCAGTCGCGCGATCCGCCTATACGCACGCGGCATCGCCGATGCCATCCTCGAGGGGCGCAGCCAGGTGGTGCAGGAGATCATCGGTGCGGCCGCCGACGAATTCGTTGAAGTCGACGAGCGCGGCGGGAAAGAGGAATGAGCGGCGCTGCTGAGCGAAAAAAAGGGGCTTGGCAGCCCCTTTTTTTTAAACCTTTCAAGTTCAAGAGACACGGGCGGTAGGGAATGGCTGAGATCACCGCGAATGCGGTAAAGGAGCTGCGCGAGAGAACCGACGCGCCGATGATGGAGTGCAAGAAGGCGCTGGTCGAGGCGAATGGAGACCTGGGCAAAGCCGAGGAACTCCTGCGCATCCGTCTGGGAAACAAGGCGTCAAAGGCAGCTTCGCGCACTGCCGCGGAAGGCGTTGTCGCGATTCACATCACCGGGGATGCTCGAACGGGCGCCATCGTGGAAGTGAACTGCGAGACCGATTTCGTCGCGAAGAACGATGACTTCCTGAAGTTCGCAGACTCGCTTGCCGAGCTGGTGATGGCCAAGAAGCCAGCCGACGTCGGCGCGCTATCGGCGCTTACCCTGGGCGGGCCGACGGTGGAGCAGGCTCGCGCGGCGCTCGTGGGCAAGATCGGCGAGAACCTGTCGATCCGGCGGTTCGCGAGGATCGAAGCCAAGGGGAGGCTGTCGCACTACGTCCACAACCGGAAGATCGGCGTGCTCGTCGACGTTTTGGGCGGCGACGAGCAGCTCGGTCGCGACCTTGCCATGCACATCGCCGCCTCCAAGCCGAAGGGTCTGTCGAAAGACGATGTCCCGGCGGATATGGTGGAGAAGGAGCGCGGCATCGCAGCGGCGAAGGCCGCCGAATCGGGTAAGCCCGCGGACATCGTCGCGAAGATGGTCGAGGGCAGTGTGCAGAAGTTTCTCAAGGAAATCACGCTGCTCGGTCAGCCATTTGTGAAGAGCGACAAGCAGACGGTGGAGGCCCTGTTGAAGGCAAACAAGGCGTCGGTCTCGCGCTTCGTGCTGTACGTGGTCGGCGAGGGCATCGAGAAGAAGTCGGGCGATTTCGCCGCCGAGGTCATGGAACAGGTGAGCAAAGCGAAGAAGGATGAAGACAAGTCCGAAAAAGCAGCCTGAGATGGCCGCCACCGCGAAATACAAGCGGATACTGCTGAAGCTCAGTGGCGAAGCCCTGATGGGCGAGGACGCCTACGGTATCAACCGTGCGACCATCGAGCGCATTGTCGGCGAGATCGCGCAGGTGGCAGCGCTGGGCCTCGAGATCGCCGTGGTCATCGGCGGCGGCAACATCTTTCGCGGCGTCGCGCCAGGCGCGACCGGAATGGACCGCGCGACGGCCGACTACATGGGCATGCTCGCCACCATAATGAACGCGCTCGCCCTGCAGGACGCGATGCGCAACGCGGGATTGAATGCGCGTGTGCAATCGGCGCTCAACATAGAGCAGGTCGTCGAGCCCTACATCCGCAACAAGGCGATCCGCTATCTGGAAGAGGGCAAGATCGTGATCTTTGCCGCAGGCACGGGTAATCCTTTCTTCACCACCGATACTGCCGCCGCGCTGCGCGGAACGGAGATCGGCGCCGAGATGGTGCTGAAGGCTACCAAGGTAGACGGCGTCTACACGGCCGACCCGAAGCTGCGTCCGGACGCGAAGCGCTACGACAAGTTGAGCTTCGACGAAGCCATCGGCAAGAACCTCAAGGTGATGGACGCTACCGCGTTCGCCTTGTGCCGCGACCAGAAGCTGCCAATCACCGTATTCAGCATCCTGAAAGCCGGAGCCATGAAGCGGGTCGTCACCGGCGAGTCCGAAGGCACGCTGGTCTATGTCAACGCCTGAATCGCCGCGATCAGGGGAGAGCGCATGAGTACCGTGGCCGACGTGAGGAAGAACGCAGAGCAGAGAATGCACAAATCGCTCGAGGCGCTGAAGGCCGACCTGGGGAAGGTCCGTACCGGCCGCGCGCATACGGGGCTGCTCGACCACATTACGGTGGACTACTACGGCTCCCAGACGCCTATCCCCAAGGTGGCCAACGTGAGCATGCTCGACTCCCGCACTCTGGGCGTATCCCCCTGGGAGAAGAAGATGCTCGGCGCGATCGAAAAGGCGATCCGGGAGTCCGATCTTGGTCTGAATCCTGCTTCCCAGGGAGACATGGTACGGGTACCGATGCCGTCCCTGACCGAGGAGCGACGGCGCGATTTGGTCAAGGTGATCAAGCATGAAGGCGAGAACGCCAAGGTCGCCGTGCGCAACCTGCGCCGTGACGCCAACCACGCGCTCAAGGAGCTGCTGAAGAAAAAGGCCGTCTCGGAAGACGAGGAGCGACGCGCCCAGGACGAGATCCAGAAGCTCACCGACAGGCATATCGCCGATATCGACAAGATGATCGCCGCCAAAGAAGCAGAACTGACCGCCGTTTGATTCCACGGAGACACGCCCCGGATATGACATCCTTCAGCAGTTCCACTCGCGAGATTCCGTCGCCCGACAGCATGCCCAGGCATATCGCCCTGATCATGGACGGCAACGGACGCTGGGCGAAGAAGAAATACCTGCCCCGTGTCGCGGGCCACAAGCAGGGCGTGGAGACGGTGCGCCGGATCACCCAGTGCTGCGCCGAACGCGGCATCGGATACCTCACCCTGTTTGCCTTCAGCTCGGAGAATTGGCGCCGCCCTGCGGAAGAGGTATCGACCCTGCGCCAGCTGTTCATGGTGGCGCTCGAGCAGGAGGCCGAGCGCCTGCACCGGAACCGGGTGCGCCTCAAGGTGATCGGCGATATTGCCCCGTTCGGTGCCCGCGTTGTAGAGCTCGCGCGGCGCGCCGAGGAATTGACCGCGCGCAACACGGGGCTCACCCTCACCATTGCCGCCAACTACGGCGGTCGCTGGGACCTGATGCAGGCTCTCGGAAAACTGGTGCGGACCCAGCCGATTCCCGCCGAGGGCTACACGGAGGAGCAGCTCGCACCACATCTCGCGCTCAACTACGCGCCCGAGCCCGATCTGTTCATCCGCACCGGAGGGGAGCAACGCATCAGCAATTTCCTGCTCTGGCAGCTCGCGTACACCGAGCTGTATTTCACGCCCACGCTGTGGCCGGATTTCGACGCCGAGCAGCTCGACGCGGCGATCGCCTGGTACCAGCAGCGCGAGCGCCGCTTCGGGCGCACCAGCGAACAGCTGGAGAAGTCCAAGCGGGAAAGCGGCGGCCGCCGGAGGATCGCGTAGCGCTCCCTGCCTGACGGGCAGGATCGCGCGGGCTTCCATGCTCAAGACGCGCGTGCTGACCGCTGCCGTTCTGCTCGCCGTGTTCGGTTCTGCGCTATTTTTTCTTCCGCGGTTGGGCTGGATCGTGTTTTGCGCGGTGTTGCTCGGGATCGCGGCCCGGGAGTGGGCGAACCTGGCCGCGCTCGGACCCGTCGGCCGTTCGATCTACACCGCCCTCCTGTTTCTCCTCTTCATGTCGCCGCTGTATTTTCAGGGCCTCGGGGCGAACGGTCTGTACGGACCGGTTTGGGTCTACGGCGCCTCCGCTTCTTTCTGGATCTTCGTTGCGCCGCTGTGGATGTGGCGTAGCCACCACGGTCACAGCCGGGCCGCGCTGCTCGCGGTCGGCGGACTCGTACTGCTGCCGGCTTGCGCTGCGCTGGTCGATCTGCGCGAGAATCACCCGGTCCTGCTGCTCGCCGTCCTGGGTACGGTGTGGATTTCGGATTCGGCCGCCTACTTCGTCGGCCGGCGATTCGGCAGGCGCAAGCTCGCTCCCTCCATCAGTCCGGGGAAAACCTGGGAAGGGGTCGCCGGGGCCCTGGGCGCAGTCGGGCTATACGGTCTCGCATGGGCCTGGCTGGGCGCGCCCGATACCCGATGGGCAGGCGTGGCGCCGGCGGGACTGCTCGTGATCCTCCTGGCCTTGGCCGTGGTAGGAATCATTGGCGATCTGTTCGAATCTCTGATAAAACGCCAGGCGGGAGTGAAGGACAGCGGCACGCTCCTTCCCGGGCATGGCGGTCTTCTGGATCGCATCGACGCGCCCGTGGCGATGCTGCCGCTCGCGGTACTGGCTTTCATCAGATGAGCAAGATGCAGAACATCGCCATACTCGGTGCGACCGGGTCGATCGGGGCGAGTACGCTGGACGTGATCGCCCGGCATCCAACCCGCTTTCGCGTGGTGGCATTGACCGCGCACCGTCAGGTCGACGAGTTGGCCGAATTGTGCCGGCGTCACCGCCCAGACTACGCCTGTGTCGCGGACGTCTCCCAGTGGTCGCGTCTGCGCGAGCGTTTGGCGAGCGCCGGAGTAGGCTGCAAGGTTCTCGCAGGGGAGGAGGGTCTGGTGGAAATCGCCTCCCTGCACGATGCGGACTGTGTCATGGCGGCGATCGTCGGAGCGGCCGGGCTGCGCGCCACCCTGGCGGCGGCGAGAGCGGGCAAGAAGCTGCTCCTGGCGAACAAGGAGGCGCTGGTGGTGGCGGGTCCGGTGTTCATGGAAACCGTGCGCGCGAACGGTGCGACGCTCCTGCCGATCGACAGCGAGCACAACGCGATCTTCCAGTGCCTGCCGGCGTTCGCGGGGGGTGAACTGGCGGCAAAGGGCATCCGCCGGATTCTCCTTACCGGCTCTGGCGGCCCGTTCCGCGCCCGGGCACGCAAGGAGCTGCACCGCGTGACGCCCGAGGAGGCGTGCGCCCACCCGAACTGGGTGATGGGACGCAAGATCTCCGTGGATTCGGCAACCATGATGAACAAGGGGCTGGAAATCATCGAGGCCCACTGGCTTTTCGGCGCCAAGCCCGAGCAAATCCAGGTTGTCGTGCATCCGCAAAGCGTGGTGCACTCGATGGTCGAGTACGCGGACGGCTCGGTGATCGCGCAATTGGGGCACCCGGACATGCGCACGCCGATCGCCCAGGCGCTTGCCTATCCTGAACGCATCGATGCGGGAGTGCCCTCGCTCGATCTGTTCCGCATCGGCTCGCTAGGCTTCGAGCGCCCGGATTTCGAGCGGTTCCCCGCACTCGGCCTCGCCTATTCAGCTCTCAAGAGCGGGGGGGCCGCGCCGGCCACGCTCAACGCCGCCAACGAGGTCGCAGTCGCCGCGTTCCTCGAAGGAAGACTGCCGTTCCTCCAGATCACCACGGTGATCGAGGACACGCTGAATGCCTCCGGTGCGGGGCCGGCGCGCACACTGGAGGAGATGCTCGCCGCGGATGCGGCGGCGCGCACCAAGGCAAGCCAGCTCGTCGCCCGGTTCGATTCCAACGCCGCATGAACATCGCCGTCACCATCGCAGCTTTCGTCGTCGCGCTGGGCGTGCTCATCGTATTCCATGAGCTCGGCCACTACCTTGTCGCGCGCTTGTTCGGCGTCAAGGTGCTGCGCTTCTCGATCGGATTCGGCAGAGCCCTGTGGAGGTTCCGGCGCGGCCCAGACCAAACGGAATGGGTGATCGCCGCGCTGCCGCTCGGCGGCTACGTGAAGATGCTCGACGAGCACGAAGGACCGGTCGCGGCGGAGGAGGCGCACCGGGCATTCAACCGCCAGGGCGTGTGGCGGCGCATCGCCATCGTCGCCGCCGGGCCGGTGGCGAATTTCCTCCTCGCAATCGCATTCTATTGGGTCCTTTTCGTGGGGGGCGTGCAGGAAGCCAAGCCCATCGCCGGAGCTCCTGAGCCCGGATCTGCCGCGGAGGCGGCCGGGCTTGTCAGAGGCGAAATCATACTGAAGATAAACGGCGAAGCGATGGCCAGCTGGCAGCAGGTTCGCTGGCGGCTGCTGCAGCTCGCTGTCGAGAAGCAGTCGGCGCGGCTCGAAGTGGTGGACTCCGGGCAGCGGCTCGCATGGCGCACGCTGGATCTGTCCGCGTTCGACCTGGAGGGCTTCGAAAGCGATCCGCTCGCCCGTCTGGGACTCAGGCTCGACCGCCCCGACGTGGCGCCCGTGGTCGGCAACCTGGTGAGCGGAGGCATCGCCGACCGGGGAGGCATGCGCGTGGGTGATCGCATTCTCACCATCGACGGCGAGGAGATCGGCGTTTGGGCCGATGTCGTGAGGGTCGTCAGGAGCCGGCCCGCCGAGCTCGTCCGGTTCGTCGTCGAGCGCAGAGGGGAAAAGATCGAACTCGGCTTGCGGCCTGAAACGTTCCAGGAGAACGGACGGAACATCGGCCGCATCGGTGCCGCTCCGAAGATCGACCCCGAATCGATGAAGAACCTCGTGACGCTCGTTCGCTACGGCCCGGTCGCCGCATTCGGCATGGCGCTGGAGCGAACCTGGGAGACCTCGGCATTCAGCCTGAAGATGCTCGGCAAGATGGTGATCGGCCAGGTGTCGTGGAGAAATCTGAGCGGCCCGGTCACGATCGCCGATTACGCAGGCCAGTCCGCGCAGCTCGGAATCGGCGCTTACATCGCCTTTCTCGCGCTGATCAGCATCAGCCTGGGCGTGCTCAATCTGCTGCCGATACCGTTATTGGACGGCGGACACTTATTGTATTATGTCGTCGAGATTTTCAAGGGCAGCCCGGTTTCCGAGCGCGTGATGGAACTGGGGCAACGCGTGGGACTCACGGTGCTTCTGTTTCTGATGGCGTTCGCGATCTATAACGACTTCAACCGTCTGTTGACGGGGTAATCCTTCCTAGGTGAAAAACGCGTTGCGGGCGGCGATCTTCCTGCTCTTGCTCGCCGAGTCGGCGTGGGCGTTCGAACCCTTCGTGGTGAAGGATATCCGCGTCGAAGGGATCCAGCGTATCGAGCCCGGAACGGTATTCAGCTATCTGCCGATCAAAGTCGGCGACAGGATGACCGACGAAAAGGCGTCGGCGGCGATCCGCGCCCTGTTCGGCACGGGCTTCTTCCGGGACGTCCGCCTCGAGGTGCAGGGCAACGTGCTGATCGTCAATCTCGAGGAGCGGCCGGCCATCGCGTCCATCGACTTCGCCGGGATGAAGGAGTTCGAGAAGGACAAGGTCAAGCAGGGATTGCGGGACGTCGGATTCCAAGAAGGCCGCATCTTTGACCGCGCTCTTCTCGACCAGGCGGAACAGGAGCTCAAGCGCCAGTACCTCACTCGGGCCCTGTACGGCGTGGAGGTCACGACGACGGTCACGCCGCTCGAGCGCAACCGCGTCGCGATCAATTTCAACGTCATCGAAGGAGAGGCGGCGAAGATCAGGCGGATCAACATCGTAGGCAACAAGGCGTTCTCCGAGGACGACTTGCTCGGGGTGATGCAGCTGCGCACGACTGGCGGCCTGTTCACGGCGTTTTCCAAGAACGACCAGTACTCCCGGCAGAAGCTGCAGGGCGATCTCGAAACGCTGCGCTCGTACTATCTGAACAGCGGCTACATGGAATTCAGCATCGATTCGACGCAAGTCTCCATCACGCCCGATCGCCGCGACATCTACATCACCGTCAACATCACGGAGGGCGAGAAGTACCAGGTGACCGAGGTGAAGTTCGGCGGAGACCTGCTCGTTCCCGAGAGCGAGCTGCGTCCCCTGGTTACGATCAAGCCCGGGGAGACTTTCTCCCGGGAGAAGCTCACCGACTCGAGCAAGGCGATCACCGAGCGGCTGGGCAGGGACGGCTACGCCTTCGCGAACGTCAACGCGACCCCGGAAATCGACAAGGAGAAGCGCACGGTCAAGTTCACTTTCCTGGTCGATCCCGGGCGGCGCGTATACGTCCGGCGGATCAACGTCACGGGCAACACCCGCACCCGCGACGAGGTGGTTCGGCGCGAGATGCGGCAGCTCGAGGGAAGCTTCTTCGACAGCCAGAAGCTCCAGCTCTCCAAGCAGCGCATTGACAAGACCGGCTACTTCAGCGAAGTCGAGGTCGAGACCCCCGCGGTGCAGGGCACGACCGACCAGGTCGACGTCAACGTGCGGGTGAAGGAGAAGCCGACCGGGGCGTTCCTGGTCGGGGTGGGCTTCTCGAGCGTGGACCGCCTGATCCTTCAGGCCTCGGTACAGCAGGCGAACTTCTTCGGCACGGGCAATACCCTGGGCTTCCAGATCGCGTCCGGAACAGTCAACAAGGTTGCCTCGTTTTCGTTCACCGACCCCTACTACACGGTTGACGGAGTCAGCCGCGGCTTCGACTTCTACCGCCGCGACGTCAATTCTGCCTCGCTGGGAGTCGGAAACTACAGAACGAGCACGGTCGGAACGGCGGTGCGTTTCGGCGTGCCTTTCACCGAATTCGACACCCTGTTCTTCGGTCTCGGGGTCGAGTATGTCAAGCTGGCTCTCGAGGACAACAGCCCGCAGCGCTATCTCGGTTTTGAAAACCAGTTCGGCAGCCGATACTCGACGCTGATCGATACGTCTGGCTGGGTGCGCGATACGCGGGACAGCGCGATATGGCCGACTCGAGGTCACCTGCAGCGCGCCAACCTGGAGCTGGGACTGCCGCCGGGGGATCTCGAGTACTGGAAGGCGACCTACTCGCACCAGTATTTCTACCCGGCCTCGCGCCTTGTCACGCTCGTGCTCACCGGGGAGGCGGACACCGCCGACGGCTTCGGGAGCAAGCCATTGCCGTTCTTCAAGAACTACTACTCGGGCGGCATCGGCAGCGTGCGCGGATACCGCACCGCATCGCTGGGACCGCGCGACCTGGACGGGGTCTTCCTGGGAGGGAACCGCAAGCTCAACGCCACCAGCGAGATCCTGTTCCCGGTACCCGGGAGCGCGCTCGATCGCTCGATGCGGCTCGGAGTCTTCGTTGACGCAGGGCAGGTGTACGGGGCGAACGAGAAGGTGGAGCTGTCGCAGATGCGAGCAGCATGGGGCATAAGCTTCGCCTGGAACTCGCCTGTGGGACCCTTGAAATTCAGCATCGCGAGGCCGCTGAACGAGAGGCCCGGAGACTCGCTGCAGGTTTTCCAGTTCACGCTTGGCAACGTATTCTGACGCCCCGGTATAATCCTGTCCCATGTCAGGACTGACGGCAAAGTCGAAGCCGCTCGCGCGTGCGGGCAGCATCCTCATGGGGCTCTTGGTGACTGCTGGTCCGGCGCTCGGCCAGACGAGCATCGGTTTCGTCAGCCTGGAACGGATACTCCGCGAGGCGCCGCCCGCCCAGCAGGCGCAAAAGAAGCTGGAGCAGGATTTCTCCCAGCGCGCCCAGGATCTCTCCAAGCAGGCGGAGCAATTGAAGAAGATGCAGGAAAACCTGGAGAGGAACGCCGTGACCATGCCGGAGTCCGAACGCCAGAAGCGCGAGCGCGAGTTCGGCGACGCCAACCGGGAGTTCCAGCGCAGGCAGAGGGATTTCAACGAAGAGCTGGCCCAGGAACGCAAGAAGGAGTTCGAGCGTGTCATCGAGCGCGCCAACCGGGCCGTCAGGCAGGTCGCCGAGGCCGAGAAGCTCGACTTGGTTCTTCAGAACGACCAAGTAGTGTGGGCGAGCAGTCGCATCGACATCACCGACAAGGTCATCAAGGTCCTGAGCGAGCCACGCCCGGGCGGCAAGTAGTCCGCGGGCCGCGGCTGCGATTCAAACGCAGATCACCCGTGACGCAATCCAACCCCCGCATCCGTCGGCTCGGTGAAATCGTGGCGCAGCTGGGCGGTGACCTGGTCGGCGCCTCCGACGTCGAGATCCGGCGGATCGCCACGCTCGAGAGCGCGCAGGCGGGGGACCTGTCCTTCGTCTCCGCCGCGAAGTACCTGCCGCAACTGCGCGATACGCGCGCTTCGGCCGTGATCCTTTCGAAGGGGCAGAAAGGGGCGACGAAGCTGCCGAGAATCCTGTGCGATGACCCCTACCTCTACTACGCCCTCGCGGCGCAGTTGCTCAGTCCGGAAGAGCGGCCTGCCCCGGGAATCCATCCCCAAGCGGTCGTCGAGGCCGGTGCCGTGGTTCCGCCATCGGTCACCGTGGGACCTTTCTGCCATGTAGGCCGGGGAGCGCGGCTGGGAGAGCGTGTGGTGGTCGGCCCCGGCTGCACCATCGGGGAGGACGCGCAGATCGGGGAGGACGGTCGCCTGGGTCCCTCGGTCACGATCTACCCGCGCTGCGCGATCGGCAAGCGCGTGCTGATTCACGCCGGAGCCGTGATCGGCGCCGACGGTTTCGGCCTGGCGCCGCAGGCAGGGCGCTGGATCAAGATTCCGCAGACCGGGCGCGTCGTCATAGGCGACGACGTCGAGATCGGCGCGAACACCACCATCGACCGCGGCGCGCTGGACGACACCGTGATCGAGGACGGGGTCAAACTCGACAACCAGATCCAGATCGGCCACAACGTTCGCGTCGGCGCGCACACGGCCATGGCTGCCTGTGCGGGCGTGGCGGGCAGCACCCGTATCGGCAAGCACTGCGCCATCGGCGGCGCTGCGCGCATCATGGGCCACATCGAGATCGCCGACCACGTCACGATCACTGCGACCACGTTCGTCACGAAGTCGATCAAAGGCGCGGGCACGTATACTGCCGTGCTGCCCGCCGAGTCCGGCCGGGATTGGGCAAGAACGCTTGCACACCTGCGAAGCCTGGAGAGGCTGTCGATGCGGGTCCGTGAGCTGGAAGCACGGTCCAAGCCGGCGACAAGAAGGAAGAAGAGGTAGAGAACGATGGACATCCGCGCGATCCTGGAAACGCTGCCGCATCGCTATCCCATGCTGCTGGTGGACCGGGTCCTGGAGTGCGAGCCGGGCAAGCGCATCCTCGCGCTCAAGAACGTCACCATCAACGAACCCTTTTTCATCGGGCACTTTCCGCGCCTCCCCGTGATGCCGGGCGTGCTGGTGGTGGAGGCGCTCGCCCAGGCCGCGGCGGTGCTGGCCTTCCGCACCGCCGAAAAGAAATCCGACGAGAAGTCGATCTACTACCTCGTCGGGATCGACGATGCGCGATTCAAGCGTCCGGTGGTTCCCGGCGACCAGCTCTTGCTCCAGGTCAGCGCCGATCGCATCGGCCGGGAGCTGATGAAATTCTCGGCGGAAGCCCGAGTCGGGGACGCGCTCGCGGCCGAGGCAACGCTGCTGTGCACGCTTCGGCCGGCATGATCCACCCGAGCGCGATCGTTCACGCGGGGGCGAAGCTCGCCGCAGGCGTGTCGGTCGGGCCGTACTGCATCGTCGGGGAGCACGTCGAGATCGGCGAGGGGACCACGATCGGCCCGCATGTCCTGATCGAGGGGAGAACCCGCATCGGAGCACACAACCGCATCTACGCGTTCAGCGCCCTCGGCGGTACGCCCCAGGACAAGAAATACGGCGGCGAGCCTACCGGGCTGGAGATAGGCGACCGCAACACCATTCGCGAGTACTGCACTTTCAACTGCGGCACCGCCCAGGACGCCACGGTCACGCGCATCGGCAACGACAACTGGATCATGGCCTACGTGCATGTCGCCCACGACTGCCAGGTGGGGAATCACACGACCTTCGCCAATGCCGCCTCGATCGCCGGCCACGTCCACGTCGGGGACTACGCCGTGCTCGGCGGCTTCACGGGCGTGCACCAGTTCGTCATGATCGGAGCGCACTCCATGACCGGTGGCGCCACCCTGCTGCTCCAGGATCTGCCCCCTTACGTCATGGCCGCCGGCAACAATGCCAAGGCGTTCGGGATCAACGCGGAGGGATTGAAGCGACGCGGCTTCAGCGAGGACCAGATCACCGAGATCAGGCGCGCCTACAAGACCCTCTACCGCTCCGGGCTCACGCTGGAGGAGGCGCGAAGCGCAATTGCAGCGCAAGCGGAGAAGGTTCCGGCACTGAAGATCCTTGCGGATTTTCTCGAACGCTCACGGCGGGGTATCGTGCGTTGACCGCGGTGGAAGCCGATTCCATCCTCGTAGGCATGGTGGCAGGGGAGGCCTCGGGGGACTTCCTCGGCGCCCACCTGATAGCCGCGCTGCGCGAGCGCGCCCCGCGCCTGCGCTTCGCCGGCATCGGCGGGCCGAAGATGGAAGCGCAGGGCTTCGAATCATGGTTCCCGATGGAGAAGCTCGCCGTGCGCGGCTACGTCGAGGTCCTCCGGCATTTTCTCGAGATCCTCGCGATTCGCCGCAGGCTCCAGCGGCGGCTGATCGAGGTGAGGCCCCGGCTCTTCATCGGCGTCGATGCGCCGGATTTCAACCTGTCCCTCGAGCGCAAGCTGAAGCGCTCGGGCATTCCCACAGTGCACTATGTGAGCCCCTCCCTGTGGGGCTGGCGGGGCGGGCGCATGTCGTCGATTGCGGCTTCGGTGGACAAGATGCTGGTGCTGTTTCCCTTCGAAGAACCGCTCTACCGCGACGCCGGCGTCCCGGTCGACTACGTCGGTCACCCGCTCGCCGACCTGACCTCCGACGACGACGGGACCGCGGAAGCGCGCGAGCAGCTGAAGCTCCCCGCGGCGCGCAAGATCATCGCACTGCTCCCGGGCAGCCGGCAATCCGAGCTCCGCTACATGGCGCTATGCTTCGTGCAGACGGCATTGCTGATTGCGGCGCGCCAGCCGGCCGTGCATTTTCTCGTGCCGCTGATCAGCCGCGAAACGCGCGCCGTCTTCGCGGAGGCGATCTACACCGCAGGCGCGTCCGAGCTGCCGGTAACCGTGCTGTTCGGGCATGCGCGCGAGGCCCTTGCCGCGTGCGACGTTGCGCTGGTCGCGAGCGGAACCGCGACGCTGGAGACGGCGCTCGCCCGCAAACCCATGGTCATCACCTACAAGATGGCCGGCCTTACCGCCTGGATGATGAGGAGGATGGCCACCGTTCCCTATGCGGGTCTGCCGAACATCATCGCCGGAGAATTCGTGGTGCCCGAGATCCTGCAGGGCGACGCGACGCCCGAGAACCTGGCCCAGGCGGTGCTGAATTCGCTGAACGACCCGGTGGTCGGGCGCAAGCTTCCCGAACGCCTGGATCGGATGCGCCTGCTCCTGCGCAAGGATACGGCCGCGCGGGCGAGCGAGGCGCTTCTCCCGTGGTTGCGGCCCGGCTGATCTGCGGCGTCGACGAGGCCGGCCGGGGACCGCTCGCCGGACCGGTGTTCGCGGCGGCAGTCGTTTTTCCACCCGGGCGGCGTGTCCCGAACGGCATTGCCGATTCGAAGCTTCTCAGCGCTTGGCGTCGCGAAAAGGTCGCCAGGGTGATCAAGGAGCGGGCACTGGCCTGGGCGGTAGCGTGGGCGAGCGTCGAGGAGATCGACAGCCTGAATATCCTCCAGGCGAGCCTGCTTGCGATGCGGCGTGCCGTCGAGTCGCTGAATCTTGCACCCGACGAGGTTCTGCTGGACGGAGCACATTGTCCCGAGCTCTCTTTCCCGGCCCGGGCTGTCATAGACGGGGACGCGAAGGTCAAGGTGATATCCGCCGCATCCATACTGGCGAAGACCGCTCGCGACGCGGAGATGCGGCGTCTTCACGAGCGCTTTCCTCAATACGGGTTCGACGAGCACAAGGGATATCCGACGCCGAGGCACCTGGAGGCCCTGCGCCGCCACGGCGTCTGCGAGGTCTATCGCCGCAGTTTCGCGCCGGTGCGGGACCTGCTCGAGCGCGAGGACTGAGGCCGCTCGAGCTCCGCAAGCAGCCTGCGTAGTCCTTCGCGTTCCGCATCCGGACGAAACAGCGGCCGCCTGGCGACCGTCAGGCGCCTGAGGCGGCGGTAGTAGGCGGGTTCGAGCGCGGCGCGGCGGATGGTGCGCGCGAGCGAGCGTTCATCCCCCAGGGGGTAATAGCCGGGGTAGCCGCGACCGAGCATTCCGACATTTCCCGGGATCCGGGAAGCGATCACGGGCACGCCCGCTGCGGCAGCTTCGCAGATGACATTGGCGCCGCCTTCCATGCGCGAGCTCAGGACGAGGAGCCGGCTCCCGGCGAGCCATCGGAGTGCGGTGGCGTGCGGCACGTCCCCCAGCCAGCGATAGCGGGCGTCGATCCGCATCCGGTGCCGTGCCTCGCGCTCCATATCGGGGGAAAGCACTTTGCCCAGATGGACCAGCTCCAGATCGGGCAGGTCTTTCAGGTGCGCCAGCGCGAGCGCAGCACGGAAGGGATCTTTTTCCTCGCGCAGATGGCCGAGCACTGCGACGCGGAAGCGGCGCGAACGCTTCGGAGCCGACGAAGGGGTCTGTGCCGACTGGTAGATGACCCGGGTCTTGCGTCGCAGCTGCGGCGCGAGCTCAGTCTTTCCCATGTCCTGCAGCACGACCAGGCGATCGGCCAGCCCCAGGGACGCCCGCGCGCCGCGATCGGTGCGGATATCGCGGTACAGGTCGGTGCCGGTGAGAACGACGACCAGGGGTGCCTCGGGATGCCTCTCTCGGAAGGCGGCGACCGAGGCGCGGCTGCGCCGGGCGTGCAGCGCGATCATGGCGTCGGCGGTCCGGCCGTCCCAGACGCGCGAGATCCGCACCGCATGGCCGAGGGACCTCAGCATTGCTGCCCAGCGCGTGGCGGTTTGCCGGTTGCCGCTTCGCGAGCGCGCTCCCGCCGGCGTGATCAGCGCAATTTTCATGTTATGTTTGGCTCTCGCATCATGTCATCCTTCTACGGGGATCCCCGCACGCTCTCGCTGCAGCTGCGCGACGCCAGGCAGCGCACCCTCGCGCTCACCGGAGATCTCGAAGGCCAGCAATTGTTCGGCCCCAGGCGTGCGATCGTCAACCCGGTGCTGTGGGAGCTGGGGCACGTCGCCTGGTTCCAGGAACGCTGGTGCCTGAGGCTGCGCCCGGACGAGTCGCAGGCGGCCAGCCTGTTCGCGGGATCCGATGCGCTGTACGACTCGGCCAAGATCCCCCACGACGCGCGCTGGGATCTGCCGCTCCCGAGCCTGCGCGAAACGATCGACTACCAGGATCGGGTCCTCGATCGCGTGCTGGCCCGGCTCGACCGGGCGCAGGACGACCCCTGGCTTCACTATTTCGTCCAGCTCGCTGTCTTTCACGAAGACATGCACGCCGAAGCGTTTCACTATACCCGCCAGACCCTCGGCTACGCGGACCCGCTGCGCAGCGGGTCCGCGTCGGCCGGAACAGAGACCGAAACGCCGCGCGGCGACGCGGAGGTCTCCGGCGGAACCTATCTCGTGGGCGCTTCGCGCAACTCCGGTTTTCACTTCGACAACGAGAAATGGGCGCACCCCGTAACAGTCGCGCCGTTCCGGATCGCGCGGATCCCCGTCACGAACCGGGAGTTCCTGGAGTTCGTTCGCGAAGGCGGCTACCGCCGCCGGGAATGGTGGTCCGCGGAGGGCTGGGAATGCAAAGGCGAGGCGGGCGCCCCGCGCTACTGGAGCGAGCGCGACGGCCAATGGCTCGAGCGCCGCTTCTCGGAGTGGGTGCCCCTCCAGCCCGATCTCCCGGTCATGCACGTCGATTGGCACGAGGCCGGCGCCTACTGCCGCTACGCCGGCAGGCGCCTGCCCAGCGAGGCCGAATGGGAGATCGCCGCCTCGCTCGAAGGAAGAGGCGGCGCGCGGCGCCGCTTTCCCTGGGGCAACGCCGGCGAGGTCGGCCGCGCAAACCTGACCGGCGCAGGCCGCGTCCCGGTGGAGCGGTTCGCTTCCGGCGACAGCTTCGGCGGATGCCGCCAGATGATAGGCAACGTCTGGGAGTGGACTTCGAGCGCCTTCGCGCCTTATCCGGACTTCGTGCCCGATCCCTATGTCGAGTACTCCGAGCCCTGGTTCGGGACGCACAAAGTCCTGCGCGGGGGCAGCTTTGCGACGCCTCTGCGCCTGATCGCAAACAGCTGGCGGAATTTCTACCAGCCGAACCGGGGAGACATCTTCGCCGGGTTCAGAACCTGCGCGGCCCAATGAAGACGATCCGCTCGAGAAGCAATCCGGCGGTCAAGGCGCTCGTCAAACTTGCCGGGTCCTCGCGGGAGCGCCGCAGGACCGGAACCACCCTGCTCGAGGGCGAGCGGCTGGTGCGCGCGTTTCGCGACAGCGGGGCGACCGCGGAGACCATCTTCGCGGCCGAAAACGCCATGGCGAATCCGGCAGTTCGCGAGCTCGTCGAGACCGCGCCGGCCCGCGCGCGGCTGGTCCTCGGCGACCCTCTGGTGGCCCAGATCTCCCAGTTGGTCAGCGCCTCGGGGATAGCGGCCGTGGTGCGGGCGCCGGAGCCTGGCCCTATCCCCGGCACCCTGTCGAGCTGCCTGCTGCTGGAGGACGTTCAGGATCCGGGAAACCTCGGTTCGATCCTGAGGACCGCCGTGGCGGCGGGCCTGGCGCACGTCTTCCTTTCGCCGGGCTCGGTATTCGCCTGGGCGCCGAAAGTGATCCGCGCCGGAATGGGAGCCCATTTCCATCTGTCCATCTTCGAGGACGCGGACCTGGAGAAAGTTGCCCGCGCGTGTTCGGGGCGCATCGTCGCACTCGAGCCGCGCGCCCCGGAATCGGTCTACGACCTGGACCTGAAGGGGCCCGTCGCCTGGATCCTGGGCAACGAGGGGGCGGGTCTGTCGGAGAGCGCACGGCGCATTGCGACCGATCGTGCGAGCATTCCCATGCCCGGAACGGCAGAGTCGCTGAATATCGCCGCTGCTGCGGCGATATGCCTCTTCGAGCAGATTCGCCAGCGAGCTAGTACACGCGCCGCTCGAGCCTGAATTCCTGCATGATGGTCGTGGCGATTTCCTCTATCGACTTGGTGGTCGAGTTGGCCCAGCGTATGCCCTCGCGCTGCATCAGCTTCTCGGCCTGCTGCACCTCGTAGCGGCAATTCTCCAGCTCGGCGTACTTGCTGTTGGGGCGGCGCTCGTTGCGGATCTCGCGCAGGCGCTCCGGCGAGATCGACAGGCCGAAGAGCTTGTGGCGGTAGCCGTCCAGGGCCTTGGGCAGGCTCATGCGGTCGAAATCCTCGGGGATGAGGGGGCAGTTCGCCGCACGGATACCGAACTGCAGGGAGAGGTAGAGGCTGGTGGGGGTCTTGCCGCTGCGTGACACGCCGACGAGGATGACATCGGCCTTGTCGAGGTCCCGGGAGGAGGCCCCGTCGTCGTGTGCGAGCGCAAAATTGATCGCGTCGATGCGGTGCGTGTACCCCTTCGCGTCGCGGGCGCTGTGCGAGCGTCCGATGGTGTGGGTCGATTTCGAGCCGAACTCCGCCTCCAGCGGATCCAAGAAGTTCTGGAAAAAATCAAGCACGAAGGCGTCCGCCTTGCGCACGGTGTCACGTATCTCCGCGTTCACCAGTGTCGTGAAGACCACCGGACGGAAGCCGGCGGGCCGAGGCGCCCCGTTGACGCGGCCGACGCAGGCCTCGGCCTTCGCGAGCGAATCCACGAAGGGGATGGTCTCGTGGTTGAACTCGATGCCGTCGAACTGCGTGAGCAGGCTGTTGCCGAGCATCTCGACCGTGATTCCGGTGCCGTCCGAGACGAAGAACACGGTGCGGCGGCGGTCGGGCATGACTTGGGCTCGGGAGTGTGGAAAGCGGCTGCGCCGGGAGGACGCTATCTGTAAAATAGCGGTTTCAACAAGATCCTTCAACCTCGACGAAGGACAAGTCAATGGCCGGGCTCAAGTACGTGTTGAATTTCGATCGGCTCGGCATGTCCGACGTCGAGCGAGTCGGAGGCAAGAACGCCTCGCTGGGGGAGATGATCTCCGGGCTTTCACAAGCCGGCATCCGCGTGCCCAGCGGCTTCGCCACTACCGCGGAGGCGTTCCGCGAATTCCTGGCGCAGGGTGGCCTCGCCGGCCGCATCGAGGCGCGCCTCGAGAAGCTCGATCCGGAAGACGTCGACGCGCTAGCCCGCTGCGGAAAGGAGATTCGCGGCTGGATCGAGGCCGCGGAATTCCCGAAGCAGCTCCAGGCCGAGATCGCGGAGGCCTATCGGGGGCTCACCGATGGCGACGAAAGCGTGTCGGTGGCGGTGCGCTCGAGCGCAACGGCGGAAGATCTGCCCGACGCCTCCTTCGCCGGCCAGCAGGAGACTTTCCTCAACATCCGCGGACTGCCCGGCGTGATGACCGCGCTCAAGAGCGTGTTCGCGTCGCTGTACAACGACCGGGCGATTTCCTACCGTTGCCACAGAGGATACGAGCACGCGGCCGTGGCGCTCTCGGCCGGCGTGCAGCGCATGGCGCGCAGCGATCTCGCCGCGAGCGGCGTGCTGTTCACCATGGACACCGAATCGGGCTTTCGCGGCGTCGTATTCATTACCGCGTCCTGGGGTCTGGGCGAAATGGTGGTGCAGGGAGCGGTCAACCCGGACGAGTTCTACGTCCACAAGCCGATGCTGCGCGCCGGCAAATTTCCCATCGTCCGCCGCAGCCTCGGCTCGAAGGTGCAGAAGATGGTTTTCGGCGATCAGGCCACGGTCGGCCGCTCGGTCAAGACCGTGGAGGTTTCGGAGGCCGACCGCCACCGCTTCTGCCTGAGCGACGACGACGTGATCGAGCTGGCGCGCTTCGCCGTGAAGATCGAGGAGCACTACGGCCGGCCCATGGACATCGAGTGGGCGAAAGACGGTTCGGACGGGAAGCTCTATATCCTCCAGGCGCGGCCCGAGACGGTGAAATCGCGCAAGACCGCGGAAGGCCAGGAGCGCTTCCTGCTCCGGCAGAGGTCCGAAGTCCTGGCCTCGGGCCGGGCCATCGGGCACAAGATCGGCGCAGGCGTGGCGCGCGTCGTGAAGGACGCCTCCGAGATGGGGCGCATCAAGGCCGGGGAAATCATCGTCACCGACATGACCGATCCGAACTGGGAGCCGGTGATGAAGCGCGCCGCGGCCATCGTGACCAACCGGGGAGGGCGCACCTGCCATGCGGCGATCATCGCGCGCGAACTCGGTATCCCCGCGGTGGTGGGTTGCGGCGACGCCACCGCGAAGCTCAAGGATGGCGAGGTCTGTACCGTCTCGTGTGCCGAAGGCGACACCGGCAACATCTACCGCGGCAAGCTCGAGTTCGAAGTGACCTCGCGCGACCACGGCGAAATGCCGGACTGCCCGGTCAAGATCACCATGAACATCGGCAATCCGCAGCTTGCCTTCGACTTCCAGGCCCTGCCGAACGCGGGCGTCGGCCTCGCGCGCCTGGAGTTCGTCATCAACAACATGATCGGCGTTCACCCCAAGGCCGTTCTCGACTATCCCAATCTGCCGGAGAGCCTGAAGGGCGAGGTCGAGCGCGCCGCCCGCGGCTACGCAAGCCCTCGCGAGTTCTTCGTCGAGAAGCTGACCGAGGGGGTCGCGACCATCGGCGCGGCCTTCTGGCCCAAGCCGGTGATCGTGCGCCTGTCCGATTTCAAGTCGAACGAGTACAAGAAGCTGATCGGCGGAGGCCGCTACGAGCCCGACGAGGAAAACCCGATGCTCGGTTTTCGCGGTGCCTCGCGCTACATCGCCAAATCGTTCCGCGAGTGCTTCGAGATGGAATGCGAGGCCATGCGCCGGGTGAGGAACGAGATCGGTCTGAGCAACGTCGAGATCATGGTGCCTTTCGTGCGCACCCTGAAGGAGTGCCGCGACGTCATCGACTTGCTGTCCGCGAACGGCCTGAAGCGGGCCGAAAACGGGTTGCGCCTGATCATGATGTGCGAAGTCCCGTCGAACGCCGTGCTCGCCGAGCAGTTCCTCGAGTATTTCGACGGCTTTTCGATCGGCTCGAACGATCTGACGCAGCTCACGCTCGGCCTTGACCGCGACTCCGGGCTGGTGGCCGACGCTTTCGACGAACGCGACCCCGCGGTAAAGGTGATGCTGCGGCAGGCGATCCAGGCCTGCCGCAAGGCCGGGAAGTATGTCGGCATCTGCGGCCAGGGGCCCTCCGACCATCTCGATTTCGCCAAATGGCTGGTGGAGGAGGGGATCGAGAGTCTCTCGCTGAATCCCGATACCGTGGTCGACACATGGCTGCAGCTCGCGCGGGAAACCGGCGCGCCGCCCAAGGCAAAGGTTACGGCGGACTGAGGATCAGAGGCCGCGCCCGATCGACGCGGCATGAGGGACTCCTTGCGGCGCCGTCGTACAGCTTTGGACGTCGGGACTCGTCAAGGGAAAGCGCCGAGGGGAAGATGCCGCGTCGAACGGGCGCCGGGCTACCGGGCACGGAGCAAGCGCTGCTGCTCGCGCTTCCATTCCTTCTCCCTCTCCGCGGCGCGCTTGTCGTGCTGCTTCTTGCCCTTCGCAAGGCCGATGTTGATCTTGACGCGCCCGCGCACGTAATGCAGGTCGAGCGGTACCAGCGTGTAGCCCGCCCGATCGACCTTGCCGATGAGGCGGCGGATCTCCTCCGCGTGAAGCAGGAGCTTGCGGGTGCGCACCGGATCGGCCTGGATATGCGTGGAGGCGGCGGGCAGCGGGCTGATGTGCGCGCCGATGAGGAAGATCTCCTCGTTCCCGACCATCACGTAGGCTTCCTTCAGCTGCGCCCGTCCTGCCCGGATGGCCTTGACCTCCCACCCCTGCAGCGCGAGGCCGGCCTCGTAGCGCTCCTCTATGAAGTAGTCGTGCAGCGCTTTGCGATTCTCGACGATCGTCACGGCAATCCGCTTCCGGTGGAATTTTCGATTCTACAACGATGAGCAAGGTCTCCCGCTCGGCCCTGGTGAGTCACAGCCCGCAGCAGATGTTCGCGCTGGTCTCGGAAATCGAGTCCTACCCGACGTTTCTGCCCTGGTGCGACAGGGCGCGTGTCTCCGAGCGCACCGGGAATCGGACGGTTGCGACGCTGCGCATCAACTTTCGCGGACTGAAGGAGGAGTTCACCACGGAAAACCGGGACCGGCCCGGCGAGCGCATCGACATGAAGCTGGTCTCGGGGCCTTTTCGCAGCCTGGAGGGAAGCTGGCGGTTCATCCCGCTGTCGGACAAGGCCTGCAAGGTCGAATTGAATCTGAGCTACGAGTTCGCGAGCAGGCTGCTCGACAGGGTGGTCGGGGCCGTCTTCGACGGAATTGCCAACAGCCTGGTCGATGCCTTTGCGCGCCAGGCCGATCGGCGGTTCGGCTCTTCATGAAGGTCCCGCAAGTCACGGTCGAGGTGGTGTTCGCCCGCCCCGGGCGGCAGAGCGTGCACCGCGTGCCCTTGCCGGCGGGGAGCACGGTGCAAGACGCGCTAGAGGCGAGCGGGCTCGCGGGAGAGCTCGGGAAGCTCGACACGGGTACCGTGGGGATCTACGGGAAGGTGGTCCCCGCCGGGACGATCCTTCGGGACGGCGACAGGGTGGAAATCTACCGGCCTTTGCTGGCCGATCCGAAGGACCTCAGGCGAGCTCGCGCGGCGAGGAAGCGCGCGAAGACCTGACTGTCAATTGCAGTACTGCGAGACGTCTGCGCGCGCCTGTGTCTTCGCTGCTTCGATCTGCGCGTCTTCCATGTAGTAGCGCTCGCCCTTGTCGTTGATCTGAGAGATGCGGCCGCCGATCTCGAACTGCGTCAGGCGCTGCCTGGCGCTGCGGCAGTTCGCTTCCTTCGCCTGAGCTTCGGCGGTCTTCTGCTCGGCGATTTTCGCGGCCTTCGCTTCGTCCTGCTGGCGCTTGCGGAAGGCCTGCTCCTGCTCCGCCGGAGTCTTCGGCCCGCCCTTGGCGGCGCCGCTCTTTACCGCCTTGTCGGCAGCCCCCGCGGCGGGAGCGACGGCCGTCGCCGGCGGGATGCCGCCCTGCGACATCGTCTCGCGCTTCATGCTCGGAGGGCAGGGATTCTGCGAGTAGACAGTTCTGCCGTTCGGATCGAGGCATTTGTAGACCTGGGCTTGCGCGGCCGCCGTCCCCAGCGCTGCGATGGTGAAAAGCGCGATGCGAATCATGGAAATTCCCCTCGAGGGGTGAGGGGCACCATAGCGAGTTTTGGCGCACCAGTCAATCGAGGGGTGGACTGAAAAGTGCAGGATTTACCGGGAGTTGCGGCCCGCGTATAATGCGCGCTTTTGGGTGTGGTCATGCGTCTGGTTCAGAAGGCTCTCACCTTTGACGACGTCCTACTCGTCCCCGCCCACTCCCGCGTCCTGCCCCGTGAAGTCAGCCTAAAGACTCGTCTCACCCGCAAGATCCAGCTCAATATCCCGCTCGTTTCGGCGGCGATGGACACCGTCACCGAGGCGCGCCTTGCGATCGCCATTGCGCAGGAAGGCGGCATCGGTATCGTCCACAAGAATCTCCCGCCGAAGAAGCAGGCGGCGGAAGTCGCCAAGGTGAAGCGCTACGAGTCGGGCGTGCTGCGCGATCCGGTGACCGTGTCGCCCGACATCACGGTACGCGAGCTGCTCGCGCTCACGCAGCAGTACCGCGTGTCGGGATTTCCGGTCGTCGAGAAAGGGAAAGTCGTGGGCATGGTCACCAACCGCGACTACCGCTTCGAGACCAACCTCGACCAGCCGGTGCGCGCCATCATGACTCCGCGCGACCGGCTCATCTACGTGAAGGAGGGCGCGAGCCCCGAGGAGGCGCGCGCGCTGTTGCACAAGCACCGGCTCGAGCGTGTACTCGTGGTGCGCGACGGCTTCGAGTTGCGCGGCCTGATCACCGTCAAGGACATCCTCAAGTCGAGCGAGCACCCGGACGCCGCCAAGGACCAGCAGGGCAAACTTCGCGTCGGCGCCGCGGTCGGCGTGGGCGAAGGGACCGAGGAGCGCGTCGCCGCGCTGGTCGAGGCGGGAGTGGACGCCATCGTGGTCGACACCGCGCACGGTCACTCGCAGGGCGTGCTCGACCGGCTGCGCTGGATCAAGAAGAACGCCGGCTCGGCCGAGGTAATCGGCGGAAACATCGCCACAGCGGACGGCGCCAGGGCGCTTGTCGATGCAGGCGCGGACGGCGTGAAGGTGGGCATCGGGCCGGGATCGATTTGCACCACGCGCATCGTCGCCGGCGTCGGGATTCCCCAGATCACCGCGATCCAGAACGTCGCTGCGGCTCTGGAGAAGAGCGGCGTGCCGCTCATCGCCGACGGCGGGGTGCGGTTCTCGGGCGATGTCGCCAAGGCGATCGCCTCGGGCGCCGACGTGGTCATGCTCGGGAGCCTCTTCGCGGGAACCGAGGAATCACCCGGCGAGATCGAGCTGTTCCAGGGACGATCGTACAAATCCTACCGCGGCATGGGCTCGCTCTCGGCGATGCAGCAGGGCGCGGCCGACCGCTACTTCCAGGACTCCTCGGTGCACGCCGACAAGCTCGTTCCCGAAGGCGTCGAGGGCCGAGTGCCCTACAAAGGGCCGATCGTGCGGGTGATCGAGCAGCTCATGGGCGGCGTGCGCGCGAGCATGGGCTACTGCGGCTGCGAGGACATCGAGGCGATGCGTACCCGGGTGCAGTTCGTGGAGATCACCTCGGCCGGGATGCGCGAGTCCCACGTGCACGACGTGCAGATCGTCAAGGAAGCCCCGAACTACAACGTCGAGTAGGGCGAGTGCACGACAAGATCCTCATCCTCGATTTCGGCGCGCAGTACTCGCAGCTGATCGCGCGCCGGGTCCGGGAAGCGAAGGTGTATTGCGAGCTGCATCCCTTCGATGTCAGCGAAGACTTCATTCGCGACTTCGCGCCCCGCGGGGTAATCCTCTCGGGAGGCCCGGCCTCGGTCTACGAAGAGGCCACGCCGAAGGCTCCCGACGAGGTATTCAGGCTGAATGTCCCCGTCCTCGGCATCTGCTACGGGATGCAGACGATGGCGGCGCAGCTCGGCGGCCAGGTCGAGAATTCCAAGGTGCGCGAATTCGGATACGCCGAGGTGCGGGCGAGGGGGCACTCGAAGCTTCTGGACGGAATCCAGGACCGGATCAACGGCGAGCGCCACGGCCTGCTCGACGTGTGGATGAGCCACGGCGACAAAGTCACGGCGCTGCCCGCGGGATTCAAGATCATCGCGAGCAACGAATCGACGCCCATCGCGGGAATGGCCGATGAATCGCGCGGATTCTACGGCGTGCAGTTCCACCCGGAAGTGACGCACACCCGCCAGGGCGGTGCGATCCTGGAGCGCTTCGTTCACCAGATATGCGGTTGTGGCAGCGACTGGAACATGCCCGACTACGTCGCCGAGGCTGTGGAGAAAATCCGGCGAGAGGTCGACGGGGAGGAAGTCCTGCTGGGACTTTCCGGCGGCGTCGATTCCGCGGTCGCCGCGGCGCTGATTCACCGCGCGATCGGCGCGCAGCTCACTTGTGTCTTCGTCGATACCGGGCTGCTCCGTCTGAACGAGGCCGGCCAGGTGATGGACACCTTCTCGAAGCACCTCGGCGTGAAGGTGGATCTCGTCGACGCCTCCGGTCGCTTCCTGGCGGCGCTCGCGGGCGTCGCCGATCCCGAGGCCAAGCGCAAGATCATCGGCCGCGAGTTCGTCGAGGTGTTCCAGTCGGAAGCGGCGAAGTTCCCGAAGGTGAAGTGGCTCGCCCAGGGCACGATCTATCCCGACGTGATCGAATCGGCAGGCGCGAAGACCAAGAAGGCGCATACCATCAAGTCGCACCACAACGTCGGCGGCCTGCCCGAGACTCTGCATCTGAAGCTTCTCGAACCGCTGCGCGAGCTCTTCAAGGACGAAGTGCGCGAGCTGGGGCTCGCGCTCGGCCTGCCGCGGGAGATGGTGTTCCGGCATCCCTTCCCCGGACCGGGGCTGGGGGTGCGCATACTCGGCGAGGTGAAGAAGGAATACGCGGATCTCTTGCGCCGCGCCGATGCGATCTTCATCGAGGAGCTGCGCGCGGCGGGCTGGTACGACAAGGTTGCCCAGGCGTTCGCGGTATTCCTTCCGGTGAAATCGGTCGGGGTGATGGGCGACGGACGCACCTACGAGTACGTGGCCGCCCTCAGGGCGGTGCAGACGACCGACTTCATGACCGCTCACTGGGCGCCGCTGCCGCACGAGCTGATCGGGAAGGTGTCGAACCGGATTATCAACGAGGTGCGCGGCATCAACCGCGTGGTGTACGACGTCTCCAGCAAGCCTCCTGCTACCATCGAATGGGAATGAGCGCCGAAATTGACGCGGCGATGATGCGCGAAGCCCTGCAGCTCGCGCTTCGGGCCGCGGTGCAAGGCGAGGTGCCGGTGGGCGCGGTGGTGGTGAAGGACGGCAGGATCGTGGGCCGCGGCTACAACGCGCCGATCCTTTCGACCGATCCCAGCGCGCATGCGGAAATCCGCGCGCTCCGCGAGGCAGCCAGAACGCTCGAGAACTACCGTCTCGGGGACTGCACCCTGTACGTGACTCTGGAGCCCTGCGCCATGTGCGCCGGGGCCATCATGCACGCCCGCATCGCCAGGCTGGTGTACGGTGCCGCCGATCCCAAGACCGGCGCCTGCGGCAGCGTGGTCGATCTCTTTGCGGAAAATCGGCTGAATCACCACGCCGAAGTCACGGGCGGCGTGCTCGCCGCCGAAGCCGCCAGGCAGCTCTCGGATTTTTTCGCCGCCCGGCGCAAGCGCAATGCCGAGGATTGAGATCTCGATTCCGGACCAGAGCCTGAGGCTTCTTTCCGACGACGGCAGGGAGCTCGGGCGCTATTCCGTTTCCACCTCGCGCAACGGTGCCGGAGAGCTCGAAGGAAGCTTTTGCACGCCACGCGGAGCGCATATCGTCCGCGCGAAGATCGGTGCGGGGCAGCCGTTCAACACGGTTTTCAGGGGGCGCCGGCCGACCGGGGAGGTCTGGAGCCCCGAGCTCGGCGAGCGATTCCCCGGGCGCGACTGGATTCTCACGCGGATCCTGTGGCTGTCGGGACGCGAGGTGGGGAGGAACCGCCTCGGCAGCGTCGATACGATGAGGCGGTACATCTACATCCATGGCAGCCCCGACTCCGTGCCGATGGGCAAGCCCGGCTCGATCGGCTGCGTCCGCATGCGCAACCAAGACATCGTGGAACTGTTCGACCGGGTACCGGCCGGAACCCCCGTCGACATAGCCGGATAGCCGGAGTCCATGAGGGATCGCGTCGTCGCCGTCGTTCTATCGGGCCTGATCGGCTGGCTGGGGGGCGCTGCGGGCCTTGCGCTGCTCGCAATCGCCAACAGCCCGGCCTGGTTTCTGAGCCATCCCCTCGAGGCCATAGAGGGAGGAGCGGTCGGCTCCCTGACCTACGTGTTGGCGCCGGTCCTGATCATGAGCTGCGCCGCCCTGGCGGCGCCCGCGCGCATTTCGACCGGCATCACGGCTGCAATCGGCGTCGCCTGGCTCGCGCTTATTTTCGCCGGGTGGGCCCGCGGTTCGATGGCCCATGGCGGCGATTTCCCCTGGTGGGGCTTTGAGCGTTATTTTCTTTCGGTGCTCCCCGTGCCTTTCTGCTGCGCGCTGGCGTTCGCGCTTTCGTTTCGCAGAATGCGGCGCGGGCCGCCGCCATCCGGCGCGTCCGGGCGATGAAGATCTCCATCGTCGTCCCGGCGTTCAACGAGGAGCGCCTCCTGGCGGACACGCTCCTCAGCATCCGCGCGGCGCGGGCCGCGTTCGACGCGCGCGGCTGGGCCTCGGAGCTGATCGTCTGCGACAACAATTCCACCGACAGCACGGCGGAGATCGCCCGGGCAGAGGGCGCGGCGGTCGTCTTCGAGCCCATCAACCAGATCGCCCGTGCGCGAAACGCCGGCGCGGCGCGCGCGCGCGGCGATTGGCTGGTGTTCGTCGACGCGGACTCCCAGCCGAGCCTGCCGCTCTTCGACGACGTCGCCGCGCAGATCGAAGCCGGACGCTGCCTCGCGGGCGGGAGCACGGTAGCGCTCGAATCCGACCGCGCCTATGCCTGGCTATTCGTCCGTCTGTGGAATGCGCTCAGCCGGCTGTGCAAGTGGGGGGCGGGCTCCTTCGTCTTTTGCGACACCGGTGCGTTTCGGGAAATCGGCGGCTTCAGCCAGACCCTCTACGCGGCGGAGGAGATCGATCTATTCGCGCGGCTCAAGCGCCTGGCCCGCTCCCGGAGGCGCACCGTGGTGATACTGCACCGTAACCCGCTCGTGACCAGCGGGCGCAAGCTGCGGCTCTACAGCGTCGGCGAGCAACTGGCGTTTCTCTTGAAGATGGCGCTCTCTGCGGGTCGCTCGCTGCGCAACCGCGACGCGTGCTTCCCGTGGTACGACGGCCGCAGATAGCTACCGTCTGTTACACTTGCCCCGGCATGCTTCCACTATAGTTCCGCGCATCGTTTCCAGCCGGGCTTTCTACAAGTGCGTCTCCTGATATTAGCGTTTGCGGCGCCGTTCGCTCTCTCGGCTTGCCAAGGCAAGACCGATCCGCCTGGCGAAGCGCCGTCCAACGTACGCGCCGTGCCTGGAGACGGCCTGGCCGTCGTCTCCTGGGACATGCTTCCCGACCTGACCTATTGGATCTTCTACCAGCCCGGCAGCACGGTCGACGTCGCCACGCCCAATTCGATCGCCATCCGCCGCACTTTCTCGCCCCGGGTGGTCGCCAATCTCGCCAACGATACCCAATACGCGTTCGTGATGAACGCAACCCACGACGATAGCTCGGCCGGCCCGAACTCTCTTCCGGTCCTTGCCACCCCCAAACTTGCGGGACCCAGCTGGTCGCCGGGCACGGCGCTCGGCACGCCGCCCCAGAACCTGAAGTCGCTGGTGCTGGGCGGCGGCCGGTTCGTCGCGGTCGGTGACGCCGCGACCATCTTCGCCGGTGACTTCAACTACACCAGCAACAGTCCCAACCCGGGGGTGACCCAGTGGACTCAGATCCCGGCCGCCCAGCTTCCCCAGGGATTCACGGCGGACCTGAGTTGCGTGATATTCAACGGCACCTTCATCGCGCTGGGCACGGATGGCTCCATCATCGCGAGTACCGACGGGCTCAACTGGAGCAAGGGCGGCACGTCGGTTCCGGGGTCCGGCATGAATGGCCTCGCGTTCGGAGTCGTGTTCGGGACGTCGACCTTCGTTGCGGTCGGCAACGGCGGCCAGATCTTCACCACCACTGACTTGAATCAGTGGCATCAGGCGGGGGTAGGAATCACCACAAGCGATTTGACCAGTGTCTCCGTCCTCAACCAAGGTTTCGTCGCGACAGGTACGAACGGCACGCTGCTGACCAGCCCGACCGGCGGCGTAAACGATTGGACACAGATACCGTTGAATCCGAACACGACCAACACGCTCCGCAGCGCGGTCTATACTCCGTTCACGCCCAATGTCCACTACGTTGCCGTTGGCGATGCGGGAACGATCGTCGTAAGTACTGTGTTCACCGATTGGACCGTGATCACCTCGCCCCTGACCCAGGATCTGCGTAGCGTCACGGTGGGCGGTGCGTCCGCCTCGCGCATCCTCGCCGTCGGACAGGGCGGCGCGGTAGTCTACAGCGACGACGGGGTTGCCGGCACCTGGCAGACGGCACCGCCGCCGGGATCTTCAAACAATCTGGCGAGCGTCCTGTTTTCCTCGGGTTTGTACCTCGGAGTGGGCGACGCCGGCGCCAACGTGGTTTCCAGATGAGTCGGGACGGCTGCGCTAGCGCGCGTCGAGCACCCGGATGCGGGTGTTGCCTACCCAATCGACGAGCGGTGTGAGGTCGGTGAGCGTCTCGCCGCGCACCAGCGCAATGTGCGTCGCGTCGGCCGGATTCTGGTTGAAGGTCGGGTCGACCGCGCGCCAGCCGGAGTCGACCAGGCTCTCCGCCCAGGTGTGGTAGAGAAATCCCTGGTTCTCGGGCGAGTAGACCAGGCCATTGACCACGCGCGTCGGCACCTCCAGCGCGCGCATCAGCGCGGCGTACAGATAGGCGTGGCCCTGGCATTCGCCGCGTTTCGCGTCGAGCACATCCAGCGCCGAAAAAGTGTCGACCGCCTCCTTCGCGATGTTCCGATCGAGCCAGGCGAGAACCGCCTCGACCTTGTCGGCCGCGGAAGCGCGCTGCCCGGCGATCGATTGGGCGAGTTTCCGGATCATCGGGTCGCGGCTCTGCACGGTGCTCGAGGGCAGCAGCGCCGTCGCGCTCGTGCCGTCCTCCGCGGCGGCGCGCGCCGCATCGATTTCGCAGACCAGGTCGCCCGCGGAGCCCGCGCAGCGCTGGCGTGAATCGGACAGAGGGACCCGCGCAGGGCTCGGCGCAAGCAGCGTGAACTTCAGGTACTTCGCCCGGCGCGGATCCGGCAGGCTCAGCGGCGACTTGACCAGACTCCAGCTGACGAGCACTTCATCTTTGTTCAGTGCCGCGCTCGTCAGATAGCTCTTCGCCGTGCGCTCATCCTCGAGCGCCGAGACGATGATGCCGTTCAGCCCCAGCTCCAGCACCGGCAAGCCGCGCTCGTCGATCCACGTAGTGCTGTGCAATCCGAGCATGTCGGTCTGGACCTTGAACGCATTTCCGGAAAACAGGTCGCTCGCCTCGTACGCCACGATGCGTTGCGTCGCGGGGTCGATGCCCCGCGTCTCCCCGTTGAACACCAGCCACTGGAATTCCCGGCCCACGCGCAGGCCCTCGAGCACAGGAAGCAGGCCGAGCGCCCCGGAAGGATAGAGCGGGCCCGAAAGCGTTTCCTCCTTCTGCTCCGGAGGCCGGCCCGCAGTCGCGACCCGGTAGCGTAGCCTTTCCTCGCGCACCTCGCCGCTCACCTCCTGCTCGGTGCCGTCGAGCAGGTAGCGATAGCTGAAGCGCACGAGACGCGCGTTCTCGTCGACGGTGTCGATCGAATGCACCTGGACCCGCTTCTCGTAGCCCAGCAGGCGGAACCTGAGGACGGCTTCTCCCTGCAACTCATACGTGCCGCCGCCGGCAGGCGTGACGCGGGTATGGGAGAACCCGATCTTGGCCCCGTTGAAGACGATTCCGGTCCAGTACTCCGGCTGCGGAAGGTTGGCGAGCGAGTAGCGCGGCGGCTGTGGCGGCGCTCCGGCGTCGCGAAAATACTGGCCCGCACAGCCCGAAAGAAAAATCAGGAGCGCCGAGACCAGCGCCGAAGCTGCGGTCCGCGCCTTCATCGGCCGAAGAGCGCGCGGACCTTCGCGGCATCGGGGCGCTCGACCACGCCTTTTTCCGTGATCAGTGCACTGACCAGCGAAGCGGGCGTAACGTCGAACGCGGGATTGGCAACGGCAACACCTTCGGGCGCCCAGCGCACGCCTGCGAAACCCGTGACTTCGGCTGCGCCGCGCTCCTCGATGGGGATTGCGGAGCCGTCGGCGATCGCGGTATCGATGGTGGAGACCGGAGCGGCCACATAGAATGGAACGCCGTGCCGCTGCGCCAGGACCGCGAGAGTGTAAGTCCCGATCTTGTTCGCGACGTCGCCGTTGGCCGCGATCCGGTCCGCGCCTACGATCACCAGGTCCACCTCGCGCCGGCTCATGAGATGCCCGGCGGTGCTGTCGGTGATAAGGGTGACCGGAATGCGTTCCTGGATCAGCTCCCACGCGGTGAGGCGCGCGCCCTGGAGGTAGGGCCGTGTCTCGCTCGCGATGACCGAGATGCGTTTGCCGGCATCGCGCGCCGAACGCACCACGCCAAGCGCCGTTCCGTGACCGGCCGTCGCCAAGGCGCCCGTGTTGCAGTGGGTCAGGATGCGCGCGCCGTCGGGTATCAGGGCGGCGCCGGCCCGGCCCATGGCGCGGTTGGCCTCGAGGTCGGCGTGAAACAGGGCAAGGGCCGCCTGGGTGAGCTTCAGCGCCGCGGCTTCGGGATCCGCGGCTTGCGCGCCGAGCACCGAGCGCATGCGCTCGAGGGCCCAGAAAAGATTGACCGCGGTCGGCCGGCTCTCGGCGAGGGTCTTGAAGGCGTCGTCCATCGCCTCGGCGAATTGCGCGGGGGCGCGATGCTTCTCGCGCTGCGCCTCGAGGGCGACGCCGAATGCCGCGGCGCAGCCGATCGCGGGAGCGCCGCGCACCACCATGGCGCGGATGGCCACGGCCACCTCGGCGGCGCTGCCGCAGCTCACGTACTCGAACCGCCCCGGCAGCAGGCGCTGGTCGATCAGCTCCAGGCGCCCGTCGCGCCAGCGCAGCGTCTCGACCGCCGTCGCCTCAGATGACGCGCTCATTGCCGCCGTCGACCGGCACCTGGGCGCCAGTGGTCTTGGCGAACAACGGCCCGCACATCTCGGCCGCGAGCTCGGCGACGTCGCGGCTGGTGACTTCGGTGCGCAGGATGTTGTTGGTCTTGTACGCCTCGACCGTCATGCCGTACTGCTCAGCGCGTTGCGAGAGGACTTCCTCGGTCCACAGGCCGGTGTCGAACACCGCGTTGGGATGCAGCGTGTTGATACGTATTCCGTCCGCGCCCCATTCGAGAGCGGCGACACGCGCGAGCTGATTCAGCGCAGCTTTCGACGCCGAATAGGCGGACGCGCCCGGGCCGGGAGCCGGGACGTTCTTGGAGCCGATCACCACCACCCGGCCGCCGCGCGGTGCGAGCTTGAGGAAAGGATGGCAGAGGCGCATCAGGAGCAGGTTGGCGTCGAGATTCACGCTCATCGCCTTGCGCCATTCGTCCGCAGGAAGATCGGCGATCCTGCGGCTCGCGGGAAAGATGCCGGCGTTCAGCACCAGCATGTCGATGCCGCCAAATGCCGCGACTGCGCGGGCGAGGGCGGCGTCGACCTGCTTCTCGTCGGTGATATCGCAGCGCCACCCGACAAAGTCTGCGCGCGCATGGAGCGACTCGATCTTCGCGTCCCGATCGAGGCCGATCACCGCCGCCCCGCGCGCGAGGAATGCGGCCACCGCCGCCTTGCCGATCCCCGAGGCCGCGCCGGTAATCAGCGCGACCTCGCCTGAAAATGCCAGGGGCTTGCCGCCCTTCTTGAGCTTGGCCTGCTCGAGGTCCCAATACTCCACGTCGAAGATATCCTGGGAGGGCAGGGCTTCAAAGCCGCCGAGCG
Organism: Burkholderiales bacterium; assembly: GCA_035519135.1. Taxonomy (GTDB): domain Bacteria; phylum Pseudomonadota; class Gammaproteobacteria; order Burkholderiales; family SG8-39; genus VBDM01. Next base: position 70,561 of record DATIWX010000125.1, on the reverse strand, counting down.
ACTCGGCGCGCAGGATCACGTCAATGGTGTGGTCGTAGATCTCGGCGACGATGGCCGCATCCTTGGCCGTGCGGCCGGCCGCGGCGAGACCGAATCCCGGGTCGAGCACGACTCTCGGCGCTGGATCGAGCATGGTCTTGGGCTCTCTCGCCTTAGGCGCGTGCTCGTTGAAGTACCGCTTGTACTCCGCGGCATACCGGTCGAGGCCCGTGCCGAGCATGGGCGTGCGCTTGGTGCGGATCACGTGATCCGGCGTTGCCGGACCTCGCTGAGTTATCGTCGACACTTGGGGATGCCGCGCAAAGGCAAGGGTGTGGTGGTCGGTTACGGTGCGCACTATGAAAGGAGCACCGGCCAGATCTGAGAGCTTGCGTCGAAGCTCAGCCTGTGCATGGAGGTCGATCTTGCCCGCGCTAGCCCACTCGTGGACGACCACCCAGGCTTCCTTCGATTCGAGATACTTTTCGGCGAGCGTCACCAGCTCGATCATGCGCTCGTACGACTCGCGGGCCGTGTCGCCGAAGGAAAAAATGCCGTGGTTGAGAAGGACCATCCCCACCGTCTCAGCGGTTCCCTGCCGCTTGAACTCCCTGGCGCAGAACTGCGCGAGATCGAATCCCGGCATGAGATAGGGGATCACCACGCAACGCTTGCCGTAGATCTCGCGGATGCGCTTTTCCCCGTCTTTGGTGTTCGTCACCGAGAGCACCGCGTCGGCGTGGGTGTGGTCGACGAACTTCTGCGGCATCAGCCCATGCAGGATGGTCTCGATCGAAGGCGCGGGGGCCGAAGCCCTGAGCATGTGGGTGACGAGCTGGTTGACCATCTCGGGATCGGACAATGAAGGAAGTTCGGCAAGCCGCAGCACGTGGGCGAGCCGCACCGGAGAAAAGCCCTGAGGCTCGATCGTCTCCAGGTCCCAGCCGCTGCCCTTCACGTAGAGAATGGTTTCTTCCTCGCCGAAGAGGTTCTGCTCCCGGACCTTGACCGAGGTATTGCCTCCGCCGTGCAGCACCAGGGACTTGTCGCGGCCGAGCAGCCGCGAAGTGTAGACACGCAGCCCCAGGTCGCCTTTGAACTGCCTCGCCTCTTCCTCGTTCCAAGCGCTTCGCATTGCCGTCCTGTCGTACTATTGACCCACGCGGATTATAAGGCGCTCATGCCCCCACAGTTCACCGTTCGCATAATGAATTGGCGCGATGCGCTGCCGCTCGCGCGACCGGTGCGCGAGAAGGTGTTCATCGAGGAGCAGAATGTGCCGCGCGAGCTCGAATGGGATGAATGGGACGAGCGCTGCGATCATGCTCTCGCCTGCGACTCGGCCGGCAATCCGATCGGCACGGCGCGTCTGCTCCCCGACGGGCGCATCGGGCGCATGGCGGTATCGAAGGAGTGGCGGCGAAAGGGAGTGGGCAGTGCGCTGCTCGCCGCCCTGCTGGACCGTGCTCGCGGACGCGGCACCACACGCTCGCTGCTCCACGCCCAGACTCAGGCGGCGGGGTTCTATCGGCGTTTCGGCTTCAGCGAGCGGGGAGAGGAGTTCCTAGAAGCCGGGATCCCGCACGTCGAGATGACGCTCGACCTTGTCCCTCGGACAGGGTCAGCCGGTAGCTGACCGTTCCGCTAGCGCCGCCGTCTTCGCGGTAGCTGCGCTCGTGAAATTCGACGCGTCCGTCGTTCGTGAAGCACAAGACCGTAGAGCACCGCGTTCCGTAACCACCGGCAGCGAGGATCCGGATTGCCGAGAGCCTCTCCTCCAGCTCGACGCTCACCCCGGTGCTCGGAAGCTCGGCGCTCGGGGCACGCTCGGTGTCGCTCAGGAGCTCGAACGCCGCAGCGGAATCGAAAGGCCGCCCCAGTTGCTTGGCGAGCTTCGCCCTGGCTCGCTCGACCTTGGGCCAAGGAGTATCCAGGAGATGGTTCGACAAGCCGTGGATGCCTCGCGCCACGCGCCGCGCATCGCCGCCGCGATTGGAGAGAAACCAAAGCGATTCGGTGTTCCCCACGAGAAGGCTGAAGCCGTTGTAGCTCATCGCCTTCTTCTGGACCTGCTTGATGTACCCGGAGGGGCCGGTCTTTCCGCTTAGAAAGTCGGACACCAGGGCGCCCCGCGAGGGTGCTGCCGTCATTTTGTCGGAGGGATTCCGGTAGTTGGTCAACGCGGCGAACCGTCCCCCGAGCGTGATCCCGAGCCAAGTGCCCCCCGCCTCGAGATCCCGCCCCGCGAGAACCCCTCGGTGATCATCCCAGAAGTCCGCAGGCGCCGACGGCCGCCGGAAATACTCGTCACGGTTGGCGGCAACGATCAGGCGGTAGGCCGGGTGCGCGCGCCAGGCCACGGCGATCAGGCACATATCGTTAGAAGGCCCGGAAGATCTCTTGCTTGCGCGATGTCCCGGGTGCGAGCAGAGCAAGAAGGCCGTGCCGCTCCACGAGATCCGCCAGCTTCAGCTCGAAGCGCGCGCCATCCGGGACGCTCTCGTAGATTTCCATCCACGTGGTCTCGTCATCCCGGCGCCGCAACAGCCGCCCGCCGATCCCGGTCGCCTGGGACAATTCGCGCTGCAGGGCGGCTACGGCCGCGCGCGCAAGCGCCGCATTGCCAGGCGGCACGCGGTAGTAGATGTAGTAGCTCAGGTCACGCAAGCGAGGCTCACGCGACGGCGTAGGGCAGGGGGAGAAATCGCAGGACCGGCCCGTCCCGCCCCTTCAGACGCACGGTCGAGCGTTCCCGGCTGGTGATCTGGAGCACCGCCAGGAGGTCGTACCCGCCCTCGGGGGAAGCTTCGGCGTTGAGCACGGTCCCGCCCAACTGGTCGCCCAAATCGTCGCTGTGGAGCGGGTCGCCGGCTTGCGCCAATGCGGCGACGTTTGCCAGGAACATGCGGCGCTTCACCTTGCCGAGGTGCTGGGTGCGCGCCACGATCTCCTGCCCCGTGTAGCAGCCTTTTTCGAAACTCACTCCGCCGATGAGCTCGAGGTTCGCCATCTGCGGGACGAATTGATCCCGGGTGACGGCAGTGATGAGAGGAAGACCCGCACGGATGTCGAGCCAGCGCCACCTCGCCGCATCCGAGAGCTCGAGCCCGCCCAATTTTCCCGCGGCTTCCGCGGCGGGCAGCGCGAGAAGGAGCCTGCCGTCCCTTGTCCTCAGGTGGGCGCCGGCATCCGGAAATGCGTCGGCGAGGGCACGTTCGGCCTGAGCGCCCGACGCGCCCACCAGCACGATCGACTCGCTCGCGTCCGAGACTTTGACCTTGGAACGCAGTACGAATTTCGAAAGCTGCTTCTGCACTGCGGCGGCAAGATCGCGCGACAACGCCATCGCGAAGCCTTCCCCGTCGCGCCAGAGGAGAAAGCTGGCGAGCATCCTGCCCTTGGCGCTGCAGTAGGCCCCGTAGCTGCTCGACCGCGGGCTCACTTCTGCGACGTCGCAACTGAGTTGGCCCTGCAGGAAACCCTCCGCGTCTTCGCCGCCGAAACGCAGTGTGCCCAGATGATCCAGCCGCGCGACGAAATCTCCCGCAAGACGCCCCGACTGCGGCGTCGCAAGATGCTCTGCATGCTGGATCACGCTCATCTACGGCGTCCCACGTTTAGCGTTTATTATACGAGCGTAATCAAGCGAGTTCCTGTTCACGAACCTACCCGACGCCCCTCGATGTTGTCCCGCCTGAAACTCCTGCTTCTGGCGATCTCCGCCGCAATCCTCGGATTCTGCGGGTGGCAGATCTGGATCGCCCTTTCACCGATCCAGCTCGCCTCCCCCACAGTGGATTTTTCGATACGCCCGGGCAGCTCGTTACGGGGCGCTACGCGTCAGCTCATTGAAGCCGGCCTGCCCCTGACCGAGTGGGAATTCGTGCTCTTGGCGCGCGTGAACGGGGCGAGCGCCGCCATCAAGGCCGGCAGCTACCAGGTCGCCGCCGGCGTGACGCCGCTCCTTCTCCTCCGCAAGATTACGCGCGGCGAGTACGCCCAGGCGGAAATTCTGTTCCCGGAGGGCTGGACCTTTCGCCAGATGCGCGAGGCGATGGGAGGGCACCCCGACCTGAAGCACGACAGCGCCGGCCTGACCGAGGCAGCGATCATGGAGAAGCTGGGAGATGCGGGGAGCGTGGCCGAGGGAATGTTCTTTCCCGATACCTACATCTTCGCCAAGGGGTCCAGCGACCTGGCGGTGCTGGCGCGCGCGCGCCGCGCGATGAAAAGGCAGCTCGAGGCCGCCTGGGCAACACGCGACGTCGGCTTGCCGGTCGGCGATCCGTACGAGGCCCTCATTCTCGCCTCGATCGTCGAGAAGGAAACCGGCCGCTCGAGCGATCGCGCGATGGTGGCGGCGGTGTTCACCAACCGCCTGCGCCTCAAGATGAAGCTCCAGACCGATCCGAGCGTCATCTACGGCATGGGGGAGGAGTTCGACGGCAACCTGCGCAAGCGGGACCTGGTGCGGGACACGCCCTTCAACACCTACACGCGCTTGGGTCTGCCCCCGCACCCGATCGCCATGCCGGGGCTCGCGTCCCTCACCGCGGTGACGCATCCGGCGAAGAGCGACGCCCTGTATTTTGTCTCGCGCGGGGACGGAACCAGCGAGTTCTCGCGAACGCTCATCGAGCACAATAGGGCGGTCGCGAGATACCAGATGCCGGGCGCGCGCCGGCGGGCGGTTCCATGAGTCGCGGCAAGTTCATCACGCTCGAGGGTATCGATGGCGCTGGAAAGAGCACCCACATCCGGGGCATCGCCGATTTTCTGCGCGGCAAGGGCAGGGAAGTCGTCGTCACCCGCGAACCGGGCGGTACGCCCCTCGGCGAGCAGCTCCGTGCGATGCTGCTCTCTCAGGTGATGCATATCGACACCGAGACGCTGTTGATGTTTGCCGCCCGCCGGGAGCACATTGCCCGGGTGATCGAGCCGGGACTGGCGGCAGGGCGTTGGGTCATCTCCGACCGCTTCACCGACGCGACCTACGCCTACCAAGGCTCGGGCGGGGGGATGGCGATGGACCGGATCGCGGCTCTGGAGCATTGGGTCCAGACCGGACTGAAGCCCGACTTGACGCTGGTCTTCGACGTCCCGGTCGAGGTTGCTCTTGCTCGTCTGTCCCGGGAACGGGCGGATCGATTCGAGTCTGAGAACCGGGGCTACTTCGAGCGTGTCCGAGGCGGATACTTGGAGCGCGCCGCTGGAGATCCGGGTCGCGTGCGGGTCGTCGACGGCCAAAGGCCGGTAGAGGAAGTTAAGAAGATAGTTGAAAATATCGTTTCAACACTATGATAAACAGTACTTTTATGTGGCAAGAAGTGGCCTGGTTGGCATGGGACAAACTGCGCGAACGGCTTCCCCACGCGATCCTCATCCAAAGTGGGGAAGGCTGGGGCGAGCTCGAATTCGGGCAGGCTGTCGGCCAATCGCTGCTTTGCGAAAAAGCCGGGGCGAACAGGCGCGCCTGCGGCATGTGCCGGGCCTGCACCTGGTTTGCGCTGGGCAACCACCCCGATTTCCGGCTGGTGGTTCCGGAGAGTCTGTCGCCGGAGCCGGAGGAGGCTGCGGAGCCGGGAAAGAAGCGCAGCGATCAGATCCGCATCGAGCAGATTCGCGAGCTGGCCGGCTTTCTCGGGGTAGGCACGCACCGGGCGGGCCTTCGCGTTGTCCTGGTCTACCCGGCCGAAGCGATGAACGCCAATACCCAGAACGCCCTGCTCAAGAGCCTCGAGGAACCGCCGCCAGCCACCGTCTTCCTCCTGGTCACCACGCAACCCGACCGGCTGCTTCCCACCGTGCGCAGCCGCTGCATGAGACTTGCGCTTCCCCTTCCGGATACAGCTGGAGTGCTTCGCTGGCTGAAGGAGCAGGGTATCGAGCGGCCGGACGCGGCCCTCGCGGCGGTCGGCGGAGCACCTCTCGCCGCATTGAAGGGAGCGGCGGCCGAAACCGACCGGCATGCTTTCATCGAAGGAATCCGGCGCCCTGGCTTCGATCCGATCGCGCTCGCCGAATCGGTCCAGCGCGTGCCACTCCCGGATCTTGTCGGGTGGCTGCAGCGCTGGGCCTTCGACCTGCAGTTGTCACGGGCGACTGGCCGGGTCAGATATCACCTGGGGCATGAAAAGCCGATCGCCGAGATCGCTCTGCGCTGCGAAGCGGCGAGCATCGCGGCCTATCTTCGACGCCTAGCGCAGGCTCGCGCCCTTGCCCGGCACCCGCTCAACGCCAAGCTGTTTGTCGAGGATCTCCTACTTCAATACCGGCGTCTGGTCGCGCAACCATGATGCCCGCTTCTTTCCCCGGACTGGTGGACTCGCATTGCCATCTGGATTTTCCGGAATTCGAAGGGAAGCTGGAGGAATTGCGCGAAGAGATGCGGATCAATGGGGTGACCCATGCGCTCTGCATCAGCGTCGAGCTCGCGGGCTTCCCCAAGGTGCTCGCCCTCGCAGAAAGCCACGACAACTTCTTCGCGAGCGTCGGCGTTCATCCGGATCACCAGGCCGAGCCGGTTGCCACGCAGCGCCTCGTGGAGCTCGCGCGGCACCCGCGTGTGGTCGCGATCGGTGAAACTGGGCTGGACTACCACCGGCTATCGGGCGATCTGGAGTGGCAGCGGGAGCGCTTTCGCGCCCACATCCGGGCCGCCCGCGAATGCGGCAAGCCCTTGGTCATCCATACGCGCGATGCCGCCGAGGACACGCTGCGGATCATGCGCGAGGAGGGGGCGGGGAAGGTCGGGGGGGTGATGCACTGCTTCACGGAGACCAGGGAAGTGGCCGAAGCGGCCCTTGCCCAAGGCTTCCACATCTCCTTCTCCGGCATCGTGACTTTCAAGAACGCCGGGCTTCTGAAGGACGTTGCCCGGACGGTGCCCTTGGAACGGCTGCTCGTCGAAACCGATTCGCCCTACCTTGCTCCGGTGCCGCACCGGGGCAAGACCAACCGCCCTGGCCTCGTGCGCTACGTGGCCGAAGAGGTCGCTCGCCTCCGGGGCATTTCGCTCGAAGCACTTGCCGAGGCTACCACCAGGAATTTCTTCGGGCTTTTTGTGAGAGGAGGAAGTTGATGTATTGCCTGAGGAGTTACATATAATAAGCTAGAAAATAAGGGGATATATGCATGAACTTCAGCCTCATATCTATTTAACATAATACACATATGCAATAATACTCCACCAGGCCCAAATCACTTGGCCTTGGCTTCCAGCTGCTTCTTGAGCTCCTTGTTCAGCCCCGGATCGAGCTTCTCCAGTCGCTCCATCACCATGCCGACTTCTTCGCGCTGCCCCATCCGCGCATAGGCTGAACCCAGTTCGAACCAGGCTTGCGCAAATCCCGGCTCCAGCCGCGCGGCCTCCCGGTAGGCAGGAATCGCCCGGTCGAGCCGCCTCGAATCCCGGTAGGCTTCACCGAGAAAGAAGTATGTCGCGAAGGAAGTTCTGCCGACCGCGCTGGCGCGTTCCAGGGTCCGGATCGCCTGGCCCGGTTGCCCGGACCGGCGTTGACCCTCCCCAAGCAGGTTCCAGGCGCCGATGTCCTCCGGATTGCGTTGAACGACCCACGCGAATGCCGCGACCGCCCTCGGATATTCGCCGCGGCGCAGCCACCCGTAACCGGCGAGTACGCTCCAATCGGAGCCTTCGGGGTCGCGCTTCTGCTGAGCTTCGGCGAACTGCACCATGGCGGTCCAATCCTGCTTCTTGGAGAGCTCGGCGATGATCTGCCGCTCTTCATAGGTGTCGCCGCGCCCGGGGATGGCCGACGCCCACAGCGGGTCCATCAGAGGTGGAGCGGGTTCCAGGCTGAAAGCGGAACCGGGGGCTGGAGTGCAGCCCTCGCAAAGCGCAATACAGGCCGCAAAGATCGCGACGAGGAAGGAGTCAGACCTTGTTCTGATAGACGTAGGCCTGCTGTTTGACGCTCGATTCCCGGTTGCGCTTCTGATCTTCGGGGTCGAGCTTCCGATCCCACCACAGTGCCCGCCCCTTTTTCTGCTCCTGGACGATGTGCGGCTTGTCCCGAAGCAGATCCCGGATCATTCGAGTGATGTCGGATTCGTAGGGTTTCGCCATTGGGCGGAAGTCCGTGTGTCGGGCGGAATTATACGCCCCTTGCCAAGCGGACAGAGACTGTATATAAATACAGATATGGAGACCCTATGAACGACGAGCTCACTCCCAAGCAGCAGAAAATTCTCAACTTCGTCCGCAAAGCCATCGAGAAGACCGGCTTTCCGCCTACCCGGGTCGAGATCTCGAAGGCGTTCAATTACAGCTCGGCCAACGCTGCCGAAGAGCATTTGCGGACGCTGGAAAGGAAAGGCGCGATCGAGCTGACCCCGGGCGCCTCGCGCGGCATCCGCCTCACCGAGGGCCTGGGCCTGCCACTGATCGGCCGCGTCGCCGCGGGCAGCCCTATCCTCGCCGAGGAGCACATCGAGCGGCGCTGCCAGGTCGACCCGGCCTTGTTCCAGCCGCGCGCCGACTACCTGCTGAAGGTCCGCGGCATGAGCATGCGCGATGCCGGCATCTTCGATGGCGACTTGCTCGCCGTGCACCGCACACGCGAGGCACGGACCGGCCAGATCGTGGTGGCGCGGCTGCACGACGAGGTCACGGTGAAACGCCTGCGCCGCCGCGGCAACGTCGTGGAGCTGCTCGCGGAGAATCCCGAGTTCAAGACCATCGTCGTCGATCCGCGCGAGGACGATTTCGTCATCGAAGGCCTGGGCGTCGGCGTCATCCGCAGGCCTCTTTGACGCTCGTCCTGCCGTTTTTTCCACGAACCGCGGTCATCGGTGGGCATGTCTTTCTCTTTCTCCGCCCTGCTCGACCGCCACGACATCTGGCGCGGCGACAGCCTGAACCGGGCTGGCGCGCACGTCGTTTCCAGCGGATTTCCCGAGCTTGATACCGGGCTTCCGGGCGGCGGCTGGCCTGCCGGGGCGCTGACCGAGATCCTGCCCGCGCACGAAGGCATCGGCGAGCTGCGTCTGCTCGGGCCCGCGCTCGCCGGGCTGTCCCGCCGCGGATTGCGGCTCGCCTGGGTCGCCCCGCCTTACCTGCCCTACGCTCCGGCGCTCGCCGCGGCGGGGATCGACATCACCAAGCTTGTCATCGTACGCACTGTCTCGCTCAAGGAAACGCTCTGGGCGGCCGAGCAGGCGCTCGCCTCGAACGCCTGTGGCGCAGTACTCGCTTGGCTCCAAGGAGCAAAGTACGCGGAGCTGAGGCGCCTGCAGATCGCCGCCGAAGGCGGGCGGGCTCCCGCCTTCCTGTTCAGGTCTCCGGACACCGCCGGTGAATCCTCCCCCGCGGCGTTGCGTATCGCGCTCGGCACGGCATGCGGGGGCCTTGCAGCGCACGTGTTCAAGCGCCGCGGCACTCCCCTCACCCGCCCCATCCTGCTTCTGGCGATGCCGCCTGCCGGGCGCGGCAAGAACTCTCATGTGGATCGCTATCCGACTGCCGCAGCTGCCGCTCGAGATTTTCCTGCGCGGCTCGTCCACGCCTGAGCCTTTTGCGCTCGAAGAGCGGCACCGCGTTTTCGCCTGCGACCGCAAGGCCCTGACGCGCGGCGTTCGTGCCGGCATGGCCGTTGCGGCGGCACTCGCCCTCGCGCCGCGGTTGCGCGTCGTTCGGCGCGATACTGCTGCGGAAACCGAAGCACTGCTCGGGGTGGCCGGGTGGGCGGCGCAATTCACCCCCGGCGTTGCGCTCGAATTCCCAGACACGGTGCTGCTCGATGCGGCGGGCAGCCTCAAGCTCTTCGGCGGGCTGGCGCCGCTTCGCGAGCGCCTGCACCGGGAGCTGACGGAGATGGGCTGGAGCGCGGAGCTTGCGGGCGCACCCACGCCGCGCGGGGCGTTCTGGCTGGCCCTCGCCGGAAAGAGCCGGTTCGTCGATTCCGCCGCCGAGCTCGAAACGGCCCTGGCCGTGCTGCCCGTTGCGGTCCTGCGCCGCGACGGCGAAACGCTGGAGGCGCTCGAAGCGATCGGCGTGCGCACGCTCGGCGAGCTGCTCGCGCTGCCGCGCGAAGGCGTGGCGCGGCGTTTCGGACAGGGGCTGCTCGGCGATCTCGACCGCGCGCTCGGGCGGCTCCCCGATCCGCGGAATTTCTTCGTTCCGCCGGCGCGGTTCAGGGCGGCGATCGAGCTACCGGCGGAAATCGTCCAGGCCGAGGCCCTGTTGTTCGCCGCGAAACGGCTGATCGTCCAGCTCACCGGATTTCTCGCCGCGCGCTCGGGCGGCGCGCCACGCTTCGTCTTCCGGCTCAGGCATCGCGATAACGCCGCCACCCAGGTCGCGATCGGCCTGGTGGCGCCTTCGCGCGACGCCGGGCACTTCACGCTGCTCGCGCGCGAGCGGTTTGCCGGCCTCGCGCTCGGGCAGCCGGTGCGCGAGATCGCGCTGGAGGTCGACGAGATAGTGCCGCTCGCCGGACGCAACCTCGGGCTGCTGCTCGAGCAGGGCAAGCCCCGGGGCGATTGGGAGCGCCTGGTCGAGCGCCTGCGCGCGCGGCTCGGCAGCGAAGCGGTGCGCGGGGTCGCCGTCCGGTCCGAGCATCGCCCGGAGCTGGCCAGCGCGACCGCCGATCCCGATGCCGAACAGGCGCAACTGGAATTCGGCGAGCGCCCCCTGTGGCTGCTTCACAGCCCCAAGCCGCTCGCGGAAATCGGCGCCAGGCCGCATCACGAAGGACCGCTCGAGCTGCTCGCCGGCCCGGAGCGCATCGAATCCGGGTGGTGGGACGGGGACGACGTCGCCCGCGACTATTTCATCGCGCGCATGCAGAACGAGGCCCTGGTATGGATCTACCGGGAGCGCGGCGGGGGCGGCTGGTACCTGCACGGTTTGTTCGCTTGAGTCGCGGTTGGCGCCCATGCTCTCGCCTCTTCCCGCTTACGCCGAACTGCATTGCCTCAGCAATTTCACTTTTCTCCGCGGCGCTTCGCATCCCGAGGAGCTGGTGCAGCGCGCCGCGGCGCTCGGCTACTCGGCCCTTGCGTTGACCGACGAGTGTTCGCTCGCGGGCGTCGTGCGTGCGCACGTCGCGGCAAAGGATGCCGGTTTGCATCTCGTCATCGGCTCCGAAGTACGGTTGAAGGACGGACCGAAGCTGGTGCTGCTTGCGACCGATCGCAGTGGTTACGGCCATCTCTCGGAGCTCATCACTCTGGGGCGGCGCAGGAGCAGGAAGGGCGGCTATTCGCTCGGACTGGAAGATATCGCCGGCGGCCTGCCCGGGTGCCTCGCGCTGCTGCTGCCGGACGGAAAGCACGACGCCGTGCATGCAGAGCTCGTCGCGGAGCTTTTCGCCGGCCGCGCCTGGATCGCCGCGGAGCTGCTGTGCGGGCCGGACGACCGCTCGCGCCTCGCGACCTTGCGCGAGCTGGGCGCTCGCTCGGGCCTGCCGCTGGTCGCCGCGGGGGACGTGCACATGCATTTGCGCTCGCGCAGGGTGCTGCAGGACACGCTGACCGCGATCCGGCTGCGCACGCCGGTGCGGGCCTGCGGCCGCGCGCTCCACCCCAATGCCGAGCGGCATCTGCGGCTGCGCATGCGCCTTGCGCAGATCTATCCTCCGGAGCTCCTGGCCGAGGCCGTGAGGGTCGCCGAGCGCTGCTCCTTCTCGCTGGAGGAGCTGCGCTACGAGTATCCCGAGGAGCTGGTTCCCGATGGCGAGACTCCGGCGAGCTGGCTGCGCAAGCTCACCGAAAAGGGATTGCAGCAGCGCTTTCCGGAAGGAGCCACGCGGAAAATACGGGATCTGGTCGAGCGCGAGCTCGCGCTGATCGCCGAGCTGCGCTACGAGCCCTTCTTTCTCACCGTGCACGACGTGGTCGCGTTCGCGCGCCGCCGTGGCATCCTGTGCCAGGGACGCGGCTCGGCGGCCAATTCCGCGGTCTGCTACGCCCTCGGCATCACCGAGGTCAACCCGGCGAAGCAGGAGCTCCTGTTCGAGCGCTTCATCTCGAAGGAACGCAACGAGCCCCCCGACATCGACGTCGATTTCGAGCACCAGCGGCGCGAGGAGGTCATCCAGTACATCTACGGCAAATACGGGCGCGAGCGCGCTGCGCTGGCGGCCACGCTGATCACCTACCGGCCCAAGAGCGCGCTGCGCGACGCGGGCAAGGCGCTCGATCTCGATGCCCGGCAGGTGGATGCCATCGCCAAATCGATCGCCTGGTGGGACGACCGTAAGGACCTCGCCGGGCGTCTGCGCGATGCCGGCTTCGATCCCGCGAGCCCGGTGATGCGGCGCCTGATGGCGCTCGCTTGCGCGCTCCTCGGCTTCCCGCGCCACCTGTCGCAGCACGTCGGCGGCTTCGTCATTTCGCGGGGAGCCCTTGCGCAACTGGTGCCGATCGAGAACGCCGCCATGCCGGAGCGCAGCGTCATCCAGTGGGACAAGGACGACCTGGAGAGCCTGGGCTTGCTCAAAGTGGACGTGCTCGCGCTCGGGATGCTGTCGGCCATCCGGCGCGCGCTCGACTTCGTCAACTCGCGGCGCGGGGACAATATCACCATGGACGCGCTGCTCTTGGAGGAAGACCCCGCGGTCTACGAGATGATCCGCCACGCCGACACCATCGGGGTGTTCCAGATCGAATCGCGCGCGCAGATGTCGATGCTGCCGCGGCTGAAGCCCGAGCATTTCTACGACCTGGTGATCGAGATCGCGATCGTGCGGCCCGGGCCGATCCAGGGAGACATGGTCCACCCCTATCTGCGGCGGCGCGAGAAAAAAGAGCCGGTCGACTATCCGAACGAAGCGGTGAAAAAAGTGCTCGAGCGCACGCTCGGCGTGCCCATCTTCCAGGAGCAGGTGATGCAGCTCGCCGTGGTCGCCGCGGATTTCACTCCCGGCGAAGCCGACCAGCTGCGCCGCGCCATGGCAGCCTGGCGCCGCAAAGGCGGGCTCGAGCCTTTCCAGAGAAAACTCGTCGATGGCATGCGCAGGAACGGCATTCCCGCAGAGTTCGCCGACCGTATCTATCGCCAGATCCTCGGCTTCGGCGAGTACGGCTTCCCCGAATCGCACTCGGTGAGCTTCGCTCTGCTCGCCTACGTTTCCGCCTGGCTCAAGTGCCATGAGCCGGCGGCGTTCCTCGCGGCGCTCCTCAACAGCCAGCCGATGGGCTTCTACACCCCCTCGCAGCTGGTGCAGGATGCGCGCCGCCACGGGGTCGAAGTGCGGCCGGTGGACGTCACGGCAAGCGAATGGGAGTGCGCGCTGGAGCCTCTTTCCCCCCCCCAGGCGGCGGTGCGCCTGGGTTTCCTCATGGTGCGGGGTCTTGCCGAGACCGCGGCGAAGCGCCTTGTCGCGGCACGCGCGGAGCGGCCGCTGCAATCGCTTGACGACCTGGCGGATCGCGCTTCGCTCGACCGGCGCGATCTGAAGTGCCTGGCCGACGCCGGCGCGCTCGAACCGCTCACCGGGCACCGCCGCCAGGCGCACTGGTCGGTCGCCGGCATCGTCACCGGCCGGCACGTCCTGAGCGGCGCGCCGGTTGCAGAAAGGCAGCCGGTTCTTGCGTCTCCCGGGGAAGGGGAAACCCTGGTCGCCGACTACGCGAGCACCGGCCTGACGCTCGGACGCCATCCGCTCGCGCTGCTGCGTCCGCGCCTGGCGCGCATGCGTTTCTCTTCCGCGGAGGAAATCCGGCTGCTTCCCGCCGGCAGCGCGGCCCGGGCTGCAGGCATCGTCACCGGCCGCCAGCGTCCCGGAACCGCCTCGGGAACGGTGTTCGTCACGCTCGAAGACGAGACCGGCACCGTCAACGTCATCGTCTGGCCACGCTTGGTCGAGGCCCAGCGGCGCGAGCTGCTAGGCTCGCAACTGATGGGCGTCGAGGGAACGCTGGAACGCGAAGGCGAGGTGATGCATCTCGTCGCGAAGCGGCTGAGCGATCACAGCGAGCTGATCGGATCGCTGAAAGTCGAGTCGCGGGATTTTCACTGAGCGCTACGAAGCGCGATACATGTACTCGCGGGTGAGCGGAAGCGGGTTCGAGCTCGCGCCTTCCTTGCGCGCGAGCACCTGGTAGATGTTCATCCATTCGTTGGCGAAACCGTGCGCGCACCCGGCAAGGTAGATCTGCCAGATGCGGTAGCGCTTGTCACCGGCGGAAGCCATGGCGCGCTCCCGGTTCTCCTCGAGGCGTTTCGCCCACTCCAGGCAGGTGCGCGCGTAGTGGCGGCGCAGCGACTCGACGTCGGCGACTTCGAAGCCGGCGAGCGACATTTCGCGCAGCACCAGCGACACGTGCGGGAGCTCGCCGTGCGGAAAGACGTAGCGGTCGATGAACTCCCCCGCACCCAGCCCGACCCAGCTGTTGTCGGGATCGACCGCGGTGATGCCGTGGTTCATCGCCAGCCCGCCCTCGGCGAGCAGCGAGCGCATCTTCGCGAAGTACGCGCCCAGATGGCGCAAGCCGACGTGCTCGAACATGCCGACGCTGGCGATCTTGTCGTACGCGCCCTCGCCCGGAATGTCGCGGTAGTCCTGGAGACGCACCTCGCAGCGGTCCTCCAGTCCTTCCTCGCGGATTCGCCGCGTGACGAATTCGTGCTGATTCCGGCTGAGCGTCACGCCCGTCGCGTGCGCTCCGTACTTCTTCGCCGCGCGCAGGATCAGCGCGCCCCAGCCGCAGCCGATGTCGAGGAAGCGCTCGCCGCGCTTGAGCATGAGCTTGTTGAGAATGTGGTCGAGCTTTTGCTCCTGGGCGAGATCCAGGGAATCGGACTCGCTGCGGAAATAGGCGCAGGAGTACACCATGTTCCGGTCGAGCCACAGCGAGTAGAAATCGTTCGAGACGTCGTAGTGGTATTGAATGGCGTCGCGGTCGCGCTTGCGGCTATGGTGCCAGACGCGCCGCAAGCCGCTGCTTCCGCGGGAAGCGGCGCCCCGCGCAAGCGCCTCGGCCGCGCGGAACACCTCGAGAATCGGGCCTTCGACGCGCAGGTAGCCCTCGACATAGGCGTAGCCGAGATTCATCAGGTTGGGTGAGATCAGGAACCTCAGGGCCGACGGGCTGGTCACCCCGATCTTGACCGTGGGCTGGTTCGCCAGGTCGAAGGTGCGCCCGTTCCACAGCTCCAGGCGCAGCGGAATGGACGCGGACTGCCTGAGCTTCGCGATCAGGCGTTCGATGCGGCGTTCTATGAACAACATGTCAGGATCATGTGATTTTTGCCCGAGCGGCGAATATCATAGCATCGCAGGCGCTGGTCTATTCCTTGGAGGGT
Source organism: Burkholderiales bacterium (assembly GCA_035519135.1). Classification (GTDB taxonomy): domain Bacteria; phylum Pseudomonadota; class Gammaproteobacteria; order Burkholderiales; family SG8-39; genus VBDM01. The sequence goes on along the minus strand of DATIWX010000125.1, from coordinate 55,314 downwards.
TCCAATGAAGATTGCGAGTCGTTTCGTCGTCCTGGCCTTCGCGGCTGTGATCTCGGCCCACGCCTGGGCCCAGTATCCCACGCGGCCGATCAAGCTGATCGTGCCCATCCCGCCCGGAGGCGCCCCCGACATCTCCGCGCGGGTCGTCGGACAGAGGCTCTCGGAGCTGGTGGGCCAGCCGGTGGTCGTGGAGAACCGCCCGGGCTCGAACGGCAATATCGCCATGGATCTCGTCGGCAAGGCGCCGCCCGACGGCTACACGCTGGGGCTGCTCGCCGACAGCATGATCACCATCAATCCGCACCTATATAAGACGATGCCGATAGACCCGCTCAAGGACCTGGCGCCGGTGGCCTCGGTCGTGTCGAACCAGTGGGTGCTCTCGGTGAACCCCTCGGTCCCGGCGAAGGATTTCAAGGAGTTCATAGCGTACGCCCGCGGGGCCCGGCCGCCGCTCGCCTACGCCTCGGGCGGAAACGGCAGCATTCACCAGCTCGCCATGGAGATGCTGAAACAGCGGGCGGGGATCGACCTCGTCCATGTGCCCTACAAGGGCGGCGCCCCCGCAACGACTGCCACCGTCTCGGGCGAGGTGGCAGCCATGTTTTCGGGCACCTCCAGCGCGCCGCAAATCAAGGCCGGCCGGCTGCGAGCGCTGGCGGTGACCGGGCTGCGTCGCTCCGACATCTTCCCCGAGCTGCCGACTATCGCCGAGTTCTATCCCGGCTACGAAGTCACCATCTGGCTGGGGCTGTTCACCGCTGCCGGAACGCCGGAGCCGGTGCTCGCGAGCCTCCACACCGAGGTGAACAAGCTGCTCGCCGAAGCGGAAACCCGGAACAAGCTCCACGCCGCAGGGGGGCTCGAGGCCTACATCAGCACGCTTGCCGAGTTCACGGCCCTGATCAAACGCGACTACGACAAGTACGGCAAAGTTGTCAAGGAGGTCGGAGTCAAGGTGGACTAGCGCAAGCTCGCCCGGACTGTATAGAATCGGTCTAATTTCATTCCGAGGGGGAAAAAGTGAATCACATAATCAGAACCGCAACGATAGTGGTGGCTTCGCTGCTGTGCGCCGCGCAGGCGACGGCTCAAACGATAAAGATCGGCTCGGTGCTGACCTTGTCCGGACCCAACGCGACGCTGGGCGAGAACATGGACCGCGCGATCAAGCTCTACATGAAGCTGCACCAGGACAAGCTGCCCCCGGGCGTGAAGGTCGAGGTGATCACGCGGGACGACGGCGGCCCCAACCCCGACAAGGCGAAGCAGCTGTCGCAGGAACTGATCGTGCGCGACAAGGTCCAGTTCCTGGCCGGAATGACCTGGACGCCCAACGCGATGTCCTCGGCTCCGCTCTCGACCGAGGCTAAGGTCCCGATGGTGATCATGAACGCGGGCACCTCCGTCATCACCACCATGTCTCCCTACATCGTGAGGCTGTCCTTCACGCTGTGGCAGTCGAGCCTGCCGATGGGCACCTGGGCGGCCAAGCGCTTCAAGACGGCGTACATCGCGGTGAGCGACTTCGGGCCCGGCCACGATGCCCAGGCCGCCTTCACCAAGGGTTTCACCGACGGCGGCGGCAAGATCGTGGGCGAGGTCCGCATTCCGCTCGCGAACCCCGACTTCATTCCCTTCATGCAGCGCGCCAAGGACGCCAAGCCGGACGCGATCTTCGGCTTCGTGCCCGCCGGGAAGCAGGCCACCGCGATCATGAAAGCCTACGGCGACCTCGGCCTGGACAAGGCCGGCGTGAAGTTCATCGGGCCGGGCGACATCACCACGGACGAGGAGTTGCCCAACATGGGCGACGTGCCGCTGGGCGTGCTCACGGTATTCCACTACTCGGCCGCGGCCGACCGCCCCGCGAACAAGGCGTTCATCGCCGCCTGGCACAAGGAGTACGGAGCGAACTCCACCCCGAGCTTCATGTCGGTGGGAGCCTGGGACGGGATGGACGCGATCTACTACGCGATCCGCGAACAGAAGGGCAAGGTCGATCCGGACCGCACCATGGAGCTGCTCAAGCAATACAAGAGCGCCGACAGCCCGCGCGGACCGATCTCGATCGATCCCGAGACGCGCGACATCGTGCAGAACGAGTACCTGCGCGAAGTGCGCAAGGTCGGTGGCAAGCTCGAGAACGTCGAGCTGGAAACGGTACAGGCCGCCGTCAAGGATCCCTGGAAGATCATCAACAACAAGAAATAAGTCGGCAGACCGGCCGCCCCGCGCCACGCCTGGACGTGGCGCGGGGTTTGTTCATTTGCGGTACCTGACTCACTCGCGAGGGCGCCTTCAGTGCAGGCAGTTCTGGCATCGGTGGTGAGCGTCGCGTTTCACGGCGCGGCGCTCGGCATGATCCTGTACGTGATCTCGGTTGGCCTGTCGGTCACGATGGGCCTGATGGGATTCGCCAATCTGGCCCACGGCGTGTTCGCCATGGCGGGCGGGTACGTCCTGACCACCGCGATTTCCCGCTTCGGCGTGCCCTTCCCCCTCGCCCTCGCGCTCGCCTTCGTCCTGGTCGGGGCGGCGAGCGTCGTGCTCGAGCGCCTTCTGTATTCGCGGCTCTACACGGCGAGCGATCTCGAGCAGGTGCTGTTTACCATCGGCCTGATCTTCATCGCCGTCGCCGTGGCGCGATTCATCTACGGCACCCTGCAGCAGCCGGTGGTGCTGCCCGAGTACCTGAAGGGCCAGTTCTCCCTGCTCGGCCGTGATTTTCCCACCTACCGGGTATTCATCATCGCGTTCAGCGCGGTGATGGTGGGCCTCCTGTGGTTCGGGGTCGAGCGCACGCGCTGGGGCGCGATGGTGCGCGCCGCCGTGGACAACCGGCCGATGGCGCAGTCGGTAGGAATCGACACCAAGCGCCTGTTCACCCTCACTTTCGCCCTGGGAAGCGGGCTCGCCGGCCTGGGCGGCGGGCTGGGGGCGGAGATCATCGCGATCCAGCCCACCTACCCCTTCGAGAATCTCGTCTACTTCCTGGTCGTGGTCGCGGTGGGAGGGCTGGGGAGCCTGCGCGGACCTTTCGTCGCGGCGCTGCTGATCGGCGTCGCGGACACCGCCTGCAAGTACTGGCTGCCGCAGTTCGGCGCCTTCCCCATTTACGTCGCCACGATCGCGATCCTGCTGTGGCGGCCCGCTGGACTGTTCGGACGGCACGCATGAGCACCCACGCCGGAGGCTACAGCGCCGATCCGCGCATCCGCCGCATCGAGTGGCTGCCGTGGATTGTCGCGCTCGCGGCCTTCTTCCTGCTGCCGGAGTATCTCTCGCTCGGCGCGCGCATCCTGATCTACATGCTCTACGCGCTGTCGCTCGATCTGATCGTCGGCTACGCCGGAATTATTACGCTGGGCCATAGCGCCTACTTCGGCCTGGGCGCCTACGTCGCCGGAATACTCGCCGCCAAGGCGGCGATCGCCGACCCGATGGTCCAGCTCGCCGCCGCGGCGGCGGCCGGCGCCCTGCTCGGCCTGACAACCGGCGCGATCATTCTCAGGACCCGGGCGCTCACCTTGCTCATGCTGACGCTCGCGATCACCTCCGTGCTGCTGGAGATCGCCAACAAGGCTTCGAGCCTCACCGGCGGCGCCGACGGCCTCTCCGGCGTCGTCATCGCACCGATCCTCGGCCTGTTCAGGTTCGACATCTACGGCAAGACGGCGTACCTCTATTGCCTGGTGGTGCTGCTCATAGGCTGGTGGCTGGTGAGAAAGATCATCTACTCGCCCTTCGGCACTTCCCTGACCGGAGTGCGCGAAAACAGCCTGCGCATGCACGCCATCGGCGCTCCGGTCTACTGGCGGCTGGTGCTGGTGTATACGCTTTCGGCCACGATCGCCGGCGTCGCCGGAGGGTTGATCACCCAGACGAACCAGTTCGTCGGCCTCAACGTGCTCTCGTTCGAGTCGGCGGGCGAGCTGCTGGTGATGCTGATCCTCGGGGGCGTCGGGCGCATCTACGGGGCGTTCGTCGGGCCCGTGGTGTATCTCATCGCCCAGGATCTGCTCGCCAAGCAATTTCCCGAGTACTGGTACTTCGGCATCGGGACCATGCTGGTGCTGGTGGTCATGTTCGCGCGCGGCGGGATTCTCGGAATCCTCGATGGGCTGATCGCGAGATTGCGGAGGAAGGCGTGAGCGCCGCCCTGGAGACGCACGCGCTGTGCAAAGCCTTCGGCGCGCTCACCGTGGCCGACCGAATCGATTTCCGCCTCGAGCCCGGCGCGCGCCACGCCCTCATCGGTCCGAACGGCGCCGGAAAGACGACCTTCGTCAACATGCTCACCGGCGTGCTGCCGCCCTCCTCCGGGAAAATCGTGCTCGGCGGAGAGGACATCACCGCGCTGGGGCAGGCCAAGCGCGTGAAGCGCGGCCTCGGCCGGACGTTCCAGATCAACGCCCTGTTCCGCCGGCTGTCCGTGCTCGATAACGTGGCGCTCGCCGTTGCCGAACGCCGGGGCGTTGCCCCCAAGATGCTGCGCGCCGCGAGTGCCCACGCCGAGGTATGCAGCGAAGGGATGGAGCTGCTCGCGACCCTGGGGCTCGCCGACGATTCGGGGCAGCGGATTCTCGACCTGCCCTATGGCAAGCAGCGCCTGGTGGAAATCGCGATCGCCCTCGGCCTGAGACCGCGCGTGCTCCTGCTCGACGAGCCGGCTGCCGGCGTGCCTTCGCTCGAGTCGCACCGCATCCTCGAGGTGCTGGACAGGCTTCCCAAGGACATTGCCATCCTGATCATCGAGCACGACATGGACCTGGTGTTCCGCTTCGCGCAGCGCATCACGGTGCTGGTGCAGGGCGAGGTGCTGGTGGAAGGCACGCCCGACGAGATCGGGAAAGACAGGCGCGTGCACCAGGTCTATCTCGGCGAGCAGCGCCATGGCTGACGCGCTCCGCCTCAAGGATGTTCGCGCGGGCTACGGCGAGACCGTGGTCATCGAGGACATCGGGCTCTCGCTTCCGGAGCGCGGCTCGCTCGCCGTTCTCGGGCGCAACGGTGTGGGGAAGACTACACTGCTGGCTACGATCATGGGCCACACGACTTTCCATACCGGGAGCATCGAGTACCGCGGCGCGCGCATCGAGAAGCTGCCCGTCTACGAGCGCAACCGGCTGGGGGTGGGTCTGGTCCCCCAGACCCGCGACATCTTTCCTTCGCTCTCGGTCGAGGAGAACCTCACGGTCGCGGCTAGGCCCGGGCGCTGGACCCTGGAGCGCGTCCACGATCTCTTCCCCCGGCTCGCGGACCGTCGCAAGCACTGGGGTAACCAGATCTCGGGTGGCGAGCAGCAGATGCTCGCCATCGGCCGTGCCCTGATGGGCAACCCGACGCTGCTCCTCATGGACGAACCGCTCGAGGGGCTCGCCCCGATCATCGTCGAGGTGCTGCTGCAGGCCCTGCAGCGGCTGATCCGCGAGGACTCGCTCGCGGTCATGCTGGTCGAGCAGCACGCCAAGCTCGCGCTCGAGGTGACGCAGGACGCGCTGGTTCTGAACCGCGGCCGAATCGCCTACAGCGGTCCCAGCGCCGACCTCCTCGCCGATCCGCAGCGTCTTACCAGCCTGGTGATGGCTTGAGCCGACAGCAATCATGCGGGCCATTCTCGTATCCGCGCTGGCCATGATCGGCCTCACGCAGGGACCACCCTCTGGCGCCCAGGATCTACACGCGGAGGCGCGGGCGCGCATGGTGGCGGAGATCGCCGCCGAGGCCCGCGTAACCGGCGGGGAAACCGGGCGGCCGAAGTTCAGCGATACGGTGATGTCGGCGATGGGCAAGGTGCCACGCCACCGCTTCGTTCCTTCCTCGCAGGAGCCGTTCGCCTACGAGAACCGCCCGCTTCCCATCGGCGAGGGCCAGACGATCTCGCAGCCCTATATCGTCGCGCTGATGACGGAGCTGCTCGATCCGAAGCCCTCGGACACGGTGCTCGAGGTCGGCTCCGGCTCCGGCTACCAGGCCGCAGTGCTCGCCGAGCTCGTCGCGAAGGTGTACACGATCGAAATCGTCGAGCCGCTCGGCAAGCGTGCTGCCAAGGTGCTCCACGAGCTGGGGTACCGCAACATCGAGGTGCGCGTGGGGGACGGCTACGGCGGCTGGCCGGCGGCCGCGCCATTCGACGCCATCATCGTCACCGCGGCGCCGGCGGCGGTTCCGCAGCCCTTGATCGACCAGCTCAAGCCCGGCGGGAGAATGGTGATCCCTGTCGGGGAAATGTTCTACGCGCAGGAACTGCTGCTCGTGCACAAGCAGGCCGACGGAAAGACCACCACCCGGCGGACCCTGCCGGTAAGATTCGTGCCGCTGACCCGCGAGCGCGGCAATTGACCTCCTGCCGTGGCAAAATAGCAGCCCCATGAGAGATTATTGGCTGAGCAAGCTTTTTTTCGATCTTCAGAGCTCTCCTCCCCTCGGCGAGGAGTACCGCGCGGACAGGAAGAAGATCCTCGACCGCTATCCCCTCAAGCCGGAGGTGCGCAAGGCGGTCGAGCGCGATGACGTGGTGTTCCTCGCCGCGCGGGTCAATCCCTACCTGCTGCGGTTCTATTTCGTCGTCGTCGGCATGCCCGAGACCGAGTTCCTGAAGAAAGTGCGCAACGCCGGAGCCGAGTCGGCCGCGCGGTCCAGCCATGGCTAAGCTCGTCGGCGTATTCGCCTCCAGCCACGCCCCGCTCATCATCCGCGGCTGGAAGGACGTGAGCGCGGCAAACAAGGACGCCCTGACCCGCTCGATGACCGAGATCGGCGGCCGCATCAAGGCGGCGAAGCCCGACGTGCTCATCGAGATCGCTCCCGATCACTGGGTCAATTTCTTCATCAACAACCTGCCGAGCATCTGCGTCGGGATGGGCGAGGAGCACGACGGTCCGGCCGAGCCGTGGATGAAGGACTGCCCCTACAAGAAGATCAAGGGCCATCCCAAGCTCGCCCACCACATCATCGAGACCGCGCTCGAGCGCGATTTCGAGCCGTCGATGTCTCACCGCCTGACCCTCGATCACGGCTTCTGCATCCCGCTGTGGCGGGGCGGGCTCGATCCCCTGCCCCCGATCGTGCCGATCATCTTCAACGACCTCGAGCCGCCCTATCCGACGGTGCGGCGCTGCCTGCAATGGGGTTCGATGCTCGCGGAGGCGGTGCGTACCTACCCGGAGGATATTCGCGTCGCGCTTCTCGCGACGGGCGGCTTGAGCCACTCGATCGGCGAGCCGACGATGGGCGAGATCGACGAACCCTTCGACCGCGAATGCATCCGCCATTTCGAAGCCGGCGACGAGCGCAGCCTGGTCGACTTCCTGAACGAACGCCTTCCCACCATCGGTAACGGCGCGGCCGAGATCCGCAACTGGGTCGCGGCGCACGGTGCCGCCGGCCGCCGCGGATTCGAGCTGATCGGCTACTGCAACTGCCCCGAGGTCTACGTCGGCTGCGGCTTCGCCTCCTGGAACCTAGGCGCCCGCGCTTGACCGGGAACGACTTGCTTCAGACCACGATCGCCGGCAGCCTGCCCAAGCCGGCGTGGCTCGCCGAACCGAAAAAGCTCTGGGCCCCCTGGTTGCTCGAGGGCGCGCTGCTCGAAGAAGGCAAGCGCGACGCGATGCGGCTGGTGCTGGCCGACCAGGAATCCGCCGGCATCGACATCGTCACCGACGGCGAGCAGACCCGCCGGCACTTCGTCACCACCTTCATCGAAAGCCTCGAAGGCGTGGACTTCGAGCACAAGCGCACGGTCCGCATCCGCAACCGCTACGACGCCGATGTTCCCGTCGTAGTCGGCGAGGTCGCCCGCAAGCGGCCGGTCTACGTGGAGGACATCCGCTACCTGCGCTCCCAGACCCGCCGGCCCATCAAGGCCACCCTGCCCGGTCCGATGACCATGGTGGATACGCTCTACGACGATCACTACCGCAGCCGCGAGAAGCTGGCGCGCGAATTCGCCGCCATCCTAAACCAGGAAGCGCGCGAGCTCGAACGCGCCGGCGCGGACGTGATCCAGTTCGACGAGCCGGCATTCAACGTCTACATGGACGAAGTGCGCGACTGGGGCGTCGCCGCGCTCGAGACCGCGGCCGCCGGGTTGAAATGCAAGAGCGCGGTGCACATCTGCTACGGCTACGGCATCAAGGCGAACAACGACTGGAAGAAGACCCTGGGCTCGGAGTGGCGCCAGTACGAATCCACCTTTCCCCTGCTCGCCGGGTCGAAGATCGACCAGGTCTCCCTCGAATGCGCGAACTCGCACGTGCCGCTCGAGCTGCTCGCCCTGCTCAAGGGCAAGGACGTGATGGTGGGCGCGATCGACGTGGCGAGCGAGGCCGTCGAGAAACCGGAGCAGGTCGCCGCGACCATCCGCGCCGCCATGAAATTCGTGCCTGCGGAGAAGCTTTACCCGTGCACCAACTGCGGCATGGTGCCGCTCGCGCGCGAAGTCGCGGCGGGTAAGCTGAGAGCCCTGGCCACGGGCGCGGCGCAGGTGCGCAAGGAGATCGCGGGCTAGCCGTGCGGCGCACCTTCCTCCTGCTGCTTCTCGGGCTCGCCTCCTTCGCCGCCGCAGCCGCGGCGCCCAAGCTCGTCGTCGTGATCGTGATCGACGGCCTGCCGCAGGAGCAGGTCCTCAGGTACCGCGACCAATTCGGGCCCGGCGGCTTCAACTTGCTGCTGCAGAAAGGCGCCTGGTTCGGCAACGCCCACCATGCGCACGCGGTGACGCTTACGGCGCCCGGGCACACGGCCGTGCTCAGCGGCGCCTACCCCTACCAGAGCGGGATCATCGCCAACGAGTGGATCGATCCCAGGACGCTCGCGGAGACCTACTGCACCGGCGATCCCGCCCACACTTACATTGGCGAGGAGACGAAGAAGCTCGACGGGACCTCGCCCGCGAACCTGCGCGTCAGTACCCTGGGCGACGAGCTGCGCTATGCGAACGGCGGGCAGTCCAAGGTTCTCACGGTTTCCGGCAAGGACCGCGGCGCGATCCTGCTCGCCGGGAAGACGGGTACCGCGTACATGTACATGGACAGGAGCGGCCGCTTCGCGAGCAGCACCTATTACATGAAGGAGCACCCGCGCTGGTGGGAAACCTTCTACTCGGGCCGCCCTCAGGACCGCTGGCTGGGAAAGTCCTGGACGCTCGCCTTGCCGGAGGCCGCGTACGCGCGCTCGATCGCCGACGGCCAGCCCTGGTTCCTGAACTATCGCGGCATGGGAAACCGCTTTCCCTTCGCCCTGCCGGGCGGTCCCGGGAAGCCCGACGCCGCCTACTACGGCGCGCTCATCAGGACTCCCTACGGCGACGAGGCCACGCTCGAGTTCGCGCGCGCTGCGATCGAGGGCGAGAGCCTCGGCAGGAACCCCGCCGGCGTGCCCGATCTCCTGGGCGTCAGCCTCTCGACGCACGATTACGTCAACCACGCATTCGGCCCGGAGAGCCGTGAGTCCCAGGACCACGCCTTGCAGCTCGACCGCTCGCTTGCCTCTTTCTTCGGCTACCTCACGAAGCGCTTCGGACCGGACAAGGTGCTGATCGCGCTCACCGCGGATCACGGATTCCTGAACGCACCCGAGTACAGCTCGTCGAAGGGTTTCGCCGGAGTGCATATCGATTCGCGCAAGCTGCTCGCGGACCTGAACGAGAAGCTCGCGGCGCGCTTCGGCGCGGGAGCCTACGCGCTCCGCTACTCGTACCCCACGATCATTCTCGACCGCAAGCTGATCGAGGAGAAGAAGCTCGCCGCCGCCGAAGTGGAGTCGGCTGCCGCGCGCATCGTTGGCGACTATCCGGGCATCGCCGCCGTATACACGCGCACACAGCTCGAGGGTGGAGCGCTTCCCGGCCGTCTGGGCACGCTGGTTCAGCGGGCGTGGCACCGCCAGCTGAGCGGGGACCTGTACGTGGTACAGCGCGCTTACGCGATGTTCGGCAGCAACGCCGCGACCCACGGATCTCCCTATGCGTACGACACCAACGTGCCGCTCATGCTCTACGGCGGTCCCTGGATACGCGCCGGATCCTACGCAGGCTATGCCGAAGTGGTCGATCTCGCGCCGACGCTCGCCGCCCTGCTCGAGACGCAGCCGCCTTCGGGAAGCGAAGGACGGGTGCTGACGGAGATCCTCGTCGCCGGCGCGTCCCGGCAATCCGGATCGAAACCGGCGAAGTGAAAGCCTAGCCCTTCCCTCTCGCCTTCCCGATCGCGTGCCACACGCGATCGGGCGTGTAGGGAAAGTCCAGCGTATTGATGCCGAGGTGCCGCAGCGCGTCGATCACGGCGTTCGCCACCGCCGGCACGGCACCGGTCGTCCCCGCCTCCCCTGCGCCCTTCACGCCGAGCGGGTTGCCCGGCGAAGGGATCGAGCGGTCGACCAACCGTATCTCCGGCATGCCGTCGGCGCGCGGCATCTCGTAGTCCATGAACGTGCCCGTCAGCAGCTGTCCGCTGTCCTTGTCGTAGATCGCGTGCTCGCCCATCACCTGCCCTATGCCCTGCGCGATGCCGCCATGCAGCTGGCCGTCGAGGAGTACGTGGTTGATGACCCGGCCGCAATCGTCCACCGCCGTGTAGCGCAGGAGCGCCACCACGCCCGTGTCCGGATCGACCTCGACCTCGGCCACATGGGCGCCGCTCGGAAAGGAGCGCGGCAAGGGAATCTCGCCGCCCGAGTCGAGCGCCCCCGGATGCTTCTTGGCGAGATCCTCGACGCCCACTGAAATGTCCGTTCCCTTCACCCGGTAGCGGCCCTGCCTGAACTCCAGATCGCCCGGCGCCACCTCCAGATCCTTGGCCGCAAGCTCGGTACCCTTGCGTATCACTTCGCGCGCCGCGACCAGAAGCGAGCCGCCGTGCGCCATCATCGAGCGCGAGCCTATGGTGCCCTCCCCGATGAGCTTCGGCCCGTCCGGATCGCTCGCGCGCAGCGTGATCCTCTCCGGATCCATTCCGAGCGCCTCGCCGACGACTTCCGGGTAGACCGTCTCGTGGCCCTGCCCCGAGGGGCCGGCGAGCACGTAGAGCAGCGCGCTGCCCGACTCGCCGAACTTGATCATCGCCTCTTCCTTGGGCGCGCCTCCCGCCCCGGCCGGCTCGACGAAGACGGAGCAGCCGATGCCGCGCAGCTTGCCGCGCTTCTTCGCCTCGGCGCGACGCGACTCGAAGGTCTTCCATTCCCCCTGCGCGAGCGCCTCATCGAGCAGCCCGGGCGGATCGCCGCTGTCGTACACCGAGTGCGGGTGCGGCGTCTGGTAGGGAAAGGCGTCCTTCGGAATGAGGTTGCGGCGGCGCAGCTCGATCCGGTCGATCTTCATCTCGCGAGCCGCCTCCTCGACCAGGCGCTCGGCGAGATAGCACACATTGGGACGACCCGCTCCGCGGTAGGCCGTGGTCGGCGTGGTATTGGTGAGCGCGAGGCGGTGCCGCCCGTACATCACCGGAATGCGGTACAGGTTCACCGCGTGCAGCCCCGGCGGCAGGGTGTTGATGAGCGCGCCCGGCGAGGACAGGTAGGCTCCCATGTTCACGAACCAGTGGATGCGGATGGCGAGGAAGCGCCCCTCCCGGTCGAGAGCGAGCTCGCCGACGAGTTTCGCCGCGCGGCCGTGAAAGTCCGAAACGAAGGTCTCGGAGCGCGTCGAGGTCCACTTCACCGGCTTTCCCAGCGACTTGGCCGCGAGCATCGCCACGCAATACTCGCTGTAGGCGTCGGAGCGGATGCCGAAGCCGCCGCCCACATCCTGCGCGTGGACCATGATCTTTTCCGCCGGAACTCCGGTGATGCCGCTCGCGCTGCCGCGCATCAGCGAAAGTCCCTGGGAGCTGGCGTAGAGATGGTATTGGTCGGCCGCCGCGTCGTACGCAGCCAGGCAGGCTTTCGGCTCCATCGGGTTGCCGACCATGCGCTGGCTGTCGAGCTCGATGCGCGTCACGTGGCTTGCGCGCGAGAAGGCTTCCGCCGTCTTCGCCTCGTCGCCGTATTCGTAGTCGAAGCACAGGTTGCCCGGAATTTCCGGAAAGAGCTGCTCCGAGCCGGGCACGAGTGCCGCCTCGGCGTCCACGACCACCGGCAGGTCGCGGTAATCGATTTCGATTCTTTCCGCGGCATCCTGGGCCGCAAATGCGCTGGCCGCGACCACCAGCGCGACTTCCTGGCCGACGAAACGCACGCGGCCGTTCGCGAGGCCGTCGCGGTGCGGCACCTTGATGGTCGCTCCGCCGCGCCCGGGATAGCGCGCGATGTTCGGCGTGGACTTGAATCCCGCTTTCGCGGTGTCGGCGCCGGTGAAGACCGCGAGCACGCCGGGCGCCTTCGACGCCTGAGCCGTATCGATCGAGACGATCTCGGCGTGCGCCCGGTCGGAGCGCAGGAAATAGCCGTAGAGCTGTCCGGGCAGGTTCCAGTCGGCGGTGTACTTGCCCTGCCCCGTGACCAGCCTCAGGTCTTCGCGCCGGCCCTTGAAACCCTTAGCCATCAGCCTTCCTCCGGTTTGGTCGGAAAACGCGCGTCGAATCGCCCGGGAGAAAGCTCCCCGGCGACCGAGCGAAGGATTCGAAACTGGAGACCGATTTTACGCCGCTTTGGCCGGCGACGAGCTGCGCACGCTGTTCGGCGCGCACATGATCACGCGATTCCGGCCCGCCGCTTTCGCCTTGTACAGGGCGATATCGGCGGCGCGCAGCACCGCCTGCCCGCTGTCGCCGTAGGAGGGAAAGCTCGCGAGCCCTATCGAAACAGTCAGCTTGATCGTTCCCCCTTCCGCCTGGATGCTCGCCTGCTCGATCGTCCTGCGCACCGCCTCGGCGCGCGATCGCAGGGCCGTCTTCCCCGTCCCCGGAAGAATGATGACGAACTCCTCTCCGCCGGCCCGGCAAGCAATGTCTTCCTCGCGTACGCACGAAGCGAGCTCCTCGGCGATTCCGCGCAGCGCGCTGTCGCCCACCTCGTGTCCCAGCGTGTCGTTCACCCTCTTGAAATGGTCCACGTCTATCGCCATGACTCCGACCGGCGCCCCGATGCGGCGCGCGCGCAGCACTTCGCGATGCAGGCTCTCCTCCAGCTGGCGCCGGTTGTACATCCCGGTAAGCGGGTCGCGCATCGCCTGCAGATTCAGCTCCAGCTGGCACATCGCCTGCCGGGCGAGGATGCGCAGCGTCTCGAGCTGCTTGGAATCGAGCTGCCGCGGGACGAAATCGGCCACGCACAGGGTCCCCAGCGCGTGGCCCTGCGGTGTGACCAGCGGCGCTCCGGCGTAAAAACGCACGCGCGGCTGGTCGGCCACCAGAGGATGATTCGCGAAGCGTGGATCCAGGGAGGCATCGGGAACGACGAAGACATCGCGCTGGCGGATGGCGTAGCCGCAGAAGAAATCCGGATAGGGAACCTCCCGGATGTCCATGCCGTGCGCGGACTTGAAGAACAGCCGGTTCGTATCGACCAGGCTCACAAGGGAAAGCGGCGTCTCGCAGATGCTCGCCGCGAGGCAGGTCAGGTCGTCGAAGCGCGCCTCGCGTCCGGTGTCGAGGACGCAGTAGCCGCGCAGGGCGGAAAGGCGTGCGCTCTCTTCAGCTCCGGAAGACTGTCGCCGCGCGACTGCGGCGCCTGACCGCTCTAACGCCATTTCGGACTCGGACTGTCGTGTTCTTGTATCGGGGGAGCGTCAATCTACACTGCGCGAAACGCGAGGTAAAGACTCGCATTGCGCAAAAAGCAAGCTCTGCGGCGAGCAATTGAATGTGCTTCTTCAAGCACGCGGGGTAACGCCTTGCGGCTGAAAGTACTTTCGGATTCCTTACAGAGTCGTACCCCAGACTTCGCTCGCAACCTCCACCACGCGCTCCAGTTTGCGGCGCTGCACATCTTCCGAAATCGGATTGCCGCGGAAGGTGCTGGCGAATCCGCACTGCGGGCTCAGGCACAGGTTCTCCAGGGGCACGACCCTCGCCGCCGCCTCGATGCGCCGCTTCAGCACGTCCTTCGGCTCCACCACGGGGACCTTGGTGCTCACCAGGCCGAGCACGACGCGCTTGGGCGAGCCCTTTGGCAGAAAACGCAGGGGCTCGAAGCCTCCGGAACGCTCGTCGTCGTATTCCAGGAAGTACGCGTCCACGCCGAGCTGCCCCAGCAGCACTTCGGCCACCGGCTCGTAGCCGCCGCGGGCCGCCCACTGCCCTACCGAGTTGCCCCGGCAGATATGGATGCCGACGGCCATCCCGGCCGGGCGGCCGGCGATCGCCGAATTGATCAGGTCGGCGAATTGTCCGGGCAGCCGCGCCAGATCGTAGCCGTCGCGACGATAAGTCTCGGCAAGCTTGGGGTCGCAGAGAAATGCGAAATTGGTGTCATCGAGCTGTACGTAGCGGCAGCCGGCCTCGCCGAGTTGCCGCAGCTCTTCCCGGTAGACCTGGACGATGTCGGCGTGGAATTCCTCCAGCTCCGGGTAGGCCTCCTTGCTCACCGCCGCCCGGCCCCCGCGCAGGAGCATGGTCGGCGAGGGCATGGTCTGCTTTGCGGTGCGGCGGGTGTTCGCCTTCACGAACTTGAAGTTGTCCACCTCGATGGGGCGCGAATGGCGCAGCTTTCCCGTGATCGCGAAGGCGCGCGGTGCGAAGGGTTTGCCGCTTTCTTCCTTCTTCGCATCGAAGCCGCTCACGGTGTCCTTCACGTCCAGGCGTCCGGCGGCTCGTGCGCCGTCCAGCTTCTCGATGAAATCGGCGTGGAACGAGGTGCGCCGGTATTCGCCGTCGGTGATCGCCTGCAGGCCGACCGACTCCTGCATCCGGATCACGTCGCGGATGCAGCGGTCCTGCAGCTCGCGCAGCGCCGCCGCGCCGTACCGCCCCTGCAGGGATTTTTCATGGGCCGCGCGCAGCTCGGGCGCGCGCAGCAGGCTGCCGACCTGATCGGCGCGGAAAGGCCCCACGCTCAGCTCCAGCTCGCGAAGCCCAGCCCGATGCCGGTCCCCGCCGGTGTCCGGTACGAAGGCGTATAGGAAATCCACTTCAGATCCAGGTGCGTCGCAGCGCTCGCCACCACGATCCAGTTGCGGATCTCGGAGCTGCCCGCCTTCAACTGGCGCGGATCGAGGCTGCCGAGGAAATCGAGGTCCTTCTTCCGGAGCGCCTCGATCACCGCATGGTCGAGCTCCTCCTCGACGACGAAGTGGCTCAAGCCCCCGGAGGCGAGCACGCCGATGCGCAGGTCCTCCGGATAGCTCTCGATCAGCTCCTTCAGCGCCTTGCCGAACTTCACGCAGCGCCGGGGCAGCGGCGGGTTGGGAGGATTGTAGGTATTGAGGAAGATCGGGACGACCGGCAGCATGCGCGCGCCGTCGCCTTTCAGGTACCAGCGGTGCACGAAGGAGTAGGCGTGGCCTTCGCTTGACGCCTCGCCTAGGCCCGCGACCGCGGCGACGTCGAACTCGCGCTCGATCAGGCCCTCGATGAGCCTCAGGGCAAGCGGCCTGTGGCAGGGATAGTCGGCGTCGGCCTCGTCCTCGTAGCGGCGCATCTGCGCGCGGTTGTACCACTCCTCCGGCCAGGTGAAGCGCTTCGCATTGGCGCGCGCCGCGTTGCGGATGCTCTCGCCGTAGTAGATCCCGATCGAGGGCATGTGCTGGTCCTGGAAGAGCTCGTGCTGGTCGTCCCCGACGATCACCAGCGCATCGAGCTTCGCCTGCGCAATCTCCGCGCGCATGCGCTTCATCGCTTCCTGTACCTGGCGGTAGCGCGCGGTGACGGCGTCGTCCGCGACCAGCTCGGCGATGTTCGCGGGCGCCTGAGCGAGCACCTCCGCGTACGAGCGCGGCCTGCCCTCGCGGTCGTAGAATTTCATGCGCAGGTCGCTCTGCCGGAACCCGCGCAGCCAGTCCTGGAGCTCGGCGGCGAGCATCACGCTGTGGGAGGAACCGAATGCCGCTGCGAGTTTCGCCATACCTTCCCTACTGCGCCTTGGCGCCGGATTCCTTCACCACCCGGGTCCAGCGCTGCCGTTCCTGCGCCGCCCAGGAGCCGAATTCCTCGGGCGTGCCGGACTTCGGAACGAGACCGAAGGATTTCATCTTCGCCTGGGTCTCGGGCTGCCTGAGCAGCTCGTTCAGCCTGGCGTTCAGCAGGGCGACGATTTCCGCGGAGATTCCCGCCGGCGAGACGATGCCCGTACCCGAGGTCGAAGTCACGGCGGCATAGCCGCTCTCGGCGAGCGTCGGGATGTCGGGCAGGTCGGGGTCGCGCTCGGAGCCGGTGATGGCGATGGCGCGGACTTCGCCGCTTTTCACGCGGGTACGCACCAGGTCGAAAAGCACATCGGCCTGCCCCGCGATCACCGCGGTGAGCGCGGGCGCGCCGCCCGAGTAGGGCACGTTGAGCGCATCGATGCCCGTCTCCATCCTGAAGAGCTCGTAAGTGAGATGCGGCAGCGTCCCCACACCGGCGGTGGCGAAGTTGAGCTTGCCCGGGTGAGTCTTCGCCCAGGCGACGAGCTCCTGCACCGATCGATACGGAACCTTGGGATTGGCGACCAGCAGTTGCGGCGAATTGGAGACGAAGCCGATCGGGGCGAACGCCTTGGCCGGGTCGTAGGGCATATTGGCGCCCTGGAGCGCCGGATTGACGGCGAGCACGCTGGTGTTCGCGTAGAGCAGCGTATAGCCGTCGGGCGCCGAGCGCGACACGAACTCCCCGGCCACCAGGCCGCCCGCGCCCACCCGGTTCTCGATCACGAAGCGCTGGCCGGTGAGATTCGACAGGCCGTCCGCGATGAGACGCCCCGGAACGTCGGTGGGACCGCCGGCCGGCGCCGGAACGATCAAGCGTACCGGTTTCTGCGGATAGGATTGGGCGAAGGCCTGGGGCGCAGCCAGCAGCCAGAGAGCGGCAAGCGCCGCATGCAGGGGGCGTCTCACAGCGCTGCCACCGCCTGGATTTCCAGCAGGTACGATTCGCTCGCGAGGCGGTCCACGACGAGGAGCGTGTTCGGCGGATAGGCCCCGTCCGGGAAGTACCGCGGGAACTCGCGCTGGCGGAAGGCGCGCAATTTCGAGATGTCCTGCGAATGCACCAGGTAGGTCGTGAACTGCACCACGTTCCTCCAGCCGGCTCCGGCCGACTTGAGCGCGGCTTCGATATTGGCGTACACCTGGCGGCATTGCGCATCGAAATCGTCCGCCCCGACCGCATTCCCCGCCTTGTCCACGGCGATCTGCCCGGCGATGAATACCAGCTCGCCTGCTCCCCTGACGCGGGCGATGTGCGAATACTGCCCGGCCGGCTGGCCCAACGTGTCGGGGTTGAACATCTTGATGTCTGCGCTCATCGCTCCGGCTCCAGGATTGGCCCGCGCCGCATATGATAGCCTGTAGGCCCGCGAACATCGCACGCCCGATTCATGAAAATCCTCCTCGCCGCAGTCGCAACCGCCGTGTTTTCCTCCGCCGCATCGGGCCAGGACTATCCGGCCAAGCCGGTGCGCATCGTCGTTCCCTATGCGGCCGGGGGCAACGCCGACATTCTCGGCCGTACCCTGGCCCAGAAGCTGGGCGACGCGCTCAGGCAGCCCTTCGTCGTGGAGAACCGCGGCGGCGCGAACGGCGGCATCGGCACGGACCTGGTCGCCAAGGCCGCCCCCGACGGCTACACGCTGCTGGTGACCGCAAGCGGCCCGATCGTCGTCAACCCGACCCTCTACGCCAAGGTCCCCTACGATCCGTTGAAGGATTTCGCGCCGGTGTCCCAGTGCGCCGTATACCAGTACGTGCTGGTGACCCTCGCCGGCTCGCCTTACAAGAGCATCGCCGACATCGCCGCCGCCGCGCGCGCGCGCCCCGGCGCGCTCTCCTACGGCTCCACCGGGGTCGGCGGGGGCAACCACCTCGCCGGCGAGCTGTTCGCGCTCGCGACCGGAACCCAGCTCACGCACGTGCCCTACAAGGGCAGCGCGCCGGCGCTCGCCGACCTGCTCGGCGGCCAGCTCACTTTCATGTTCGACACCGTGATCACCTCGGTGCCGCAGATCCGAGCGGGCAAGCTGCGCGCCTTCGCCGTTTCGAGCGCCAAGCGTGCGTCCAGCCTTCCGGAAGTGCCGACCCTGCAGGAAGCGGGCATCCAGGCCTTCGACATCTCGCAGTGGCAAGGCCTGCTCGCGCCCGCCGGAACACCCAGGGCGATCGTCGACCGTCTCAACGCCGAGACCGTCAAGGCCATGCACGCGGCCGACGTTCACGAGCGCATCGCCGTCCAGGGCGGCAACGACATCGTCACCGGCACGCCCGAGGAGTTCGCGGCGCTGATCCGGAGCGACCTGCAGGCCTACGCCAAGCTGATCAGGGACGCGAGGATTCCCGCCCAATGAGGATCCTGGTCCTGCCCGGCGACGGCATAGGGCCCGAGATCACCGCGGCGACGCTCGCGGTGCTCGAGCGCGCCGACGCGCTGTCCAAGCTCGGCCTCGAATGGCAGCGCGAGGAGGTCGGCCTTTCCTCGCTGAAGAGGGAAGGCACGACGCTGCCGCCGCGGGTGCTCGAGGCGGCGCGCTCCGCGGCAGGCGTGATTCTCGGGCCGCTCGCGACCTACGACTATCCCGCGCGAGACAAGGGCGGCCTCAATCCCTCCGCGGAATTCCGCACCAGGCTCGATCTCTACGCCAACATCCGCCCGGCCACGTCGCGCCTGGGCGTCGGCCTCACCGGCAAGCCCGTCGATCTGGTGATCTACCGGGAGAATACCGAGGGCTTCTACGCCGACCGCAACCTCTACCAGGGCGTCGCGGACCTCATGGTCACCGAGGACACGGCGATCTCGATCCGCCGCGTCACCGCGAAATGCAGCGAGCGCATCGCCCGCCGCGCCTTCGAGGCGGCGCTCACCCGGCGCGGGAAAGTCACCGCCGTGCACAAGGCGAACGTCTTCCGCGTCTCCGACGGCCTGTGGCTGCGCGAGGTGCGCAAGGTCGCCGCGGAATTTCCCCGGGTGCAGCTCGAGGAGATCATCGTCGATGCCATGGCCGCCCTGCTCCTGCGCGATCCGATGCGCTTCGACGTCATCGTCGCGGAGAACATGTACGGGGACATCCTTTCGGACGAGGCCTCCGAGCTCTCGGGAGGCCTGGGCCTCGGCGGCTCGATCAACGCCGGCGACACCTGGTGCCTCGCCCAGGCCCAGCACGGCTCCGCCCCCGATATCGCCGGCCAGGATCGCGCCAACCCCACTTCGCTGATCCTGTCGGCGGCGATGCTGCTCGAATGGCTGGGTGTGCGGCACCGCAACGGCGCTCTCGGTACTGCGGCGAAGAAGATCGAGGCGGCGGTGGATGCCGCCCTGAAAGACCCGGCGACCCGCACCGCGGACCTGGGTGGAAAGCTCGGCACGCGCGAATTTGCAGAGGCAGTAGTCGCGAGACTATCGTAGTCCACGTCCCTTTTCCTCGAAGGAGCAGATCATGAAACGGCTCATCCCCCTGATCGCCGCCGCGGCGCTCTCCGCCTGCGGCCTGGACACCGCGAGCAGCGCCGCCACCGCGGCCGCGCTCAAGAAGCAGGAGCTCGAGCAGGCCAAGAAGACCCAGGACCAGGCTCAGCAGAAGATCGGCCAGGCCATGGAGCAATTGCAGCAATCCCAGCAGTCGCGCGAGGACGCGGCGAAGTAGGCTGCCGCGGGAATATCCGGCGCGCCGGCGGTGTTCGCCCGGCGTTGTTCCCGGATTTTCCTACAACAAGGAGGAGATAGATGAAGCCGATCGTGTGTATTTCCCTGGCCGCCGCGGTGGTCCTGGCGCTGAGCGCCTGCGAGATGTACAAGCCGGAAAACAAGATGACCTTCTTCGTCACCAGCGCGGGCTCGGGCAAGGGCGCGGACCTGGGCGGCATCGCCGGGGCCGACAGGCACTGCCAGTCGCTCGCGGAGTCGGTGGGCGCCGGCGGACGGACCTGGCACGCCTATCTCAGCGCCACCGGGGTGAATGCCCGCGACCGCATCGGCAGCGGCCCGTGGCAGAACGCGAAAGGCGTGGTCGTCGCGACCAGCGTCGATCAGCTCCACGGCGTGAACAACCTCGGCAAGCAGACGTCGCTGAACGAAAAGGGCGAGGTGGTCAACGGCCGCGGCGACACGCCCAACAGGCACGACATGCTGACCGGCTCGACCCCCGACGGCCGCGCGATCGGCGGAGGCGGCGATTCCACCTGCAGCGACTGGACCACCAGCGGCACCGGCGCGGCGATGCTGGGCCACCACGACCGCCAGGGATTGCGCGACGACGCCGAATCCAGGTCGTGGAACTCCTCGCACCTCTCCCGGCCCTCGAAGGACGGCGCTCCCGGCTGCAGTCAGGTCGCCCTGCGAGGCACCGGAGGCGACGGCCTGTTCTACTGCTTCGCTGTTAACTAGAGGGAGAGGCCGTCAGCCCGGACGCGAATGCGCCCGGGCCCAGGCCACCGCGCGGGCCGCTTCGCGCTCCTTCACCGCGGCCTTGATGCGGATCCAGTCCGCGGTCTTCTCCGCCTGATACAGCGCGGTCGCGTCGAGATGCGCCCGCGTTGCCGCGAGAAGCTCGTCCGCGCGAGCGGCGTCGCTGAATCCAAAGGCAGTGTTGGGCAGGACGTACATGCGTCCGCGCGGGGATGCCTTGGCAAGCACGTCGCTTAGCCGCGTGGTCACGAACCGCCAGACGAGCTCGACTTCGCCGCTGTCCCCTCCGAGGTGGGTGAGGTTGAACACGGCTTCGGCGGGCGGCAACTCGTCGGTCAGCATCAGCTCCATCACCTGCCGCAGCAGGCGCGGGTCCCGCATCTGCCTGAGCGCGGACAGGGTCTCCCACTTGGCGTTCTCGTCGGTCGTATTGCGCAACCGCCCGAGCAGCGCACGGTAGGTACCCTCGTCGGCGTAGCGGCCGGCCACGTTCAGCACCGCGCTGCGGATGGAAGGGTCGATCGGCTTCTCCATCCGCGCCGCGAAGCGCGCCTGCGCCTCCTGCACGGTGGCCGGGTCACCGGCCCTGCCGAGCGCCTCGATCAAGGACCTGCGGAGTAGCCCGGCATCGGCTGCTTCGCCGGGCTTGCGATCCCATCCGACCGAGGACAGGGGCTGGCGAAGCACCTGCGAGACGTAGCGGTCGAAAGCAGCCCTCTCGTCGGGCCTGTCGAGGAGGTCGCCGAAGAAACGCAGGGAGCCGATGACTTGGTCCCAGATTGTGCGTTCGGCTTCGCCGCCCAGGTTCTCGACCAGCGCCAGGTAGCGCGACACCTCGCTCCTGCCCGCCTGCACCAGGGCGAAGGTGTCCGAGAGCAGGCGCAGGCGATCCAGGGCTGCGAGGTTCTTCAGGTCCCTGCTGAGGTTCCGGAAAGCCGCGTCGGCATACTCGACGCGGTAGAAGCCGGCGTCTCCGGCGTTCGCGACGATCGGTCCGCAGCCCGGGAGGCGGGTCGTCTTCGACCCCTCCTCGAGGAGCACGGTGCGCCGTGAGCCGCCGGCGTCGGCGAGCACGACCGGCACCTTCCAGGTCAAGATCTGAGCCCCGGGATGGTTGAGCGTGAAGCGCTCCTGGCTGAGCGTCACGACGCCCTCGCCGTTGTCGCACCGCTGCGAGACGCGGACCACCGGATACCCGGGTTGCTCGGTCCACCCCGATACGAGCTCGAGGATGTCTCGCCCCGAGACCCTGGACAGGTGATGCCACAGGTCGGCGGTGGTCGTGTTCGAGAAGCGGTGCGCCTTCAGGTAGCCTTGCACGCCGGCGCGAAACACGTCCTCGCCGAGGTAGGTTTCCAGCATGCGCAGCACCGCCGCTCCCTTGGCATAGCTGATCGAGTCGAACACCTCCATGGCGCGGAAGTCGTCGTCCACGCGCGTCTGGATCGGATGGGTCGTCCTGCGCGCGTCCTCCCCGAGCGCCCAGTCCTTGCCGAGCGAGTCGCGCAAGCGCATCTTCCATTCCGGGCGCAGACGCTCGGTCGCCTTGCTCGCCATCCACGTGGCGAAGCCCTCGTTCAGCCACAGGTTGTCCCACCACGCCAGCGTGACCAGGTTGCCGAACCATTGGTGTGCGATTTCGTGGGCGATGATGTTGTAGACCTGCTGCCGCTGCCGCGGCGAATCGGCGCGCGGGTTGTAGAGGAGCCGGCCTTCGTTGTAGGCGATCGCGCCCCAGTTCTCCATGGCGCCGCCGCTTCCTCCCGGCAGCGCGACCTGATCGAGCTTGTCCAGGGGATAGCGCTCGCCGAAGTACTCGTTGTAGTAGCGCACGATCTGCCTGGTCGATTCCATCGCGTAGCGCGCGCTCTCGCGCTTGCCCTTGGCGCTATAGATCCGCAGCCGGATTCCGTCGACGTCCTCTTCGAGCGCATCCATCTCGCCTACGAAGAGCGCGACGAGGTACGCGGACATCGGCACCGACCTTGCGAAGCTCACCTCCTTCTTGCCGTCCGGGCGGGGCTCGGCCCGCGACTGCGGCATGTTGGACACCACCGTCAGCGACCGGTCCACCAGCACCGTTACCTCGAAGCTCGCGCGGAACACCGGCTCGTCCCACCCGGGAAACAGCTTGCGCGCACTCACCGGCTCCATGTGGGTGGCGAGCATGGTCTTCTCGACGAGCCCTCCCGCCTCGCGCTGCTTGTAGTCGATGCGGTACAGGCCCTCGGGGTGCCTGCCGATCTTCCCGGAATATTCGATCCTGAGCTGGTAGCTTCCCGGCGCGATCGGCGCGCGCGGGGCCGTAAGGGCGACGGTTTCCTGCTTGGGATCGACGCTCGGCGCGAGGACCAGTTCGTCTCCGCCGGCCGCGCGCAGCTTTACCGACTTGAAGCTCAATTCGGAAGCGTTGAGAACGATCGCCTGCACCGGCGCCTTCACGTCGATATCGATGCCGGCTTCGGCTTCGAAGCGGTCCGCCCCCGGTGCGATGCGCAGCGCGTAATGCCTCGGCACCACGTCCTTGGGCAGCTTCCCCGGCGTGGTCGCGAACGAGAACCTGGGTTCGCCTGCCGCGTGCCCTGCGGACAGGACCGCCGCGGCGAAGAGAAGGAAGACCGCGGGCCGCTGCACGATTCGCATCCTTGCTATAGTCGCACAGGCCCCGCCGGAGAATCCACCATGCCCGCCGCTGAATCCGACTACGACGTTCTCCATCGCATCATGACCACGCGCATGAGCGTGCGCCGCATCAAGCCCGATCCCATTCCCGAAGAATACGTCGAGAAGATCCTCGAGGCCGGGCGCTGGGCGATGTCGGGGGCGAACGGACAGCCCTGGGAATATCTCGTGATCAAGGACCCGAACAAGAAGAAGGAGCTCTACGACGCTTTCCAGGACACCAACCAGGAGTTCTGCTTCTGGATGGAGCAGATGCGGCCCTTCGAGCTGCGCCACCCGGCCTTCCAGGTGAAGGGCGACGATCTCAGGGACGAGTGGCAGAAGATCCGCAACTCCACCGGCGGCCAGCAGCGCCGCCCCTGGCACGAGGCGCCGGTGGTGATCGTGGTACTCGGCGACGGGCGCAGGCAGTGGGCGACGGTGAACGCCGCGTTCACCTTCGGCCGCCACGCCAGCCACTTCACCGACGGCCTGGCGAACACCTGCACCCACATGCAGCTCGCGATCGCGTCGCTCGGCCTGGGCTCGCACTGGGGTACGGTGCACGTGCAGGAGCCCCTCAAGCGCGTTCTCGGCGTCCCCGACCTGATCGACGTGTATCTCATCATCTCGGTCGGCTACGCCGACATCGAGCGCAAGCCCGGGGTGCGGCGCGAGCTGAAGGAGATCGTTCATCGCGAGACCTACGACATGTCCAAGTACATGTCGAACGAGGACATCATCGATTACCTGTACAAGCTGCGCGGCAAGACCATGTTCCGCTATCACCTCAAAGACAGCCTGCTTCCTGGTCCCGGAAACGGCGACACGAAGACCTGATTGTGCGTACTGAGATTCCTCGGGCTTGCGCTTTCGGAATGACAATGTCTGCGATCGCGGGCGACAAATGACACGGTCCGTCATCCCGAGCGAAGCGAGGGGTCTCTACCGGCACGCTGCAGTCTGGGCGGTCGCCGCGGCGCTCTTCCTCACCGCGACGTCGACCCGACCTCAAACGTATCCGTCGAAGCCGATACTCGTGGTGAGCACCGCATCGCCGGGATCGAGCGGCGACGCGGCGCTGCGGCTGATGGCCGCGAAGATGACCGCGAGCCTCGGCCAGCCGGTGGTGGTCGAGCTGAAGACCGCGGCGCGCGGGGCGCAGGCGGCGCAGGCGCTCGCCAAGGCCGGTCCCGACGGCTATACCCTCACCTACGGGACCTCCGGGACCTACGTCAACGCGCGCTTCCTCTACAAGAACCTCGCCTTCGACGTGCTCAAGGACTTCGCGCCGGTCAGCCTCGCGGTCAGCTCGCCGAGCTATGTCGTGGTCAACGCCTCGGTCCCGGTGAATTCCCTCGCGGAGTTGATCGACTACGCGAAGCGCAATCCCGGGAAGCTCGAATACGCTTCCACCGGAGTGGGCTCGGTGTTCCACCTGACCGGGGAGTCGCTCAAGCTCTACGCCGGCATCGACCTGCTGCACGTGCCCTACGCGCAGGCCAACTTCTCGCAGATGATCAACGACTGGGCGAGCGGACGCGTCGCGCTGTGGTTCCCGACCTACGCCTTCCTCGCGCCCAACATGGTGAACAAGGTGAAACCCCTCGCGATCGTCGACACCCGGCGCTCCGAGCGCCTGCCCGAGCTGCCGACGGTGGCAGAGATCGTGCCGGGCTTCCAGGGCTTTCCGGCGTGGTGGGCGTTCTTCGGCCCGGCGGGCCTTCCCGCTCCGATCGCCAGACGCCTGAGCGAAGAAGTGCGCGCAGCACTCAAGGCGCCGGACGTTCAGGTCAAGCTCAACGACCTGGGCCTCGCCACGCTGGCGAGCACGCCGGAGGAGCTAGATGCGCACCTGCGCCGCGAGATCGACGCCGTGGGGAAGCTGGTGAAAGCGATCGGGCTTGAGCCCGAGTAGTCAGAGCGGGTTGTCCGGGTAGATCAGCGAGCGCCACATGTGCGCGACCGGGCTGCCGTCGAACCCCAGCCCCTCCTTCGGCTGCCTGAAGCGCCGCCCGATGATGTCGACGAAAGGATCGATGCTCACCTTCATGTCCGGATCGAAGGCGTACAGGTCGTGCACGGTGATCATGCGCGCTTCCATGTACCACTTGTGCTTGCGCGCCTGCTCGTATGCCGCGCGGATGTAGGGCTCGGGCCGGTAGCCCTCGCCGAAGATCTGCACGTAGCGCTGCGGATACTCGTACCCGGCTTCCGGGTCGGCGAAGAAGCGCAGCGCCTGGTGGTGGCGGATCGCCCAGCTGATCTTCTCCGAAACGTAGGGCTCGAGCATCTGCGCCGCCCAGTAGCCGTGGTCGACCTTGAGCAGGTTGATGGCGATGTCGTGCAGCAGGCAGGCGAGCACGATGTCCTCGGGCTCGCCTTTCTTGAGAGCATCGGTCGCGCTCTGCAGCATGTGCGTCACGGTGTGCGGCATGAAGCGCAGCCGGAAGAAGTCGGCAAGCGTGGGCTTGGGCGGCATCGGCGCGAGCGGCTTGATCTCGATGGGCGCACCGCTCGGCGTGAGGCCGCCGAACAACACGCCCGTGCCGCGCCGCACGGCCGGTTTGTGCGTCTGCTTCATCAGGCTTTCCTCGAGCGCGTCGGCGCGCTGGTCGGATGTGAGAGCTTGGGCTTTCATGTGCGCACCTCCTACTGCGGCTCGATCTTCGCCAGCTCGACGTAATGCTTCCAGCGTTGCGCGTCGCTCTTCATGAGCGACTGCATCTGCTCGGGGGACCCCGGGAACGGGTCGAACGCCGAATTGGCGAGAAATTGCCTGGTGTCTTCCGCGCTGGTGATCTGATTGAACCAGCCGGCCAGCTTGTCCACGACCGGCCTGGGCGTGCCCGCGGCGACGACGACACCCCACCAGGGCGAGACGTCGTTGCCGCCGAAGCCGAGCTCGGCGAGCGTCGGCACGTCGGGCAGCGCCGTCGAACGCTTCGCGGCCGTCGCCGCGAGAATGCGCAGCTTCCCCGCCTTGGCCTGGCCCAGCGCCCAGGTCGCGTCGAAGGAGATGAAGTCGAGCTGCCCGATCAGGAGATCGGTGAGCGCCTGGACGTTCTGCTTGTACGGAACGTAGGTCGTCTTCACGCCGGCCGCAGTCTTGAAGAGTTCCGCCGCGATCACCCCGGTGTTGCTGGTCGCGCCGTAGAAGCTCTCCCCGGGCTTCGCCCTAAGGTGCGCGACCAGATCTGGAATCGACCTGATCGGTCCGCCCGCGTCGACCAGGATCACGAACGACAGCGAGGCGATCGTCGTCACCGCCGCAAAATCCTTCGCGGAATCGAAGGGCAGGCTCTTGAACATGTAGGGCGCGGACACGATGGTTGCGCTCGCCGGAGTGATCAGGATGGTGTAGCCGTCGGGCTTCGACTTCGCGAGCGCGTCGGTGGCAAGCGCGCCGTTCGCGCCGACCCGGTTCTCCACGATCACCGCCTTGCCGGCGAGCTTGGAGAGCCGGTCGCTATAGAAGCGCACGATGATGTCGGCTCCCGAGCCCGGCGCGTAGTTGCACAGCGAGCGGATTTCGCGCGCGGGATAGTCCTGCGCCGGCGCGGCCTGCGGCAGCAGGCATGCGGCCGCCGCGAGCGTCGCGGTGAGGAAGCGGAGCATGAGATTCTCCTGGGACATTCTCGATTCTAGGCTATTCGACCCGCGCGCCGGAAGCCTTGACGACGCGCGCCATCTTGTCGAAATCGGCGCGCAGCAGCGCATCGAAGGCCTCCGGGCTCAGCGCCTGGGGCTCGATGCCCTGCTTCGCCAGGCGCTCGAGGATCACCGCGTCCCGCAGGAGGGCGGCGACCGCAAGGTTGAGCTGATCGACGGTCCCTCTGGGCATTCCGGCCGGCCCCAGCAGGCCCAGCCAGGAATCGAACTCGTACCCGGGCACGCCGTCGGCGATCGTCGGCAGCTCGGGCAGGAACTTCGAGCGCTTCGCCGAGGTAACCCCGAGCATTCGGATGCGCGGGTCCTTGACGAAGGCCAGCGCCCCGATGTTGGCCGCGATCACCGCGTCGGCGCGGCCGGCCAGAACCTCGTTCACGGCCTCGTTGGTGCCCTTGAACGGGATGTGGGCCATGTCGATGCCGGCGAGCGCGGCGAAGTAGGCCATGGACAGGTGCGTGGCGGTGCCGCTGCCCGCGGTAGCGTAGTTGAGCTTGCCCGGATTGGCGCGGGCGTAGGCGACGAATTCGCCGACCGTCTTCGCCGGAATCCGCGGGTTGATCATGAGAACGTACTCCACCGTGCCGATGTGCGCCACGCCGCTGAAGTCGCGGATCGGGTCGTAGGGAAGCTTCGCGTGCAGCGAGCCGTTGATGGTGTGGCTCGCAGCCGCGAGCACCAGCGTGTGCCCGTCGGGCGGCGCTTTGGCGACCAGCGCCGTGCCGATGGTACCCCCCGCGCCCGGACGGTTCTCGACGATCACGCTGCGCCCGATCGCCGTCCCCAGCTCCGAGCTGATCGCGCGCGCGAGAATATCCTGCACGCCGCCCGCGGCGAACGGGACGATGATGCGGGTGACGGCCTGCGCGGACGCCGAGTTCGCGGCGACAGCCAGAAGCAGGGTGACGAGCGCGCGTTTCATATTCCGCACCAGTCGCGGATGATCGCTTCGTAGATCGCGACCGACTGCCGGATGCGCTCCATGCTGCAGTACTCGTCGGTCTGGTGCGCGAGCCGCGCCTCTCCCGGCCCGAGCACCACAGTCGGCGCGCCGGCATAGGCCTTGAGGAGATTGCCGGCGTCGGTGTTGTAGGTCGCGGTCTTCGCCGCGGGCCGCGCGCCGAGGTGGTGCGCGCAGATGTCGAACACGCGCTGAATCCACTCAGCCTCGGGCTCGGTCCAGACCGCGTTCATGTCGGAGAACACGTCCACCTCCGCTTCGTTTCCGAGAAGGTCTCTCAACCGTGAGAGAAGCGCCGCGTGATCCATCCCTGCGACGGTCCGGATGTCCACGCCGATGCGCGCTTCGTCCGGCACCATGTTAACGCCCTGGCCGCCTTCGATGGTGCCGACATTCATGGTCGGACCGCCCATCACGGGGTGCGGCTTCACCCCGAAATCGAAGCCCTCGAGCCTGGCGACCGCCTTGGCCGCCTTGTAGATGGCGTTCACGCCCAGCTCGGGCATCGAGCCGTGCGCCGAGACGCCGCGGAACTTCGCATGGAACTTGAGCGAGCCCTTGTGGCCCACCAGCGGGTAGTTCGAGGTCGGCTCGCCGACGACCACGGCGCCCGCCTTGCCGAGGAGCGGCGTGCGCAACAGGTGCTGCGAGCCGACGCAGCCGCCCTCCTCCGCGGCGGTGAGCACCAAAACGACGCCGGGCGTTCCCGGCAGCTTCCTCGCCAGACCGCGCGCCGCGAGCAGGATCGCGGCCACCCCGGCCTTCATGTCCGAGGAGCCGCGGCCGTAGAGGCGGTCGCCGTCGGTCTCTCCGGCGAAGGGGTCGCGCGTCCACGCCGCGGTGCCCAGCGCCACGGTGTCGATATGCCCGGTGAGGCACAGCGGCGGCTTCGCATCGGACCCGCCGGCGCGCGCGACCACGCTGGTGCGCGCCTCGGCGTACTCGTGATAGTCGACGCGAAACCCCCATCGCTCGAGCAGCGCTCCGGCGTGGCGCGCGCACTCGCGCTCGCGGCCCGGCGGGTTGACGGTGTCGAAGCGCAGCAGCGTCTGCGTCAGGCCGACTGCGTCCGATTCGCTCATCGCTTCACCCGAGCGGAGCAAGGGGTGCGGGCGCTCCGCCGGGGATCGGTACCCGGTCGACGTTGAGCACCATCGAGACCAGGGTGTAGTACCCGACCGTCCCGATGAGGTCCACGGCGCCGCGCTCGCCGAAGTGCTTCACGACCCGAGCGTAGTTGTCGTCGCTCACCGCTTTCTTCTCGTGCAGCTCCCTGCAGAAGTCGTGTATCGCCGCTTCGTCCTCGGCCATTCCCGCCGGACGCCGCCCCAGAGCGAGCTCGGCCGCGAGCCGCGGGTCCAGACCTGCCTTGAGCGCGTGCGCATGATGTGCGTGCCATTCGTACTGCGCGCTCCAGTGGCGGGCGGTGACGAGAATCGCGAACTCCTTGAGCCGCTCCGGCAGCGAGCTGTTGAAGCGCACCCATTCGCCCAGCTTCTGCGCCCGGTCGGCGAGCTCGGGGCTGCGCAGCAGCGCGTTGAAGGGGCCGCGCACGCCGCCGCGCGGCCCTGAAGCGATCTCCCCGTATACTTTGCGCTGCGCCTCGCTCATCTCGCTTTCGGCGAGCGGCCTGAAGCGCCGCTCCTGCGTTCCCGTCATGACGTCCTCGATAAGAGATTCGAAAGCCCATTATCGTATAAGCTTTGGCGCGAGTTCACGCGATGCACGGAGCCAGCCTTGGATTCCCCGTCCCCCGTTCAGCCCTCCTACGCCCGCGCCGCCGGATCCGGTCCCTGGGAAACCTACCTCGCGCAGATCGAGCGGGTGGCGCCGCTCCTGCCCAAGGGCCTGCTTCGCTACGTCGACACGCTGCGCCAGCCCAAGCGCTGCCTCGCCGTCGACGTGCCGATACGGCTCGACTCGGGCGAATACGCGCACTTCGAGGGTTTTCGCGTGCAGCACAATCTTTCGCGCGGACCCGGCAAGGGCGGGCTGCGCTATCACCCCGACGTGTCGCTGCCCGAGGTGATGGCGCTCGCCGCGTGGATGACGGTGAAGAATGCGGTGGTGAATCTTCCCTACGGAGGGGCGAAGGGCGGCGTGCGGGTCGCGCCCGACAAGCTGTCGCGCGCCGAGCTCGAGCGCCTCACGCGGCGCTACGCCAGCGAGATCGCGATGCTGCTCGGTCCCGACCGCGATGTGCCCGCGCCCGACGTCGGCACCGACGAGCAGGTGATGGCGTGGATCATGGATACCTATTCCATGGGCCAGGGCAGCACGGTCCTCGGCGTCGTCACGGGAAAGCCCGTCTCGATGGGCGGAAGCCTGGGCCGGCGCGACGCGACCGGCCGCGGCGTGGTGAAGATCGCGCGCGAGGCCATGGGCCGGCTCGGAGCCGTGATCGACGGCGCGCAAGTCGCCGTCCAGGGATACGGCAACGTCGGCGAGGCGGCGGCACGGCTGTTCGCGGCGCAGGGAGCGAAGATCGTCGCGCTGCAGGACCACACCGGATCGATCGCTTCCGAGGCGGGCCTGGATCTCGCCGCGGTGAAGGCCCGGCGCGACGCCGGCGGAGCGCTGCCGGGCGCGCCGGGAGCGCGGACCATCGACGCGGAATCGTTCTGGCGCACGCCCTGCGACATCCTCGTGCCGGCGGCGCTCGAGGGCCAGCTCACCGCGGCGCGCGCGGAGACCCTCGCCTGCCGCCTCGTCGTCGAAGGCGCGAACGGACCGACCACGCCCGAGGCCGACGACGTGCTGCGCCGCCGCGGCATTCCCGTAGTCCCCGACGTCGTCGCCAACGCCGGAGGCGTGACCGTCAGCTACTTCGAGTGGGTGCAGGACTTCTCGAGCTTCTTCTGGAGCGAGTCCGACGTCAACGCGAATCTCGAACGCATCCTGGGCGACGCCTTCCGCGCGGTGTGGGACCTGCACCTGGAGCGCAAGATCCCGCTTCGCACCGCGGCCTACGTCATCGGCTGCACGCGCGTGCTGGAAGCCCACGCCGTGCGCGGACTGTACCCGTAGCGCTGACGATAGAGATCCTCTCGGCCACCTACGCGCGCCTGAGCTGCGCGCCGCTCTTGCCGCCGTTGCGGGGGATCGCGAGCTTGCGCCCTTCCCGGAGCATGCGTCCGCACTCTTCGGCGTCCGTCGGCTTGGCAAAAAGGTAGCCCTGCATCTCGTCGCAGCCGTTGTCCCGCAGAAAGGCGAGCTGGTCCTCGGTCTCGACGCCCTCGGCGACGACCTTGAGGCGGAGGTTCTGCGCGAGGTGGATGATGGCGCGGGTGAGTGTCGCGCCGTCGGCGTCCGTGGATATGTCGTGGACGAAGCTGCGGTCGATCTTCAGCGTGTCGATCGGGAAGCGCTTCAGATAGCCCAGGCTCGAATATCCGGTGCCGAAGTCGTCCATCGACAGCCTGACGCCCGACTCCTTGAGGCTGCTCAGGGTACGGGCGGTTCCCTCCGGATCTTTCATCAGCAGCGACTCGGTGATCTCGAATTCGACGAGCGAGGGGTCCACTTCGGTCTCGCCCAGGATCCGGTGTACCGCATCCTTGAGGTTCTTCTGCTCGAATTGCCGCGCCGAGAGGTTCACCGAGACCGGCGGCACCTTGAGCCCGAGCTTCTCCCACGTCCTGATCTGCGTGCACGCGGTGTGGAGCACCCATTCGCCGACGGGCACGATCAGCCCGGTTTCCTCGAGCACGGGTATGAATTCGCTCGGCGCGACCGTCCCCCTCTCCGGGTGCTGCCAGCGCAGCAGCCCTTCGAACCCGGAGATCTTTCCGGTGGCCAGGTTGGCCTTGGGCTGGTAGACCAGCCGGAATTCCTTCCGCTCGAGCGCGCGCCGCAGGGCGGCCTCGACCTGCACGCGCCGCAGGGCGCGCTCGTTCATGTCGCGCGTGAAGTACTGGTAGTTGTTGCGCCCCTGCTCCTTGGCGCGGTACATCGCCGCGTCGGCGTTCATGACCAGGGCCTCGGCGCTGTCGCTGTCGGCCGGGTACAGCGTGATGCCGACGCTCGCCGAGACGTAGGTCTCCTTGCCGTCGAGATCGAAGGGGTGCTTCAGGACTTCGATGAACTTCTGGGCAACCAGCCCCGCGTCGCCCGGCCTGGCGAGCTCCGAGAGGATCGCGGCGAACTCGTCCCCGCCGAGGCGTCCGACGGTATCGCTGCTGCGGATGCAGCTTCGCAGGCGCTCCGCCGCCTCCTTGAGCAGCTTGTCGCCGGCGCTGTGCCCCAGCGTGTCGTTGACCAGCTTGAAGCGATCCAGGTCGATGAACAGCACCGCCATCGGCCAGTCGTTGCGCTTGGCGAGCGCCATCGCCTGCACCAGGCGGTCCTGGAAAAGGTTGCGGTTGGGCAGGCCGGTGAGCGCGTCGAATTGCGCCAGGTAGGCCACCTTCTCCTCGATGGCGAGACGCGCGCGGATGTCGCGCGCGATCGCGGCGATGATGTACGTGTCCCCCGAGCGCAGCACGTGCCGCGTCGACTCGAA
This sequence comes from Burkholderiales bacterium, assembly GCA_035519135.1. Lineage (GTDB taxonomy): Bacteria > Pseudomonadota > Gammaproteobacteria > Burkholderiales > SG8-39 > VBDM01. Next base: position 23,111 of record DATIWX010000125.1, on the reverse strand, counting down.
CGGCAGCTTGCTCCCGTCCTTGCAGGTGTACTGGCTCTTCATCCCGCTGGCGACCATGTCGACTTCGCCGGGAGGGCGCGCGATCAGCGCGTCGTAGTCCTGCTCGAGCTCTTTGCGCGAGATGGGAAGCACGTCCTGCGGACCCATCTTGAGCAGCTCTTCCCTGGGATAGCCGAGCAGCCGGCACGCCGTCTCGTTGACGTCCACGAAGCGCATGCTCGCGCGGTCGATGAGCACGATCATGTCGGCCGAGTTGTCCATCGCCAGACGGAATCGCCGCAATTCCTCCTCGGCGGCGCGCCGCTCGGTGACGTCGCGCACCACCGAGATGATCACGTACCTCCCGCTGGACTGGATCGCGCGCCGGTAGGCCTCGACCGGGAAGCGGGGACCGGCCTTCGGCTGGTACCAGCCCTCGACCGTGTCGCCCTCCCCGCCCGCGATCAGCCGGCGGTAGGTCGCGGCCAGTTCCTCGCGCGGTATCCCGATGATGTCCTGCGGAGATTTCGCCAGCAGCTCCTCCCTGGTGTAGCCCAGCTTGCGGCAGGCGGTGTCGTTGACGTCGATGATGCTCACGGAGACCGGGTCGACGAGCCAGATCATGTCCTCGGACGCGTCTATTGCGGCGCGGAAGCGGCGCAGGTCTTCTTCTCCCTGCTTGCGCCGCAGGAATTGGCCGATGTGGGTGCCGATGACGCTGATGGCCAGCATCAGGCGGCCTTCCGGCTCGCGCGTCTGGCGGCTGGTGAAGGCGAGCACGCCGATCGCATTGCCTTCCGAGATCACCGGAAAAACGAACGCGCCGCGCATTCCGATATCGCGCGCCAGCCCGCCCTGCACGACCCGCGCGTCTTTGGTGACATCGCTTGCCCAGATGGGCTGGCGCGACTGCCAGACCTTGCCCGCCAGGCCGACGCCCGGAGCGTAGGACAGCCCCCGCGACCTGGCGAGGAATTGCTGGGCCGATTCCTCCGGAATGCCCCAGCCGTCGCTGAAGCGCAGCACCCCGTCGCGCTCCTCCCAGCGGAAGTAGCGGCCGCATTCCCATCCCTCGGATTCGCAGATCGCGCGCACCGCGCCCTGCACTGCGGCGCTGGTGGTGTCGGCGTCGGCGAGAGAGCGGCTCACCGCATGCTCCAGCGCCTGCAGGTGCTCGGCGCGCTTGCGCTCCGTGATGTTCTTGCCGATGCCCCGGTAACCCGTAAACACGCCGGCGGCGTCGAATACCGGCGTGCCGCTCACGCTCACCCAGAGCTTCCTGCCCGAGTCGTCGAGCCTGCACAACTCGAGGTCCTGGAACGGCTTGCGTGCGTCGAGCACCGCGCGGTGCGCCGCCCAGTCCGCCTCGGTCATGTTGATGTAATCGAAATCCCAGCGCCGCTTGCCGACCGCTTCGCTGCGTCCCCCGGCTTTGCCCCTGTAGGCGCCTTCGGAACCGGAGACGAAGCGGTACTCGCTGTCCTGCTCCCAGTACAGGTCCGAGGCGAGCTCGGTCAGGCTGCGAAAGCGCGCCTCGCTCAGGCCCAGAGCGGTTTCCACCCGTTCCTCGTGCTTGAGCTTGGAGAGCAGCGCCAGCCCGAACCACAGCACCACGAGCGAGACGAAGCCGCCCGCCGCGAAATAGAGCCGGCGCTCGATGCGGTAGTCCGCGAGCACGGACTCGACCGCCTGCCCGACCACGGCGTAGAAAGGAAACCCGGCGACACGCTGAAAACTGAAAATGCGCTCGACCCCGTCGATTCCGCCGCGGCGGATCTCGCTGCCCGAGACCGCGGCGCTCTGCGGGATGTCGGGAAGCCGGCCGCCTTGCGCGGCGCTCTCGGGCCAGCGCACCAGCAGGGTGTTGTCGAGGCGCCTGATCGCTATCAGGCTCTTCGGCCCCAGCTGGAGCCCCTCGTACACCCGCGTCAGGCTTTCCAGCGAAGTCGACAGCACCAGCACGCCGGAGAATCGCCCTCGCCCGTCGAGGATCGGGCGCGTGAAATGGATCAGCGGCCTTCCGGAGGCGTCGTCCCATGCCGGGTTGCTGATGCGCAGCTCGTCGGCGGGCCTGCTGCGGTGAGCGACGAAATACTCGGCATCGCCGAAGAAGGCGTGCTCGCGGTCCGGGCTGGCATAGGCGAGGCGACCCTGGGCGTCGATCACGGCGACCCGCACCGACGAAGCTTCCCGGCGCAGTTCCTTCTCGAGCGCCAGTGTCTCGGCCAGGCTGCGCGGGTCCCGGATCCACTGGACCCTCAAGCGCCGCAGCAGGAGATCCATTGCTTCCGCGTACGCGGAGAAATGGCCGGCGACGACGCCGCCGAGGTTTTCCCCCTGCTGAATGGCGGTCTCCAGCGCGTCGGCGCGCTCCTTGCCCAGCTGGTGCGCGACCGCCGCCCACACCATCGCCAGGATGACGGCCACGGCCGCCATCAGCTGGATGCGAAGCTTGCGGATGGGCTTCGGACTCATTCGGAACAGCAGTGTCCCCCGGGACGCCCTCACGTTATGCCTCGCTTTGGAGCGCGTCAACCGAGCGGCCAAGCTCGCCCCGGCAGGCAGAGGCGCGGCCGCCGGCAAACAACCATAACGGCCGGAACCCGCGCGGACTGAAGTCGTTCCGGGAAGGCTCCCGGGTCGGGGGCCGCCTTACATGTCGAGCGCTATCCGGATCGCTCTACTCCGCCTTGGCACCGGATGAGATGACGACCTTCTCCCACTTCGCGGTCTCGGCCACGATGACCTTGCCGAAGTCCTCGGGCGTACCCCCGATCGGCTTGCCGCCGAGCTCGGTGAAGCGTTTCAGCATCCCGGAATCGACGAGCGCGGCGTTCACCGCGGCGTTGACCTTGTCGATCGCTTCGCGCGGCGACCCCTTGGGCATCCCCAGGCCGAACCACGCGGTCGCCTCGTAGCCGGGAACCGTCTCCGCGACCGTCGGAATATCGGGCAGCTCGGGCGAGCGCTCGGTGGAGGTTACCGCGAGCGCGCGCAGCTTGCCTCCCTTGATGTGGCCGATCGACGCAGGCAGGTTGTCGAACATCACGTGCACCTGGCCCGGGATGAGGTCGACGAACGCCGGCCCGGACCCCTTGTAGGGCACGTGCAGCATGCTGCAGCCGGTCATCGACTGGAACAGCATGCCCGAAAGATGCACCGAGGTGCCGCTCCCCGAAGAAGCCATGTTGATTTTCCCCGGATTCGCCTTGCAGTAGGCGATGAACTCGGCGACGTTTTTCGCCGGGAAGGACACCGTCACCTCCATCACGTTCGGCACCCGGATGAGACCCGCCACCGGCGCGATGTCGCGGACGACATTGAAGGACAGGTTCTTGTAGAGCGTCGCGTTGATACCGTTCGCGGGATTCACCAGCAGCATGGTGTAGCCGTCGGGCGCCGACTTGACCACGAACTCCGTGCCGATGTTGTTGCCCCCGCCCGCCTTGTTCTCGACCACGAAGGGCTGTGCGAGCTTCTCCTGCAGCCAGCCCGAGATGATGCGCGCCAGGATGTCGACGGTGCCCCCGGGCGGATACGGAGAGATCACCTTCACCGCGTGCGTGGGATAGTCGGCGGCGATGCCCAGGCCGGGGCAGACGAGCAACAGGGCGAGCGCGGCTGAACGGACGAAGCGATGCATGGGTCTCCTCCTCGAAAAGGGGCCAGCCCCGATATCCTAACTGAATTCCCGGGCGAACCCAGCCGGTGTTGCGCAGGGCCGCGGCGATGCCGCCGATCGCGGGACTTCAGCCGCGCGCGGGCGCCGCCCGCGTGGCGATCACCACGCCGGCGAAGATGGCGGCGATGCCCGCCGCATGGAAGGCCTGAAAGGATTCGCCGAGGAACAGTACCGCGAGCAGCGTGCCGAACGCCGGCAGCAGGTGGATGGTGAAGCCGGCGGCGTTGGCACCGACGATGGCCACCCCGCGGTTCCAGCAGATGAAGGCGAGCACCGAAGCCGCGAGTCCAACGTACAGGACCGCGGCGAGGCCCGCGGCGCCGGGCCAGCGCGGCGGCGCGTGGACCGCCTCGAGCGCGAAGCCCGGAAGCAGCAGCACTGCGCCGACGAGCGAGATCACGAACAGGAAAGTCGTTCCGTCCAGCTCCGCCGGACGGCGCCTCAGCAGCACCGAGTACACGCCCCACACCGGCATGGCGAGCAGGATGAACGCGTCGCCCGCGTGAAATTCCAGGCGCGCGAGGCTCGCGGGCTCGCCGCGCGCGAGGATGACGAGAATGCCCGCCAGGGATACGAGCATTCCGGCGACCTGCCGCCGGGTGGGCCGCTCGCCCTCGATCGCCCATGAGCAAAGGAGCTGGAACGCCGGGAACGCCGAGTTGAGCAGCACCGCGTTCACCGCGGTGGTCGTCTTCAGCCCCTCGTAGACCAGCCACTGGAACAGCGCCACCCCGAGCAAGGACAGCATCAGGAGCAGGCCCGCGGAGCGGCGGATCGCGGGAAGCCGCGCGCGCAGGCCAGGCAGCGCGAAAGGCGCGAGGGCGAGCGCGGCGATCAGCCAGCGCCACAGGTTCAGCGCCGCCGGCTCGAAGACGTCTCGCAGCCCGCGCCCGAGAACCCAGTTGCCGGCCCATAAGAGCGTCGCGAGCGCGAGCAGCATGAAGGCGTAAGGGCGCGTGGCTTTCACCGAGCCGGGCATTCTACAAGGTCCGCCGCGGTTGGCTTATGATTCGCGGGAACCCCGGGAGAAGCCGATGCTGCGACCCCTCTTCGTACTCGCGTTCGCCGCGCTTTCGCTCGCCGCCTTCGCGCAATCCGGCGGACCGCGCACGCTGCCCGAGCTGAAGGCCGACGTGCAGGAGCGCGCCGACCGCCACGCCTATCCGGTGTCCGAGCTCGACCCCGCCGAAGTGCGCGAGGCGCTCGCGAACCTGAACAGCCTCGATCGCGACGAATGGGCCTCCGCCTGGAGCGCGATCGGCGACCGCCACATGGCGCTCGCCGGGAAGGCCGGAACGGCCGACCCGGCTGCCGCCTCCAGGCACTACAAGTACGCCTTCGAGTACTACCTGTTCGCGCGCTTCCCTCTGGAGAATTCTCCCGGGAAGGTGAAGGCCTACGACCGGGCGCTGGAAGCCTTCGCCGCCTACGCGAAGATCCCCTACCCGCCGATCGAGATCGTGCGCATTCCCTTCGAAGGCAAGGAGATCGTCGGCTACCTGCGCCTGCCCATCAACGTGCGCCCCGCCCCGCTCGTCCTCACCATCGGCGGGCTCGACGGCCGCAAAGAGAACGCCTCGTTCCGCAACGACGCCTACCTCGCGCAGGGCGTCGCCTATTTCTCCTTCGACATGCCGGGCACCGGCCAGTCGACCATCCGCCAGGTGGTGCCGGGCGCCGAGCGCGAGTTCACCCGCGTGCTCGACTACATCGCCACGCGCCGCGATATCGACGCGAAGCGCGTCGTCGTCTACGGCGGCTCCTGGGGCGGGCACTGGGCGGCACGGCTCGCCTACAGCGAGCGCGAGCGCATCCGCGGCGCGGTCGTCCAAGGCGGGCCGGTGCACGAGTACTTCCAGCCGCAATGGCAGACCCAGGCGGTCAAGACGCGCGAATACCTGTTCGAGCTGTTCGAGGCGCGGGCGGCGATCTACGGCGCGAAGACCCTGGACGAGTTCCTCGCCTACGGCCCGAAGATGTCGCTGAAGACCGCGGGCTGGCTGGAGAAACCCTCGGCGCCCATGCTCCTCATCAACGGCATGCGCGACACCCAGGTGCCGGTCGAAGACGTGTTCCTGCTGATGCGCTCCGGCTCGCCCAAGGAAGTCTGGATCAACCCGCAGGGCGGGCACATGGGGAGGAACAAGGAGATTTCAGATCACAAGATCTTCGAGACCGTGACCCTGCCTTGGGTGGTGCGGATGCTGAAGTAGCTACCGGTCCCGGTTCAGAATATCGCCGGTACGCTGCCAGTCGGCGCGGCGAAAGCGCGTGCGGCGCGCCGAGCCTTCGGCGTGGTCCAGCGCGAACTCGCGCAGCCGCGCCTCCAGCGACAAGCGCAGCGGCTCGGGCAGCCTGCCGGTCGCGGCCTTGAAGCGCGCGATGATCGGGTCGGCGTCGAGCGAGCCGCCGGGCGCAATGCCGGCCCCGATGAAATCCCCGGACGGCTCGCCGTCGTGGAAAAAACCCCTCCCCTGCCTCCACGCCAGCGCCCGCTCGTAGGCGTGGATGCCATAGCACAGCTCGAACGCCACCAGCTCCTCGCCCTTCTGCCAGGTGTACAGGTCGAAATAATTGTCGTGGAACCAGCGCCGCACGCTCGAAGGGTCGTCCTGCAACACGTCGTGAATCTCCCGCAGCACCGAAACCTCCCGCTCGTTCGACTAGCATAACCGTAACATAAGGCGCGCGGCGCAGGCAAAAGGCTCGCTGCGACCCAGTCGTGTGGACGCGCCCGAGCTAGATATTCGCGCCGATCCAGTCGGCGATGATGTCGATCCCGACCTGCCGGTTGTCGGCTTGCGCATGATAGGTGCTGCCGTCTTCCGCCGTGAGGATCTTCAGGGTTTTTCGACGTGAGCCGATCGCCTCGAAGAGCTTGTGGGCGGAGGCCACCGGCACGACCTTGTCGTCCGCGGCGTGAACGACGAGAAACGGGCAGGTTATCTTCTGCGCGACGCCCGCGAGCGAGAAGCGCTCGGCCCGCGCGATCGCCTCGTCGGCGTTCTCCGCCCCCATGATCCAGCGGAAGTGAAAAGTCGATTGCGGCGTGGTCTTCGGGTCGGTCTCGTGCCGGCGCTTGACCTCGCGCTGCCACGCCGCGAGGTCCCAGTGCAGCGCGCTCATGGCCACGCCCGCGCAATAGCGCTTGTCGAACGCGGCGATGCGCGAAGCGTAGTAGCCGCCGAAGCTGTAGCCCATGACCACGACTTTGCGCGCGTCCACTTCCTGCCGACCCGCTACGTAATCAAAGGCCGCGGTACCGGGCACTTCGTAGTCGTGACGGGCATGCAGCCCGCGCAGACGCAGCGACTCGCCCTGTCCCGGCCCGTCGATGGCGAGCGTGTGGAACCCGCGCCGGGCGAATTCCAGCCCGGCGAAGAGGACGCTCATCTCCTTGCAGTTGTCCATGCCGTCGAATACGACCACGGTCGGCGCGCGGCCCGACGCGCCCGGGACCTTCATGAACAGCGCGGGCAGCGTGGACTTTTCGTACGGCACCTCCACGCGCTCGAGGTTCGGATAGCGGCGCTCGAGGCCCGCGTGCTGGCATTGAAGCGCCTTGCGCCCGATCTCGCGCTTTTCCTCGCCCGGGACGACGAAGCGCTCCCCGGTGAAGTAGTACATGCCAGCGCGCAGGTAGAGGTTGCCCGCGGTGAGCTGGCGACCTTCGGCTGCGGCCGCGTCCGCGGCGCGCTCCAGGCGCTTCGCCAGCGCGCACCACTCCTCGCGCCAGGCGTCGGGCTCGCCCTGACGGGCCTTCAGCCTTTCGCAGACTGCGTCGATCTCGCCCAGCGCGACCGCGCCGTAGGGCGCCATCCCCTTGGTGACGAGGGCCGCATTCGACCAGGTGAGATTGCCAGGGAACTGCTCGATCCAGGTGCCGGACGGCATGATTCGACCTTCCCTACTCGATCTTGATGCCCGTCGCCTTAATCACCCTCGACCACGTGGCGAGTTCCTTCTTGAGGTAGTCGGCGAATTCTGCCGCCGTGCTCCCCACCGCATGTGCCCCGACGCCGACGAGGCGTTCGTTGAAATCCGGAGCCTTCACCGACTGGACGATCGCCCGGTTGAGTCGCTCGATGACCGGGCCGGGCGTACCTGCGGGCACGACCACGCCCTGCCATTCGACCGCCTCGTAGCCGGGCACGCCGGCCTCGGCGACAGTCGGTATCCCGGGAAGCGCCGGGTCGGGCTTCGAGCTGGTCACGGCGAGGGCCACCAGCTTGCCGGACTTCACGTGCTGCACCTGCGAGGGAATGCTGCCGGTATAGATCGGGACCTGCCCGCCGACCACGGCAACGACCGCCGGACCGCCACCGTTGTACGGGACGTGCACGATGTCGGTCCCGGTCATGAACTTGAACAGCTCGGTCGCCATGTGAGTCGCGCTGCCGTTGCCCGACGAGGCGTAGTGCAGGCTGCCCGGCTTCGCTTTGGCGAGCACGATCAGCTCCTTCACCGATCTCGCCGGCACCGACGGGTGCACCGAAATCGCGAGCGGCACGATCGTGACCAGGCTCACCGGCGCGAAGTCGCGCTCGGTGTCGTAGGGCAGCTTCGCCATCAGGCTCGGATTGACGGCAAAGGAAAGATTGGCGACGCCCAACGTATAGCCGTCCGGCGCGGACTTGGCGACGGCGTCCATGCCGATGGTCGAGCCGCCGCCCGCGCGGTTCTCGACAACCGCCTGCTGCCCGAGGTTCTCCGACAATTTCGGCGCGAGCAGCCGGAACACCACGTCGGTCGCTCCGCCGGGCGCGAACGGCACGATCACGCGGACGGGTTTCGAAGGGAAGCTCTGCGCGGCCGCAAGGCCGGCCTGAAGGCACAGCATGGACAGCGCGACCGGAACCGAGCGTCGGAAATTCACTTTCCCCCCTTTTCATCAGGCCGCGGCTTTTTCCCGCAGCGTCAAGAACTCTTCCGCGGCCGTCGGATGGATGCCGATCGTCGCGTCGAACTGCGCCTTGGTGAGCTTCGCCTTCACCGCGACCGCAATCCCCTGGATGATTTCCGGCGAGTCCGCCCCCACCATGTGCGCGCCGACGACGTGCTGGGTCGCGGCATCGACGACGAGCTTCACGAGGGTGCGCTCGTCCCGCCCCGACAGCGTATGCCGCAGCGGCCGGAAGCTCGCCTTGTAGACATCCACCTTGCCGAATTTCTCCACGGCCCTGGCTTCAGTGAGGCCCACGGTACCGACAGGCGGCTGGCTGAAGACCGCGCTCGACACGTCGTCGAGATCCACCGGCGTCTCCGCGCCGCCGAAGAGCGTCATCGCCACGGCCCCGCCCTCGCGAACGGCCACCGGCGTGAGCGCGATGCGGTGGGTCACGTCGCCGACCGCGTAGATGTTGGCGACGCTGCTGCGGCAGAAGCGGTCCACCGCCACCCCGCCCGCCTCGTCCAGCCTGACCCCGACTTCCTTCAGGCCGAGACCCGCGGTGTTGGGCACGCGGCCGGTGGCGACCATCACCGCGTCGCATCCGATCCTGCTCCCGTCCACCGCGGCTTCCAGCGTGCCGTCGGCGCGGCGCGCGATGCTCGCCAGCGTGCTCTTCAGCAGGATGCGCACGCCTTTCTTCCCCATCTCGTCGTGCAGGTGGCGGCGCACGTCGTCGTCGAAGCCGCGAAGGATCCGCTCGCCGCGGTAGGAAAGCGTCACCTCCGAACCGAGCCCCTGAAAGATGCCGGCGAATTCCACCGCGATGTAACCGCCGCCGACGATGACAACCCGTTTCGGCAGCGCGGGGAGCTCGAAGGCCTCGTTCGAGGTGATCGCGTGCTCGATGCCGGGGATCGCCGGCTTCACCGGCCATCCGCCGGTGGCGACGAGGATGCTCTGCGCCGTCACGCGGCGCCCGCCGACCTCCACGGTGTGCGCGTCTGCGAGCTTCGCGGTGTCCTCGATGACGTCGATGCCCGTCCGGGCGAACCCGTCGGCGTAGACCTTGGAGAGCCGCGCGATCTCGCGGTTCTTGTTCTCGATCAGTGCGGGCCAGGAGAACGACGCGCCTTCGACGCTCCAGCCGTAGCCGCGCGCGTCCTCCAAGTCCTCGGCGTAGTGCGCGGCGTAGGTCAGCAGCTTCTTCGGCACGCAGCCGCGGATCACGCAGGTGCCGCCGATGCGGTAGTTCTCGGCGACCGCCACCCGGGCGCCGAGGTGCCGCGAGACGCGGCTCGCGCGGATGCCTCCCGAGCCGGCGCCGATGACGAAGAGGTCGTAGTCGAACCGAGTCATGGGCTATTTTGGCATATCATTCCGCCCACCCAAACGCCTGCGGAAAGGAATCGCCATGTTCGTCCTGTCGGTCGATCTTCGCATCAAGCCCGAGAACGTCGAAGCCTTCATCGCCAAGGCCATAGAGAACGCGGCCGACTCGCGCAGGGAACCGGGCTGCCGGCAGTTCGACGTGCTGGTCGATCCGAAGGACCGGACGAAGGTGCTGCTCTACGAGGTGTACGCGGACGACAAGGCCTTCGACGCCCACCAGCAGACCGCGCACTTCAAGAAGTACGTCGCCGAGGCGGTGCCCCTGCTCTCATCGCGCGAACGCCACGTGTGGAAGCGCGTCGCGCCTTGATCTATCGCAAGACGGACAAGGGGAAACAGGAAGTCGCGGACCGCGCCGCCGGACTCGAAGCCCGGGCGCGGCGCCTGCTGATCCTGATCGACGGCCAAAGAGACGCCGAGGAGCTCTCGGTCTACGTCCGCCCCGGCGAGCTGGAGGGCACCCTCGCCCTGCTGCTCACCGAAGGGTTCGTGGAAGAGGTCGGCGGCACCGCGGCCGGGCGCCTCGCCCGCGCGCCCGCGGCGAACGATCCGGTCGTCTTTGCGGGAATCAAGATCCGGGCGATGACCGAGATCCGCGGCCGGGCCGGCCCGATCGCGGACCTGCTGGTCGCCGAGATCAAGGCCTGCTCCACGCCGCTCGAGCTGCGCGAGAGGCTTCGCAGCGTCGAGGACGCGCTGATCCACCTGCTCGGACGCGCCGAGGGCGTGGCGCTCGCGCGCAGGATCGGGGCCGAGCTCACCCGGCTGGTGCCGCCGGCCCCGGCGAAGTAGGCCGTCCCGGCTCAGCCGCGGTGGTGCAGGCTCCCGCTCACCACCCTGCCCCCCTGCAGCGTGAGCATCGAGGAGATCCTGCGGAAGGCGCTGTCCGACGCGCTCAGCGGATCGTCGCTCAGGACCGCCACGTCGGCGAGCTTGCCTCTCTCGATCGAGCCCAGCTTGTCGTCGTCGAAGGAGAAGTAGGCGCTGCCGGTCGTGTACATGCGCAGGGCCTCCAGCCGCGTGCAGCTCTGCGCGGCGTTGATCGCGACGCCGGCATTGTTCTTCCCGGTCGCCATGAAGTACATCATCAGCCAGGGATTGAGCGGGCCGACGTTGGTGGCGTCGCTGCCGCCGCCGACCGGGATGCCCGCCGGCCCCATGATGTCGAGAATGCTGCGAAACGGCGTGCCGCCCGCGTTGCCCGTATACGCCGTGCCCTGCACCGTGCAGCCGACCTTGATGTCGCGCAGCGCCCGGATCTGATCGTCGGTGATGACGTTCACGTGAGTAAGCGACCAGCGCAGCGCCCCGATTCCGGCCGGCGCCGCGGCGGCGCTCCCCTGCTGGTACGCGTCCACGTGAAAGGCGATTTCCTGCGCGGTCACCGAATGCTGGTGCACCGTCCAGCCGTTCTGCGCGGCGAACTTGCAATGGTCGACGAAGCCCGGTGCCGTGGTGCTGACCTGCACGCGCTCGCCCACGCCGTTGAGCCGGAACACGTCGTCGCCCAGCCGGATGAGATTGTTGATCATGCGGGAGCGGGCCACGTCCAGCGTCGCCGAGGTGTCGAACTCGCTGTAGAGGAAAGACCGGATGCGCATGTTCAGCTCGCCCGCGCGCCACAGGCTGAGCGCCTGGTCGTAGGGATCGAGATCGACGAACAGGCTGGTCTGCGCCGCGTTGGCCTGCGGGAAGCCGTTGCCGCCGACGTCGTGGACCATGGTGAGGCCGAGGCTCGAGGCGAAGGCGATGTTCTCCCGGGTCGTGGTCAGGCGGTCGGGCAAAGCCGGATCGCGTGCGATCTCGGCCGCGCGCAGCGCGGCGAACGCGAGCCCGGCGTTGGCGAGCGTGCCGTCGGCGTTGACGACCACGCCCTTCGCGGTGAACCACGCCTTGCCCGAGCTGTTGGTCACCGGCTTGTTGGTCCCGCCGAATTCGCTGATGTAGATCGGGTTTCTCGGCGCGGCCGAATCGAGCTCGGCCACCGTCGGCAGGCGGCGCTCGGCGAGGCCGTTGATGTTCCAGCCGCTGACGCAGCTGATGAACTGGCCCGGCGGCACCGTCCTCGCGCGGTCGGAGATCATGCCGAGCAATTCTGGAATCGATGCCGCCAGCTCGATGCTGCGCACCTCGTGGCCGGGATTGAGGCCGTCGCGGATGAAGTGGCAGTGCGAGTCGATCAGCCCTGGAATCACCGTGGCCCCGTGGAGATTGATGACCTGCGCGCAGCGGCCGAGGTCCCTGGGATGGCCGATCTCCGCGAAACGGCCGTTGCGGATCGCCACCGCCGAGACCACGCGGTTCTTCGCATCCATGGTGAGGATGCGGCCGTTCACCAGCGCGATGTCGGCGGAGCCGTTGCAGGAAAAGTCGTCGCGGTCGCGATCGTCCTCGTGCGCGAGCGCGCCGCCGAGCATCGACCCGCCCGCCGTCAGCGCGGTGCCCGCCGCGGCGGCGGCCTTGACGAAGTTGCGCCGCGAGAAACCGCCCTTGCCTGAAAATCGTGAAGTCATCGTCCCCTCCTCCGAGAATCAGCGGAAATTGTACAGGGGGCGATCCGGCGGATTTCATGATGATCCGTCAACAATGATCCGACGGACGTCATCAAAGACGAGGAGAAGCGAGCTCCTCCGCTACGGCCACAATTGCCGGCTGGCGAGCCGCGCGCCCTCTGCGAGCGCCGCGAATTTCGCCCACACCACCGTGGGGTGCACCTCGGTGTGGTAGCTCGCCTGCGAGGAGAAGCCGCAGTCGGCGCCGGCGATGACGTTGTCGCGGCCGACGCGGTGGGCGAAGCGGACCAGCCGCTCGGCGATCAGCTCGGGATGCTCGACGATGTTGCTCGCGTGGGTGATGACGCCGGGTATCAGCGCCTTGCCCTCCGGAAGCTTCGCCGTCTCCCACAGGTGATACTCGTGCTCGTGGCGCGGGTTGGCGGCCTCGAAGCTGTAGGCGCCGGCGCTCACGCGCAGCATGTATTCCAGCACGTCCGCGAGCGCCGCCTCGTGGATGCGCGGGCCCTCGTTGATCCCGTAGCAGGTGTGATAGCGCACCCGTTCGGGAGGAATGCCGTGGAGGGCGTCGTTGACCGCATCGACGTACATTGCGGCGCGCTTCTTCCTCGCGGCAGCGTCCAGCTCCGGATCGGCGAAGATGTCGCACAGGAAGGGATCGTCCACCTGAAGGACGAGGCCCGCGTCGGCGATGGCCTTGTACTCGGTGCGCAGCGCCCTGCCCACCGCGTGGAAGAAGTCCTCCTCGTCGCGGTAGTACTCGTTCGTCCCGACCCCGCTCGGCGCCACCGCCGGCATGAAGGCGCCGTAGGCCCCGGTCGCCGCGGCCCTGAGATTGTCGATGTCGCGCCGGAGCGCCGCCTCGCCGCGGTATTTCACCGGACCGGTGCAGACGAGCGGCACCACCGGGGCGATCGCCCCGCCCGTCATCGCTTCCCTGAAATATTTCTCGTAGTACTCGGGAAAAGCCGCGACCTCCGCGGGAAACATCCTGCGCTTCGCCTGGGGCCGCGGCTCGAAGCCCTCGAGGCGCTCGTGCACGTACGTGAAGAAACCGGGCTTGGACTGCTCGCCGTCGCTGACGAAGTCGATGCCGGCGTGGACCTGCCTGCGCACGCATTCGGCGACCGCGCCCTTCACGCGGGCTTCGTAGGCGCGCTGATCGACGGCCGCACCCGCGAGCTTCGCCTTCATCAGGTCGAGCAGGTCCGCGGGCCGCGGCAGGCTGCCGACGTGGGTGGTGAGGATGCGGCCGCTCACCGGTGGTCGAGCGCCGTCTCGGCGACGACGCGGCGCACGTCTCCCGGCACGAAGGGCTTCTCGATCACGGGACGGCCGTATTCGCTGGCGAACTCGTGCAGGGTCGCGGCGAAACTGTCCCCGGTCACGAACACGACGCGCCTTGCGCGCTCCGGCCAGCGCCGCTCGATTTCCCGGTACAGGGTGCGCCCGTCGAGGTCGGGCATGCGGATGTCGGTGAGGATCACGTCGTAGTGGTCCGCCGCCATCCGCTCGAGCGCCTCGCGTCCGGAGCCGGCCGTTACGACGTAGTGCTGCGCCCCGCTCAGGATCTCGGCCAGCGTTTCGCGGATTTCCGCCTCGTCGTCGACGATGAGTATCTTGCGCGGGCTCGCCTTCGCCTCGCGGGAGGGGCCGGCGTCGGCGCGGCTCTCGTCCACGGCGCATACGGGCAGCGTGATCGTGAACACGGCTCCTCCCATTTCGGGGCAGTCGAGCGTGAGGGTGCCGCCGTGGGCCTCGACGATGCCGTGGCTCACGGCCAATCCCATCCCGGTGCCCAGCCCGGAGGGCTTGGTGGTGAAATACGGCTCGAACACCCGCGCGCGAAGGTGCTCCGGAATTCCCGGGCCGTTGTCGGCGACCGCGATGCGGATCACGCCGCCCTCCGCGTCGTAGCGGCTCGCCACGCGTATGCGCCGCGGTCCCGGCCGGTCCTGCAGCACCTGCTGCGCGTTGACGACAAGGTTCAGCAGCACCTGGTGCAGCTGGTCGGGGTCGGCGAGGATCGGCGGAATGCCTCCGGCCAGGTCGAGCGACACCTCGATGCTGCTGGTGCGGACCGTATAGGCGGTCATGTCGAGCGCCGCCGACACTACGTCGTTGACCGCCACCGGCCCGCGCTTGGGCGGCTGCTGCCGGGCCATCGCGAGGAAGGTCCGCACGATGCGCGCGCAGCGCTCCGCGGCCGTGCGGATCTTCGATGCCGCCGCCTGGGCCGCCGGGTAGCTCTCTTCCTCGAGCATCACCGCCCGGGCCACGACCACCGAAAGCGGGTTGTTGAGCTCGTGGGCGACGCCGGCGAGCAGCGAGCCGAGCGCGGCGAGCTTCTCGCGCTGGTACGACGATTCGCGCTGGCGCGCCAGCTCTTCGGCCGCGCGCTTCTTCTCGGTGATGTCGCGGGCGAGCGCCAGCACCCGATCCCGCCCGCCGATGGTCACGCGCTTCACGAATACCTCGTGCCAGCGCAGGCTGCCGTCCTTGCTCCTGCCGTGCCACTCGACGCGCCGCTCCTCACCCGCAGCCGCGCCCGCGATCAGCTCCATCGCGTCCTGCTGCGTGTAGGGCCGCTCTCCGGTGCCGAGCGCGCCGACGTCGATGTGCCGGAATTCCTCGCGCGTATAGCCGAAGGTGGCACAGGCCCTGCGGTTGACGTCGACGATGGCGCCGGTTGCGATGTCGTGGACGAAGATCGAGTCCTCGGCGGCGTCGAAGATCGCCCGGTAGCTCTCCTCCGACACCCGCAGCGCCTCGTCGGAGCGCTTGCGCTCGGTGATGTCGGTGGCGATGCCGCACACCGCGTAGGCCGCCCCGCTGGCGTCGTGCAGGGGGAACTTGATCGAGATGTAGGTATGCAGGCCGTCGTCCAGCGGCGCGGTCTCCTCGAACTCGATGGGGCTGTTGCGCTGGAGCACGAGCAGGTCGTTGGCGCGAAATGCGCGCGCGATCTCCTCGGGCAGAATCTCGCGATCGGTCTTTCCCGCCACTTCCGCCTGGCGGCAATGGAAGATGCGCTCGAACTCCCGGTTGACGAAGAGGAAGCGCCCTTCCGTGTCCTTGACGAAGACCACGGCCGTGCTGTTGTTGAGGATCTGCTGCAGGCGCGCCTCGCTGTTCTCCAGCGCCCGCTGCACCAGGGCGCGCTCGGTGATGTCCTTGCGCAGCCGGGTCTGCGTATAGGCGACTTCGAGCGCCATCGCGTCGAAGGCGCGGCTCAGGCGGCCGAGCTCGTCGCGTCCCGTCAGCCCGCTTCGCGCGGCGAGGTTCCCGGCGGCGAGCTGCTCGGCGGCGCGCACCAGCTTCGCCGTGCGGCGGGTGAGCAGGAAGTGAAACACCAGCCACATCGCCAGCGCCAGCGCGGTCACCCAGCCGGCCCAGTAAAAGGACTGCCGCAGCACCTGCGCCCGCGCCTCCGACCGGGAGCGGCTGAGATCGTAGGCGAGGAACAGCCCGCCGGTCCGCGAGGGGCGCAGCTCCGCCTGCTCGCTGCCCATCAGCACCCCGGCCGAGGCGAGCAGGGCGATCTGGTCCTCGTCGATCTCGATCCGCGCCGGGCGCCCGCGCGGGCCCCTGACCCCCTCGTCCTTGTCGACTTGCGGCAGGACGTCCGCGATCTGCCGTCCCAGCCAGGCGCGCTGCGTCGCCGCGGTGACGATGTTGCGGTCGTCGGTCAGGGCCGCGAAGACGTAGTCGTGGTTGTGCGCCAGCACCGCGATCTCGTGCTGCGCGGCGGCCTCGTCGCCCTTGAGCAGCAGGTACTCCAGGGTGCTTTGCAGGCGCGACGTCTCCTGGGCCAGGCGCTTGCGGGTAGCGTCGTCCGCCGCGCGCTCGGCCTGCGGCACGTGATACATGAGATTCACCGCGCTCAGCGTCGCGGCGAAGCCCAGCAGGATCAGCGGGACCGTGAGCTTGAGCGACGCCGGTACGCGGAAGCTCACGGTGCAAGCCCCGCCAGCGGACCCGGCGAGAGCAGGCTCTCGATTTCGAGCGGCATGCGCAGCAGCTTGGCTTCCAGCATCAGGTCCATGAGCACGCGTCCGCTCCCGGCCAGCTCCGGACTCGCCCCGCCGAGCATCCTCAGGTTCTCCTGGCGCGACGGGATGTGCAGGCCCTTCAGGGCCTTCAGGAACTGCTCCCCGCTCGTCTGCTGGCGCACGCCCATGCGCCGCGCCGCGTCCTGGGGATCGCGCCCGAGATAGGTGATCGCCGCCAGCCAGCCCGACAGCAGCGCCTGTACCGCCTTGGGCTGCGTGTCGAGGACGCCGGCGCGCACCGCCACCACATCGACGATCTCGCCTGGAATCTGGGTGCTGTCGAACAGCGTCCTCGCGCCCGCGCGCAGCAGCTGCTCGCGATAGGGATCGAAGGTGACGGCGGCATCCACCTGGCCCTTCTGGAATGCGCCGGGCTGCTCGTTCGACTCCAGCGGCACGACCTTGACGTCGCGCGCGCGCATGCCGCTGAGGGCCAAAGCCCGGCTCAGCACGAACGCGCCGAGGGCGCCGCTTTCCACGGCGACGCGCTTGCCCTTGAGATCCTTCATGCCTCCGATGCCGGGCCGCGCCACCACCGCGTCGGCCCCGTGGGACACGTCGACCACCAGTATGATGCGCGGCTGCAGCCCGTCCGCGGCGAGACCGAACAGCTCATCCAGGCTGACGACCATGCCGTCGATGGCCTGGTTGCGGAAGGCGCGCATGACCTCGCTCGCGGACGGATACTCGACCAGCTGGACCGCCTTGGGGTCGAGACGGCCCAGCTCGCGCGCGAGATAGAAGGGCTCGCACCCGATCCAGACGTTGGTGCCGATGCGCAGCGCAGATTCCGGCTCGCGCACGCAGCCGAAGAGCGCCAGCGCCGCGGCGAGGATGCACAGGAGGCCTCGCGCCCGCGACCGCGCATTCATCGACTCAGGCTCCGCCGGGCACGAACAGGTAGCCCTCGTTGCGTATGGTGCGGATGTAGCGCGGATGCTCGGGGTCGGGCTCGATCTTCTTGCGCAGCCGCATGATGCGCAGGTCGACGCTGCGGTCGAAGGGGCTCCAGTCGCGGCGCTGGGTCATGTTCACGATGCGTTCGCGGGAGAGCGCCCGGTTGGGATGCTCCGCCAGCGCCTTCAGCAGGTCGAACTCGAGCGGGGACATCGGCACGTCCCTGCCGTCTTCGTCGGTGAGCCGGTGCGCGGCGAGGTCGAGCACGCATCGCCCGATGCGCACCCGCTCGGCGCCGATATCGGCGCGCCTTGCGGACGAGGTGCGCCGCAGCACGCTCTTGACGCGGGCGAGCAGCTCGCGGGGATCGAAGGGCTTGGTGATGTAGTCGTCCGCGCCCATCTCCAGGCCCACCACGCGATCCACGACCTCGGCCGCGGATGTGAGCATGACGATCGCGATCCCGGTGTAGCGCTCGCGCAGGTGCCGCGCCAGGCTCAGGCCGTCTTCGCCGGGCATGTGGATGTCGACCAGCGCGAGATCGACGGTCTCGCGGGGGGCTATCTGCCGCGCGGCCAGCGCGCTCTCGGTGCCGATCGCCCGGAAGCCGTGGCCGGCAAGGTACTCCTCGAGCACTTCGCGCACGTCGGGCTCGTCGTCGACGATCAGGATGGTTGCCTTGTGGCTCATGGTCGCTGCTGTCCCGGCCCCTGGACAATAAAGAGGCAAATCATACCGCTACCGCGTGCCGCCGGTCCCGGCGCGTGAAACAAACGAAACAAAAATGGCCGGCCGCTGAAATTCGCCTGATGCACCCCCTCTCTAGACTACGCCGCACTTCTCTCCAAGGAGACTGGTCTTGTACCGATCCACGTTTCCCACGCAGTCGGTCCATCCGTATCTCGGGGCGGCCGGGACTCCCCCTTTGGCCGGGAAACCCTCCTTCCGGGCCGTCTGCCTTTTTATAGCAGTGGGTCTCGCCTCCGCGCTCGGTTATGCGCTGGGACTCGCGGCCGCGGTCGCGCTGGGTGCGCTGCTGTCGGCCACCAGCGCGCGCGCGGGCAGGCCGCAGCCCGCCCCCGCGGCGCACGCGGACTTCGATGCGTCCCGATTCATCCTCAACGCCTTGCTCGCGCCCGCGCTCGATGCCGAGGCGGTGCCGCTGCGCTGGGTCGATCCCCGGCCGGTGCTGCGCTGCGGGCCGGGAACGGTGGTGCGCGTGAACGGCATGCCGCTCCGGCCGGGCGCGCTGGTGCCCGACGCACCGTTCGAGCTCGAGTGGTGGACCGACCAATGTTATCCCTTCGGCATGCGCGGCCCGCGCTTCGACGGCGGCGTCAAGCTGACGGTGTTCAGGGAAGACTGGGGGTTCAGCGCCATGGTCGCGCCTGACGGCCTGCACACGGTGTCCGCCGGAAACCAGAGCCGGATCCAGCGCGGCTGGGCGATCTATCCGCAATGCGCCGAGGGGACCAATCCCTCGACATGTCGCTGACCGTTCCGATCCTCGTGCCCTAAGCGCAAGAAAGGAGAGGCGATGTCCCTGCCATCGAAGGTGACGGCGTTCCTGTTGACGATCTTCCTGGCGTTGCTGTTCGTGGAGGGCTGCACCAGCATGCAGCCGCCCGGCGCCGAAGCGATGAACAAGCTGAGACCCGGCCCGAACGAGTCTCTGGCGATGGTGCTTCCCGCGGGAGGCGTGCAGATCTACGAATGCCACGCCCGCAAGGACCGCTCGGGGGAATACGAATGGATGTTCGTGGCTCCCGAGGCCGATCTCTACGACGGGCACGGCGCCAAGGTCGGCTCGCACTACGCCGGACCGCACTGGGAATCGGGCGACGGCAGCCGCATCGCGGGCACGCTGAAGGAGCGCGCGGATGCTCCGCAGGCCGGCGCGATTCCCTGGCTGCTGCTTGCGGCGAAATCCGTCGGTCCGGAAGGCTCGATGAGCAGGGTGACCAGCGTGCAGCGCCTGCATACCGTGGGCGGTGTGGCGCCCCAGGGCGGCTGCTCCGATGCCACGGCCGGAAAGCAGGTACGGGTGAGCTATACGGCGGACTATTACTTCTTCACGCCGAGCCATCCGGCGGCGCCCGCGAGCCAGAGCGCGGGCATGTACTAGCCGATGAAAATGCATCCCGCTCCTTTCTTCCGCGAGGCCGGCGCGGGTCCGAGCGTCATCTGCCTGCACGCCAACGCGAGCAGCTCGGGCCAGTGGCGCGCGCTCATGGATTCGCTTGCTCCGCGTTTCCACGTGCTCGCCGCCGACTCCTACGGCCACGGCAGGAGTCCCGCGTGGCCGACCGACAGGCCGGTCTCGCTTCGCGATGAAGTCGCGCTGCTCGAGCCGCTGTTTGCGCGCGCCCGCGGACCGGTTTCGCTGGTCGCGCATTCCTACGGCGCCGCGGTGGCCCTGATCGCGGCCCTGGAGCGGCCCGATCGCGTCCACTCGCTGGCGCTGTACGAGCCGACGCTGTTCGGCCTGATCGACGAGGTCTCCCCTGCGCCGAACGACGCCGACGGCATCCGCAGCGCGCTGGCGGTCGCCGCCGCCGCGCTCGACGCCGGCGATCCGGCCGGCGCGGCGCAGTGCTTCGTCGATTTCTGGGCGGGCCCGGGCGCCTGGGATGCCACGCCCGAGGAGCGCCGCGGCCCCATCACCGCTTCCATCGCCAATATCCGCGGCTGGGCCGGCGCGCTGTTCAACGAGCCCACGCCCCTGCGGGCCTTCTCCTGGCTGGGCGTTCCGGTCCTGTACATGCTCGGAGAAGACTCTCCGGCGCCCGCTTGCGGGGTCGCGCGCGTGCTCACCCCGGCGCTGCCGCGGGTGCAGGTGGTCGAGTTCAAGGGACTGGGCCACATGGGGCCGGTGACCCACCCGGAGATGGTCAACAGCGTCATCGCCCGCTTCCTCGAGCGGCACCGGCCCTTCCATCGCTCCGACCTGCATCAGCTCGCGGCGCAGCCGTCCCGCTGAGCGCCCCGCCGGAGGGGGTCACTTGACCCGCACCGCGCCTGTCTGTATAAGACGCGTGCAGGCTCATCAAGCATTGATCACCTCGTCCTCTCTGCAGCTCACCGCTCGGATCTCCGGCTTTCTCTACTTGATGTACCCGCATTCTTACAATCCTATTAGGTAACGACCATGAGTACAGGGAAAGTGAAGTGGTTCAACGACGCCAAGGGCTTCGGATTCATCACGCCGGATGACGGCGGCAAGGATCTGTTCGTCCATTTCTCCGCCATCCAGGGATCGGGCTTCAAGAGCCTGAAGGAGAACGACAAGGTGTCGTACGACGCCACCCAGGGCCCGAAGGGTCCGCAGGCCACGAACATCAAGATCATCACCTAGTAGCGTTTCCCGCCGGACGGGCCGCTGCGGCGGCCTGTCGCGGCGCGCGCCGCTCCGATCGCGCGGCAACCGCGGCACCGTGGTGCACTGCCGGTCCGCGCACGACCCGTCGAGCCCGGAACTCGCCGGGCTCTTGAAATTCCCAAGGCACATCCCTAGATCGCGCCCAGGGCGGCGAGCCGCCGCGCGCGGCGCCGCCTCGACAACGATCCATCCATGCTTACAGGAGATTAGCCATGTACGAGTCGTTACTGACTTTTCCGGGCGGCCTGTTCGATGAGTTCGAGCGGCTGCAGCGCGACATGGGCCAGGCGTTCGGGACGCTGGGGCTGCCCTCCAGCATCCGCGCCGTCGCGCAAGGGGCCTTTCCCGCCATCAACATCGGCGGCACCCCCTCCGCGGTGGAGGTCTACGCCTTCGCCCCTGGGCTCGATCCCAAGAAGATCGACGTGACCGTCGACCGCGGCGTGCTGACCATCTCGGGCGAGCGCGCGACCTTCCGTCCCGGGAGCGACGAACAGCGCAGCGTCTACGCCGCCGAGCGCTACGCCGGCGAGTTCCGCCGCGCCGTGAGCCTGCCCGAGGACGTCGACCCGAAGCGCGTCAACGCCACCTACCGCGACGGCATCCTGCGCATCAGCGTCGCGCGCCAGGAAAAATCGCAGCCGACACGCATCGAAATCAAGTAAGGAGAACGGCCATGACCGACAAGCAAGTCGCGACGCGGACCCAGCCCGCGCC
The DNA here is from genome assembly GCA_035519135.1 of Burkholderiales bacterium. GTDB lineage: Bacteria > Pseudomonadota > Gammaproteobacteria > Burkholderiales > SG8-39 > VBDM01. Next base: position 1,612 of record DATIWX010000125.1, on the reverse strand, counting down.
CGCCATGATCCCGAACGTCGACGTCGTCGAGGACGACGCCGGCATCACCATCTACGCCGACCTTCCCGGCGTCCCGAAAGACAAGCTCTCGCTGCGCATCGAGGGAGAGACCCTGCAGATCGAGGGCGAGCTCGTCTCCGACGCGCCCGAGGGCATGGAGCCGATCTACGCCGAAGTGCGCGTGCCGCGCTACCGGCGGGCGTTCACCCTGAGCCGCGAGCTCGACACCGAGAAGATCAACGCGTCCCTCAAGGACGGCGTGCTCGCCCTGCGCATCCCCAAGGCCGAGCACGCCCAGCCGCGGAGGATCGAGGTGCAGGCCGCCTGAAGGCCCTCGCCCGCCGGGCAGGCGGGCCGCCGATACGACCCCAAGCGCATCACCAGCGTGTTGATGCGCTTGGGCACCTCGCCCACCGGCACCGTGGCCACGGACTTCATCGCCTTGGTATCGATCACCGACACCGACCGCGCGCCCGCGTTGGAGATGTAGAGCCGCTTGCTGCCGGGCGTGAACGTCACCCAGTTCGGCACCGCCCCGATCGGGGCGCGTCCTGCGAGCTTCAGGTCGGGCAGCGAGACGTGTCCGAGCAGCTTCAGCTCGGGCAGCGAATAGGCGAACACCGCGTTGGCGGTGATGCTCGTGACCCACAGCGTCTTGCCGTCGGGCGCGACGCCGATGCCGTGGGAGGGAGAGTCGCCGCGACGCTCCGCGACGCCGAACCCGGTCGGCCGGTCCGGCAGCACCACCCGCTGCGTTTCCTTGCGCGTCGCGAAATCCACCACCGAAAAACCGTTCAGCTTCGAGAGCTGGATGAAAATCCGCTTGGTCGAGCCGTCGGGATTCGTCTCGAACGTCATCGGCCGCACGCCCTCGTCGAGCTTCAGCTCCCAGGCGATACTCTCCGACTTCAGATCGATCACCGTCAGCGTCTTCGTCCGGATCGAGCCCGTGACCACGAACTGGTTGTCCGGCGTCACATAGACATTGTGCAGGCGGCCGTGCACCGGAATGCTCTTCACCACCTTGAGCGAAGCGGTGTCGATCACATCCAGCGCGCCCGGCTACTCCGCGATCCCGACCACCACCCGGCCGCCGTCCTTCGTCACCGAAATATTGTTCGGATGGCCGCTCAGCGCAATCTTCTTCGTGACCTTCCCGCTCGCGCGGTCCACCACGTCCAGCGTGCTGTCCGACTCGTTGCTCACATACACCCGCGACCCGTCCGGCGCGAAATCGATCCCGTGCGGCGCCTCGATCCCAGAGATCACCTGCACCACCTTGTTCGTTGCCGGATCGATCAGATTCACGCTGTCGCCGGCGCTATTGGTCTGGATGATCCGGGGATGGCGAACGCCGGCGCCCAACTTCTCGCCCATCACCCACGCCTTGATCGTCAGCCACTCCGCGTCGGACTGCGAGCTCCAGTGCTTGCCGCCGTTGTGGTAGAAGTCACCGCCCGCGGACTCCGCGAGCGGATGAATCAGCAGCCGGCTTCTCGGATTACCCGCGACGACCTCGCGGCGGACCGCGTCGAAGTTCTTCCTGGATTCATCCTCGGTCCACATCGTCTGGCCCGCAGAGATCGGCTGAAGCCGCAGCGGCGTGCCGGAC
>DATIWX010000124.1:0-9452 GCA_035519135.1 Burkholderiales bacterium | reverse complement strand
GTTCGCCGCGTTGTCCGACGCGGCCTTCATCGCCACCATGCGCGCCGACTGCTCGGAGGCGATGTTCTCGGCCACCAGCTGCAGCACCAGCGCTTCCGCGTAGCGCGTCATCACCGCGTCGAGCACCGTGCGCGCGTCGGGTTCGTAGATGTAGTCCCAGCCGCCTTCCTTCACCGCGCTCTTGATCACCTCGCCCTGCTCGCCGATGAACTCCTGCGGGATCGGGACGAGCGTGCCGTGCCGCGGATCCTGCCGCATGGTATTGAAGAAGCGCGTGAAGAACGCGTGGATCTCGTCGATCTCGCCGGCGACGTACTTGTCGAGCAGCACCTTCACCGGGCCGATCAGCTGCTCGAGCTTGGCGCGGTCGCCGATCTGCACTGCCTGCGACACCACGTTGCCGCCCATGCGCTGGATGAAGCCCAGGCCCTTGCTGCCGATGGCGCAGAAATCGGCCTCGATGCCGGCATCCCGCCACTCCTTGTACTGCTGCAGCATCATGCGCAGCACGTTCGTGTTCAAGCTGCCGCACAGGCCCTTGTCGGTGGTGATCACGATGACGCCGACGCGCTTCACCGCCGCGCGTTTCTCGAGGAAGGGATGCTTGTACTCCGCGCTCGCGTGGGACACGTGCATCGCGATCTGCAGGGCGCGCGAGACGTAGGGGCGCGTGGCACGCATGCGGTCCTGCGACTTCTTCATCTTCGAAGCCGCGACCATCTCCATCGCCTTGGTGATCTTCCGGGTGTTCTGCACACTCCGGATTTTCATCCTGATTTCTTTGGTTCCAGGCATCGGCTAAAACCGGGGACAGACCACGTTTTTCACCGTGGCTCGCTCGTGTATGCGACTGGGCAGCATGCGAAAAACGTGGTCTGTCCCCATGACATCAGAACGAGCCGCTCTTCTTCCATTCCTCGATCGCCGTCTTGAGCGCTTTTTCCTCGTCGGCCGAGAGGTCCTTCTTGTCCTCGATGGTCTCGACCATCGCGGCGTTCTTCTCCTTGAGGTGGTCGCGCAGCGCTTTTTCGGCGGAGAGCGCCTTGGGGATCTCGATGCCGTCGAAGTAGCCGTTGTTGACCGCGAACAGCGTCACCGCCATCTCCCACACCGCGAGCGGCTGGTACTGCGGCTGCTTCATCAGCTCGGTGACGAGGCGCCCGCGGTCGAGCTGCTTGCGGGTGGCCGCGTCCAGATCGGAGGCGAACTGCGCGAAGGCCGCGAGCTCGCGGTACTGCGCCAGCGCGAGCCGCACGCCGCCGCCCGTGTCGCGGCGCTTCATGATCTTGGTCTGCGCCGCGCCGCCCACCCGCGACACCGAGATGCCGGCGTTGATCGCGGGCCGGATGCCGGCGTTGAAGAGATCCGTCTCCAGGAAGATCTGCCCGTCGGTGATCGAGATGACGTTGGTCGGGACGAAGGCGGTGACGTCGCCCGCCTGCGTCTCGATGATCGGCAGCGCGGTGAGCGAGCCGGTCTTGCCCTTGACCTTGCCGCCGGTGAATTTCTCCACGTACTCCTCGTTCACGCGCGCGCCGCGTTCCAGCAGCCGCGAGTGCAGGTAGAACACGTCGCCGGGATAGGCCTCGCGTCCCGGCGGACGGCGCAGGAGCAGCGAGATCTGCCGGTACGCCCAGGCCTGCTTGGTCAGGTCGTCGTAGATGATGAGCGCGTCCTGGCCGCGGTCGCGGAAGTACTCGCCCATGGTGCAGCCGGAGTAGGGCGCGATGTACTGCATCGCAGCGGACTCGGAGGCAGAGGCCGCGACGATGATGGTGTAGGCCATGGCGCCGTGCTCTTCGAGCTTGCGCACCACGTTGGCGATGGTCGAGGCCTTCTGCCCGATCGCGACGTAGACGCAGATCAGGTCCTTGCCTTTCTGGTTGATGATGGTGTCGATCGCCACGGCGGTCTTGCCGGTCTGGCGGTCGCCGATGATGAGCTCGCGCTGGCCGCGGCCGATGGGCACCATGGCATCGATCGCCTTCAGGCCGGTCTGCACCGGCTGCGACACCGACTTCCTCCAGATCACCCCCGGGGCGACCTTCTCGATCACGTCCTTCGCCTTGGCGGGGACCGGTCCCTTGCCGTCGATCGGGTGGCCGAGGGAATTCACCACGCGGCCGAGCAGCTCCGGACCGACGGGCACCTCGAGAATGCGGCCGGTGCACTTCACCGCGTCGCCCTCGGAGATGTGCTCGTATTCGCCCAGAATCACGGCGCCGACCGAGTCGCGCTCGAGGTTGAGCGCGAGGCCGAAGGTGTTGTTCGGGAACTCGAGCATCTCGCCCTGCATCACGTCGGAGAGCCCGTGGACGCGGCAGATGCCGTCGGTGACGGTGACCACCGTCCCCTGGGTGCGCACGTCCGCCGAGAGCGAGAGGTTCTCGATCTTGCTGCGGATCAGTTCGCTGATTTCGGATGGGTTGAGCTGTTGCATTCTTGCTCCCTAATCAAAACCGGGGACAGACCACGTTTTCATCGTGGTCCTGTTCGCCCGAGATAGCGCGCGAAAAACGTGGTCTGTCCCCGGTTTCATTTCAGCGCCGCCGCCATGCTCTCGAGCCTGCCGCGCACGGAGCCGTCGATGACTTCGTCGCCGACCTTGATGCGGACGCCGCCGATCAGTTCCTTGTCCAGGGTGACGCGCGGCTGCACGCGGCGCTTGAAGCGCCGCGAGACGTCGGCGACCAGGCCGGTGATCTGCGCGTTGTCGAGCGGAAAGGCGCTGCGGATCTCGGCCTCGAGCACGCCGTCGCGCTCGTTTTTCAGGTCGGCGAACTGCGCGTGGATCTCGGGAAGCAGCGCCAGCCGGTCGTTGGCGATCAGCACCCGCACGAAATTGCGCGCCTCGGCCGGAAACTCCTCCCTGCACAGCGCGATGAACAGGTCGTAGAGCTGCTTCGCGCCGAGATTGGGATTGCCGATGCACGCCTGCATGTCCGGATGCCCGGCGACCTGGGCCATGGTGGCGAGCATCGTCAGCCAGTTGCCCGAGCTGCCCGCCTTGTCGGCCAGGCCGAACACGGCTTCGGCGTAGGGTCTCGCGACGGTGGCGGTCTCGGCCATGGTTATTCTGTCCCTCGCTTTGCTCGGGATGACATGCGTCAGATCTCGCGCTTGAGCTGGTTGAGCAGCTCGGCGTGGACCTTGAAGTCGACCTCGCGGCGCAGGATCTTCTCGGCGCCGGCGACGGCCAGTGACGCGACCTGCTCGCGCAGCGCTTCCTTGGCGCGGGAGACCTGCTGGTCGATTTCAGCCTTGGCGGCGGCGAGGATGCGGTCGGCTTCGGCCTTGGCGGCGGCCTTGGCCTCCTCGAGCATCTGCGAGTCGCGCCTCTCCGCCGAGGCGATGAGCTCGCCCACGCGGTCGCGCGCCTTCGCCAGCTCCTCGGTCGCGCGCTTGCCGGCCGCCTCGAGCTCCTGCTTGCCGCGCTCGCCGGCGGCGAGCCCGTCGGCGATGGTCTTCTGGCGTTCCTCGATGGCGCGCGTCAGCGGCGGCCAGATGAACTTGACGCAGAACCAGATGAACAGGGCGAAGGCGATGCCCTGCGCGATCAGGGTGAGGTTGAGATTCATCAGCCGAGGCGGGCGAGCAGCGGATTGGCGAACGCGAAGAACATGCCGATCCCCAGTCCGATGATGAACGAGGCGTCGATCAGGCCGAGCAGCAGGAACACCTTCGCCTGCAGCGCCGGGATCATCTCGGGCTGGCGCGCCGCGCCCTCGAGGAAGCGGCTGCACATGATGCCCACGCCGACGCAGGCGCCGAGCGCGCCCAGTCCGACCATGAGGCCGATGCCGATGCCGGTGTAGGCCTGCACCATGGCGATGAGTTGGAGTTTTTCCATTATGTGTTTCCCTTTCTTGGACGTCAGTTGATCAGTATGGAGTCTCGGTTCAATGGCTCTCGTGCGCCATCGAGCCGAGACGAACAAGGGGGCACACCCCCTTGTATATCCCCCCATGTCGGATGGCGCATTTCAATGGCTCTCATGCGCCATCGAGATGTAGACGATCGTCAGCATCATGAAGATGTAGGCCTGCAGCACCACGATAAGGATGTGGAAGATCGCCCAGGCGAGGCCGAGCGGGATCGCGAACACCGCGCCGGCGAGTCCGGCTCCGGCGAGCATCCACAGCAGCAGGAAGATGATCTCGCCCGCGTACATGTTGCCGAACAGCCGCAGCGAGTGCGACAGCGGCTTGGAAACGTATTCGACCAGGTTGAACAGGAAGTTCGCCGGCCACAGCAGCGGGTTCGAACCGAAGGGCGCGCAGAACAGCTCGTGAATCCAGCCTCCCAGCCCCTTCACCGCGATCGAGAAGTAGATCATGAGCAGCCACACGGAGAGCGCCAGGGCGAAGGTGGTGTTGACGTCCGCGGTGGGAACGATGCGGAATCCGTGCGGCGCAAAGAAATGCGTGAACCACGCCATGACATCCACGGGGAGGAAGTCCATGGCGTTCATCAGCAGCACCCACACGAACACGGTGAGCGCGACGGGCGCGATGAACTTGCGGTCGCCGGTGAAGATGTCCTTCGCCTGCTTGTCGACGAAGTCGCAGGCAAGCTCGACGAAAGCCTGGCGCTTGTTCGGCACGCCCGAGGTCGCTCCGCGCACCACCCACCACAGGAAGCCGATGCCGAGGATGCCGAGGATGGCCGCGGTAATCAGCGAATCCAGGTTGATGGTCCAGAACCCGCCTTGTCCCACGGGCTGCTCGAGGAACGTGAGGTGATGGCCGATGTAGGAGCTCGGCGTCAGTTCATGCTCAGCGGCCATTGCGGGGAGTGCCTTGGGGGAAGTGCATTGTCTCGTTCGTACCGGAACGGCAGTTGATCTACGTCAAACCCGATCGCAGGCAGCCATTGCCGGAAACTCTCGCCGAACTCTGTCCCTACTTTTCGCGAACCCATACTGCCATGGTGAAAATCAGGACCGTGGCGATGAACGTGCCGATCAGCCCGATTGCAACGACGTTCCTGGACGTCGCCAACACGGCCCACAGGAGGACGATCATGAGGACCACCTTGACGGCCTCGGCCCTCAAAGCGGAGTACAAAGCCTCCCCTGCAGACTTCGGTTTGCTGCGCGTTGCCAAAGCAACGAAAACCAGGCTGGCGATGATTCCTATCGAGCCGCCCAATGCGGCGGAGATCGCGCCGTGTATCCCGGCGAGCCAGGCCGACAGCAGACTTACGGCAGCGGTGCATACAATCTGCAGCCCGATCACCGGGCGGAAGACCTGCCACACATTCCACCCCGCTGCAAAACCGTAGAATTTTAAGGGAATCCCCGCCGGGGCGTCAATCTGCTGCGGTGCAATATCTCACGGAATCCAGCCGAACCCGCCCCGAGGGTCGCGCTAGATCGGGTAGATCATCGAATCGGGCGGCACGTCCGAGTCGAGCACGCAGATCTTCTCCCTGAAGTTCAGGCGTCCCGCGGAGACGGCGATGCGGTCGCTGTAGCTGCCCGAGACGAAATACTCGCTGCGGCGTTCCGGGAAGGTCCGCAGGATCTGGAAGTTGGCCTGCGCGCGCAGCTCCGATTCGGATGCGGCCTGAACGCGGAAATTGGAGATCGTGTGGCGCTGCGTGTGCGGCTCGTAGTCTTCGGACTGGCCGACCGCGACGATGCGGTCGAACATCGCCGCCCGCGAGGACAGCGTCACCAGGTCCTCGTCCGGCCCCAGGCGCAGGTTGCGCCGCGTGGTGATGCGATAGATGCAGGACTCGAGGAAGAACTCCGGCCACTGCTGCAGCCTGCCGCCGTCGAGGCATTCGGCGTAGCGCGCGTAGAACTCCTGGACGTCGAGGCGCAGCTCGGCCGTCAGCACTGATTTCTCCGTGGCGGGCATGGCCCCTCCGATGTAGGCGACGGAACCGCGCTCAGGCATAGGCGGGCGCGATCCGGATATCCCCCTCGCCGACCCCCTCGACGCGGGCGTGCAGGATGTCTCCCGGCTTCACCGGCGAGACCCCGGCGGGCGTTCCGGTCATGATGATATCGCCGGGATGGAGCGTGTACATCGACGAGCCGAACTCGATCAGCCGCTCGACGTCGTAGACGAGGTACTTCGTGTTCGAGCTCTGCCGCAGCTCGCCGTTGACCGTGATCGAGAGATCGAGGCGGTTCGGGTCGCCGATCTCGTCCGCGGTCACGAGCCAAGGCCCGAGCACGCTGTAGGTGTCGATCGACTTGCGGAAGCATTGCAGCTCGGGCCCGCGCACCGTCATATCCAGCCCGATCGCATAGGCGCACACGTGCTCGAGGGCCTTGTCCCTGGGGATCTTGTTGCCGCGCTTGCCGATGACGAGCGCGAGCTCCACCTCGTGATCGTTGCGCCGCTCGGGCCAGCGCAGGCGGATCTCCTCGCCGAAGCCGATGAGCGAGGAACCGGCCTTGAGGAACAGGCCCCAGTCGCCGATGCCCTTCTGGATGTTGGTGCGGCCGTGCGCGATGCCCGGGTCCTTGATCGATTCGGCGATGTGGTCGTTGTAGTTGATCGGCGCCGCGATGATCTTGCCCGGGTTGGCCACCGGCGCGAGCAGCTTCACCTTCGCGAGCTTCTTGCGCTTCGCCCTGGGCGCGAGCTTTTTCGCCGCTGCGAGCACTTTCCTGAAATGAAGGACGAAGGGGTCGCCCTGCGCGAGCGGCCAGCGCTGCTCGGGGATCGCCTCGAGCGCCTTGCTGACGTCGAGCACCTCGTCGCCTTCGACGATGCCGAGGCGGTCCTGGTCGAAGCGGCAGATCTTCATAGCGTGGGATTGCTCACCTCGCCGCCCAGGGCGGACAGGCCCCACGCGGAGGCCTGCGCGTCGAAGCTGAAGCTGAAGTGCCCGGCGAGCGAGTGGGCGTCGCGGAAGATGCGTTCGATCGGATAGCTTTCGTAGATGCCGTTCGCCCCCGCCATGGCGTGGAGAGAATCCACGGCCTCGGTGCACAGGTTCACCGCGTAGGCGAGGTTGCGCTTCCAGGACAGCTTCTTCAGCGTGTCCGCCACCTCCTTGCGCGCCGCGATCTCCTGCCCCTCGATGCAGTCGTTGCGCAGGATGAGGCGCGCGGCGTCGATCCGGGACGCGGCGGCGCCGACGCGCAGCTGCACCGCCTGGAAGTCGCGCATCTTCGCGCCGGTGTAGTTGGTGCTGCGCTGCTTCACCGACTCGACCGTGAGCTCGAGCGCCGCCTGCGCGTTGCCGACCGCGCAGGCGCCGATGCCGTGGCCGAGCAACGGGTTCGCCGACACCTGGTAGGCGGGGTTGGCGTTCGATTTCGCCCCGGGAAACCTGTCGCCGCCGCGAACGTCGTACATGCACAGCGCCTTGTGCTCCGGGACGAACACCTCCTTCGCGGTCACGGTCATGCTGCCCGTCGAGCGCATGCCGAGCACTCTCCAGTCGTCGATCACCTGGTACTGCGACTTGTGCAGCAGGCACATGCGGTAGTCGACGACCTTGTCGCCGTCCTTGACGGTGACCGCGAGCATGTTCCAGTCGGCGATGTTGGAGCAGCTGGAGAAGTTCCACTTGCCCGAGACGACGAAGCCGCCGTCGGCCCTGCGCCCCTGGCCCTGAGGGAAGGCGATCCCCGAGGCGATCAGCGCGTCCGGGTTGGCGCCCCAGACTTCCGCCTGCGCGCGCTCGTCGTAGAGCGCGAGCATCCAGTGGTGGATCTGCAGGTTGGCGAGGTTCCAGCCGGCCGAGGCGTCGCCGCGCGCGAGCTCGAGCGGAAAATCCACGTAGGCGACATAGTCGAGCTCCATGCCGCCCCAGCGCTTCGGCTGCATGGTGCGGACGATGCCGCTCGCGTGCAGGTCGGCGATCGTCTCCGCGGACAGGGTGCGGGCGGCCTCGGCCGCGGCGGCGCGGCTGCGCAGCACCGGAACGAGCTTGCGCGCCCGCTCGATCGCCTCGCTGTAGGCGACCCCGGCGAAGCTCGGCGCCGCGGTTTCCCGGATGGGCTGGGGCGCGTTCATTACGCGAGGGCCTTGGCCTTCGCTTTCGTCTTCGACGGCTTCTTGGTCGCGCGCGGCATCTTCGAGTAGTCCTCGCCGCCCCAGTCGGGCGCCTTGGTGACGCCGAAGAAGTTCAGCTCGATCGTGAGGCCGTCGGGGTCCTTGATGAACAGCTGGTAGAGCTGCGATTCGGGAAAATTGCGCGGCCGGACCGGAACGCCCGCCTTCTTCAGGTGCTCCACGAACTTGTCGGGGTCGGACGCGAGAAACGCTATGTGGTCGATCACGCCGGAGTTGTCCTTCGCCGCGTTCTTCGGGCTGCCGAGGTAATAAAGCTGCGAGTTCGGCACCCCGGCCTGCGCCATGTGGACCTGGATCTTGCCGTTGATGCCCAGCCAGTAGCCAGGAAAGGGGAAATCGGGACGCGGCATCACCTCGAAGCCGAGCACCTTGCAGTAGAAGTCCTTGGTGCGCTCGAGGTCGTTGGCGCGGATCAGATAGTGATTGAGCTCGGTGACGGGCATGGCGTGCTCCTGATGGCGGTACGGCGACATTATGCCAAAGAACGAAGTACACTTTGCGCTCGGGAAAATCCAGAGGAGGAGAGCAACCGTGGGCAAGATGATCGAACTGACCGCCGGAGACGGGCACAAGCTCGCCGCTTATCGCGCCGAGCCCAAGGGCAAGCCGCGCGGGGCCTTGCTCGTGGTGCAGGAGATCTTCGGGGTGAACAGCCACATCAAGAGCGTCGCCGACGGCTACGCCGCGGACGGCTACCTCGCGATCGCGCCGGCCTTCTTCGACCGGGTCGAACGCGGACTGGACATCGGCTACACGCCGCCCGAGATCGAGCGCGGCCGCACTTTCATCCCCAAGATGCAGTGGGACAAAGTGATGCTGGACGCTGCGGCGGCGCTGGCGAACGTGAGCTCGGCGGGCAGGACCGGCATCGTCGGCTATTGCTGGGGCGGCACCGTGTCATGGATGGGCGCCTCGCGCCTGCCCGGCCTCTCGGCCGCGGTCACCTACTACGGCGGCGGGATCACGGCGAACTCCGGCGAAAAGCCGAAATGCCCCGTGATGAGCCACTGGGGCGAGACCGACCACGCGATCCCGATCGACGGCGTCAAGAAATTCCTCGGCGAGCACCCCGAGGTGACCTCGTTCATCTATCCCGCGGGGCACGGCTTCAACTGCGACCAGCGCGGCTCGTACCACGCCGACAGCGCCAAGCTCGCGCGCACGCGCTCGCTCGAATTCCTGAAGAAACACGTCGGCTAGGGGTCAGCGCCGCTTCGGCTTCTTCCTGCGCTGCCCGGGCAGGACGCCCGCGGCTTCCAGCTCCCGCATCGACTCGCGGGTGAACTCTGCGCTGGGTGCGTCGCCGCCGATCACGAACATCAGGATCGAGGGCTTGTTCTTCGGCCCCTTGGTGACGTTCATGAAGCGCCGCGAGGCACCGGGCGGGAAAGAGATCAGGTCGAGCGGCTT
>DATIWX010000123.1:0-18003 GCA_035519135.1 Burkholderiales bacterium | reverse complement strand
CATGTCCTCGGCGGCGGCCACCGAGATCGTCGGCAGCTGTTGCGCGCGGATGTAATCGTCGGAAGCAAGCGCCGAAGCCGCATCGAGCGGGCCGATCAGCACCTGGATGCGATCCTTTTCCGCGAGCTCCTGCAGCTTGGTTCGCGCCTGCGCCGGCACGCCACCGGTGTCGGCGACGCTCAGTGCCACCTTCCGGCCGGCAAGCGTGTAGTTGCGCTCCTTCAGGTACATGACGAGCGCCCGCTCCATGTCGAGGCCGCCCGAGGCGAGCGGGCCGGTCTTCACGGTCATGAGCCCGATGCGGATCGGCTCGCTCTGGGCTGCAACCCACGGGGCACTCGCCGCGGCGACTCCGGCGCCGAGGCCCTGCAGGAACTTTCTGCGGCTTACGGTCATGCTCTCTTGCTCCTATGGATGAGTGTTGATGCGCGCTCAGTGTTTTAGGGATGCGCCCGGCTGCTTGAGCGGATGCGCGCGGGCGAAGGCGTCGAGCTTGAGGCAGTCGGCGACGATGCGCTGGAGCGTCGGGAACGGCGCCGGGTCGCACTCGAAGATCTTTGCGCCTACTGCGTGCGAGACGACGCAGACGTCGGCGAGAGTGATCCGGTCGCCGTGGCAGTAGCGGCCGGTCTCCTTCTCGCCGGCGAGGTGCGACTCGATCGCGCGCGAACCCTCGTTGAACCAGTGCCGGATCCATTTGAGCTTCGCGGGCTCGTCGAGTTTGAACTCGTTGCCGAGGTAGTTGCGGACGCGCGGGACGATGAGCGGATGCACGTCGCAGGCGGCGATCATCGCCAGGCCGCGCACGCGCGCACGCTCGCGCGGCGCGCCCGGGAGGAGCGGCGGCTCGGGGTGGGTCTCGTCGAGGTACTCGACGATCGCTAGCGACTGGAAGAGCGGCGCCCCGTCGTTTTCAATCAGCGCCGGGACGACCGCCTGCGGGTTGACCCCGCGATAGCCGTCGGCGAACTGCTGGCCGGCGAGGAGGTCGACCATCGTTTCGTCGAACGGGATCCCCTTCAGGTTGAGCGCGATCCGCACGCGGAAGGTCGCGAGCGAGCGCCAGAAACCGTAGAGCTTCATCGGGTGGTCCTCACTTGGGCGGAATGACCGGCACCAGGACGTAGGCCGGCCGATCGGGTCCGACGTGCAGCGTGGTCCGACCGCCAAACACCGCCGGCGGCCGGTCGCGCGGATCGTCGTGTAGGAACGGTCCGCACCCGCGCAGCTCGTTCTTGAAGTTCGACAGGCGTGCACCGGTCGAGCTCTGCCATTCGTAGTCGCGGCCGCGCACGCTGAGCGCGATCCGGTGGCCGGCCGGGACGACGATCGACGTCGGCCACAGCTCGATGTCGAGCGCGACCGGCTCGCCGGGCGCGAGCGGCTGCGCCTCGTCATGGGTGTGGTACGGACGGTACTCGGTGGAGAGCTTCGGATCGAGCTTGCGGTGCGACGTGCGGAGCCAGCCTTGCGCGATCGGCGTGTGCGGATCGATCGCGCCCATGAAGGTGACCTCGCGCAGATCCGCCGTGAACACGCGGAAGACGAGGAAGAGATCCGCGTCCTTCGTCGTCGACGAGACCCAGAGCTTCGCCGCGAGCGGCCCGGTGATCTCCGTCTCGCGCTCGAGCGGCGGCGACAGGAAAGTCAGCCCGTCGCCGAGCGCATCGAACGCCAGGCTCGTCGCCGATGTCGCCGGTTCGCGGCTCAGCACCTGGCCCGCCGGGTCGAGATGGAACTTGGTCCATTGCGTGCGCGCGATCGGCCACTCGTTTTCGTGCCGCTCGACGAACCTGTCGGCGCGACGCACCTGCAGTTGCACGCGGGGTTGGCGGTCCCAGCCGTTCTTCTCTCCCTTCAGGAAGTAGTCGAAGAACCGCTTCTGCAGGATGCGGCCGTAGTCGGTGTAGAAATGGGTCCAGTGCTCGATGCCGTGCGCCTCGAGCCACTTCTCCCTTGACGCGGCGCGGACGAAGCCCTCGAAATTGCCGCGCGGGTGCAGCCCCTGCCCGCCCCAGTTCGCGGCGGTGAGAAGCGGCGCGGTGATCTTCTCCCACACCGGCGAGCGGGTCTTGTGGTACGCGTCGTCGAGCGGGTGGGCGAGGATCTCGTCGCCGAAGTCGCAGCGGTTCGCCTGGAGCTGCCTGTCGGAGAGCGTCTCGTCTCCGCACACGAGCTCGCCGGTCACGCGGCTCCGCGGCCCGCGCAGCCCAAGCCCGTACTGGACGGTTTTCACCTGCATGTCGTACCAGTTGGCCCAGAACGTCGAGAGGATCCCGCCATGGTGGGTCATGTCGCGGTACCAGTCCGCCGCGCCCTCCCACACGCACATCGCCGCGAGGTGCGGCGGCTGGAGCGAGGCGACGTGCCACTGGTTGATGCCGTAGTACGAGATGCCGTTCAGCCCGATCTTGCCGTTCGACCACGGCTGGACGCCGGCCCACTCGATGCAGTCGTAGAAGTCCTTCGTTTCGCGCGGCGAGAAGTGGTCGATGTAACCCGGCGAGCGGCCGGCGCCGCGCGAGTCGACGCGCACGCAGACGTAGCCGTCGGGCACCCACTTCTCGGGGTCGACGACCTCCCAGCTCTGATACTTGTTGGTGGAGCCGGCCGGGACGTCCGGATGCTCGGCGACCATGCGCTGCCACGCGCTCGGGTATCCGTCCTGGAACGCGAGCCCCTTGGCGTAGGGGCCGTAGGCGAGAATCACCGGGTGGCGACCGTCGGCGAGTGGCCGGAAGACGTCGGCGCGCAGGACGACGCCGTCGTCCATCGCGATCGGGACGTCCCACTCGATGCGCATCCCGTCGCGGGTCTCGCTCCGCGGTCCCATCGCACCCTCCTCCACCGCCATTCGTCCGATTCGCTGATCGTTCGGTCCGGCGGGGCGCTGAGTGTAGCGCGAGTCCCCGGCGCGGGCGGTCGATGCCTTTTAAGCATGGCGGGCATGTCCGCGCCGAATGGTGCCGCGCGCCGCGGTGATAGCATTCGCGGCTCGCCCGGTCCAGAGGAGAAGCTGAGTGAACGTCGGAATCGCCGGAACCGGCCGCATGGGTGCGGCCATCGCCACGCGCCTGCTCGGACAGGGGCATGCGGTCACCGTCTGGAACCGCACGCCCGCGAAGCTCGCGCCGCTCGTTACCGCCGGTGCGAAGGCCGCCGAGTCGCCGGCCGCTCTTGCGGCCGCGTCCGAGGCGATCATCACGATCCTCACCGACGCGGCGGCGATCGACGCGACCTATGGCGGAACGGCGGGGCTGCTTGCCGGCGACGTGAAGGGCAAGCTCTTCATCGAGATGAGCACCGTGCAACCCGAGACGGAGCAGGCGCTTGCCGGGAAGGTGCGCGCGAGGGGTGCCGCGATCGTCGAATGCCCGGTCGGCGGGTCGGTCGGCCCGGCGCGAGACGGCAAGCTCTTCGGCTTCGTCGGTGCGACCGACGCCGATTTCGCGCGCGCCAGGCCGCTGCTCGGCGAGATGTGCCGCCGGATCGAGCACGTCGGTCCGGTCGGCGCCGGCGCGCGCATGAAGCTCGCGATCAACCTCCCGCTCCTCGTGTACTGGCAGTCGTTCGGCGAGGCGCTCGCGCTGGTGCAGCCGCTCAAGCTCGATCCGAAGCGGGTGATCGACATCTTCGCCGACACGTCCGGCGGACCGAACGTCCTCAAGGCGCGCGGGTCGGTCGTCGCGGCCGCGCTCGAAGGGAAGGACCCCGGGCCGGGGGGCTTCGACATCGACGGGATGAGGAAGGATCTGCGGACGATGCTCGCGGCGGGCGAAGCGCTGGGCGTCGAGATGCCGGTGACCGCCCGCGCGCTCGAGGCGTTCGAGCAGGCGGCTGCGGCGGGGTTCGGAAAGCGCGACGGCACGACGTGGCCCGCGCATTGGGCGCTCCACGGCGGGCTGCGCTGACATGGCCAGGTGGGTTGAAGTCGCCAAGGCGTCGGAGGTCCCCGAGGACGGCACGTTCCGGACGTTCCTCGGCGATGAGCCGATCTGCCTGTACAACCTCGGCGGCACGATCTACGCGACGCACGACACCTGCACCCACGGGCAGGCGAGCCTCGCCGACGGCTTCATCGACGACGACAAGATCGAGTGCCCGCTGCACCAGGGGCTGTTCCAGATCGCGACCGGGAAGGCGGTCGGCGCGCCCTGCACCGTCGACATCCGCGTCTACAAGGTGAAGGTCGAGAGCGGCGCGGTGCTGCTGGAGGAACCCGGATGAGGATCTGCCGCTTCGACGACGACCGCCTCGGCGTGGTGAAGGGCGACGAAGTGCTGGACGTGACCGCGGCGCTCGAGGTGATCCCGCAGCAGCGCTGGCCCCTCGCACCCGGCGATCCGCTGATCGCGAACCTCGGGCGCGTGCTCGACCGCGTGCGCGCGCTCGAGTCGGGCGCGCCGCGCCGCAAGCTCGCCGAGGTCAGGCTCAAGTCGCCGGTCGCGAACCCGACCAAGATCGTGAACGCGCCGATCAACTACCAGGCGCACATCGACGAGGCGAAGGCCGACCCGAAGCTCGGCGGCGGGCGCAAGCTCAACCACATCACCGACTGGGGCCTGTTCCTGAAGGCCACGAGCGCGCTGATCGGGCCAGGCGAGCCGATCCACCTGCGGATGACCGACCGGCGCAACGACCACGAGGTCGAGCTCGCAGTGGTGATCGGACGCGAGTGCCGGAAAGCCACGCTCGAGAACGCGCTCGACTTCGTCGCCGGCTACGCGATCGGGCTCGACATGACGATCCGCGGGCCCGAGATGCCGTCGTGGCGGAAGTCGGTGGACACGTACGCGGTGTGCGGGCCGTGGCTGACGACGAAAGACGAAGTGCCTGACCCGAACAACCTGCGGCTCTCGCTGAAGGTCAACGGCGAGACGCGGCAGGACAGCACGACCGCGCGGATGGTCTACAACGTGCACAAGCTGATCGAGTACGCGACCAGCATGTACACGCTCTATCCCGGGGACCTGATCTTCTCGGGGACGCCGGAGGGCGTCGGCCCGGTGCAGCCGGGGGATATCATCACCGCCGAGATCGAGCGGGTCGGGCGGCTGGAAGTGGCGGTTGCCGCCTACGACGCCTGACGGGACGGATCCGATTGGTGCACCCAGGGTAGTCGCCCCTGCCGCGATCGCGGTCGGCCGTTCGACATCGGCCAAGAGTCCGAGCCGGCCACGGCTGCGCATGATGGTGTCCACGGTCGATTTCGCCGACAATCGGCGCGGAACGAGTACCGTTCGCTGACCAGGCGTACCGAGCCCGACCGATGTCCGACAGTGGGAACAGTGCCTGCCGGCAGTGCGGGTTTTTGAACGGCGCGCAGGCGCGCTTCTGCGAGAACTGCGGCGCGAACCTGCGCGAGCGTTGCCCTAACTGCGGTGCGGCGATCGCCGCGCGGCAGAATTTCTGCCGCGAGTGCGGGCAGTCGCTGGGCGCTGTGCGGGCCGGTCCCTCCACGCTCCAGACCCCGCCACACTTGGCGAAACGGATCGCGCCTGCCGAGGCGGAACGCAAGATCGCCACCGTCCTGTTCGCGGACATCGCGAACTCCACCGAGATCATCCGTGATTTCGACGCCGAGGAGGCGAGGCGGTTGCTGGCCCCGACCGTCCAGCTCATGGCGGACGCGATCCACCACTACCAGGGAATCGTCGTCCGGGATCGAGGCGACGGAATCATGGCGAGCTTCGGTGCGCCGGTGGCGCTCGAGGACCATGCCATCATGGCGTGCTACGCGGCCCTCGACATGCAGCAGGCGATCCGCGCGCGCGCAAGTGAGGTGGCGCGCGACATTGGCCTTCCGCTCGAGGTCCGGGTCGGCATCAACTCGGGGCCGGTCGTGGTCACCGCGCGGCACGAGGACGGGAAGGTCCGCGACATCCGCGTCGACGGCGTTCCGACCCATATCGCGGCGCGGCTGGAATCGCTCGCGCGACCTGGCACCATCCTGATCAGCCGCGACACCGAAGCACTGGCCGATGGATTCGTCCGCGCGCGCGCGCTGGGCGCGCACACGCTCAAGGGCATCCAGGAGCCGGTGCAGGTTTGCCTGCTCGAGGGCATCAGCACGCGGATGCGGATGCACGCGCTCGCCGCGCGGGCCACCTCGAAATTCGTCGGCCGGCAACACGAGGTCGAAACCCTGCGCCGCGCGGCGGCGCTCGCGCTATCGGGCCGAGGCCAGGTCGTCGCCTTGGTGGGCGAAGCCGGGGTCGGCAAGTCCCGCGCATTCCTCGAATTCATCCACTCCCCACCGATGCAGGACTGGCTGGTTCTGGAGGCGGGCTCGGTCTCCTACGGCAAGGCCACCTCGTATCTCCCCGTGATCGACCTGCTCACCCGCTACTTCGGCATCCACTCGCGCGACGGCGAGCAGGACATCCGGGAGAAGGTCGTCGCGAAGCTCTCGGCGCTCGCCGAGCATCACCTGATGGCCGAGGCCCCGTTCTTTCTCGGTTTCCTGGGCGCAGGGCTGAACAGCGATGCCTGGACGAACCTCTCGCCGCTGGAGCGGCAGCGTACGGTGGTCGAGGCGCTGCGACGGCTTCTGGTCCTGGAGTCGCAGCGGCAACCGCTCTGCCTGGTCTTCGAGGACCTGCACTGGATCGACGCGGAAACCCAGGCCTTCCTCGACGTGCTGCTGGAGAGCATCCCGGCCACGCGGCTGCTGCTGCTCGTGAATTACCGGCCGGAGTACCAGAGCGCTTGGAGCGGGAAGAGCTATTTTTCCCAAGTGCGGATTGATCCGCTGTCGCCGCCAAACGCGGGGGAAATGCTCGACGGGCTGCTCGGCCCCGATGCCGAGCTTGCCCCGATCAAACGGGCGCTGGTCGACGCCACCGAAGGCAACCCGCTGTTCCTCGAAGAAAGCGTCCGCAGCCTGATCGAGGCCGGGGTGCTGGGCGGCAAGCCCGGTGAGTGGCGGCCGCGCGGCGCCCTGCCGGCGGGATTCGTCCCGCAAACGATCGAAGCGCTGCTCGCCGCGCGGATCGACCGCCTGCGGCCCGAGCTCAAGGAGATGCTGCAGTGCGCCGCGGTGATCGGCGGCGACGTCCCGCGGACGCTGCTTGAGGCAGTCTCCGGATTGCCGCAATCGGACGTCGAATCGGGGATGCGGGAACTGCAGGCGGCCGAGTTCCTGTACGAGAAGACGCTGTTCCCCGAGGTCGCCTACACGTTCAAGCACGCGATGACGCGCGAAGTGGCGTACGCGAGCCTGCTGCGGGAGAGAAGGCAGGGGCTGCACGCGCGTGCCGCTCACGCCATCGTCGCGCAGGCGGCCGGCCGGCTCGAGGAGCACGTCGAGCGCGTCGCCCAGCACGCCGAGCTCGGCGGTCTCTGGAGCATGGCCCTCGAGTATCTTGAGCGCGCAGGGAAGAAGGCTTACGCGCTGTATGCAAACGCCGAGGCAGCCGGCTTCTTCGAACGGGCGCTGGGCGTCCTGCGGCGCCTGCCCGAGAGCCGCGCGACGCTGGAGCAGGCGGTGGATCTCCGGTTCGAGCTGCGCAACGCCCTGATCGCCTTGTCCGAGCTCGACCGGATCCGCCAGTGCCTGGACGAGGTCGAACCGCTGCTCGCGCGGTTGGGCGACCCGCAACGCAGCGCCCACCACGCGGCGTTTCGGTGCAACCATCATTTCCTCGCCGGGGAGCAGCGGCGCGCCATCGAGTTCGGTGAGGCCGGGTTGCGGCTTGCGCGCGAATGTGGCGACCGCCGGCTCGAAGGGGAACTGCTCTACCGGCTCGGTCAGAGCTACCACCTGCTCGGTGAGAACCCGCGCGCGATCGCGCTGCTGGAAGAGAGCGTCAGGGTCACCGACGAGCAGCACGAGCGCAATCGCTTCGAGTTGAGCGTCATCCCGGGCGTTGTCAACCGTACGTGGCTGGTGAGCGTGCTGGCGGAGTGCGGAGACTTCCGGGGGGGCAGCGCGCACGCAAAGCGCGCGCTCCGGATCGCCGAGGACGCAGGGCATCCGCTGAGCCAGGTATTGGGCTGGCTCGCCGTCGGCCATCTGCTGCGGCGGAAGGGCGAGCTCGACGGAGCGATCGGTGCGCTCGAGCGCGGCCTTGCGCTCTGCGAGCGTTATTCGCTCCCGATCTGGCGCCTGCGCCTCCAGTCCTCCCTTGGCCTTGCTTACGCCCGGAGCGGGCGGCATGCCGAGGGGATAGAGCTCGCCCGGCGCGCGCTCAGCGGCGCAGAGCACATGGGGTTGATCGTCGACCAGCCGATGCTGCTCGTGCAGCTCGGCGCAGCGCTGCTGGTTGCGGGTCGCTTCGACGAGGCGTTGAATCACGCGCGTCGCGCCCTCGACATAGCACTGGTGCACGAGGGCAAGACCGACGAGGCGTGGGCGAGATTCCTGGTCGCCCGCGCGCGTTCAGGGTTCGCGCCGCAGGACACCGACGAACCGGCGCGTGAGCTCGAGGCCGCCCTGCGCCTCGCCATCGGCTGCGACGCTCGACCCCTGGAAGCCCTCTGCCGGAGCGCGCTGGGCGAGATCCTTGGCCGGCGCGGCGACAAAACCGGTGCGGAAGAACTTGCGGCCGCGGCGCGGGCTCTGTATACAGAGCTCGACATGCGGCCGCCGGCCAGTGCGGTGCATTGAGCGCGCGACAATGAACGCGCAATGCGAAGGGGAAGAGTGTTCGGAGCTCGAAGAACGAAGGCGGTGCTCGCCGCCGCCGCGGCTGCCGTCGGCATCTCGCTGGGTGGGCATACCGGGCCGCTCGAGGCGCAGGGCTTTCCCGACCGACCCCTGCGGCTTTTCGTGGGTCAGGCGCCCGGCACGGCGACAGATCTTGTCGCACGCGCCGTCGCCGCCAAGTGGGGTGAGCTTCTCGGACAGGCCATTGTCGTCGAGAACCGCCCTGGAGCAGGCGAAAGTCTCGCCGCCGACGCCGTTGCAAAGGCGGCACCGGACGGCTACACCATCCTCTTCGGCAGCATCGCCTCACACGGCATCGGCCCGGCGATCAATCGGAAGCTGCCGTACGACCCGGCGCGCGATTTTGCGCCGATCTCCATGGTCGGAAGCGTGCCCAACGTGCTGGTCGTGTATCCGGGCCTGCCGGCCGCGAACGTGAGCGAATTCTTCGCGCTCGTCAAGGCAAGTCCGGGCAAGTGGAACTACGCATCAACCGGCGTCGGCACGTCGACTCACCTCGGCATGGAGCTGCTCAAGGCACGAATGGCGATCGATATCGTTCACGTGCCCTACAAGGCGGGCGGCGCGGCGTTCACCGATCTCATCGCCGGGCAGGTTTCGGCGGGACTGTTCAACCTCCCGTCGCAGCTGCCGTTGATCAAGTCCGGAAAGGTGCGGGCCCTTGCGGTGAGCTCGCTCAAGCGCAGTCCCCACCTCCCCGACGTGCCCACGCTCGATGAATCGGGCGTCCCCGGATACGCGGTAGTCGTGTGGTATGCGGTCTTCGCCCCTGCGGCGACGCCGGCGAGGGTTCGCGAGCGGCTTCACGCGGACCTGGTGAAGGCGATCGAGAGCGCCGACCTGCGCGAGCGGTTGACGGGGCAGCTCGGCGTGGACCCGATGACCTCGACGCCCGATGAGCTGGGTCGGTTTTCGCAGGCCGAGATCAAGAAATGGGCCCGGGTCGTGGAGGAGGCCGGCGTCAAGGTCGAGTAGAAGTCCTTCCTTGATGGCTTGCGGTGCAGCCTACTGCGGCTTGCTGTTCAGCAGCGCGAGAATCGTCATCCGAACATCTTCACGCGCTTGCGCACCGTCACGCTGGATCTGACTCAGGAAGCTCTCGAGCGCCTTGCGCGCTTCGGGGGTGTTGATCGCGATGAGTGCCTGCGCTGCCCGAACGCGGAACTGGGCGTCGAAGTTGTCCACGTCCCGGTTGACGTACTCCTCTCTGTTCGAAGCGAGCTGCCACTCGGGCTTCCTTGCCGCCTGCTCGACCAGCTCGTCATAGCTTTCCTCGGCCAACTGGCGAACACGCTCGCGGCCTTCAAAGGCAGGTCCCTTGTTAAGCGCGGCGATCAGGTCCGAGACAGCCGCCTCCCGCCAACGGGTGAGCGCTTTCAAGTCTCCGTCCTCGCAATCGGACGTCAGCCACTGAGCCAAGGCTTGCGATGCCTCCGAGGGCTGCGCCTGACTCGGTGTCAGCGGCCAGAAAACTGCCGCAGACGCGAGCGCCAGCGCGACTACCGGGTTGCGTACCAGAACTGAAAATCGAGTCGGTTCCATCGCGGCCTCCTCACGGATCGGCATCGAGCGGTGGACACTGCTCATTGGAAGGGCTGGGCGGCGGGCTATCCGGCGGACACTTGCGGCCAGGACCCGGGCGCAGGCCGTTCTCGATCAGCATGGTGCCGCCCCACTGGTCGGCGTGCGTGTTCATGCGAAACACTTGACCCGCGGTAAAGCGCTTCCGCGCCGCGGTTCCATTGCCGACCATGACGTTCGTGGACCCGAACCCGGGCAGGCCGTCCGTGTGACCGCCCGCGTCCATCGGGCGCAGGCCGAAGGCGTGGCCGAGCTCGTGCGCGAGCGTTGCCCGGTTCGCGCCGCCGCCGATGAACGTGATGTTGCCGTCACCCTCGGGTTGCGTGATCGCGCAGTTCTGCCCGGTTATCGCTTCCTTGATGTAGTAGATGTTCAACGTTTTTGCCACGTAAAACGCGCTTCGCTGGAGCTCGGGAAGCTTCCTGCACTTGAACGTACCGTCGGTGGCGACCACTATGGCGTCATCGATGACGCCTACCGAGTCCGCTGGAACGTCCTCGTACTTGGGGACGAACTGGATGCCGACCTTGTTCTGCTCGTAGGTGAGGTTCGCTCGCGCCATGTCGTCGCGGGCCTTTTTGGCGGCCTTAGGGTTCGCGATCCACACCCGCACCGGCACGTCGATGATCGGCTTCAAGGTGACCGAATCCTCGTCGTCAGCGCCGTCGGTCCATTGGTTGGCCGGGGCTTTGAACAACACCGCCTTGTTCGCCGCCAGCACCGCGATCCACGGCTTGCATCCGGCGAGCAGGTTGCCGACCTCGGACATCCCGGCAGAGCGGGAGACTTGAACCTCGCATCCGGCAGCGGTGCGAGCGTTGATCATGACGATGGCTTGGTCCCCGCCGGTAATTCCTTCGATCTTGAGCTTGTCCGCCGCTACGGGCGGAGCCGAACCGGCCACGCCGACCGCGAGCAGCGCCCGGGACAGCCGCTTCAGGCTCACCGACCTCCAAACTTGGCGCACTCCACGTCGTTCTGCCGCGACTCGGCGACTCGCTGGGACGCCACCGCCTCGTTCAGGCTTCCGCATCCTCGATCCCTTCGAACAATTCGTGCTTCCGGATCACGGCGGGCAACGTGTCGATGGACCGCACGAGGTAGTAGCCTTCCGCGAAGTCCGATGCGCGCGCGATTCGGACCCGTTCGCCGAGCGCCAGGCGAACGAACGTCACCGCCATGTTGTGCTTCCCCGCGAGATCATGGATATTGGTCATCGTGGCGAAGCGACCGGCGTTGATTTCGGTGATGCAGGGCCGTTCGTCGGCGCTTTCCTTGATATCGACGAAGAACACGCCCGACGCCCTCGGGTCCAGGGCCCGGATCGCGTCCGCGCATGCCTTCACTACGCGAGGATCGTAAGCGGTCCTGGCGAGCGCGGGCATCGACGAGACGCCGCTCGGACCGCCGGTGTTCAGATACGTGATGCGCTCGGCCATCTTCGCGAGCACCAGGGTCCCCTTGTCCCAGAGGCACTGAACGCAGAAGTCGCGGCCGGGCAGATATTCGGACAGGGTGAACGAACCGGGCGGGACCGCGCGCATCTGCTCCCAGTATGCGATCCAGCTCCGCGCCTGCTCCGGACTCTTCACCGGAATCGCACCGTAGGAGCCCGACCCGGAGCGGATGCGGCACCAGAGCTGGGCACCGGGGGTAAACCGCCGAAACAGCCCCTCGATCTCCGCCGTGTCGCGGATCGGATAAGTTAGAGGCGCGGGAATCCCGCGACGGCGCAAGAACACGGTTAGCGCGTACTTGTCCTGGCAGCGCTCGATGACCGATTTGCGCGGGAGGAAAGTCCGGCACCCGAGCCGGGCGCGGAGCGCCGCGATGTCGAGCACATCCGAATCGGTCGTCGGAATCAGCAGGTCGATACGCTCGCTCTTGATGATCCGGCGCAACGCCGCCGGGTAGGGTTGCGATCCGGCCGGCAGCAGATAATTCCGGTCGGCCGTGGATTTCTTGAGGACGAATCGGCTGTCGTTGCAGCCGACGATCACCAGGGAGGGATCGCCGGCTTTCAGGCTGCGGATCAGGTTGTTGCTGGCCGCAGAGCCGGCTTCGAGAATGAGCAGGCGAGCGCTCAAAGAGATTCTCCCCGCTTTGAAGATCCTGTGCGACGCGACAGCGGCCCCCGTGACCGCGCGCAGCCCGACGATCTCAGGACTCGCCTGGCCCGGTTAGGGGTTCGCGCCAGGACTCCGGTCGGGCCCCCGCGCGGGGACGCCTCCCGCTAACCCGCCATCTTCCGGATGGTCAACTTATAGCGCTTCGCCAGGACCTTCAGCTGCTCGTAGAACTCGGGCCAGTCCTCGTGCCAGGTTTTCCCTATGGGCTTGCCGCTCTTGGACACGGGCCTCGCCTTGCTCATCAGGAGGAAGGTGACCTTCACCTTGCGGCCCTTCGGGACATTCTTGGTCTTCTTGCGCAGTCTCCGTGCAATCGTTCCGGTAACTGCCCCTGAATCCGACATAGCTGTGCTCCTCTCTAAGAGATCGAAAGTAACGCTCGCGGCATTCGCATTCTGAGCATAGTTCAGCATCGAGGCAATTGAACGACATTCCCGGCTGGCAGAAAGGGGCCAACTGCTCCGCCAGCAGCGCCGCACGCGCCACCTCTTACGACGCGCCGCGCGAACCCCCGCACCGCAGCCGGTATTTTCCGGCGCGGGGCGAGATTCGCCATCATCCGTTCGGGCGATCGCGCTGGAGCCGCGACGCCCCACGCCTGGACACGCGGCCACCTGTGGCGGTGCCGGTCGCCCGCCGGTCAACTTACACCCCGCCAACAAGCACTTGTCCGGACTAGGGATTCCCCCAGTAGATCGCGGCACCCCGGGGTGGCTACCATCGCCGCGCCGGATGCAGCACCTCATCTTCCTCGCCGACCAGCTCAGCACGTTCGTAGGCAAGGCCTTCGCCTGGCTAATCGGCCTGCTGATGGTGGTGGTGTGCGTCGAAGTGCTGAAGCGCTACATCCTGAACATGCCCACGGCGTGGGTGTTCGACGCCACGTCGATGCTCTACGGCGCCGCCTTCATGATGTGCGGCGCCTACGCCCTCGCGCAGGGCGCGCACGTCCGCGGCGACTTCCTCTACGGCTCGATGCGGCCGCGCATGCAGGCATCGCTCGACCTCGCCCTCTACCTCCTCTTCTTCGTCCCCGGCATCCTCGCGCTCGTCTTCGCCGGCTGGGACTACGCCGCCGATTCCTGGCGGATCGGCGAGCGCTCGAACATCACCGCCGAAGGCCCGCCCGTCTATCACTTCAAGACGCTGATCCCGATCGCCGGCGCGCTCGTCTTCACGCAGGGCCTGGCGGAGATCCTGCGCTGCATCGTCTGCCTGAAGATCGGTCGGTGGCCCGCGCGCCTGAAGGACGCCGAGGAGACCGACGTCGTCGAGCAGCAGCTCGCCGCGAGCACCCACGTCGACGAGGACGCAAAGCGCCAGGCGATCGAGGGTATCGAGGCAATCGACGAGGCCGCCCACCACCGCATCGGGAAAGACCGGCCGTGACCGACGCCGCCCTCGGCCTCACGATGCTCGGCCTGATCGTGGTCGTGATCATGCTCGGCTTCCCGACCGCCTTCACGCTCATGGGCCTCGGGATCATGTTCGGGTACGTGGCGTTCTACGACCCGTCGGCGCCGTTCTTCGACAACCGCGTGTTTGACCTGATGGTCGAGCGCACCTACGGCGCGATGACCAACGACACGCTGCTGTCGATCCCGCTGTTCGTGCTGATGGGCTACGTGATGGAGCGCGGCGCGCTGGTGGACAAGATGTTCTACAGCATCCAGCTCGCGTTCCGCCGCGTGCCGGCGTCGCTCGCGGTCGCGACGCTGATCGTCTGCACCTTCTGGGGCATCGCGAGCGGCCTCGTCGGCGCGGTGGTCGTGCTGATGGGCGTGATCGCGATGCGGCCGATGCTGAAAGCGGGCTACGACGTTCGGCTCGCCTCGGGCGTGATCACCGCCGGCGGAACGCTCGGCATCCTGATCCCGCCGTCGGTGATGATCATCGTCTACGCTGCGGTGGCCGGCCAGTCGGTGGTGAAGCTGTACGCCTCGGCGATGCTGCCCGGCTTCTTCCTCGCGTTCCTCTACCTCCTGTACATCATCGGCTGGGCGCTCGTCGACCGGAAAGTCGCGCCGCCGTTGCCGGAGAGCGAGCTCCATACACCGGTTCCCGGTTGGGTGACCGGGCTCGCGCAGAGATACTCGCGCAACCTGCTCGCGGCGCTCGCGCTGGCGGTGGCGCGCCCCGTGAGGGCGGCCGGCATCGAGTTCGACGGCGCCGCGATCCGCTACCGCACTCTGCTGAAGAATCTGCTCGTCGCGCTCGCGCCGCTGCTCCTCACCACCGCGACGCTCGCCGGCATCTGGTGGTACGTCACGATCCACCGCCCCGCTTCGCTCGCGGAGGCGAACCCGCCGCCCCGGATCGAACAGCCGGCACCGCGCGTCGCGGTTCCCCCGCCGGCCGCCGACGAGGCGCCGAAGGAGCTGGGCAGCGGGGCCGCCGAAGCCGAAACGGCGCCGGAGCCGGAGCAGGAACAGGGCCTGGTCGGGTCGATGCAGCCCGACGCGGGCGCCGCGGCGCCGGCGGACGCCGGTCCGCCGCGCGAGTTCTTCACGTCGTTCTGGGTCTCCGTCGCGCTCTGCGCGGCGCTGCTCGCCTACTACTACTGGATGCTCGGCGCCGAGCAGTTCGTGATCCTGAAGCTCCTCACCGGGTCGGTGATGCCGCTCGGCATCCTGACGGTGCTTGTGCTGGCGGTGATCCTGTTCGGGATCACCACGGCAACCGAATCGGCGGGCGTCGGCGCCGCCGGAGCGTTCATCCTCGCGCTCCACGCGAAGACATTGAACTGGTCGCGCGTGAAGGAAGCGATGTTCCTGACCGCGAAGACCACCGCGATGGTGTGCTGGCTGTTCGTCGGCTCGGCGCTTTTCTCGGCCGTGTTCGCCCTCCTCGGCGGCCAGCAGCTGGTCGAGAAGTGGGTGCTGTCGCTCAACCTGTCGCCGGTGCAGTTCATGATCGTGTCGCAGGCGATCATCTTCGTGCTCGGCTGGCCGCTCGAGTGGACGGAGATCATCGTCATCTTCGTCCCGATTTTCCTGCCGCTCCTCAAGCACTTCGACATCGACCCGGTGCTCTGGGGGACGCTGGTGTTCGTCAACCTGCAGGCCGCGTTCCTGTCGCCGCCGGTGGCGATGTCGGCGTTCTACCTGAAGGGCGTGTCCCCGCCGCACGTCACGCTCAACCAGATCTTCTCCGGAATGATGCCGTACATGCTGATCGTCATCCTGTGCATGGTGATCATGTACCTGTGGCCGGGGATGACGCTGTGGCTGCCGGTGTATCTCTACGGCGGCTAAGGCCCGTCAGAGCGGCGTGCGAGCGAGCCGGCGACGCTCACGTCAGTTCAGGAAGCCCACCGACCGCGGCAGCCAGAGCGCGATCTCGGGGAACGCCATCGCGAGCACGAGCCCGGCGACCTGGAGGAGGACGAACGGGATGATCCCGCGGTAGATGTGTCCCATCGTCACCGATGGCGGCACGGTTCCCTTCATGTAGAACAGCGTGAAACCGAACGGCGGGGTAAGGAAGGACGTCTGGAGGTTCACCGACATCATGATGATGAACCAGGTCAGGAACACGATCGGCCCGCCGCCGCCGATGTGCGGCCCGAAGTCCACGCCCTTCAGGATCGGCGCGAACACCGGCAGCACGATCAGGCAGATCTCGATCCAGTCGAAGAAGAAGCCGAGGATGAAGACCAGCACCATGAGAAAGCTCAGGATCGCCCAGCCGGTGTGCAGGCCGGCTGCGGTGAGGATCTCCGTCACGACCTCGTCGCCGCCGAGCGCGCGGAACACGAACGAGAACAGCGTGGCGCCGAAGAAGATGAAGAAGACGAGCGCGTTCGTGAGCGCAGCGCTCTCGATCACCTCGCGCATCATCTTCGCGCCGAGGCGGCCGTTCATCCACGCGAGGAAGATCGCGCCTGCGGAGCCCACGCCGGCCGCTTCGGTCGGCGTCGCCCAGCCGCCGAAGATCGAGCCGAGCACGAGGACAATCAGCAGTGTCGGGGGAAAGAAGCTCTTGCCGATCATTCGCCAGAACTCGGCGCTCGTCTTCGGCCCGACGTCCGCCGGCAGCGGCGGCGCGAGCTGCGGCTTGAGGAACGACAGCACGCCGATGTAGAGGAGGTAGAGCCCGGAGAGGATCAGCCCCGGGATCACCGCCGCGGCGAAGAGCGTCCCGACCGATACCGAGAGCAGATCGCCCATGATCACCAGCATGATCGAGGGCGGGATGAGGATGCCGAGCGTGCCGGCGGAGGCGATCGTGCCGACCGTCAGCTCCTTCTGGTAACCGCGCTCGAGCATCGTCGGCAGGGCGACCAGCGTCAGCATCACGACCGACGCGCCGACGATGCCGGTCGTCGCCGCCATGATCGTGCCCATCAGCGTCACCGACATCGCAAGCCCGCCCGGGATGCGTCGCGTCAGCACCTGCAGTGCGTGCAGGAGATCGCTCGCCACGCCGCTCCGCTCGAGGACCGTGCCCATGAAGATGAACATCGGCACCGCGACGAGGATCGGGTTGGCCGCAACGCCGCCCCAGATCCTCGGCAGCAGATTGAAGAACTGCACCGGCTCGAACACACCGAACAGGATGCCCAGGCCGCCGAAGAAGATCCCGATCCCGCCGAGCACGAACGCCACCGGGTAGCCGCAGAAAAGCGCGACCGCGAGGACGAAGAAGAGGATCAGCGCGAGGTGGTGGATGAGCCAGTCCATCACCCCGCCCCTTCCTGGTGTTCGGCTTTCGCGCCGGCGAATGCGCTGCGCGCCCGCAGGGACGAAGGCCCGTACAGATAGACGATCAGGCGCATCAGGACCGAGATCACCGCGACGAGCAGCAGGATGAGCCCGAGGGTGATGAAGGCCTTGGGGATCCACCGCCACGGCAGGCCGGTCGCCGAGTCCGACGACTCGTTGAAGTGCCAGGCGATCCAGGTGAAGTCGGCGCTGAAATAGATCGCGATCAGGCAATAGGGGATCGCGAAGAACACGCAGCCGAGAACCTCAATCCAGGCCTGGGTGCGCGGCTTCGCCGCCGCGACCGCGATGTCGATCCGGACGTGCGCGTTCTTGACGTACGCGGCGCCGAGCCAGAAGCAAAAGAGCGCAGCGTGCAGGTGCCACTCGAGCTCCTGCAGGCGCGTCGACCCCATGCCCGGGATCTGGTAGCCGAACTTGCGCGACAGCACGTCGAAGCAGATGACGACGGTGCAGACGACGAACAGCCACCCCACCGCCATGGCGATCCGGTACAGCACGCGATTGATCGCGTCGCTCGTTTCGAGCAGGCGTTCCATGGTCCTCCCGGGGTCCCTCGGCGGACGGGGAGCGCGCCCGGTGTGCCCCGGGGTCGCTCCCGTCCAGGGAATGCGGCTACTTCAGGTAACCGGCGTCCCGCCAGATGGCGTAGTCGCCGCGGAACTTCGCGTACGAGTCCCAGACCCGCTTGAAGTTGGGGTTCGACGCCGACTCCTCGGCAACGACTTCGTTCCAGGCCTTCTCGTAGGCGGCCATGATCTCCGGCGACCATTTCTTGATCTGCACGCCGTACTTGTCCTGCATTTCGCGCATGGCCTTGAACTGGGTCGCCTCGCCCTCGGCCATCACGTCGCGCGTCAGGTCGCCGCAGGCCTGCTCGATCATCGCCTTGTGCTGGTCC
>DATIWX010000122.1:0-3603 GCA_035519135.1 Burkholderiales bacterium | reverse complement strand
ACAAGGCGCCGAAGGTGCGGATGTTCAAGGAGCGGAAGCGCCGCGTGCGCTGGCTCACGCGCGTCGAGGCGGAGCGGTTGCTGAGCTTCCTCCCGGCGCACCAGGCCGACATGGCGCGCTTTGCGCTGAGCACGGGGCTGAGGCAGGCGAACGTGACCGGTCTCGAGTGGTCGCAGCTCGACATGCAGCGCCGCGTCGCCTGGATCCACCCGGACCAGGCGAAGGCGCGCAAGGCGATTCCGGTACCCTTGAACGACGAGGCAGTGGAAGTGATCCGGCGTCAGTTGGGGAAGCACAATGTGCGAGTGTTCAGCTTCAGGGGCAAGCCGGTGCACGCCGTCAACACTAAAGCCTGGACGCGCGCCTTGCGGCGGGCCGGGATCGAGGATTTCCGCTGGCACGACCTGCGCCACTATGCCGAGTCGCGGATTATGCCGAGCCGGCCTCACCCTGCCTTGAGTTCTCCCAGCATCTGACAGCCCGCCGCTTGATCGATTCGGCATAACCCGGATCGTTCTCCTCCAGCCGATCTCCCAGTGTCGGCAAGGAGGAGAGTCATGCAACAGCTGTTCGTCGGTTCCGAGACTGCTCAAGTCCTGCGCGCCGGGCCTCTCGGGAAGCATGTGGAGGGGTTCGTGGAATCGCTGCGCTCGGCGGGCTACGAGCCGAGCAGCATCGAAGCCAAGGTGTTGATCATGGCGCAGTTGGGCCAGTGGTTAACGCGTCGCGGGCTCGGCGATCGCGATCTTGATGAGGATCGCGTTGCCGAATTCCGTCGGCTCCGTCGACACCGGTCTCGGTCGCGCGGAGTGCGGGCGGCGCTCCTCCAACTGCTGCGCTACCTGCGAACGTCGGGCGCGCTTCCGCCGGCCGTTGCGGCGGTAAAGCGCGGCCCGGTGGCGCTGATCGAGCAGCACTACGCCACCTATCTACGCGAGGAGCGTGGGCTCGCGCACACCACGCTTATCAACTACGTGGCGCTGGTCGATCGGTTCCTGCTCGATCGGTTCGGCAAGGGGCCGGTACAGCTCAGGCGACTGGCGGCTCGCGACCTGACACGGTTCGTGCTGCGGCGCGCCCACACGATGAGCCCGGGTCGCGCGAAGCTCCTGGTCACGGCGCTGCGCTCGTTCCTGCGCTTCGTGTTCCTGCGCGGGGAGACGGCGATCGATCTCACCGCCTCGGTGCCGACGGTGGCCGACTGGCGACTCGCGAAGCTGCCGAAGTTCATTTCGGCCGAGGACGTACAGCGGCTCCTTCGCGCCTGTGACCGGCACAGCGCGACCGGCCGGCGCGACTACGCCGTACTGATGCTGCTCGCCCGCCTCGGGCTGCGCGCAAGCGAGGTGGTGCAGATAACCCTCGAGGACATCAACTGGGCCGCGGGCGAGGTGATCGTGCGCGGCAAGGGCGCTCGCCACGACCGCCTTCCCCTTCCGGCCGACGTCGGCGAGGCAGTGGTCGAGTACCTGCGCCGTGACCGCCCGCATTGCCCGTCGCGACGGGTGTTCATCTGCGCCAAGGCACCGCGTCGAGGCTTTGAGGGCCCCAGCACGGTGTGCACGATCGTCAGGCGCGCCATCGACCGCGCGGGGCTTCACACGCCGAGCAGAGGCGCCCATCTGCTGCGTCACAGTCTGGCCACAGACCTGCTGCGCCGCGGTGCATCGCTGGCCGAGATCGGCGAGCTCCTGCGCCATCGCAGCCCCGATACGACTGCCCTCTACGCCAAGGTCGACCTTGGCGCGCTGCGCGAAGTGGCGCAGCCCTGGCCGGGAGGTGGAGCATGAGCCCCCTGCGCAAGGCCGTAGAGGACTACCTCGCCATGCGCCGTAGCCTGGGCTTCAAGCTGCACCTGCCCGCGGGCATGCTGCGCGAGTTCGCCTCGTTTCTCGAGCGGGAGCGCGCCTCCCACATCACGACGGCGCTTGCCGTGCGCTGGGCGACGCAGCCCGTTGGCGTGCAGCCGGCGCAATGGGCCAATCGGCTCGGTGTGGTCCGACGCTTTGCACAGTTCCTGAGCGCCTCGGACCCGCGCACCGAAGTGCCGCCGCTCGGGCTGTTGCCGTACCGCTATACGCGCAAGCCGCCCTACATCTATCAGGACGCGGAGATCCGCCAACTCCTGCACGCGGCAACTCGCATCGGTTCGTCGACAGGACTGCGCGCGGCGAGCTATTCGACCCTGATCGGGCTGCTCGCGGTGAGCGGCTTACGGATCAGCGAAGCGATCGCGCTGGACGACCAGGACGTCGATCTCGCCGAGGGCGTGCTCACGATCCGGCGCACGAAGTTCGGCAAGTCGCGGCTCGTGCCGCTGCACCCGTCCACGACACGCGCGCTGCGGCGCTACCTGCGCACACGTGATCGGATCCGTCCACGGCGGCCGAGCGAGGCATTGTTCATCGGTGAGCAAGGCCGCCGACTGACCGAATGGGCCGTGCGATGGGCCTTCAACAAGCTCTCCCGTGAAACGGGTCTACGTGGCCCGACCGATCGTCGGGGGCCGCGCCTGCACGATCTTCGTCACCGCCTGGCGGTCAAGACCCTCATCGGCTGGTACCGGCGCGGCGTCGACGTCGAAGCTCGCCTGCCGGTCCTGTCGACCTACCTCGGTCACGGCCACGTGACCGATACCTACTGGTACTTGAGCGCCGTACCCGAGCTGCTGCGCCTGGCCGCCGAGCGCCTCGAGGCCCGTGGAGGGCTCAAGCGATGATCGCCCCCGTTCCTATCGCCGGCCTGCTCGAGACGTTCTTCACCGACCGCTTGATGCGCGAACGCCAGGCAAGCCCGCACACCATCGCCGCCTATCGGGACACCTTCCGACTGTTGCTCGCCTTCGTGCGAGAGCGCCTGGGGAAGGCCCCTTCCGCCCTGGCCCTCGCCGACCTCGACGCACCACTCATCGGAGCCTTCCTTGACTATCTGGAGCGCAACCGCGGCAACAACGCGCGCACGCGCAATGCCCGGCTCGCCGCGATTCACTCCTTCTTCGGCTATGTCGCGCTGCAGGAGCCCGCGCACGCAGGACTCATCCAGCGCGTGCTCGCGATGCCGAACAAGCGCTACGACCGGAGGCTCATCGACTTCCTGACGCGCGGGGAGATGGAGGCGCTCCTCGCGGCACCGGACCGCAGCACCTGGATCGGGCGCCGCGACCACGCACTGCTGCTTCTCGCGCTGCAGACGGGCCTTCGCGTATCCGAGCTCATCGGCCTGCGCTGCGAGGACGTCGTACTCGGTTCGGGTGCTCACATGCGCTGTCGCGGCAAGGGACGCAAGGAGCGCTGTACGCCGCTGCGACGCGACGCGGTCGCGATGGTCCGCCTGTGGCTGCGCGAACGCGCCGGCCGCCCCCACGAGCCGCTCTTCCCCAGTGGGCGCGGGGGCGCGATGAGTCGCGACGCGGTCGAGTACCTCCTCACGAAGTACAGCGCGGCGGCGCAGAAACAATGTCCGTCGCTCGAGAAGAAGCACCTCTCACCGCACGTGCTGCGCCACTCCACCGCGATGGATCTGCTTCAGCGTGGGATCGACCGCGCAGTCATCGCGCTCTGGCTCGGGCACGAGTCGGTCGAGACGACCCAGATGTACCTCGAT
>DATIWX010000121.1:0-42904 GCA_035519135.1 Burkholderiales bacterium | reverse complement strand
CCGATCTGAACAACGATGGGTACACATGGTTTCATGTCCCTGCCGGGGAGTACACCCTGAAGTATACGTGGCAAACATGGCCGGTGATGGGCAGTACGGTTCAGTTTAGGACTAGGTGGCAATCGGGAAGTACATACTATTATCGTGTGGACACATCACTCGAGGGACCAGGATTGGTCAAATGGGGCGTCTCGCGCGTACCTCCTGACCAAGCGGCCACCGAGATTAGCAGCTGCAGACTTCAGCCTGCCTTCGACGTTGACAAGGTGTTGCAGCAGGTAACGTCAAAGTAAACTCCGTCAGCTACGAGTGCAGAGTGAGAGCTAACCTCGCGTTCGAAAACGGACGCTCGCGAGCGTCGCTTCGCTCTCTTGCTCGCGCCGTTCAACGCGGACGTTAGCCGACCAGACATGGAACATCGAGCGCTCGCATCCCTCATGGTCCGCATGGTCGGACTGTGGGAACTCGTCGTCGCAATGAACGCTGTCCCAAGTGCAATTGACCCATTCTTCAATCCAGAATTTGTCGCGAAGTCGGGTCTCGGAATGCTTTTGGCGGCCGGCCTATTCTCGGTAGGCATTCCACTCCTGGTGGGTCTGGGATTTATCTACTTTCCCGGTGCCATCACCAGAGACGTGCTTCGTATTCAGTCGCCCACGGCGCCTGACTCAAACGCCGCCTCGCTACTTGAGCGCGTCTCGTTTACGACGCTCGGTGTGTGGTTTGCCGTTCAAGGGGTACTGGACGGCGTGCACACTTTCTCAAGAACGTATCTCTATCGACGCTTTGTAGAAGACCAGCGCTACCCTGGGATAGGTGGCCCGGTACTCAGCCCACTGGAGTTCGCTGGACTAGTAACCGCTGTGCTTCAGCTAGTTATTGGGCTTTGGCTTCTGCTCGGTAATCGCGGACTCGCAAATGCACTTGCACGCTTGCGTCGATAGTCGGCTAACAGTTTGCTGCTGCCGACGGGGAACCTCATGCGGGACGTTAGGCCGACGTTGCGCGCCAACTCTGGCCATTACAACAACAAGCGATGCTCGGCCAGCGCGGCGTGTGTCGAAGGCAGGGACGCCGAATCCCGGGACGCCATGAGCGCCGCGCATCAGGGTGAGCCACTTACGGGCGCGCGCGAGGTCGTCCGCGCCCTGGCGGCATCAATCGGGTCGGTCTGTCGCCCCGCCGCCGTCGGCCTCAGGTCCGGACGGATTTTGCTCGAAGTGCGCGAGGCTCCTGCTTCAATCGCAATCCAACCTTCATAATCGCGCTGATCGCCGGCACGAGCTCGCGTCCGAGCTCGGTGAGCGCGTATTCGACCGACGGCGGCGATGTCGGCATGACGCTGCGTGTGATGACGCCTTTGCTCTCGAGCTCGCGCAATCGCGCGCTGAGCACTTTCGCCGAGATGGCGGGGATGTCGCGGCGAAGCTCACTGAAGCGTCGATCGTTTGCGCTCAAGTACCACACGACATTCGGTGTCCAGGCGCCGCCAAGCAGCGACATGCATTCGGTGAGCGGACACTCGGGCGGCGCGACCTTTGTCTTGCGCATTCGCAATCCCATATCACCTCCACTTCGATCGACATCGAGTTACCAAACGGAAACTCAATCGGGTTACCAGTCGGAAACTACAATCTGCAAGTAACTATACGTTATCAGCTGTCTTTTGGTAACTATAACGAGTAGGATCTTCTCCTGAACACATACACCAACAGGAGAATCGTATGGAACAGCACGAGTCGCGGCCGCGTGTGCGCCGCGGATTTCTACAAATGTTGTCGATCGCCGTCGTGGCGATCGTGCTTGCATCAGTCGCGGGAGTTGGCCTCGGGATGGCGGTGGCGGGTCAGAAGTGTTCGACGTCTCAGGCGTGTTGGGATCCGCCGTACAAGAAGATGCCGGACATCGCCCCACCGATCGTTCGTACCAACAAGTACCTGCCGGTTCCGGACGCAGCGCGCGGACCGGCGATCGACCCGGTCAAAGGGTATCGCGTCGAGTCACTCGGCGCCGGGGCGTTTCTGGTGACGGAGGGTGTCTATCAGGCACTGCTGATCGTGCACGCCGACGGTGTTGTGCTCGTCGACGCGCCGCCGTCGATCGGTGCGAAACTCAGTCGGGCGGTCGCCGAAGTCGCGCCGGGGAAGAAGGTCACGCATCTGATCTACAGTCATGCGCACATCGACCACATCGGGTTCGCCGGCGAGATCGCCAAGTCGAATCCAGGCGTCACGATCATTGCTCATGAGGAAACGCTGAAGCTGCTGGCGCGTGCGAAGGATGCGAATCGTCCCCTCCCGACCGCGACGTTCGCCGGCGTCGCGACGCCGTTCTCGGTGACGGCCGGGAATCAGTCGCTGCGGCTCGAGTACCCCGGCCCGAATCACGAGCCGGGCAACATCGAGATCTTTCATGACGCGAGTAAGACGCTGATGCTCGTGGACGTCGTGTTCCCCGGGTGGATGATGTGGCGCCGGTTCGCGCTCGCGCAGGACCTTCCCGGCTATTTCGAGACCGTCCGGTCGCTCAATGGGAAGTATGATTACAAGACCCTCATCGGCGGCCATCTTAACCGCGTCGGTACGAAGGAGGATGTCTCGACACAACTCGCGTTCATGAGCGATCTCCACGCGGCGGCCGCCGACGGGCTCGCGACGACGAAGCTGGGCGAGGGCATGAGTGCGACGGATCAGACGAACGCATGGGCGGTATTCGACAACTACATCGATCGGGTGACGATCCACTGTGTGAACGCGGTGACGCCGAAGTGGAAGAACCGTCTCGCCGCATTCGACGTCTACATCTACGACCAGTGTTTGTCGATGGAGCAGAGTCTCCGCATCGACGGGCCGAGTATGTAGGTCCGATGAGAGGAATGGGCGGTCGCGGTGGCCGCCCGTTCCTCAGCGCGGGGCTGGCGTGCGGAGGGCCGAGGAGCGGGCCGCGTCGCGACCTTTGCGTTACGCCATCTATCCAATCGTCTGGCAACCAAAATCGGCCGACGCTCCGACGAGGTTCATAAGGACCGCCGTGGGGGCTCGTCGACAGTGCGTATGCGGTTCCGTTGGGGATCTTCGGTCTTGCGCGGGCACAAGAGAAGCGCGCCGAAGAGAATCGGCGCAAAGCGGCTGGGGATACGCATATTCATCCTACCAAATGAGAAGTTTGTTCGGTTCAGTAGATCGGCAACCAGCTTGCGAGCCGGGCGGCGGCGTAGAGGCCGAGTCCGAAGATGGTGTGCGTGACGAGGGTCTGAAACCGCGCTGCGGCGGGGCGCGGCGTGCGGCTCGCGGCGATTCCGGCGCCCATGCCGGGCTGCATCAGCAGGAACGGCGCGGCCACGCCGCCGATGCCGACGATCAGCGCGGGCCCGAGAGTCGGTTGACGCGCCCAATCAGCACCCCAGACGGCGAGCAGAATGGCCGCGAAGGCAACGCCGATCAGATAGTGCGCGGTCCATCCGGTCAGACGCTCGCCGCGCACCGGCGGTGATGCCGAGATGGGATCGTGGCGAAAGCGCCCGCGCGCCAGGTAGGCGAGCCAGCGGCCCACCATGCCGTAGTCCGGCTGGGGAATGCCGAGCAGGCGCTTGCGCGCCAGCATCCAGATGTCCATCACCGCCGTCGCGCCCGCGCCGATCAGCAGCGCGCTGGTCACATGGTCCATGATCGTCTCCGTTCGCTTGCATTCGGAAAGCACAGGCTGCACAGTGCCACTTCAAGTCGACTTCAAGTCAAGAGGGGCGTTTGGTGGACATCAACGAGGTCGCGCAGCGGTCCGGCATTGCCGCCTCGACGCTGCGGTTCTACGAGCAGAAGGGCTTGATCACCTCGATCGGCAGGCGCGGCCTGCGCCGGGTGTTCGGCAACGGCGTGCTGGAGCGGCTGGCGCTGATCGGGCTGGGAAGCGCCGCAGGCTTTTCGCTCGATGAGATCGCGCGCATGCTCGCCCCGGACGGGCGGCCGCAGATTGACCGGCAGTTGCTCTCGGCCAAGGCGGAACAGCTGGACGGGACGATCCGCAAACTGAGCGCCATGCGCGATGGCCTGCGGCACGCCGCCGTCTGCCCCGCGCCGAGCCACATGGAATGCCCCACGTTTCGCCGCCTCTTGCGTGCTGCCGCGGCGGGCGCCATTGGCAGAAAACGGAAGATGGATCCGTCCGGAGAGCCGCGGCCCAAGCCGCTCGGCCGGACGCGCGCATCCGGCACGCGCCGGTCAACGCCACGCTGAACCTGGTATCTTCGGACCCCGGAGGACTTCAATGCGCAAACTCACGCTCGTCGAGGTCAGGGGCTCATCAAGCGCGCTTGGCTGGTGGAAATCGAGGCCGACTGTGTCGCCGACGCCGGCGCCTGACAAGGCACGCAAACATTCCCTTCGGGAGGCAAGAATGTCCGGAAAGCTGGTTGGATCGATCGCCGCGCTGGCGCTGTGCGCCCTGCACGCCGGCGCGCATGCGCAGGGCCCTTCGGCAGGCTCAGGGCAGGCCTGGCCGACGAAAACGGTCAGGATCATCGTTCCCTTCACCGCGGGGAGCGGCACCGACATCATCGCGCGCACGGTCACCGAGAAGCTCTCGCCGCAGGTCGGGCACCCGATCGTGATCGAGAACCGACCCGGCGCGGGCGGCACCATCGGCGCCGCGGTGGTGGTGAAGTCCGAGCCCGACGGGCATACGCTCTTCGTTCACTCCTCGTCGTATACAGTGACGCCGTCCACCTACAAGGACCTGCCCTACGACACGCTGCGCGACCTTACCGGCATCATGCCGCTGGGCCTGCTGCCCAACGTGCTGGTGATGGCGCCTTCCAAGGGCATACGCTCGGTGAAGGAACTGGTCGCCGCGGCGAAGGCGAAGCCCGGCTCGTTGAACTCCGCTTCCGTCGGCGTCGGCAGCGCCACGCACTTGAACGCCGAGCGCTTCCGCCTCGGGGCCGGCATCGAGACGGTGAACATCCCGTTCAAGGGCTCGCCCGAGGCGCTCACCGAGATCGTCACCGGCCGCGTCGACTACTATTTCTGCCCCGTCAACGCGGTGCTGCCGCTGCTGAAGGACGGCAAGGTCGTCGCCCTCGCCGTCGGGAGCAGCAAGCGCTCGCTCGCGCTTCCCGACCTGCCCACCACGCTGGAGGCCGGCGTGCCCAACTCCGACTACAACTTCTGGGTCGGCATGTTCGCCCCGGCGAAGACGCCGCGCGAGACCATCAACCGGATCTACCAGGAAACCGTCAAGGCGCTGCACTCGGCCGAGGTGCGCGAGAAGCTCTCGCGGCTCGGCGCCGAGCCCATGGAGTACAACCCCGAGCAGTTCAACGTCTACATCAGGGACGAGATCGCCGCCAACGCGGCGCTGGTGAAGGCCGCGGGAATCAAGATCGAGTAAGCCGGGGCCGCGCCTAGACCCGCGTCTAGACTACGGCGATGGCGCCGCCGACCAGAACTGCCGCGAGCATGGCGGCGAGCAGCACGCGGTGGCGCAACAGCCGCCGCCCGATGCCGATGGGGCGCGGCGCCCGCGTCAGCCGCTTGCGGTCGCTGCCGGTGGGGTCGGTGAGCCGCTCGATCGCGTCCGAGCAGTCGAACTTGAGCGAAACCGGCAGCCGCGTATCGGAGCCGATCGCCGCAGCCGTCGGGGCCGGGAGGGCCGACCTCAGCGCATCGGCGTCCATCTTCATCGTCTTGGTCGTGTCGCGCTCGCGCTGCTTCTCCCCGGACGCCGCGGCCTCGCGGTCGACCAGCTCGGAGAGCGCGGAGCGCAGGTCGGCCGCGAGCTCGAACGCGTCCTGGTAGCGCACCGAGGGGTCTTTTTTGAGCGCGCGCTCGACCACGAAGTCGAGCATCGGCGGCACTTCGGGATTGAGGCGGCTCGGGACCGGGGGCTGGAAGTTGGCCACCGCGTGGAAGATCTGCGGCGTGTCCTCGCCCTGGAACAGCTTCGAGTGCGTCAGCATCTCGTAGAGAACCACGCCCAGGGAAAAGATGTCGGAGCGGTGATCCACCGGCGAGCCGGACACCTGCTCGGGCGACATGTACTTGGGCGTTCCGAGCACCAGGCCGGTGCTCGTCTTGTGGTCGGAAGCGCGCATGCGCGCGATTCCGAAATCCATGATCTTCACCTTGTCGTGCGGCAGCAGCATGATGTTGCTCGGCTTGATGTCGCGGTGGACCACGCCGTGCTCGTGGGCATAGCCCAGGCCCTCGGCGACCTGCTCGGCGATGTGCACCGCCTCGGGGACGCTGATCGAGCCCTCCTTCATGCGGGTGCGGAGCTCCTTGCCCTTGAGGAACTCCATCGCCATGTAGGCGACGTCGCCTTCCTGCCCGAAGTCGTAGACCGTGATGACCTGCGGGTGGGAGAGGCGCCCGGCGGCCTTGGCCTCGAGGAAGAAGCGCTTCTTGTACTCGTCCTTGCCGGCGGCGTCGTCGGAGAGGATCACGGTCTTGAGCGCCACGGTGCGGTCGAGCGACGGGTCCTCGCCCTTGTAGACCACGCCCATGGCGCCGCGGCCGAGCTCGCCCGTGATCTTGTAGCGCCCCAGCTTGGTGAGTTCCGGTTTCTTCTTGGTCAAGGCTTGAACCCGGCTTTCTCGCGGACCCCGCGCAGCCAGGCCTCGCGCTGCTTCGCCGACATCCCGACCTTGCCCATGGTCGCGTCGAACACCTTCTGGTGCCCGCCGCCGGCGATGCGCGCGCTTATCCCGACGCCGACGATGACGACGGCTGCGGCCACGCCGGCGGCGATCAGCCGCCTTTGCCTGCGCGCCGCGGCGCTCTTGTCCGGATAGAACAGCTCGTGCGTGCGCAGTCCGGCGTCGGTGAACACCCCAGCGGGCGAGAGGCCCGCGTCGAGGGCGGGCGCGGCCTCCGCAAGCGCGTCGCGGAACGAGCGCGAGATCAGCACCCGCGTCGATGCGGCGAACTCGGCGACGCTGGCCGCGACCGCTATCCCGTCTCCGGTCAGCCCGTCCGCGCTTCTCCCGCCCGAGGTGACCTGCACGGCTCCGTGGTTGACGCCGACACTCAGGGGCAGTCCCGCGGCCGCCGCAGTGATCGAGCGCTGGGCGAGGCGCAAGGCGCCTTCCGGGTCGTCGAGCACCGCGATGGCGATGCCGTCCGCCGCGTCGAGCGCGATCCAGCCGGCGTGCCTGAGGTCCGAAGTGACGACCGCGACCACGGCCTCGAGCTGCGCCCGCAGCCGAGCCTGTTCCTGGGCCGGGCGGCGCGCAAATTCCTGGATTTTCAGAAAGACGACGCTGGCAAGGTTTGCAGCGGCGTTCGCGGGTTTCATCGGTCAAGCACGAAGGGGTTGCGCGATCTTACCTGTTGTTCCGTCCTTGCGCTTACAATCGACCGGACAAGCGAAGGCGGCGGGGGATAGCGTGACGCACACCATGACGGAACTGAGGGCGGTCAGCCTCGAGCAGGTCTCCGAAGGGATCGCGAAGAGCGTCAAGCCGGTCAGCATCTTGTGGCAGGCGCCCGACACCATCGCCTTCGTCGCGCGCGGGCGGCCGGGGCGCAGCGAATTCCACTCCGATCCCAGCGACGAGGTCATGTACATGATCAAGGGCGAGATGAATCTGCATTACCTGACCGAATCGGACGAAGAGAAGGTCGCCGTGGTCCGCGAAGGCGAGATCATCTACTGTCCCGCGGGCGTGAGACACTCGCCGCGCTTCTCTCCCCAGGCCTTCCTGCTGGTGCTGGAAAGGAAGCGCAAGCCCGAGGAAAAGGACCGGTTCTTCTGGTACTGCGAGAAGTGCCGGACTCCCCTGTATGAGGCGGTGCGGCACGTCGCCGACTACCGCGAGGACCCGGTGTCACGGGTATACGAGGAGTTCTACTCGCAGGACGAGCACCGCCGCTGCGGCAAGTGCGGGCACGTCACGGCGCGGCCCGCCGGCTAGTCCGCTCGGAAATGCTTCTTGGGGTCCGGGGGCCCCCCGGCGACCGGCTCCGCCGCGATCGCTTCAGTGGTGAGGGTCACCTTGACCGCGTCGGCGAGCATATCGACGCCGGCGAACATCTTGTATCGCGCGAGGTCGTGAAAACGGATGGATTTCGCCGACATGGTTTGCTCCTGAAATTGGGATGCCGGCGGTGAGGTGCGACGCCACGAACTACCCACTACTGCACGGGGATGCTATGATACTGACCGGTAACTCTCATGTCAACCAAATTGCAGACCCTCAAGATCCCTAGAGCCGACCGATCACCCCTGCCGTCTCCGCGCAAGCGGGGCGCGAACCGGCCGAGCGCCCGCGAGCGCATCTTTCACACGGCGTCGGAGCTCTTCTACGCCAGGGGAATTCGCGCGGTCGGAGTGGAGACGATCGCGGCGGAGGCCGATACGACCAAGATGAGCCTCTACAGGAATTTTCCCTCCAAGGACGAGCTGGTGGCCGAATGGCTGCGCGAGCACGACGCGAGGTTCTGGAAGACTTGGGAAGCGATGGCGAGCCGGCATCCCAGTGATCCCCGCAGGCAGATCCACGCCGCGTTCGGCCTGCTGGCCAAGCATGTCGCCGACCCCTCCGCCCGGGGCTGTCCCATGGCGAACGCGGCGGTCGAGATCACCGAGAGAGATCATCCCGCGAGAAAGGTGATCGAGGCGCACAAGGCGAAGCTGCGCAGCCGGCTCGTCCAGGTCTGCATTCGCATGGGCGTCGCCGAGCCGCGGCTGCTCGCGGATCAGCTGTTCCTCCTCATGGAAGGGGCGCAGGTCGCCGCGCAGACGCTGGGCGTGCACGGTCCGGCGAGGAACATCGCCCGTTCCGCGAAGATGCTGATCGACATGCACTTGCGAGCCCGTCACCGCTAGTCAGACGAAGGTTTCCGAAGGAGCATCGAATGAATGCCGAACAACCCACACCCGAAGTGACCGAGGTCCTTGCGAGCATCGAGATGCAGCGCCGGGGAAAGGAAACGCAGCTCGGTGTGCCGGCTTCCTGCGGCTGGGCGCTGCGCGAGCTCTACGGGCTCCTCGGCCACGGGGAGGCAGCCGCCGGAAACGCCACGCCCCAGGCGAACATCGCGGCCGCGATCGGGGCGATCGAGCGGCTGAGAAGGCTCGCCCGGATGGCGGGCCGGCGCGCGATGCTGAAGGGCAGGCGAACGGCGCAACTGCAAAGGTCGTGGCGCGACGCGCGATCTTCTCCATCTTCGAGGTCCTGCACGTGAAACATCTGCGTGCCTTGTTTCTTCTGGCCGCCCTATCCCCATCGTTCGCATGGACCGCGCCCGCGGGCGCCGAAGCCTCCCGTGTCTCCGAGGATCTCAATCTTGCCGACGCGGAGCGCAGGGCGGCGGACCTGAAGCAGGGGATGTCGATCGAAGACGTGCAGGCGTTGCTGGGAAAGCCGCGGCGAACCTCGCTGAAGAACAGCGGCGGTTCCGGGAGCCCGCAGGGGACTTTGCTGTGGACCTACAACTGGACCGGCTCCTCCGCCACGGGCGGCCTGCGCGTGACCTTCGTGTCCAAGACGCCGAACGCCTGGTCTGTCAACAGCTGGGAATGGGCGAACTACTAGGACATGCCAATGACGACAAATCTCGCATTCGAGCCGGCGTGGCGCGATCTGGACCGCAGGTCCAGGGTTCTCTGGCTGCTGCTCTTTGCATGCCTTCCGGGAGTGTTCCTGCTCGCCTACTTGCTCAACACCTTGCTCCTGCAGGACGCTTCCTTTCCCGCCGTCGGGCTCGTCTGGATGGGCGCGATCGCCTGGGCCGGCGTCCGGGTGGCGAGCTTCGCCTGCCCCCGCTGCGGCAGGGCGTTCTTCGAGAACTGGTATTTCTTCAAGCCGCTCAGAAGCAGCTGCGCTCATTGCCACCTGGCGCGAGGGGCGAAGTACGAAGCG
This sequence comes from Burkholderiales bacterium, assembly GCA_035519135.1. GTDB lineage: Bacteria > Pseudomonadota > Gammaproteobacteria > Burkholderiales > SG8-39 > VBDM01. Next base: position 33,045 of record DATIWX010000121.1, on the reverse strand, counting down.
CCGTCGGGCCAGGGAAACCGATAGGGCCTACATCTTCAGGATGCGCTCGGCGTTGCCGTGCGCGATCTTCTCGCGGTCGGCGTCGCTGATCGAGAGCTTTTTCAGGAATTCGATTCCCGTGGTGTTGGCCTCGTAGGGCCAGTCCACGGCGAAGAGGATGTTGTCCGCGCCCAGGGCGAGCAGCGTGCACAGGAACGCCGGCTCGTACCAGTTGCCGCTGGTGGTGACCAGCAGGTTGTCGCGCAGGTACTCGATCGGCTGCCTTTTCAGGCCGCGCCTCGCCGCGGCGCGCGCGGTGTGGTCGTTCAGCCGGTGCATCGCGAACGGCAGCCCTTCGCCGAGGTGCCCGAGGATGAATTTGAGCCTTGGATAAGCGTCGAACACGCCGGCGAAGACGATCCGCAGGAAGTGGCAGCTGGTGTCGATGGCGAATCCCCAGCCGGCGCGCGCCAGCTCCTCGTACCCTTTGAAATAGGAATTCAGGGCGTCCGGGTGGGCGAGCGTCGGGTGCAGGTAGATGGGCACATCGAGCGCCTGGGCGGCCTCGAAGATCGGCCAGTACTTCCGGTCGTCGAGGAAGCTCCCTTGGGTGTGGCCGTGGATCATGGTGCCCTTGAACCCGAGCTTCGTGACGCAGCGCTCCAGCTCCTTCGCCGAGGCCCGCGGGTCGGCGGTGGGCAGCGCGGCGAACGCGGCGAAGCGCTCCGGGTGCGCCCTCACCGTTTCGTGCGCGCGGTCGTTCGCGTCCCGCGCCATCGGGATTGCGACCTCTGCGCCGAAGCCCTGAGGCCCGGGCGAGCCGAAGGACAGCACCTGCACGTCGACGCCCGCCGCGTCCATGTGCGCGAGGCGTTTCGCTCCGAGGTCGGCGTTCTGCTCGACGATATCGTGGCCGATCTGCTCGCTGCGGCTGGTGAGATAGAAGTTGCGGAACTCGTTGGCCGCGACCTTCTCGCGGTACATCGGGGTGATGAAGTGCTCTTCGATGGCGATGGTCTTCATTGCTGTCTTCCCTTGGGCATGTTCGTTCCGCGCTCGTAGCGGCCGATCGCGGCCGCGCCCGCCAGGCCCACGGCCGCGCAGCCGAGCATCACCCACAGCACCGCATCCCACGAGCCGCCATAGGTGACGCTCGCGGCGACCAGGGGCGGCCCGAAGAATATCCCGATATGCGTGACGTTGACGATCAGGCCCTGGATTGCGCCGATCTCGGCGGGGGAGCGCGCGTAGCGCATGCCGGCGGAGAGCGCCGCGGCCGGCACCGTCCCGGTGATGAAGCTGTAGAACACCGCGAGCGCGTAGCGCAGCCAATCGGGCAGGCCCGCGGCGAAGATGCCGACGAAGGCAAGGCTGGTCACCGCGAAGGTCGCCGCGATGATGATGCCGCGCGGGATGTTGCGCTGGATGAGCCAGCCTCCCAGCACGTTGCCGAAGCAGTTGACGAACACGGCGAGCGCGGTGAGCAGCGCCGCGGCGGCGCCCGCCATCCCGCGCGTCTCCAGGAGGTAGGTCGGCAGCCACACGATCAGAGTCATGTGCTGGATGGCGTAGGCGGCGAAGGCGAGGCCGAGCAGCCATGGGACGGGCTGCGCGAGCGATCGCTCCAGGCTCGCGAGCGACCGGCGCGTTCCGCCGGCGACCCCCGCGTAGCGGCGCGACTGGGCGAGGAGCATCGCCGCGCATGCGCCCGCGGCGACCGCGACCAGCACCCACACGCCGCGCCAGCCGAACCCGGGGAGAAGGAGCGGGCTCGAGGCGACCACCAGGCTCACTCCGAACGGCAGATAGGTCGACCACAGGCCGAAAGCGACGCCGCGGCGATCCGGCGCCGTGGCCGCGGCGATGAGACTGGGCGCCGACACCACCACGGCCAGAAACCCCAGGCCTTCGACGAGGCGCGAGGCGATCAGCCATCCCGCGCCGTGGACGAGGGCGCCGAGCGCGCTGGCCGCGCCGATGGCGAGCACGCCGGCGACGCAGAAGCGCAGCGCGCCGATGCGGTCGGCGAACACGCCGAAGACGATCGCGCTGGTCGCGGCGATCGCATTGAAGGACGACACCAGCCACCCCGACTGGATCAGCGTCAGGCCGAACTCGTCCTTCAGGAGCGGCAGGGCGGGGGACATCTTGCCGAAGGCACAGGCGCCGACCACGCCGGCGAGAATCGGCGCGAAGACGGCGGGCCAGCGCGTCGCGGCCAGCGCGCCCCGGGAGACGCTATCGGAGATGTTCATGGAAACTTCGGAAAGATCGCGCGAAGCTTACACGATGTTTGCGTGCTTGCTGCTATTGGAGCGACTCGCTGCTGCCGGAGTGACGGCAGTCGCGCGAATCCAGAGCTCCACCGGGGTTGCCGCGCCCCTGAAGGCGGGATGGGCTACCGCGTCTTGAGGCGGGAGTCGAACAGGGCGAGCGATTCCAGAAGAAATTCGGCGGCCATGGCTCTTGCGTCCAGCGGCGGCAGCTGGAGATGCGCTTCGGCCGCCCCTCGTCTGGTGACGATTTGCATTCCGGACTTGCGTACGATGTGCATCATCGCGGCATTCTCGGCCAGGCAGCGCGCGTGCAGGGTGCGGATGGACTGGCTGCGCGCGAAGTCCGACGCCCGCTGGAGCAGCGCCGTGCCGATGCCGCGGCGCCGATACGCGGCGAGGACGCTCAGGCCGAGCTCCGCGACGCCGTCGACGATGGCAAGGTGCGCCGCCCCGCCGAGGGACGGATCATCGGCAGGGAAGCCGAACACCGCGTCGCGGTCGAAATCGATGCGCGCGACGTAGTCGCGCACGGTGTCGTCGGACAAGTGTCCGCCGAAACGAAGCCTCCGGTCCTCGCGGGAGAGCGCGAGCAGATGTACGGCCAGGGCGCCGCGGTCGACGCCGTTCAACCTTCTTGTGGAGATCATGGCTACGGGCAAATGGAGCATCGTAGCGAGCGAGTGGATCAGCGGAATTTCAGCGGGGGGTCGCTTTTGTTTATTTTGTTTCACCTTCCCGCCCCGTTTGCGGCCGATTCGCTATGATTCTTGCCCCTGCGGGCCGGGAGCCAGGCCCTTCCAGCAAAGGAGCCGGCAGTGCATATGTCAGCGATACCGTTCGGAACGACCGACTGGTCCCGGATCGAGCGAACCGAGCACAGGGGCGAACGCGGGTTCGCGTACTGGCGCACGCGGCATTTCGGTCCTATACGCGTCCGCATGGTCGAGTACACGCCGGGCTACGTCGCGGATCACTGGTGCGTCAAGGGGCACATCCTCCTGTGCACCGAGGGCGAGCTTCACACGGAGCTCGAAGACGGGCGCAAGTTCACGCTCAAGCCGGGCATGAGCTACCAGGTCGCGGACAATGCAGAACCTCATCGCTCCCGCACGGACGTCGGAGCCAAGCTCTTCATCGTCGATTGACCGAGGTGCCAACACCCTTGGTTCCCGCAATCTCAACTGCTCCGGCCCGGAAAATGCGACGATTGTTCCGTTTCGTTCGAATGGTCCGAGAGACTCCACTACAAGGCAGGGTGCGATGAGACACATCGAAAGACACAGAACGCAGCGGATCGGCTGGCTGCGCGCGGCCGTCCTCGGCGCGAACGACGGGATCGTTTCCACCGCCAGCCTCGTGCTGGGCGTCGCCGCGGCGGGGGCGAGCTCCCGTGAGATCCTGGTCGCGGGCGTCGCCGGCCTGGTCGCCGGGGCGATGTCGATGGCTGCCGGCGAGTACGTATCGGTCAGCTCGCAGCTGGATACCGAGCGCGCCGATCTCGCGCGCGAGACCAAGGAGCTGGCCGAGAGTCCCGAGCATGAGCACGCGGAGCTGGCTGCCATCTATGTCCAGCGGGGGCTGGACGCGGCGCTGGCCTCCAGCGTCGCCAGCCAGCTGATGCGGCACGATGCGATCGGCGCGCACGCGCGCGACGAGCTGGGGATTTCGGAAATGCTGTCCGCGCGGCCGGTGCAGGCCGCGCTCGCCTCGGCGGGCACGTTCGCGGTGGGCGCGGTGCTGCCTCTCCTGGTCGTTCTCGTGTTTCCGCGTTCCGCCCTGATGTGGGCCGTCTCGGGAAGCTCGCTCCTGTTTCTCGCGCTGCTGGGATCGCTCGCCGCCCGTGCCGGCGGTGCGTCCGTGACCGCGGCCGCAGCGCGCGTCACCTTCTGGGGCGCGCTGGCGATGGCGCTGACGGCCGGAGTCGGGGCGCTCTTCGGCGTGACCGCCTGAGGCCGGGGTTTCCGGCGCGGGCGGATTTCACGGCGCCGGCACCATGACAATTGCATGAAGGGGTGAAGACTCCTAACATGGCCCGGCCATGATGAACCAACGCGACCTGCGTCGCGCCGTGAGGCACGGCGAGCGCGAATTGCGCGCCGCCGGCGGGGACATGCTGAGCCAGCTCCGCCCGAAGAACATCCTGCGCGACGCCCGCGACCTGGCGCTCAAGTTCATGCGCGACGACGTGCTGCAGGGCTACATCGGGCCGCGCATCTGGGCGGTGCTCGGCGTCGTGCTGGTCTTCGTCCTGGTCGGCACCGTGTGTGCCGTCGACGTGATGTTCAAGGCGGGACGCTACCTACCCGGAATTCTCGCGCTGCTCGCGGGCGCGGTGGTGTGGGCGGGCAGCGTGGCGGGGGAGATCTACGTGTTCGCGATCTGGCTGGAGGGAAGGGCGGCCCGGAGAGACCGGGAAGAGCGCGGCATCCGCGTCGAGATGCCCGCGGGGTTTCTCGCCTACCTCAAGTACAGCCGGGCGCTGGTTCCCTGGATACTGGTTCTCGCGTGCGTGGCGCTGCCGCTCGCGATCATGGCGACGCGCGCGCCCCTGGCGGCGCTGCTGCTCTTCAGCGTGGCGCTGCTCGCGCCCTTTCTCTTCGGTAAATTCGACAAGTGAAGCGACGGGGCCGGCGCCCGCCCTCCGCTCATCGCCGGCGCACGAACCCGAGTGCGCCGGACTTGTACGCCACGCTCGCGGACTGGTAATAGCTGATCGCCTCGTCCAGCAGCTGCGCGGAGCGGGCGTCCTCCGCGCGCGGTTTTCCAGTCTCCGCATCGACGATGCGGTAGCGGCCCTTCGGCTTCAGCTCGACGACGACGCCGTCCCGGTAGTAGCCCACCGTCTGGTAGTTGGCGAAGAATGCGCGCTGGTGTTTCGCGCCTTCGCGGAGGATATCGTTGCCGAAGAACCGGGACGGGTAGCTGAAGTCGAGCATCCCCAGGACGGTGGGGGCGACGTCGATCTGCGACGCGATGGCGTCGACGCGGCCGGGCGGTACCTGCCCCGGCGCATACACGATCAGGGGGATGTGGTAGTTCTCCAGCGGCAGCTCGGTGCGGCCGCGCCCTTTGTGGGTATGGTCGGCGACGATCACGAACAGCGTGCGACCGAACCAGGGCTTGGCGCGCGCGCGGTCGACGAATTGTCCGATGGCGAAGTCGGTGTACTTGACCGCGCCCTCGCGCGTCCCGATGGGCAGGTCGATGCGCCCCGCCGGGTAGGCGAAGGGGCGGTGATTGGATACCGTCATGATGTGCGCGAAGAACGGCCGCTGCGCCGCCCAGCGCTTGTCGAGCTCGCCTAGCGCGAGCTTGAAGATATCCTCGTCGGCCACGCCCCAGATGTTCTCGTAGGAGATGTCCTCGCTCCTGATGGCGGTGCGGTCGATCACCGTGTAGCCGTTCCCCGAGAAGAAGGCCTCCATGTTGTCGAAATAGGCGTAGCCGCCGTAGAGGTACAGCGGCTCGTAGCCTTTGTCCTTGAAGACCGCGCCCAGGGAGAACAGCCCCGCATTGTCCGGCCGCTTCACGATCGAGTAGCCGGGCGTCGGAGGATACGACAGCGTCAGGGCCTCCAGCCCGCGCGCCGTGCGCGTGCCGGTGGCGTAGAGACGGGTGAACAGCAACCCCTCCCGGGCGAGCTGGTCCAGGCGCGGGGTCAGCCCTTCGCGGTTTCCGAACGCGCCCAAGAAATCGGCGCTCAGGGCCTCGACGGAAATCAGGACGACGTTGAGCCGCTTCTCGGGTCCCCGCCCGACGATGTCGCGCTCGAAGGGCGGCTTCGGATCTCCCCCTTGACGCCGCACCCCTTCGAGCTCCGCCGCGAGAATCCGCCCGGCGCGCTCCGGCGGCAGGGTCCTGTAGAAGCGCTCGTAGTCGATCTCGTTGGCGCGGAAGGCGTGGAAAAAATCGTAATAGCCGTCGCCCGCGAGCTCGTTCAGCTGGGCGTCGTTGGAGAATTCCTTGTAGCGCGCGTCGAGCACCCCGAAGGCGACGAAGGGCGCGATGACCCACGGTGCCACCGCACGGGAGCGCGCGCCGAGCCCCGCCGCGGGCGCCGAGACCAGCGGGCTCACTCTGCGTACGATCACCCACCACAGCAGCAGGGCCGCGATGCCGACGAGGGACAGCAGCAGCGGCATGTTGTACGATTCGCGGATGTTGCCGATCACCTCGTTGGTGTAGACGAGGTAGTCGACCGCGATGAAATTGAAGCGCGAGGCGAACTCGTTCCAGAACACCAGCTCGGAGGCGCCGACGAAGGCCATGACTCCGCAGAGCAGCAGAAGAATCAGCGCGAGCACGACCCTGAGCGACGCGGAACGGCGCTCGGGCCACCAGGCGAGCAGGGCCGCGAAAGGCAGTGCGACGAAGGCCGCGGCGCCGAGATCGAAAACCGCTCCGATCGCCATCGCCGGCAGGATGCGCCAGGGCAGGAACAGCGACGGCTCGCCGTTGTACGCGGCCAGCGCCAGCCGGGTGAGCGCGTTGACCGCGAGGAAGGCGACGAGGAGCACCCGCAGGATCGCCAGGCGGGAGGGAAAGAGCACGGCGTCGGCCGAGCGCAGGAACCTTTGCATGCGCGCAATATTGAGGTGCCTTTACGGAAAGTCAACCCAAGAGGAGGAAAACATGTCCGAGCACTACCCTGTTTCCCGCAGTCGTTCCGTCCAGACGGCGCTGGCGGGCGCCTTTGCGGCGCTTTGCCTGATCTCATCCGCCCCCGCCTTTGCCGATCGCGATTCGGACGATCTGCTGAAGGCCGTGAAAAAGGCGCGCCTCATCGACCTGTCCCACACCTGGGAGATCGACTCGCCCGTCGCCGGAGTCAACCCGCCCTATGACTTTGCGCTCAAGGACACGCATGCCAATACCTTCAACAAGTTCGGCGACAACGGACAGCTGACCTACGCGTCCGAGGTGATGCAGTTCAGCGGCCAGCATGGCGCCCCGACGATCGACGCGATCGGCCACATTGCCCGCAATGGAAAACTTTTTGGCGGTGCGGACGCCGTAACGTCGACCAGCAACCCTAAGGGGATCGGAACCAACGAGCCGAACCATGTTGGCGCCAATCTCGCCATCGATCAGTTTCCCACCGACCTGATGATGAACCGAGGGATCCTGCTCGACGTGGCCCGCTTTGTCCGGGGTGACTCGAGCCCGTTGGACGTTCATATCGATGGTCAAAAGGAGATTACGGCGGAGCTTCTGGAGCGGACGGCGAAGCACCAACGGGTCAAGCTGAAGAAGGGCGACACGGTGTTCATCCGTACCGGATGGGGTCAATACTTCAATTCCAATTCCGCCGTGTACACAGGAAATGACTCGCCGGGGCCCAGTGTCGGAGGTGCGAATTTTCTGATCAATCATGGCGCGCGCGTAGTCGGCGACGATACGCTGACCTTCGAGATGCGGCCGCCCGTCATTAACGGGGGTACACCGCAATTCCAGATCTTCCCCGTGCACATGCGCATCATCGCGGACTCGGGGATCTACATCATCGAGAACCTGAACTTGGAGGAGCTTTCGGAAGCGAAGGCGTACGAATTCGTTGTCGTGGTCCCGCCTTTGAAGGTTCTCGGCGGCACGGGCTCCGCGCTGCGCGCCTTCGCGCTGGTGCCGAGCGACGACGACCGCCACTGACGCGTCGCTAGGCCGCTTTCTTCCCGGGCCCGTCGCGCGCGGGCTCGTCCTTGACCTCGTGGCTGGGCGGGCGGGTCGCGATACGGCCCGCGGTCCATTCCTCGCGGTCGGCCACCGCGAGGCGGTAGGCCTGGTCACGCCCGGGCCAGTAGGGCCTGGGCCAGAACTGGCCGGTGTGCTGGTACCAGGCGGCCGCATGCAGCGTGAAGTACGGGTCGGCGAGGTGCGGGCGCGCCAGCGCGACCAGGTCGGCGCGGCCCGAGACGACGATGGTGTTGACCTGGTCGGCGGTGGTGATGTTGCCCACCGCCATGGTCGCGATCCCCAGCTCGTTCCTGATCTTGTCGGCGAAGGGCGTCTGGTACATGCGGCCGTAGATCGGCCGCTGCTGCGGCACCACCTGGCCGGTCGAGACGTCGATCAGGTCGACGCCCGCCTCCTTGAAGGCACGCGCCAGCGCGAGCAGGTCCTCTTCCGACAGGCCGCCCGGCGCCCAGTCGGTCGCGGAGATGCGGATCGACATCGGCTTGTCCTCGGGCCAGGCCGCGCGCAGCGCGCGGAACAGCTCCAGCGGATAGCGGATGCGGTTTTCGATCAGGCCGCCGTATTCGTCGCGGCGCAGGTTGGTGAGCGGCGAGATGAACGAGGACAGCAGGTAGCCGTGCGCCATGTGCAGCTCGAGCATGTCGAAACCGGCCTGGTTCGCGTAGCTCGCCGAGCGCAGGAACTCGTCGCGGATCCGGTCCATGTCGGCGCGGTTCATCTCGCGCGGCGCCTGCGACTGCGGCCCGTAGGGCAGGGGCGAGGGCGCGACCAGATCCCAGTTGCCCGACGCGAGCGGATGGTCCGGGCGCTCCCAGCCGAGCTGGGTCGAGCCCTTGCGCCCCGAGTGGCCGAGCTGCAAGCACAGCTTGGCGGCGGACTGGGCGTGGCAGAAATCGACGATGCGCCTGAAGGCGTGCGCTTGAGCCTCGTTCCACAGGCCGGTGCATCCGGGCGAGATGCGCGCTTCCGGCGAGGGGCAGGTCATCTCGACGAACACCAGGCCCGCGCCGCCGATCGCGCGGCTGCCGAGGTGCACAAGGTGCCAGTCGTTCGGCATGCCGTCCACCGCCATGTACTGGTCCATGGGCGAGACCGCCACGCGGTTCTCCAGGCGCATGCCGCGCAGGGTGAACGGAACGAACATCGGCGGCGGCGGGTTGCGCACCTGGACCTCGAATCCCGGCGGGATCACCTTGTCCGCGAACCAGCGCGCGACGGTTTCCAGAAATTCCGGGTCGCGCAGCCGCACGTTCTCGTAGGTGATCTGCTTGGAGCGCGACATGAGTCCGAAGGCGAACTGCGGCGGGTCCATGTTCCAGTAGCGGCGCATGTTCTCGAACCAGGCGAGCGACACGTCCGCCGCGTGCTGTGTCCTCTCGACGCCTTCGCGCCGCTGCGCGTCGTAGCGCGCCAGGGCCGCCTTGACCCCGCCCTCGGTGCGCAGCGCATCGAACAGCGCGATCGCGTCCTCCATCGCGAGCTTGGTGCCCGAGCCGATGGAGAAGTGCGCCGTGGCCTTGGCGTCGCCCACCAGCACCACCTTGTCCATCACCCAGGTGGCGTTGCGGATGTTGGGGAAATTGCGCCACACCGAGCGGTTGGCGATGAGCCGGTGGCCGTCGAGCTCCTCGGCGAAGACGCCCTCCAGCGCGCGCAGCATCTGCGGCTCGTCCATCCTGTCGAAGCCCGAGCGTTCCCAGGTGTCGGCGTTGGTCTCGATGATCCAGGTGCTCGCCCCCTCTTCATACTGATAGCAGTGCGCCAGCAGGATGCCGTGCCCGGTCTCCTTGAAGAAATACTTGAAGGCGTCGAGCGGCCGCGTCGATCCCAGCCACACGAACTTGTTCGGCCGCAGGTCGACCGAGGGCTTGAAGTGCTTGCGGTGCGCCTCGCGCGTGCGCGAATTGATCCCGTCGGCGGCGACGATGAGGTCGCTGTCCTTGAAGTCCTCGACGCTCGCTTCGCTCTGGAAGTGCATCTCCACGCCCAGCTCGCGGCAGCGCTGCTGCAGCAGGCGCAGCAGCGTCACGCGCGAGCAGCCGCAGAAGCCGTTGCCTCCGCAGCGCAGGGCGCGGCCCTTGTAGACGACCTCGACGTCGTCCCAGTAGGCGAAGCTGCGGCGGATCGACTCGTACGAGGGCACGTCGTAGTCGCGGAAGGTGCCGAGCGTCGCGTCGGAGAACACCACGCCGAAGCCGAAGGTGTCGTCGGCGCGGTTGCGCTCGTGCACCGCCACCTCCCAGCGCGGCCAGCGCTTCTTCGCGAGCAGCGCGAAGTACAGTCCGCCCGGTCCGCCGCCGATGATGCTGATCTTCATCCGTGTTGTCTAAACTGAGTCGGGAACCACGGCCGTCGCCTCGATCTCGAGCCGCGCCTTGGCCTCGACGAGGGCGCCTACCTGCACGAGGCTCATCGCCGGGTAGTGCCCGCCCATGAGCTCGCGATAGGCCTTGCCCATGGCGATCAGCGATGCGCGGTATTCGTTCACGTCCACGACGAACACGGTGAGGCGGACGATGTGCTCGGGTTTGCCCTTCGCCTGGGCCAGGACCTCGAGAATATTCTTCAAAGCCTGGCGGAACTGGCCGGTGAAATCCTTCGCCTCCCACACGCCCGCGCCGCTCCAGCCGACCTGGCCGGCGACATAGACGGTCGTTCCGCCTTTGACTGCGATGCCGTTGGAGTAGCCGCGCGGCTTGGCCCAGCCCGGGGGCTGGAGGATTTGCATCATGCTCGCTCCCTCAGTTTGAATCGCTGCAGTTTCCCGGTCTCGGTGCGCGGCAGCGCATCGACGAACTCGATGCGGCGCGGATACTTGTACGGCGCGATCGTGCTTTTCACGTAGTCCTGGAGCATCTTGACGGAGGCATCCGAGCGGTCGTGGCCGGGCTTGAGCACCACGTAGGCCTTCACCACCTGCCCGCGGTCTTCGTCGGGCACGCCGACCACGCCGCATTCTGCCACGGCCTCGTGCCCGAGCAGCACGCCCTCGACCTCGGGGCCGGCGATGTTGTAGCCGGCCGAGATGATCATGTCGTCGGTGCGCGCCTGGTAGAAGAAATAGCCGTCGCCGTCGCGCACGTAGGCGTCGCCGGTGATGTTCCACCCGTCGCGCACGTAGTCCCGCTGGCGTGCGTCGGCGAGATAACGGCAGCCGGTGGGGCCCTTGACGGCGAGACGCCCGGTCGCCCCCGGCGCGCATGCGCGGCCTTCGTCGTCGAGCACCGCGGCGCGGTAGCCGGGGATCGCATAGCCGGTCGCTCCGCGCCGGACCCTCTCCGGCGTATGCGAGATGAAGATGTGGATCATCTCGGTGGAGCCGATGCCGTCGATGATCTCGATGCCGGTCGCCTCCCTGAAAAGCTGCCGGGTCGGGTCGGGCAGCGCCTCGCCCGCGGAGACGCATTTCTTCAGACTCTCCGGCTTGCGTCCTCTGGCGAGCTGCGCCATCTGGCGATAGAACGTCGGCGCGGTGAAGCAGATGGTGGCGCGGAGCTTCGCGATGGTTTCCAGCAGCAGCTCAGGGGTGAGCTTTTCCACCAGCACCACCGAAGCGCCGAAGCGCATGGGAAAGCACAGCAGGCCGCCCAGGCCGAAGGTGAAGGCGAGCGGCGGCGTGCCGCAGAAGACGTCGTCCGCCGTGGGCAGGAGGCAGGAGCGCGGAAAGCAATCGCACATGGCGATGACGTCCCGGTGGAAATGCACCGTGCCCTTGGGCTTGCCCGTGGTCCCCGAAGTGAACGCGATCAGGGCGGGGTCCTCGGCGAGCGTGTCCGCGTTCGCGAACGTGCCCGGTTTCTTCGCCGCGAGCGCATCGAGCGCGTCCGGCGCGTCGTCGCGCCAGTAGCTCACCGTCCGGAGCGCCGGGCACGCGGGCAGCGCGGCCTTCAGCTCGGCGTCCAGCCGCCGGTCGCACAGCGCGTGCGTGACCTCCGCCTTGGCGGCGATCTCGGTCAGCTCTTTCGCGCGCAGCAGTGGCATGGTCGCGACCGCGATGCCGCCGGCCTTCATCACCGCGAACCAGCACGCCGCCATCTCCGGGCCGTTCGCCCCGCGCAGGAGCACGCGGTTGCCGGGCACCAGGCCCATGTCCTCGGTCAGCACCCGCGCGATCCGGTTCGCCCGCGCAAGGAGTTGCGCGTAGCTGACCTCGGTTTCCGTGGTGCGCAGCGCGGCGCGCGCGCCCCAGCCGCGCTCGAGCGCGCGGTCGAGCAGCTCGGTCGCGCAGTTCAGGTGCTCCGGATAGTCGAGCTCGGGCCGCTCGAAGATCAGCTCGGGCCACTCGCTGCGCGGGGGCAGGTTGTCGCGCGCAAAGGTGTCGACGTGCGCGGTGGAAGCCATGGTCCGGTCCGCCGCTCCCACGCTACGCCTTCAGCAACTCGCGCGCGATGATCAGCTTCTGCACCTCGGTCGCACCCTCGTAGATGCGCAGCGCGCGCACCTCGCGGTAGAGCCGCTCCACCGGATGGCCGCGCTTCACGCCGAGGCCGCCGCAGATCTGCACCGCCGCATCGACCACCTGCTGCGCGGTCTCGGTGGCTTGCATCTTGGCCATGGCGGCCTCGCCGGTCACGCGCTGCTGCTTCACGTCGCGCAGCCAGGCGGCGCGGTACGCGAGCAGCGCGGCGGCCTCGATGCCGGTCGCCATGTCGGCGAGCTTGCCCTGGGTCGTCTGGAAATCGGCGAGCGCCTGGCCGAACATCTTCCGCTCCCTGGCTCGGTGAAGCGCCTCGGACAGCGCGCGGCGGGCGAAGCCCAGCGCCGCGGCGGCGACGCCGGTGCGGAAGACGTCGAGCGTGCGCATCGCGAGCTTGAAGCCTTCGCCCTCGGCTCCCAGCAGGTTCGCCGCGGGCACCCGGCAGGCGGAAAAGCGCAGCGTCGCCATGGGATGCGGCGCGACGATCTCGATGCGCTCCTCGATGGAGAGCCCGGGCGCGTCCGCGTCGACGACGAAGGCCGAGATGCCCTTCGTCCCCGGCTCGCCTCCGGTGCGGGCGAACACGATGTAGAAATCGGCGATGCCGCCGTTCGAGATCCAGGTCTTGGTGCCGTCGAGCAGGTAGTGGGCGCCGTCGCGCCGCGCTCGCGTCGCGAGCCCCGCGACGTCCGACCCCGCGTCGGGCTCGGAGAGGGCGAACGCCGCGATCGCCTCGCCCCGGGCGGCGCGCCCGACATAGTTGCGCTTTTGCGCCTCGCTGCCGGCGAGGACGACCGGGCCGCTGCCCAGGCCCTGCATGGTGAGGGCGAAATCGGCGAGCCCCGCGTGGAAGGCGAACACCTCGCGCAGCAGCGCCAGCGAGCGCACGTCGAAGCGCGAGTCCTCCGGCGCACAGCGCGCGAGGAACCCCGCCGCGCCCAGCTCCTTCACCAGGCGGCGGCAGACCGCGTCTTCATTCCCGTCGTGCGCGTGGGCGAGATGGGTCGCCGCCCATTCCTCCGCCTTGCGCGCGAGCGCGGCGTGCCGCGGTTCGAAGAACGGCCACTCCAGATGCGCGAACCGGTCCATCAGTCGCCTTCGAACACCGGCCTGCGCTTCGCCGCGAAGGCCTCGTAGGCGCGGCGGAAATCCTTCGTCCGCATGCACTTCGCCTGCGCCACGGCTTCCATGTCGATCGCGCGGTCGAGACTCACGTCCCATTCCTGGTGCAGCATCTTCTTGGTCATGGCGTGCGCCAGGGTCGGCCCGGAGGCGAGCTGCTTCGCCGCATCGAGCGCAGCCGGCAGCACCTGGTGGGGCTCGGCGAGGGCGTTGAAAAAGCCCCAGGCGAGGCCCTCCTCGCCCGACATCGAACGCCCCGTGTACAGCAGCTCGGCGGCGCGCCCCTGGCCGATCACCCGCGGCAGCATCGCGCAGGCGCCCATGTCGCAGCCCGCGAGCCCGACCCGGGTGAAGAGGAACGCGACCTTCGCTCTGTGCGTCCCGTAGCGCAGGTCGGAGAACAGCGCGAGGATCGCGCCGGCGCCGGCGCACGTGCCGTCGACCGCGGCGACGACCGGCTGCGGGCAGGCGCGCATCGCCTTGACGAGGTCGCCGGTCATGCGCGTGAAGCGGAGCAGCTGCGGCGGCTTCATCTTCGTGAGCGGCCCGATGATCTCGTGCACGTCTCCGCCCGAGCAGAAGTCGCCGCCCGCGCCGGTGATGACCACGGCCCGGATATCGCGGGCCCCGGCCAGGCGGCGGAACAGGTCGCGCAACTCGGCGTAGGAATCGAAGGTGAGAGGATTCTTCTTCTCCGGACGATCGAGGGTGATCACGCCGACGCGTTCGTCCACCCGCCAGCGGAAATGCAAAGGCCGGTAGCCGGCCAGATCGGCTCTGCTCATCGCGTCCCCTTCCTCGGTGGAGCGTAGGCTTACGGTCCGGCCTTGTCCACTGTCCTCGGCGGCTTGACTTCTCCTTTGCGCGCACATAAGGTCTGCCTTTCCGCCGTGGGGGGAATCATGAAAAAGCTCTCGCTCGTCTCGACTTTCCTGTTCATCGCCGCGGCCGCTCTCCCTTCGCACGCGGCCGACAAGGTCAAGATCGGCTTCATCAGCACGCTCTCGGGCCCGAGCGCGGCCCTCGGCGTGGATATCCGCGACGCCTTCATGCTCGCGGTGAAGCTGAACGGCGGCAAGCTCGGCGGGCTTCCCGCCGAGGTGCTGATCGGCGACGACCAGTTCAAGCCGGACGTCGGCCGGCAGCTGGCGGAGAAGAACGTCAAGCTCGACAAGGTCGACTTCCTCACCGGTTTCGTGTTCTCCAACATCATGCTCGCTTCGGTCCCGGTCGCGTTCGAGAACAAGGTCGTCTACGTCAGCCCGAACGCCGCGCCTTCGCCGCTCGCAGGCAAGCAGTGCAATCCCTATTTCTTCGTCGCGTCCTGGCCGAACGACGCCTACCACGAGGCGGCCGGCCAGCACGCGACCGACAAGGGCTACAAGTCGGTCTACATGATCGCGCCGAACTACCAGGCGGGGAAGGATTCCCTCGAGGGCTTCAAGCGCTTCTACAAGGGCAGCGTCGCCGGCGAGGTGTACACCCAGCTCGGCCAGCTCGACTACTCGGCCGAGCTGGCGCAGGTGCGCGCGGCCAGGCCCGAGGCCATGTACATCTTTCTTCCCGGCGGCATGGGGATCAATTTCATCAAGCAGTTCGTCGCCGCCGGCCTGTCGAGAGACATCCAGCTGATCACCCCGGGATTCTCCTCGGACCAGGACATCATCCGCGCCGTGGGCGATCCCATGCTCGGCACCTTCGACGCCGCCCACTGGGCGCTCGACCTGGACAACTCGGCGAACAGGAAATTCGTCGCGGCCTTCGAGAGCGAGTACAAGCGCCTGCCGACGGTGTACGCCTCGCAGGGCTACGACACCGCGTTGCTCATCGACTCGGCGGTGCGCGCGGTGAAGGGCAAGGTCGAGGACACGGAGGCGGTGCGCAAGGCGCTCAAGGCGGCGAAATTCCAGTCGGTGCGCGGCGCCTTCAAGTTCAACCGCAACCAGTACCCGATCCAGAACTACTACCTGCGCGTCGTCGGCAAGGATTCGCAGGGCCGCATCGTCAACAAGACCATGGGCACGATCTTCAAGGACCGGGGCGACGCCTACGTGCAGGATTGCCCGATGCGGTAGGGCGGCGCTCGGCAACAACCGAGGGGTGAGGCGCGGGCTTCGCCCCTTTTTATTTGATCATGTCCTGGGTTCTCATACTCGAGCAGCTCCTCAACGGACTTCAGTTCGGCCTGATGCTGTTCCTGCTCGCCGCGGGCTTGACGCTCGTGTTCGGCATCATGGACATGATCAACCTCGCGCACGGGTCGCTGTACATGCTGGGCGCGTTCCTCGCCGCGGCGCTGGTGCAGGCGACCGGCTCGTTCGTCCTGGGCGTGCTGCTCGCGGTCCCGGCGACCGCGGTCATCGGCATGCT
Source organism: Burkholderiales bacterium (assembly GCA_035519135.1). Taxonomy (GTDB): domain Bacteria; phylum Pseudomonadota; class Gammaproteobacteria; order Burkholderiales; family SG8-39; genus VBDM01. The sequence goes on along the minus strand of DATIWX010000121.1, from coordinate 17,190 downwards.
GCTCGAGGTGTCGGTGCTGCGCACGCTCTATGCCCGCGATCACCTGTCGCAGGTGCTCGCGACCTTCGCGCTGATTTTGATCTTCAACGAGGCGGTGCGCATCGTGTGGGGCTCCGACCTGCCGCTGTCGATGCCGGCGGCGCTTTCCGGCCCGGTGGAGCTGCTGCCCGGGATGTTCTACCCGGCGTACCGGCTGCTCATCATCGGCGTCGGCGCCGCGGTGGCCGCGCTCCTGTACCTGCTGGTCGCGCGCACCCGCGTCGGCATGCTGGTGCGCGCGGGCGCGTCCAACCGCGAGATGGCGCTGGCGATGGGCGTGGACGTGCGGCGGCTGTTCACGCTGCTGTTCGGCGTGGGCGCGGCGCTGTGCGCGGTGGCCGGCGCCCTGCTCGGGCCGCTGCTCGCGGTCCAGGTCGGCATGGGCGAGAACATCCTCATCCTCGCCTTCGTCGTCATCGTCATCGGCGGCATCGGCTCGATCCGCGGCGCGCTGGTGGGCGCCGTGCTGGTGGGGCTGGTGGACACCATCGGGCGCGCCTTCCTGCCCCTGCTGTTCGGCCTGTTCTTCCAGCCGCGCGTCGCCAGCGCCGCCGGCCCGGCGATCGCCTCGGTGCTCGCCTACCTGCTGATGGTGGCAGTGCTGTATTTCAGGCCGCGAGGCCTTTTCCCCGCGCGCGGATAGCGATGCATCGCGCCGCGCCCCTCGCCGTCCTCGTGCTCGCGCTGGCCTTTCCGCTCGCGGTGCACGAGCCCTACTATCTGTCCTTCGCGAGCCGCATCCTCGTCTACGCGCTCGCCGCCAGCAGCCTCAACCTCGTGCTGGGCTACGGCGGCATGATCTCCTTCGGCCACGCCGCCTTCGTCGGCACCGGCGCTTACGTGTCGAGCATGTTCATCGCGGAGGGAATCACGAGCGCGTGGATCGGCTGGCCGGCCGCGGTCGCGGCCTCCGCCGCCGTCGCGCTCGCGATCGGCGCGGTGTCGCTGCGCACGCGGGGCGCGTATTTCATCATGATCACCCTCGGCTTCGCGCAGATGATGTTCTTTCTCGTCAACTCGATGAAGGCCTACGGCGGGGATGAGGGCCTGAGCCTGCCCGCGCGAGCGACGGGTCTGGGCATCGATCTCGGCAGCGACGTCGTTTTCTACTACACGGCGCTCGCTTTGCTCGCGGCGGGCGTCTACGCCCTGCACCGGCTCGCGCATTCGCGCTTCGGTCGCGTGATCGGGGCGATCCGCGAGAACGAGGCGCGCGCCGAGGCGATCGGCTTTCCCGTATACCGCTACAAGCTCGCCTGCTTCGTCATCGCCGGGGCGGCCGGGGGACTGGCCGGCGTGCTGCTCGCGAGCCACGGCAAGTACGTGAACCCGAACGTGCTCCACTGGACGCAGTCGGGCACGCTCATGGTGATGGTCATCCTGGGCGGAGTCGGGCGGCTGTGGGGCGGGATCGTCGGCGCCGCGGCGCTGCTCGGGCTGGAGGACCTGATCGCGAACCACCGCGTCGAGTGGCTCGCGTCGATGCTGCCGAACTATCAGCAGCACTCCGGCCTGGGCGTCGGCATCGTGCTGCTCGCGATCGTGCTGTTCGCGCCCCAGGGCATCGCGGGCGCGTTCGCGCGGAGGCGGCGTGCTTGAGCTGAGGAGCATCTCAAAGCGCTTCGGCGGAGTCGTCGCCACGGACGACGTCACGCTCGACGTGAAGCGCGGCGAGGTGCACGCCCTGATCGGTCCGAACGGCGCGGGCAAGACCACGCTCATCGCGCAGGTGGCGGGCGATCTGGGCAGCGACCGCGGCGCGATCCTCTTCGAAGGCGCGGACCTCACGCGCGCAACCCAGCACCAGCGTGTGCGCGCGGGGCTAGCGCGCAGCTACCAGATCACCAGCATCTTCAGGCGCTTCACCGTGCTCGACAATCTCGCGCTGGCGGTGCAGGCGCGCAGCGGATCGAGCTTTTCCTTATGGCGGCCGGTGGCGGCCGAGACCGCGCTGGCCGAGGAGGCGCGGGCGATCGCCGCGGAAATCGGGCTGTCGGGGCGCGAGGCCGCCATCGCGGCCACGCTCGCCCACGGCGAGCAGCGCGCGCTCGAGGTCGGCCTCGCCCTCGCCACGCGGCCCAGGCTGGTGCTCCTCGACGAGCCCACGGCGGGAATGGGCCCGGAGGAATCGCAGGGCATGATTGCGCTGATCGAGCGCGTCAGCGCGCGGGTCGCCGTGCTCCTGGTCGAGCACGACATGGACGCCGTGTTCCGGCTCGCCGACCGGGTCTCGGTGCTGGTCTCGGGGCGCGTGATCGCGACCGGCGCGCCGGAGGCGATCCGCGCCCACGCCGAGGTCAGGAAGGCTTACCTGGGGGAGAGCGCGGCCGCATGAGCGAGATGCTGCGCATCGAGAAGCTGGAGACCGCCTACGGCGCGAGCCAAGTGCTGTTCGGCGTCGATCTCGCGATCCGCTCAGGCGAAGTGGCCACGCTCCTCGGCCGCAACGGCATGGGCAAGACCACCACGGTGCGTTCGATCATGGGGCTGACGCCGGCGAGGGGCGGGGCGATACGCTTCCGCGGCGAGCGCGTCGAGCGGCTGCGGCCCGACCGCATCGCCCGCGGCGGCATCGCGCTCGTTCCCGAGGGGCGCCAGATCTTTCCCAACCTCAGCGTGCGGGAGAACCTCGTCGCCTTCGCCGGCAACCGCAGCGGCGCTCGCGATCCGTGGACCCTGGACAAGGTCCTCGCGTTCTTCCCGGGGCTCGCCGAGCGCATGGACAACCTCGGCAACCAGCTCTCCGGGGGCGAGCAGCAGATGCTCGCGATCGGGCGCGCGCTCATGACCAATCCACACCTGCTGATCCTCGACGAGGCGACCGAGGGCCTGGCGCCGCTGGTGCGCGAGGAGATCTGGGAATGCCTGGCGGCGCTGAAGGCGGCGGGCCAGACCATCCTGGTGATCGACAAGTACGTCGAGCGCCTGATCGGGATCGCCGACCACCACACCGTGCTCTCGCGCGGGCGCGTCGCCTGGCGCGGGTCCTCCGCGGAGCTCGCCGCCGACCGCTCGCTGTGGCACCGGCATCTGGGCGTGTAGGGTTTTCCCGACTTTCGGTACCAGGAAGCCGCGGGTAGGATTCGCCTCACCTCAGGGCCACGGGAGCAAAACCGAGTGAAATCAGACCGCCGTCCTGAACGACGCCCTCTGATCAAGGCCGCGATTTCCAGCCCCTGGGCAGCCTGAGCTATTCACCCGACGTCCAATCCCAGCCGTGCAGATGTCCGAATTTGGCCTTACCGTGTTCATCGCCGCGGTATTTCTGCTCGCTGGAGGCATCAAGGGCGTACTTGGACTCGGATTGCCCACCGTTGGCATGGGCCTTCTCAGCATCGTAATGACGCCCGCCCAAGCCGCCGGCATCCTGGTGATCCCAGCGCTCGTTACGAACATGTGGCAGGTTGCATCGGGACCTGCGCTCCTTTCGCTGTTGCGGCGATTCGCTTTGATGATCGTCGCCACTGTGATCGGAACGTTTTCCACCGTTGAGTTCCTCACCAGGTCGTCCCAATCCACCGCCACCGGTGCACTGGGTGCAGTGCTTGCGGCGTATGCGATCTACGGACTTGCCGGACGACGGTTGGAAATTCGCCCGCACTCCGAACGCTGGCTGTCACCGCTCGTTGGATTCGTGACAGGTATGCTGAATGGCGCAACCGGCGTATTTGTCATTCCTACGGCTCCGTACCTGACGTTTCTTCGACTCGGCAAGGAGGAGCTGGTGCAGATCGTCGGCATCAATGCGTTCGTTTGTCCTCTTGCATTGGCGGCAGCCCTCATGGTCCATGGGCAACTTCGAATCGAAGTCGCTGGCAGTTGGGTGGTTGCGCTTGTTTTCTCGTTGGCCGGGATGTATGTCGGGCAACTCGTGCGCCAGCGCACTGATGAACAGGTCTTTCGCCGCGCGTTTTTTGTCGGCTTGCTTGCGCTCGGCACGTACATGTGTCTGAGAGCCGTAGTCAGCTCCAACGCTCAAGCGAGCTAGCACTTTCATTGCCTTGGATGGGTCCCGGTGCTCTCCCGAGACTCAAGGATCACTTTCCCGACCCCTTCGTGCTAAACGGGTTGGTTGACAAGTGGCGCCTGGTCGAATGGAACGCCGCGTTTATCCAGGGCCAGGAGTGCCTGATGGCGCGTTGTGACCGGCGGCTTTAGCTCGGACGCCACTCCCGGTACGCGTGTGATAGGCTTTTCCTCCCCGTAGGCACCGCTCCAAGGAGCCCGCAATGCTGCACGAACGCATTCCCAATCTCGCCGCCTTCGTCGAGCCCGACCGCGTGCGGCGCGAGGTCTACACCGATCCCGCGATCTTCGAGATGGAGATGGAGCGCATCCACGAGCGCGTGTGGATCTACTGCGGCCACGAGACGCAGGTGCCCAAGCCCGGCGACTACTACACGGTGCAGATCGGCCGCCAGCCCATGGTCATGGTTCGCGACAAGAGCGGTCAGGTGAACGTGCTCTACAACCGCTGCCCGCACCGCGGCTCGATGATCTGCGGCGACCGCAGCGGCAACACCGGCGAGTTCTTCCGCTGCTCCTACCACGCCTGGACCTTTCATCACGACGGCAAGCTGAAGAACATCCCGATGATGGAGTCGGGCTACGAAGGCACCCGCTGGGGACGCGACAATCCGGACTGCAACATGAAGCGCGCCGCGCGGGTGGAGAACTACCGCGGCTTCGTGTTCGCGAGCCTCGCGGAAGACGGCCCCGGGCTGCTCGAGTTCCTGGGACGGTCGAAAGTCGCTTTCGACGATATCTGCGACCGCTCGCCCGAGGGCAAGGTCGAGGTGGTGCCGAACTGCTTCCGCGTGATCCAGCACTCCAACTGGAAGATCTTCCTGGAGAACCAGCTCGATGCGCTGCACCCTTCGGTCACGCACCAGTCGACCGGCCGCGCCGCGCGCGAGGTCGAGCTGCAGATCGAGAAGAAGACCGGCAAGATCCCGCTCTCCTACCACATGCTCTCGGCGTTCGCGACCGTGACCATCGAGAAATGGGACAACTTCCAGACGCTGAATTACCCCGGCGGCCACTGCATCCTCACCGGCTACATGGGGCTGCGGCCGCAGGACCCGGACACGCTCGAATACGAACGCGTGCTGGCGAAGGCCTACGGCGAGAAGCGCAAGGAGGAGATCCTCACCACCAACATCCACCACGTGCTGATCTACCCCGGCCTCTCGGTGCAGTCGCCGCTGCAGCAGCTGCGTGCGGTGCGGCCCTTGGGCGTGGACAAGACGCTCACCGAGATCTGGCACTTCCGCCTCAAGGGCGCGCCCGAGCCGATCTACCGGCGGGCGCTCGCCTACTACAACCTGGTGAACTCGCCGGCGACGCTGATCAACGCCGACGACCTGGAGAACTTCTGGAAGGCGCACCAGGGACTGTCCTCGCAGGGCGGCGACTGGGTGAGCTTCCATCGCCACCACGGCCGCGACCTCGAGCGCGACGGCATGGTCGAGACCGCCAAGGATTGCGGCACGTCCGAGGCGCCCATGCGCAACCAGATGAAGGCCTGGACGCAGTACATGACGGCGGGGCAGTGATGGCGAAGAAGAAAGCAAGAAAGCCTGTGAAGAAGGCCGTGAGGAAGGCGGTCAACGGCCACGACACCCAGCACGCGGTCGAGCAGTTCCTCTATCGCCAGGCCGACATCCTCGACGGCAAGCGCTGGCAGGACTACATCGACCTGTTCGCCGACGACGGCGTGTACTGGATGCCGCCCGAGCCCTCGCACACCACCTGGGACGGCATGCCTGCGATCTTCGCCGAGGACAAGAACCTGATGACCGTGCGCATGAAACGGGTGCTGCACCCGGACGCCTGGTCGCAGAAACCGCTGTGGGGAACGAACCACGTCGTCGGCAACGTCGTCGTCGAAAAGGAATCGGCGAACGGCGACGTGGTGGCGCGCTCGCGCTTCCACATGATGGAGCTGCGCCGCGACGACGTGCGCCACTTCGCGGGCTCCTATCTGCATCACCTGAAGAAGACCAGGGACGGCTACCGCATCAAGCTGCAGCGCGTCGACATGACCAATGCGCAGGCGGCGTACGACTACGTGCTGCAGGTGTGGGTGTAGGGCGTAGAGTCGGTTCTTTCCAGCGAGGAGGAAATCATGGAGTTCGTTTGGTTCATCCTGATCGGGCTGGTGGCGGGGTGGCTGGCGGGGCAGCTCGTGAAAGGAGGCGGCTTCGGCGTCGTCGGCGACATCGTCGTCGGCGTACTGGGCGCGCTGCTTGGGGGATTCCTCTTCAGCCTCGCCGGCTTTTCCTGGGGCGGAGGGCTGATCGGCGCCATCATAGTGGCGACCGTTGGGGCGGTGATCCTGATCCTTCTGCTCCGCTTCATCAAGCGGGCATAGGGAGCCCTCAGGTCATCTCCGCGTCGACCTCCGACGGAAGTATGTTCACGCCCAGCGCCTTGCCGAGCTTCACAGCGAGAGGAATCGTGATCGGCGCGCCGGGCAGGACCAGCAGGGTGCCGAGGCCCGCGATCTTGAGGTAGTCGCGCAGCACGGTGTTGGCGTGCTCCATTTCTTCTGGAGTCGCGGTGCCTCGAAGGTAGCGCTGGTAGGTCGCGCTCATGAGTTTTCCCCGGTCCCACTGCGCCGTGACATAGGCGCGGACGCGCCACGCCTCGTCCGCGATGCGGTACTGGGCCAGTTGCGCCACGCTGTCCACGGAGCGCAGGGCGTCGAGCAGGTTGCCCGAGCCGTCCCATGCGTCGCTCAGCGCCCGCGTCCGGCGCGCGCGCTCGCACAGGGCGTCGATCACCAGCAGCACCGCCGAGGGCGAGCGCCGCAGGAGCGCCGTGAAGTCCTCGGGGGACATCTTGCAGGCCACGACCCGGGTCGCCGCGACCGCCGTGGCCGAGCGCGGCAGCGACTCGAGCACTCCCATCTCGCCGAGAAACTCGCCCGCTCCCGCGCGCCCGGCGCGCCGCTCGCCGCCGCTTGCGTCCCGGGTGTGCACGTGGACCCGGCCCGACTCGATCCAGAAGACGCCGTCGCTCGGCGCGCCCTCCTCGAACAGTACCGAGCCCGGCTCGAATTCCTGGCGGCCGAATCCGGAGCGGCGGATGGCGGCATGCAGCGCGCTGTGCCGCGGCGCCCGCTTGAGGAGCGAGCGCAGGGCCTCGATCAGCCGCCGGAACAGCGATCGCCGTCTCTGGGCCGCAGGGGCCCCGCGAAGAAACTCCACCTGCGCACGCGTGCGAAGGCTCAGAGCGTTGAGCACCTGCGCGGACAGGTCCGGGTCGCGCACCACTTCCGCAAGAAACTCGCGGCGGCGGTAGCGCCTCAGGGCCGTGCCCGAGACGGCGCGCGCCGTGCCGGTGCGCGGCGCCGAGACCAGGGCGCCCATTTCGCCGACGAAGTGTCCGGGCCCGACGCGCCCGAGCACGGCGACGCGGTCCCCCGCCTGACGGCTGACCTCGACCTCTCCCGAGACGACCCGGTAGATGTGCCGGCTGGTCGCGCCCTCGCGGAACAGTATCTGTCCTGGCGCCAGTTCGATGACGGTCATGCTTACTTGAACTTCGCTGCGAGCGCCTCCGTCCCGCGCGCGAGCACGCCGGTGTCGGCGCCGACCGCGACGAACAGGCCGCCGCATTCGAGCCAGCGCCGGGCATCGGCTTCCACGCCGGTGAGGATGCCGGGCGCCTTGCCCGCCTTGCGGATGCGCCGGATCGCCTCGTCGATGACGGGCATCACTTTCGGGTTGTTGGTCTCGCCGGTGTAGCCCAGCGACGCGTGCAGGTCGGCCGGTCCGATGAACACGCCGTCCACGCCGTCCACCGCGGCGATCTTCTCGAGGTTGTCGAGCGCGGTCTGCGTCTCGACCTGCACCAGCACGCAGATCTCCTCGTGGGCGCGCCGGGCGTAGTCCTTGGCGCGGCCGAAGCGCGTGGCGCGCGTCGCGCCGGCGACTCCGCGCACTCCGGCGGGCGGGTAGCGCGTATAGGCGACCGCGGCCTTCGCTTCCTCGGCGTTCTGCACGTAGGGGATGAGGAGCGACTGCGCGCCGATGTCGAGGTAGCGCTTGATCGTCACCATGTCGTTCCAGGGCACGCGCACCACCGGGTGCGTGGGGTAGGGCGCCGCGGCCTGGAGCTGCTGCAGCACCGACTCGAGGTCGTTGGGCGAATGCTCGGTGTCGAGCAGGATCCAGTCGAAGCCCGAGCCGGCGACCAGCTCGGTCGCGTAGTGCGAGGACAGGCTGCACCACAAGCCGATCTGGACTTTGTTCGCCTTGAGGGCGCGCTTGAAGTTGTTGACGGGAAGTTCCAAAAAATATCTCCTCGTAAGCTGTCATTCCGAGCGCAGCGAGGAATCTCCTATGGCTCGCAGCCTGCCAGAGGAGATCCTTCGCTTCGACTCAGGATGACATCATCCTTAGACCTTGTAGCCTTTCTCCTTGAGCGCCTTGTCGACCCAGCTGCGGTCGACGGTGCCGGCCTTGATCTGCTTCATCGAGTTCGTCTCCTTGGCGAGGATCGCCTTGGCCGAGGCGAGGATGACCTCGGCGTGTTCCTGGGGAACGGCGACCAGGCCGTCGGCATCGCCGACGATGATGTCCCCCGGATTGACCGTCATGCCGCCCATATTGATGGGCACGTTGATCTCCCCGGGGCCGTTCTTGTACGGCCCTCGGTGCGTGACGCCGCTCGCGTACACCGGGAAGCTTCCCTGGCGCAGCTCGGCCGAGTCGCGGATCGCGCCCCAGATCACCATGCCGCCCACGCCGCGCTGCTCGGCGCGCGCGCTCATCAGCTCGCCGATGATCGCGTGGTCGTTGAAGCCCCCGGCGTCGACGACGATCACGTCGCCCGGCTCGGCGATGTCGATCGCCTTGTGCACCAGCAGGTTGTCGCCGGGCGCAGTGCGCACCGTGAACGCCGGGCCGCACAGCTTCGCGCCGTTGTGCATGGGACGCAGCTGCGGCCCGCCCGCGTACAGGCGTTCCATGCTGTCGGAAAGGTGCGGCGTGACCATCTGGGCGAGTTCCGCGACGAGCTTCCTGTCGGGGCGCTTGGCGATGGGGAGGATGCGAAAACCGATTGCAGTCATGATCCCTTCCTCAGACGAATTGCACGGCGACGCCGCCGAGCGGGCCGAAGTCGCCGTGGAGCGTGTCGCCTTTTTGCGCGAACACCACGCGCGTGAACGAGCCGGCGAGGACGAGGTGGCCGGCCTCGAGCGTGACGCCGTTCTGGCCGAGGCGGTTGGCGAGCCAGGCGACGCCGAGCGCCGGATGCCCGAGCACGCCCGCGGCGAGGCCGGTCTCCTCGATCTCGGAATTGCGGTACATGATGCCGCCCACCCAGCGCAGGTCGACGTCCATCGGCTTGATCGGGCGGCCGCCGACGACGATCCCGGCCGCGGCGCCGTTGTCGGCCACGGTGTCGAAGATCTTGCGCGGGTTCTGCAGGCGCGCGTCGACGATCTCGATCGCCGGCACCACGTATTCGGTCGCGCGCAGCACGTCGAGCAGGCCCACGCCGGGGCCTTTCAGCGGCTTGCCGAGCACGAAGGCGAGCTCGACCTCGACGCGCGGCAGGCAGTAGCTCGCGTGCGCGACCTTCGCGCCGTCGGGGATCATCATGGTGTCGAGCAGATGCCCGTAGTCGGGCTCGTTGATCTGGGAAGAAGCCTGCATGGCCTTGGAGGTGAGGCCGACCTTGTGGCCGATGAGCTTCGCGCCGCCCTTGATCCAGTGATCGGCGACGGCGGTCGAGATCGCGTACGAGTCCTCGATGGTGATGTGGGGGTAGGTGGTGGAAAGCTGCACCGCCTGCTTCTTGGTCCTGAAGGCGTCGAGCAGCGTCTCGACGCACTTCTTGCGTTCGGCTTCGGAGAGCGGCATGAGGAATAAGTCTTCCAGTTCGGGGAGAGCGGATTCTACACTGCCGGGCGATCACGCTAGAATGGCCGGAACGCTGAACGTCCCTCTCCGGCTCCCGGTCTCAATTTGGTGGATTCCCCCGCAAAGAAGTCTCTGTTCCGCCGCATTCTCGGGGCGCTCGTGCGCCGCCCGGGCAGCCTGCCGCGGGCCGCGGTGCGCGCGGCGCGGCGCGCCGTCACGCTGTGCCACGCGCTGATGTCCGAGCGCGGCGAGGTCTCGGGCGCGCAGATCGCGCGCGAGGCGCTGGCGGCGTACCAGCAGCTCGACGAGAAAGCGCTCGCGATCTACTTCGACCTGGTGGTGAAGGAATTCTCGCCCGACCCGGACGCCGTGGGTCGCGTCGCGGATGCCTACCGGCAGGAACCGTCCCAGGCCAACCTGGTGCGGCTGCAGCGCGCGGTCGAGTCGCCCCGGCAGGAGCTTTTCCGGCGGCTCAACATGCCGGCCGGCGGCACGGGCATCCTGGTCGACATGCGCCGTCGCCTCCTGAAGCTCCTGCCCGAGCACCCCCACTACGTCGGCCTCGATGCCGACCTCGGCCATCTGCTCAACTCCTGGTTCAACCGCGGCTTCCTGGTCCTGCAGCGCATCGACTGGCGCACGCCGGCGCTGGTGCTGGAGAAGCTGATCCGGTACGAAGCGGTGCACGAGATCCAGGGTTGGCCCGACCTGCATCGCCGCCTCGAGGCCGACCGGCGCTGCTACGCCTTCTTCCATCCGGCGCTGCCCGACGAGCCGGTGATCTTCATCGAGGTGGCGCTTACGCGCGGCATGAGCTCGCGGGTGCAGCCTCTGCTCGATCTCGAGTCGCCGGTTGCCGATCCCGCCTCCGCGAACTGCGCGATCTTCTATTCGATCACCAACTGCCAGGAAGGCCTGCGCGGCGTGTCGTTCGGCAACCTGCTCATCAAGCAGGTCGCCGAGGATCTCGGCCGCGAATTCCCGAAGCTGCGGACCTTCGCCACGCTCTCGCCGATCCCGGGATTCCGCAGGTGGCTCGCCGGGACCGCGAAAGACCGGCCGGAAATCGGAGCGCTCCTCGCCCGCCTCGATACGGGGCGCTGGTTCGACGACCACGCGGTCGCGGCGGACATGCGGCGGGAGCTGGTGCGCCTGTGCGCCTACTACCTGCTGCATGCGAAACAGGGCCGGGACCCGCTCGACCCGGTGTCGCGCTTCCACCTGGGCAACGGCGCACGCATGGAACGGCTCAACTGGCTGGGCGACATCTCCGAGATGGGCATGCGTCGCTCGGTGGGCCTGATGGTGAACTACGTGTACCGCCTGGACGACGTCGAGCGCAACCACGAGGCCTACGCGCGCGACCGCCACATCGTGGCGACGCGGCGCTTCGAGGTGCTCGCCCGGGAGTCGCTCGCCGCGCGCCGCGAGAAGGCGCCGCAGCCGGTCCCCGCCTAGGCGCGGGGTCAGTGAATCTCGGGATCCGCGGTCGGCGCGGTGCCCTCGAGGAAGTCGAAGTCGCAGCCTTCGTTCGCCTGCCTGATGTGCTGCGAGAACAGCGCGCCGTAGCCGCGCTCGAAGCGGCGCGCGGGCGCCTTCCAGGCGCGCTTGCGCTTCATCATCTCGGCGTCGTCGACGAGGAGCTGCAGGCGCCGGCGTTCGATGTCGAGCTCGATCAGGTCGCCCTCCTTCACCAGGGCGAGCGGCCCGCCGATGAAGGATTCCGGCGCGACGTGCAGGACGCAGCAGCCGAATGCCGTGCCGCTCATGCGCGCGTCCGAAATCCGCACCATGTCGCGCACGCCCTGCTGCAGCAGCTTCTTCGGGATCGGCACCTCCCATTCGGGCATGCCGGGCGCGCCGACGGGACCGGCGTTCTTCAGCACGATCACGCAGTCGGCGTCGACGTCCAGCTTCGGGTCGTCGATCCTCGCCTGCAGGTCGTTGTAGTCCTCGAACACCACGGCGCGGCCCTTGTGCTTCCACAGGCGCTTCTCGGTCGCGGCCGGCTTCACCACCGCGCCGTCGGGGGCGAGGTTGCCGCGCAGGATCGCGAGCCCGCCCGAGGGCAGCACGGGCTTGTCGCGCGGCAGGATCACCTCGGGGTTGTGGATCTTGGCGCCCTCGAGGTTCTCTCCCAGGGTCCTGCCGCTCACCGTCTTCGCCTTGAGATCGAGCAGGTCGCTGATCGAGGCGAGCAGCGCACGCAGTCCCCCCGCGTAGTAGAAATCCTCCATCAGGTACTTGCCGGAAGGCCGCAGGTTCGCGATCACCGGTGTCTTCTTCGAGATCGCCTCGAAGCGGTCGAGGTCGAGCGCGACCCCGGCGCGCCGCGCCATGGCGATCAGGTGGATCACGGAGTTGGTCGAGCCGCCGCAGGCGACCACGCAGGTCACGGCGTTGTCGAAGGACGAGGCGGAGAGCAGACTCTTCGGCGTCGCGTCCTCCCAGACCAGCTCGACCGCGCGCTTTCCCGTCGCGGTGGCCATCTTTGCGTGGTGCGAATCCGCCGCGGGGATCGACGCCGCGCCGGGAAGAGTGAGTCCGAGCGCTTCCACCGCGGAGGTCATGGTCGAGGCGGTGCCCATGGTCATGCAGTGACCGAAGGATCGCGCAATGCCTTCCTCGATCTCCTCCCAGTCGTGCTCGGTGATGGTGCCGGCGCGCAGCTCCGCCCAGTACTTGCGCGAGTCGCTGCCCGAGCCGAGCACCTGCCCGTGCCAGTTGCCGCGCAGCATCGGCCCGGCGGGCATGTAGATCGCCGGCAGGCCCATCGACAGCGCGCCCATCACCAGCGCGGGCGTGGTCTTGTCGCAGCCGCCCATGAGCACGCAGCCGTCGGCGGGATAGGAGCGCAGCAATTCCTCGGTCTCCATCGCTAGGAAGTTGCGGTACATCATGGTCGAGGGCTTCTGGAAAGGCTCGGACAGCGTGATCGCCGGCATCTCCACCGGAAAACCGCCCGCCTGCCACACGCCGCGCTTGACCTCCTCGGCGCGCACCCGGAAGTGCGCGTGGCAGGGATTGATGTCGCTCCAGGTGTTGATGATCGCGATCACCGGCTTGCCGGCATAGTCGCTCTTGTCGTAGCCCATCTGCGCGGTGCGCGAGCGATGGTCGAAGGTCTTGCGGTCGCCGACTCCGTACCAGCGGTGGCTGCGCAGCTCTTCGGGGCGCTTTCTGGCCATGTTCACCTCGTTGCGTGATGACACGGCATTCTACCCGCGATATCCTTCGAAACGACATGGTCGACAAGATCGTTCCTGCGATCGAAGCCGCGCTCGCCGACGTGCGCGACGGCGCGACCGTACTCGTCGGCGGCTTCGGCGGCGCCGGCGTTCCCGAGGAGCTGGTCGACGCGCTGATTGCGCAAGGAGCGCGGGATCTCACGATCGTCAACAACAACGCAGGCAACGGCGAGGTCGGCATCGCGGCGCTGTTCAAGGCCGGGCGCATACGCAAGCTCATCTGCTCCTATCCGCGCCAGGTCGATTCGCATCATTTCCAGACGGCCTACCGCGCCGGTAAGGTCGAGCTCGAGATCGTGCCGCAGGGGACGCTGTCCGAGCGTCTGCGCGCGGCGGGCGCGGGCATCGGCGCGTTCTACACCCCGACCGGCTATGGAACGGACCTCGCGAAAGGCAAGGAGACGCGGGTCATCGGCGGCAGGGGCCACGTTCTCGAATTCCCGCTCCACGGCGACTTCGCGCTGGTGAAGGCGGAGCGCGGCGATCGCTGGGGCAATCTCGTCTACAGGAAGAGCGCGCGCAACTACGGACCGACCATGGCGAGCGCGGCGAGAGTCACGGTCGCGCAGGTGTACGAGACGGTGGAGCTCGGAGAGCTCGACCCGGAGTGCATCGTCACGCCCGGGATCTTCGTGACGCACGTGGTGAAGGTCCCGCGGAAGGCGCGCAGGATCCCCTCGGGCGGCGTGACGCAAGGGATATCAGGCCGGGCGGCGGCATGAGCTACGTAAAGCTCACCCGCGAACAGATCGCGCAACGCATCGCGCAGGACATTCCCGAGGGCTCGTACGTCAATCTGGGCATCGGCATGCCGACGCTGGTCGGCAATCACCTGCCCAAGGACCGCGAGATCTTCCTGCACAGCGAGAACGGCATACTCTGCATGGGCCCCGCTCCCGCGCCGGGCGAGGAGGATGCAGACCTCATCAACGCCGGCAAGGAGCCCGTGACCCTGCTGACCGGCGGAGCGTACTTCCACCACACCGATTCGTTCGCGATGATGCGCGGCGGGCACCTCGACATCGCGGTGCTGGGCGCTTTCCAGGTCTCGGTCTCCGGCGACCTCGCCAACTGGCACAGCGGCGGCGACGCGATACCCGCCGTCGGCGGCGCGATGGACCTCGCCGTCGGCGCGAGGAGCGTCTGGGTGATGATGGAACACCTCACCAAGAACGGCGAATCGAAGATCGTCGAGCGCTGCGCCTATCCGCTCACCGGCATCGGCGTCGTGAAGCGCATCTACACCGATCTCGCGGTGATCGATATCGCGCCGCGCGGCCTGGTCGCGAGCCGTCTCGTCCCGGGGCTTTCCTTCGACGAGCTGCAGCGCCTGAGCGGCGTACCCCTGCTCCCCGCTGCGAAGGCCGCAGCCTGAGGGAATAGCCGTAGCCGAGGCGTGCCCGCTAGTTCGCGGCGACGCCCGCGTCCCTCAAGACCTTGCCGTAGCGTTCCGTGTCGCTCTTGATGATCGCGTCGAATTGCTCCGGCGTGGTGGGTGAGGGAATCGAGCCGTAACCGGTGAGCTTCTCGCGCACGTCCGCCATTTCCAGCACCACTGCGACGTCCTGGCTGACCTTGGTGAGAATCCCTCGCGGCGTCCCGGCGGGTGCCATCAAGCCGAACCAGGACTCGTACTTGTAGTCCGGCACCGCGGCTTCAGCGATGGTCGGGACATCCGGGAGCTGGGGAGCGCGCTTGTCCGAATTGATGGCGAGCGCGCGCACCTTGCCTGCGGCGCTCAGCTCGCGGGCGTTGGGAATGGGAGCGAAATACATCTGCACGTCGCCGCGCATCACCGCGGTCGTCGCGTCCGGCACGCCCTTGTAGGGGACGTGCACAATGTTGATCTTGGCCTGCTGCCGGAAGATCTCGGCGGACAGGAAGGAGGTGCTGGCGATTCCGGCCGAGGAGAAATTGAGCTTCCCCGGCGAGGCATTCGCCAGCGCGATGAATTCCCTGAGCGTCTTGGCCGGCAGGTCGGCGGGCACGATCGCGACCAGCGGCACCGACGCGATCACCGTCACCCCGGCGAAATCCTTCACCGGATCGAACGAGATGTTCTTGTTGATGACCGCCGCGATGGTGTGGCCGTTGGAGGTCACCATCAGGATATGGCCGTCGGGGGCGCTCTTCGCCACGGACGCCGTCCCGGGAAGCCCCGGCTTGTTTTCGACGATCACCGTCTGCTTCCACATGGTGCCCAGCTTGTCGGCGAGCACGCGGGCAAGGCCGTCGGTGATGCTGCCGGCGCCGAACGGGACGACGATCGACACTGTCCGGGCCGGATAGGATTGGGCCGCGACCGGATATGGCGCCAGCGCGCACGCCAAAGCGACGACAGCGACCGCCCGTCTGCAAATCTGCGTCATGGCACTTCCTCCTAGTTTGTGGGACTTTTCGGGAAAGTCTACACGCGAATGGCAGACCGTTGGCTATTGCGGCACAATCGTCGGCCATGGCCATCGCTTTCAACGAGAGGGCCGTCGAAGCCCAGCCCTTCGGCGTCCACGGCTACCGCCAGCGGCTGCTGACCGCGGCCCGGGTCAAGGGCAGTCAGGTGCTGCTCGACCGCTGGACGCTCGGCCCGGGTGCCGAGGTCGAGCTGGGCCTCGCCTCGGGCGAGCTCGCGTGGTTCCAGCTGCTCGAGGGCGAAGCGGTGCTGTCGAGCGCCGCCGGCTCGCAGCTCCTCACCCCCGGCCAGGTCGCCTTCCTGCCGCCGGGATTTCGCGGCACGCTGGCGGCGCAGAACGAGGCGGTGGTGCTCTACGCCGAGGTTCCGGACGCCGCGCGCTTCGACCCGCAGCTCGCCGCCCAACCGCCCCAGCTCAGGATCGTGGACTGGACATGCGAGCCCGTGCTCGACTCCGAGCACGACGCGCGAAAACGCATCTACCTGGTTACGCCCAAGCTCTTCGGCACCAAGGCGATCAGGGGCGAGATGATCCTCTACCCGCCGGGCACCGAATGCCCCAACCATCACCACGAAGGTGCCGAGCATTTCATGTACGTGCTCGCGGGCGGCGGCACCGCGTGGGCGAACGAGCAGCCGTTTCACGTGAAGAAGGGAGATCTGATCTGGTACGCGAACCGCGAGCGCCACTACCTGAAAAGCGACCCCTTGGAAGGAATGCGGTTCGTCGAGTACTTCGTGCCGGGCGAATGCACCACGGTCTGGGCGCCGGGCGCGAAGGTCTGCATATGGCAGCCGACCGGCAAGGACATACGCGGCCGCACACCCGCGCGCGAGATCGCCAAGCACAGCTCCCGCGATTTCGCTATTCCGCAGGACGTCTAGGACCGCGATGAAGATCGGCTTCGTCGGTCTGGGCGACATGGGCCTGGGCATCGTGCCGCGGCTGCTCGCCGCCGGTCACGGCGTCACCGGGTGGAACCGGACGAAAAGCAAGGCCGAAGCGCTGCTCAAGCTCGGCATGGGCTGGGCGGACAGTCCGCGCCAGGTGGCGGCCCGGTCCGAGATCGTGTTTTCGATCGTGACGGATGCCGCCGCCGTGGAGGCTGTCGCGCTGGGGACCAGCGGCATCGTCGCCGGCCTCGGGAAAGGCGGTGTCTACGTGGACATGAGCACCATCGCGCCGGACGCAAGCCGCGCGATCGCCGCCGAGTTTGCCCGGGCAGGCCTCGCCATGCTCGATGCACCGATTTCCGGCAGCACCGTGACGCTGGCCGAAGGCAAGGCCTCGATCATGGTCGGCGGCGACCGGTCGGCATTCGAGCGCGCACTGCCGGTGCTGCTGGCGATCGGGCCCAAGGTCACCCATATCGGCGGCAGCGGGCTGGCGGTGCAGATGAAGCTCGCGGTCAACCTGGTGCTGATGGTCGAGGTCATCGCCTTTTGCGAAGGCGTGGCGCTGGCCGAGAAGGGCGGCGTGGCGCGCGAGGTCGCGGTCGACGCCATGCTCAAGAGCGTGGTGGCGTCGCCGGTGCTCGGCTATCGCGGCCCTTTCATACTCGAGGGGAAGATGCCCGCGCGGCCGCTGGCCGACGTGACCCTGCAGCAGAAGGACATG
>DATIWX010000120.1:0-20866 GCA_035519135.1 Burkholderiales bacterium | reverse complement strand
AGCATCACGCTCGTCCTCGCCGCGCTCTTCGCCGGCGCGGTTCACGCCCAGGCGCTCGACGGCCGGCTGAAGAAGATCGCGCAGACGAAGACCATTGCCATCGCCTACCGCGCCGACGCCATGCCGTTCGCGTTCGCCGACGACAGGAACCAGGTCGACGGCTACTCGATCGACCTGTGCAAGCGCGTGGTGAACTCGATCGAGCGCCAGTTCAACATCAAGGGCCTGCAGATCAAGTGGGTGCCGGTCACGATCCAGTCGCGCTTCGAGGCCGTGGCCAAGGGCCGCGCCGACATGGAATGCGGCTCGAGCACGATCACGCTGGCGCGGCTGAAGCAGGTCGATTTCTCCAGCATCATCTTCGTCGAGACGACAGCCCTGCTCGTGAAGACCGCCTCGGGGGTGCGCTCGCTCTCCGATCTGTCCGACAAGAAGATAGCAGTGATCGGGGGCACCACCAACGAGCGCGCGATCAACGCACAGCTCAAGCGGCGCCTGTTGAACGCGACGGTCGTGGCTTTCAAGTCCCGCGACGAGGCATTCGCATCGTTCGAGGAGGGGAAGGTCGACGCCTTCGCCAGCGACAAGCTGCTGCTGCTGGGCGCGGTGACGAAGGCCAAGGACCCGCGGGCTCTCACGCTGCTCACCGAGGAGCTCTCGTTCGAACCCTACGGCATCGTCCTGCCTCGCGGGGATTCGAGCTTGCGCCTCGCGGTCAACACCGGGCTCGCGCAGCTCTATTCCAGCGGCCAGGTGGTGGAGACTTTCCGGCGCTGGTTCGAGGCCTTCGGCAGCCAGGTCCCGCCCATCATCCAGGCGGCCTACATACTCGGCTCGATACCCGAATAGGCTAGAATTCCCGCATGAGCTCGGTCCTTTCCAAGGAAAAGAACGTGCTCGGCGGTGCGCTGCTCGCCTGCAGCTATTCGCCGCTCACCGGCTTCTTCCGCGACGGCTGCTGCGCGACCTACGGCGCCGAGGGCGTGGCGCACCTGGTGTGCGTGAAGACGACCGAGGAGTTCCTCGAGTTCAGCCGCTCGCGCGGCAACGACCTGTCGACGCCGCGGCCCGAGATGCGCTTCAAGGGCCTGCAGCCCGGCGACCGCTGGTGCCTGCACGTGCTGCGCTGGGTCGAGGCGTACAAGGCCGGCATGGCACCGCAGGTGATTCTCGAAGCGACTCACGAGAACGTCCTCAAGTTCGTCCCCATCGAGGCGCTCAAGGGCCACGCCCTCGACCTGCACTGATCTTTCCGCGCCCGCGGAAACAATTTGCAACGAAATACCGCTCCCGGCAACAGTTGGGAAACGACTGCGCGCGAGAATGGGCGCGTCGTTCACAACCATTCCAGGAGAGAAAGATGAATACACGTCACGCAGTGAGTGCCGGCTTGCTGGCGGCCGCGGCGCTTTTCGCCGGCGCGAGCACGGCGCAGGTTCCCGGCGGCCCCCACGGTCCCGAAGTCATGGGACACGAACGCATGGGTCCGGAGAGCATCGGGCCGATGCGCGGTTTCGAGCGCCTGCACAAGGAGCTGAACCTCAACGCGACGCAGGAAGAGCTGTGGAAGAAGGCGCAGGCGGCACAGCAGGAGGCGTTCAAGACGATGCGGGCCAAGGGCGAGGAGACGCGCGCCAGGCTGCGCGCCGAGATCGACAAGCCCGGGGTCGACCTGAAGCAGTACGCGCAAATGAGCGACAAGCTGCGCGACGAGACGCGCGCGCAGATGGAGGCGACGCGCAAGCAGGTGCGGACTGCCTGGTTCGGCGTGTACGACTCGCTCGATGCCAAGCAGCGCGAGCAGGTGCGCGTGGCGATCCGCGACGGCATGGACCGCATGGCCCATCGCGGCGGGCGCCGCGGCGGAATGCACGGCCAGCGTTTCGGCCAGGGCCAGGGCGAGCATCGCCACGGCAACGGCTGAGGCGGGTTCCCGCCGGGCTATTCTCCCGGCGGGACTTGCGGCACCGGGCTCAGCTCGAACAGCCGCGGCGAGGACGCGTCGATCCCGGCGCGTATCCACCTCGTCTGGGGCGATCCGAAAACCACCACGCGCGTGAAGTTCGCGAGCGGCAGCCCGGTCCGCGGGTCGACCAAGGGCTGGTCGAGCTTGTACAGGTGCGTATCGCCGTGTACGAACAGTACGGGCTTGCCGAAATTCAGGGCGAGCTCGCGCAGCGCCTCGCGGAACTGCGCGAAACCGTCGCCTCCCTTGCGCCGGACCGCGTGCTCGAAATCCGGATCGCCCTGGGCGAAGATCACCATCCCGGCCAGTGCGCGCTCGCGCGCCAGCCGCAGGCCGTCATCGAGCCAGGCACGTACCGCGGCCATGCGGGCGCGGTGTTCCGAGTCCATCGCGGCATTCCTGCCGAGGTTGTTGTTGCTCCCCTGGACGTTGAGTCCGACGAAGAGGACATTGCCCGCGATCCAGCGCAGATGCTCGCGGTATTCGCTGTAGCGGCCGGGCTGGCGCTCGAGCTCGATCCTGCGCGCGCCCAGGCTCGAGTCTCCGGATTCGAACAGCTCGCGGAACTTCTGCAGGCGCTCGATGGGGTCGAAGCCGGTGCGGTGGCAATCGACCCAGTCGTTGTCCCCCGGAACGATGACCAAAGGATGCCTCGACCTCTCGAATTGGCGCTTCCTCGCCGCCAGCCATTCGTCGCTGCACGGGCCCCGGCCGCTGGTGATGTCGCCGACATGGATCACGAAGGCGAGCTCCTCGCGGTTCATCTGGTCGATCATGGCGTCGAGCGCGACCGCCTCGGCCTCGCCGTAGGGCGTGTCGCCGATCAGGGCAAAGGAGAGCGGAGGCCGGAACGCGGAGGGCAGCGGCGGCGGGATGTGCGCCGCGCAGCCGGCGAGCGCCGCGAGCAGGACGAGCCACCGCCGCATCACAATCGTTTGAGCCGGTAGAGCAGCTCCAGCGCCTCGCGAGGCGACAGCTCGTCCGGCACGACGGCGTCGAGCGCCTCGCGCAAGGGGTCGGGTTCGGCGGCCTTCGCGGCGTCCGCCTTCCCAGCGGCGAAGAGGTCCGCCTGCCCGCCGCGCGTCAGGCTCGCCTCCTCGAGCATCTGCAGGTAGCCGCGCGCGTTGCGCACGACGCTCTTCGGCACGCCGGCGAGCTGGGCGACCTGCAGGCCGTAGCTCTGCGAGGCGGGGCCTTCCTCGACCGCGTGCAGGAACACGATGGTGTCCTTGTGCTCGATCGCGTCGAGGTGAACGTTCGCGGCCTGCTTGTATTCGAGCGCGAGCCGGGTCATCTCGAAATAGTGGGTGGCGAAGAGCGTGAGCGCCTTGTTCTTCTCGAGCAGCGCCCGCGCGATCGCCCAGGCGAGCGCCAGCCCGTCGAAGGTCGAGGTGCCGCGCCCGACCTCGTCCATGAGCACCAGGCTCTTCTCGGTCGCGTTGTGCAGGATGTTGGCCGACTCGGTCATCTCGACCATGAAGGTGGAGCGGCCGCCGGCGAGGTCGTCGGCCGCGCCCACGCGCGTGAACAGCTGGTCGATCGGCCCGATGCGCGCCGATTTCGCCGGCACGAACGAGCCGACGTGCGCCATGAGGACGATGAGCGCCACCTGCCGCATGTAGGTGGACTTGCCCCCCATGTTGGGGCCGGTGACGAGTAGCAGCGAGCGCGCCGGCGAAAGCCGCACGCCGTTGGCGATGAACTGGTCGATCTGCATCTCGACCACCGGATGGCGCCCCGCGTCGATCTCGACGGCGATGTCCCCGGTGAACTCGGGCCGGCAATAGCCGCGCTCGGCGGCGAGCGCGGCGAAGCAGGCGAGCACGTCGAGCTGGGCGAGCGCCCGGGCGACGCGCTGCAGGACCGGAACGTGGGCCGCGAGAAACGACAGCAACTCGTCGTAGAGCGTCTTCTCCAGGGCGAGCGCGCGATCGCGCGCCGACAGCGCCTTGTCCTCGAAGGCCTTCAGCTCGGGGGTGATGTAGCGCTCGGCGTTCTTCAAGGTCTGGCGGCGGCGGTAGTCGGCGGGCGTCTTGGCGGCGTGCGCGTTGCTGATCTCGATGTAAAAGCCGTGCACGTTGTTGTAGGCGACGCGCAGGTTGGGGATGCCGGTGCGCGCGCGCTCGCGCTGCTCGAGCTCCGCGAGGAAGGTCCCGGAATCGGTCTGCAGCGCGCGCAGCTCGTCCAGCTCCTTGTGGTAGCCCGCGGCGATCACCCCGCCGTCGCGGACCATGGCGGAAGGGTCCTCCATCACCGCGCGGCGGAGGAGGGCGAGGCAGTCCTGCGGCACCTCGAGCTCAGCGAGCATCTTCACGAGCAGAGAGGCGCTCCTCGGAACCGCGGGAACGAGCTCGGGCAGGAGCGCGAGGCTGTCGCGCAGCGAGGAAAGGTCGCGCGGGCGCGCGTTCCTGAGCGCGATGCGCCCGGTGATGCGCTCGACGTCGGCGAAGCGGCGCAGCAGCTTGTGGAGCGCCGCGTGCGCCTCGGCGAGCGCGGCCACCGCGTCGTGGCGGCTCGCCAGCGCGGATTGATCGCGAAGCGGATGGTGCAGCCAATGGCGCAGCAGCCGGCTGCCCATGCCGGTCGCGCATTCGTCCATGACAGAGAACAGGGTGGGCGCCGGCTCGCCCCGCAGCGTCTCGGTGAGCTCGAGATTGCGCCGCGTCGCGGCGTCCATGCGGACGTACTCGCTCGCGCGCTCCGGAACGACGGCGGTGACGTGTGCCAGCGCCTGGCCCTGGGTCTTCCTCGCGTATTCGATCAGCGCGCCCGCGGCGGCGATCGCCGGCTCCAGGTCTTCGCAGCCGTAGCCGGCGAGGCTGGCCGCGCCGAGCTGCTTGAGGAGTGTCTTACGGCCTGCGTCGAAATCGAAATGCCATTCGGGCAAGCGCGTGACCGCAAAGCCGCCAAGCACCGTGCCTTCGGTCGCCAGGACCTCCGCCGGGCCGATGCGTCGCAGCTCGTTCTCGAGGATCTGCGGCGCGATCTCGGTGACGCGCAGCTCGCCGCTCGCGAGATTGAGCCAGGCCAGGCCCACCGCGCCCTTGGTGCGGGCGAGCGCGAGCAGGATGTTGTCGGCCTTCTCCTCGAGCAGCTCGGAGTCGGTAAGCGTTCCGGGCGTGACGATGCGCGTCACCTGGCGGTCGACCGGGCCCTTGGACGTCGCCGGGTCGCCGATCTGCTCGCAGATCGCCACCGACTCGCCGATTCTCACCAGCTTGGCGAGATACTGGTCCACCGCGTGATAGGGCACGCCCGCCATCTTGATCGGCGCGCCGGCCGAGACGCCGCGCGTGGTGAGCGTGAGATCGAGCAGGCGCGAGGCGCGCTCCGCGTCGTCGTAGAACATCTCGTAGAAGTCGCCCATGCGGTAGAACAGCAGAATGTCCGGGTGCTGCGCCTTGAGGCGCAGATACTGTTGCATCATCGGGGTGTGCTGCGAAATTTCGGGCGAATCGAGGGCCTTGTCTGTTCTGGGGTATTGCGCTATAAGTTCTTGTCGTTCCAAGGAAACTCAACCTTATCCGATGCCTTTTCTGGTCAAAAATGGGCAAGTCTTTGCAAGTCCTTGTCCATCGATTCAGTGTAGGTGCCGGTATAGGTCGTCACTTAGAGAGGGTGTATGGCGCACAAACCTACACTGAAAAAACCGCGGCCCCTGACGGCCGCGATTATCGCGTACCTGAAGCCGGGCGAGGAGCGCGGCGACGCACAGTGTGCCGGATTGCGGGTGCGTTGTCTGTCTTCGGGACAAAAGGTCTTCTTCTACCGCTACCGCGCCCGCGACGGCGCGTTGCGGGAGATCCGATTGGGCGAGGTCGGGCCCCTCACTCTGGCGAAAGCGCGCGACGCCGCGGTAAGAAAACGGCTGGAGCGCGAGCAGGGCAAGGATCCGCAGCTCGAGAAGCGCAGGGAGAGGGAGCAGGCAACGCGCGAACGGATCGCGCAGCGCCAGGGCGCCTACACCGTTGAGGATCTGATCGACGAGTACATCGACGAAGTCCTTACGGTAGGCGGAAAAAGCGCGATCCGCAGGCAAAGAGCTGACGCTGTCGCACCGCGAGCGGCTCGTCGCCGAACTGCGGGCGGGCCCAAAGCTCGCGCGGTGATCGTGGACAACGCGCGATAGTACACGCTACACTGGCGCGGATGATTAGCCGCCTCAGCCGAGGGTTCGCACGCCGAGTGGTCACCTGGGCGGCCTCGCTCGCCCTCGCGCTCGGCGGGGTTTCGCCTTTCGTGGCGCAAGCCCGGCCGGGGCTGCCTCCCGGGCTGCACGACATTTGCAGCGCGGCTGGAGCGAAGAAGCAGGTCCCGGGTGAATCCGGATCGCACTCGCGGCACTGCGCCCTGTGCGCCGTCCGCGCCGACAATCCGGCGCTTCCGTCGGAGTTCTGCACGACGCTCGTCGCGCGCTCGGATTTCCGCCATGAAGTCCCTCTTTGTCCAAAAGTAATTCTCGCGGCATTCCACGCCAGTCCCCCGGCGCCGCCGCGCGCCCCCCCGAACCACACCTAGGAATCAGGCAGTAGTCCGTCCGCGCGCAGGCGCGGAGCTCGTCTTCTCGCCGAGGACGGAGCGGGCAGTCGCCCGGGCGGCGGCACGAGCCGCCGCGGCCGACGCGGCGGCCGAAATCGAAGACAAGGGAAAAGGGGAGAGCACAGATGAAGAACAACGCAGTCAAGCTGCATGCGGCGCTTCTGCTCGCAGGGATGCTGGATTCCGCGGCGGCGCAGGAACCGTCTCGCGAGTCGGCGCAGGATGCCGTAGTCGTCACCGCGACGCGCACCGAGCGCAGCATCGCCGGCGTTCCCGCGAGCGTGACGGTGGTGACGCAGGAGCAGATCCGCAATACACCGGGCGAATCCGTGGACGACGTCCTGCGCACGGTGGCCGGCCTGGAGATGCCGATCGCCTCGTCCTACCAGCTGCATCCGACGAGCAATTTCCCCTCGATGCTGGGGACCAAGAACGGTCTAACCAGCCACGTGCTCGTCATGGTGGACGGCGTTCCGATCAACGACGCCTACGAGGGATTCGTCCAGTGGAACCGCGTTCCGAAGGAGAACATCGAGCGCATCGAGGTCGTGCGCGGGGGCGGGGCGAGCCTGTGGGGGACCTACGCCCTGGGAGGCGTCATCAACATCATCACGCGCACGCCCAAACGGGAGAAGTATTCGGCGGACATCGGCTACGGAAGCCTGGGGACCTTCCACGAGGATATCTACGGAACCCCGCTGTTCTCGGACGCGCTCAAGGTCTCGCTCGCCTACAATCGCTTCAAGACCGACGGCTTCGACCAGGTGGTTCCCGGCAGCGCAACGCCGGGATTCTATCCGCGCCCCGCGAGCACCTACACCAAGACCTCGTTCGACTCCGACAATTTGCAGGGCGTCGTGAACTTCAAGGCCGACCCGGCGCTCTACGGGCTCGCACGGATCAACTACCACGAGAACACGCAGCCTGAATTCGTCCTGAAGCCGATGAGCACCGGTCACAAGATCACGAGCCTCGACATGCAGGTGACCAAGCTCGTCGACGACACCACGAGGCTCACGGCGACCGCTTTCGGCAATCATGGGGTGTTCTTCACGAACAACTCGAGCTTCAACGACAACTTCGCCGCGCCCACCGGGTGCGGCGGCACCTGCCTCGCGCCGTCCGATCAGGGGGAGAGCTTCCTCTCGAACAACCACCGCGCGACCGCCGACGACGTGGGGCTCTCTCTCATCTGGGCGAAGAGCGCCCTGAGCCAGTACATTCCGTCCCTCAGCGCCGGTGTCGACTTCAGGCAGATTGCGGCGAGGGAGCACGTCGACAGCTTCGTCCCGCAGGCGTTCGGGGTCCCGGTATATCTCCCCGATCCCGCCAACACGGGAGATTTCCAGGGCAAGCAGCGCTTCCTCGGGGTGTTCTCGCAGATGAGCGTCTTCCCTGTCCGCGGCCTGGAGATCGCGCCGAGCGTGCGCTTTCAGCAGTGGCACAACTACGACGGGTTCCTCCTGCAGGCGATCAACCCGGCCGACAAGGGACCCCAGGGTCCGAAGACGGTCGACGACTTCAGCTGGCGGGTCTCGGCGAGGGGCGAAATCACCCCCGATGTGGCGGCCCGCGCCGCCGTATACAAGTCATTCAACGCGCCGACGCTGGACAACCTGTACCGTACTTTCAGCGCCAACGGCTTCACCGTCTTCTCGAACCCGAATTTGAACCCGGAAACGCTTCATGGCGGAGAGGTCGGGCTGGACTTCCATACGGAGCACAGCAAGTCCGAGCTGACCCTGTTCCAGAACACGACGCACGACTACATTGCGTTCGCCTCGGACGCGTCGGGGAATTTCGTGAATCAGAACCTCGGCGAGTCGAAGGCCTACGGAGTCATGGCGAACGCCAGCGTCAATCTCGGCCCGACGCTCGTGGTGCGCGCCGGCTACACCTATACCCGGGCCCGCATCGTCTCGAGCGACCTGCACCAGGACTGGTTGGACGAGCAGCTCGCCTTCATTCCCAAGAACAAGGCGGACGCGTCGATCACCTACAGGGAGGACAAGCTGAACGCGGCCCTTCTCGTGCGGTATGCGTCGAGGTCGTACGGCGTCAACGGGCTTCAGTTCAACGCGATCGGGACCACCCCGCTCACCCAAAGCTCTTTCGCACAGGATCCGCACACGATCGTGGACGCCAAGCTGGGCTACGCATTGAGCAGGAAATCCGAAGCCTATGTCAGCCTGGTGAATCTCTTCGATCGCAAATACGTCGCAAACAACGACGGATTCGCGCCGCCCCTGTACGGAACGCCGCGAACGGTCTTCTTCGGAGTGAAGCTCCAGACCGAGTGAAGCGACAATGAGGCGATACGGAATACTTTCGGCGGGGTTCCTCGCTCTCGCGCTGGCGACGGGCTGCGCGCGGGAGAAGCCGCGCTACAACGGCATCGATGTGACCGGCGCCGCCATCGGGCCGGACTTCCGGCTGCTCGACCCCGAGGGCAAGTGGCGCTCGCTGAGCGAGTTCCGCGGGCAGTACGTGATGCTGTTCTTCGGCTTCACGCAGTGTCCGGACGTGTGCCCGACTTCCCTGGCGCGGGCCGCCGTCGTACGCAACAAGCTCGATGCCGAAGGCATCCGCGTGCAGGTGGTCTTCGTCACCGTCGATCCCGAGCGCGACACGCCGCAGCTGCTGCGCGAGTACACGAAGGCGTTCGATCCGTCGTTCCTCGGCCTGCGGGGCGATCCGACGCTGACGCGTGAGACCGCGGCCGCGTTCCGCATTGCCTACGAAAAGGTTCCGACGGGCAAGTCCTACACCATGAACCACACCGCCCTCACTTACATCTTCGACAAGCAGGGGCGGCCGCGGCTCGCGATGGGCCACAACCAGACGCCCGAGCAGTACGCAGACGACATACGCACACTGGATAGATCGGGTTCCTGACTTCAGACAAAGGAGACGCACATGAAGCGAATCATTCCCGCAGTCCTGCCGTTCTTGTTTTTCGTCGCGCCGGCATTCGCCCAGGTGACCGTGACCGAGGCCTGGATCCGTGCCACAGTGCCGCATCAGAAGGATACGGGCGCGTTCATGACGATCACCTCGAAGGAGAACGCGCGGCTGGTGGCCGCGAGCTCGCCAGTGGCCGGGACGGTCGAGATCCACGAGATGCGGATGGAGAACAACGTCATGAAGATGCGCGCGATCCCCGGCCTTGACTTGCCCGCCGGCAAGAGCGTCGAGCTGGGGCCCGGCGGCTATCACGTCATGCTGCTCGACATCAAGCGCCAGCTCAAGGAGGGAGACCGCGTGCCGCTGACACTGGTCGTCCAGGGTGGGCGGAAGAAACGCGATTCCATAGCGGTCGAGGCAGTCGTGCGCCCGATAAATGCTCCGGCTGGCGGCATGCACGGTGGCGGCATGCGGTGACGGAGCCGCGCATGGCGTTGCGGGCCGCGTCTACGTCGCAACGGCCTTGCGCAGCCACCGGTTCGCGCCCCAGTCGATGCCGAGAACGAGCACCAGCGAGGCGGCCATGAGCGGCATGATCAGCCCCAGCAGGATCGCTAGGGCGAGGATACCCGGGCCGACCCGGAAATCCTTCGGCGCCGGCGGCGCGCCGAGAGATCCTGCGGGCCGACGTCGCCACCACATGACGATGCCCGCGGTCACGAGGGCGACCAGCCCGACGCACGCGGCGAGCCCGAGCAGCTGGTTCGGCAGGCCGAAGTATCTTCCCTCGTGAAGCGAGACGCCGAGCGCGATGGCTTTCGAGAGCGGGCCGAAATCCGGCCAGCGCACGTCGGACACGACGGCGCCGGTGTACTGGTCGAGATGAACGTACGCGGTCGCCTCGGGATCGGTCTCGCTGTCGGTGACGACGCTGAAGACGCCTTGCGCGTCGACGGGAAAGCGGATCTCGAAGCCCGGCGCGATGCCGGGCAGCGTGCGCGCAATCTCGACGACGCGCGCGAGAGCAAGCGGAGCCGCTCCCGCGGCGGCGTGCGAATGCCCCGCGCCCGCCAGGTGCTGGGCGTGATCCACCGCCCATCCCTGGCCCGGCGGGTTCGACTTGAGGACGGTGCTCCCGCCGCCGTCCCAGCCGACGCCGATCTCGGGGTTGCCCTTGCCGACGTGTCCCGCGATCTCGTTCAGGACCTTTCCGGAGACGAGCGACCAGGGCAGGCCCGTGGCGACGAGGAAGACGAGCAGAGCCGATACCCAGAATCCGGTCACTGCGTGCAGGTCGCGCCAGAACGTCCGCCCTTGCGTGGCGAGGCGCGGCACCACCGTGCCGCGCAGCGCGCTCCCGCGGCGCGGCCACCACATGTAGAGTCCCGTGATCAGCAGCACCATCGCCCAGGACGCGGCCAGCTCCTGAATCGCCTGTCCCGCCTTGCCGAAGAGCAGCTTGCCGTGCAGATCGCGCACGATCTGCATGGCCCGGTGCTGTTCGTCGATCACGCCGAGCACGGTGCCAGAACGCGGATCGATCGCGACCGTGATCTGCTTTCCCTCCGCTTCCTGCAGGCGCACCAGCGCGCTCCGCGTGTCTCCAGGGGGTGGCGTGTAGGCGACAGTCTTGAACCCCGGAAACTTCGCCAGCGCGGCACCGAGCTGCGCGTCGGCGTCGACGGACCCGGACGCGTGCGGCACGTTGTAGAGACCGGCGTAGAGCCATTCCTCGATCTGGGGCTTGAACAGGTAGACGCCTCCCGTCGCGGCGAGCAGCAGCGCGAACGGCACCACGAAGAGCGCCGCGAAGAAATGCCAGCGCCAGACCATGGCGTAGAGCCGCTCCTGTGCGTCGCTCGTGCGGACGGGTGCGGCCACGGAAGGGGAATCGAACGGAACGGACACGCCTTTCTCCGGGTCGGGAGCGCGTCACGCGCTCTGGCGGACTATGGTACCGCACCCGGGAAGCGGCAAGCTGCCGCCGGCAGGAACCAGGACCAACCGAGGAGGTCTTCATGACGCACAAATCGAGCGTAGCGTGGATCGGGTTGCTGTTCTTCTGCCTGGCGGGGAGGAGCGCCGCCGACACCATGAGCGATATGAACCACCATCACGACATGAGCGCGGAACCGAAGCACTGGTCCGCCCCGGCGAAGGAGGCGAGGCGTCGCAACCCGGTTCCCGCGAACGCCGCTTCAATCGAGGAAGGAAAGAAATTGTTTCAAGCCAACTGCACGAGCTGTCACGGACCCGCGGGTCGCGGCGACGGTCCCGCCGCCGCGTCGCTTGACCCCCGGCCCGCGGATCTCGCCGAGATGGCGGGCCACCATCCGGACGGGGACTTCGCCTGGAAGATCGCGAACGGCCGCGGCCCGATGCCTCCGTGGAAGAGCTTCACCGAGAAGCAGATCTGGAGCCTGGTGAACTACATCAAGAGCCTTGGCGCGGGGGAGCATCGGCACTGAGGGTCGCTCTGCGGCCCTCGGCCGCAGGGGTGCAGCAAACAAGGGTGCCGCTGCGGGAGGCGTGGATTCCCGGTTAAGATTTGCGCATGCAGGCCTTGCCTCAGGACTGGCTGGCGCTGTCCTTCCTGGTGTTCGTCCTCGGGATGCGTCATGGTTTGGACGCCGATCATCTCGTCGCGATCGACGGCCTCACGCGCATCAACGCCCCCGCAAACGCCGCGCTCGCGCGCCAGTGCGGCGTCCTGTTCTCCCTCGGCCACGGCTTGGTGATCATTCTGATCGCCGTGGCCGTCGCTGCGCTCGCAACGAGCTTCGCACCGCCGCAGTGGCTTGAGGATCTGGGCGCGTGGATTTCGATCGCGTTCCTGCTCGCGCTCGGCGCATTGAACGCGCGGGCGGTGATGACGACTGGGTGGACCGAGCCGGTGAGGCTGGTCGGCGTCAAGGCGCCCCTGAGCGAGCGATTGGCGCGCGCGAATCGCCCGCTCTTCGTCGCTGCCGTCGGCAGCCTGTTTGCGCTTTCGTTCGACACGGTGAGCCAGGCGGCGCTCTTTGCGGTCACGGCCTCGCAATTCGGCGGCTTGCTTCACGCGCTCGCGCTGGGCGCCCTGTTCACGCTCGGTATGCTGATCGTTGACGGCGCGAACGGCGTCTGGATGTTCCATTTGACCGTGCGCGCCAATCGACGCGCCCGGATCGCCTCCCGGGTATTCGCGGTCGTAGTAGCGTCGCTCAGCTTCGCCTTTGCGGCTTTCGGCATCGCAAGAATGCTCTCGCCCGATCTCGGGCAATGGAGCGAAGACAAGCAACTCCTGCTCGGCATCGCGGTGATGGCGCTGGTGGTGCTGGGCTTCGGCCTGTCGATGGGTGCCGCACGCGCGCGAGCGGCGGAGTAGCGGCTCTCCGCGCGAGCCACGCTATTTCTTCGTCCGCTCCTTGGCCGGATTCCAAACGTTCTCGATCTTGTCGATCCCGACGTTGACGAGCTGTGGGGCCGCACCCCTGCGGCAACCCGTGGCTGCGCCAGCCGCGCCCTTCGCGCAGCGCGTGCAGTCAGCGCACCCCGGCCTCAAATCGCCTTCGCATCAGGTGATCGACGGACAGGTCGCCCGGTCCGCGGCACAGCAGGACCAGCAGCATCGCGGCCCACTGGATGTGCGTGGGCCAGGCCTGGGGGTAGACGAAGACCTCGATGAACGCCGTCATGCCAAGAAGGACCGCGGCCGCCGGGCGGGTGAGCAGCCCCGCTACGAGGAGCACGGGCGTGGTGAGCTCGATCGAGGCAGCGATGTACGCCGCCGTTTCGGGCGGCAGCACAGGAACCTTGTACTCCTCGGCGAATAGCTCGATGGTCGTGTTCCAGTTGGCGAGCTTGCTCGTGCCCGAGTTCCAGAACACGGTAGCTGTCGCGAGCCGCAGCGGCAGCGCGAGCAGCCAGTAAGGCACGGACTCGAGCCAGTGGAGGGTTCGCCACGCCAAAGCCGTTGGGGCGTGCGCGGTGGGAGCGGGGGCGGGGGTCGCCATGAGGATCTCCTGCAGCGGGTCAGATGGATTGGGCCAGGAAGAAATCGGTGAAGCGCCCGGAGACGAGGTAATCGGCGAGCAGTGCCGAGGCGTCGAAGCCCTGAGCATCGTCGAGGGCTGCGGCGAGAGGCCGGCCGGTGCACAGCGCGGCACCGAACCTCCACTCGGGTTCGGTCATGCGATGCACCTCGACGCCGGCGGGCAGTCGCTGCACTCGCAGCCAGACCGGGTCCGGGCCGGGGTCGAGCTTCGCGAGCGCCGCGTCGTCCTCTTCGAGCACTGCGCGCCAGAGGAGATCGGCGGGGTAATCTGCACGCAGATGGCTCAGAGAAGGGTGCGGCACGAAGCACGCCTGTGCCCGCTCGGATTCTCCGAGGACCTCCAGGCGACGGGGATCGAGCGGCGCCGCGTCGGATGCGTGCAGCGCGCGGTTCACCGACCATTCGAGCCGCGCGACATCCGGCAGGTAGGCCAGCGACGCCGCGGATTCGAGCCCGGACAGGAATCCGGGCCATCCTTCGCCGTAATCGTCGAGACACGCGCTCGTCGGCGGGTGCGCTTCGATGAAAATGCGCGCCGCGCCTTCGAAGAACTCCGCGCCCACCAGAAGGTGCACGGCGGGGTATGAAAGGCCCAGCGCTCTCGTGAGCGAGCTCACAAAGGTATTGCGGTAGATGCCCAGCCGCTCGCCCGCGTCGATGTCCCTTTCGACGACATGCGCGTAGAGCCCCCGGTCGCGTGCGACGAGGCTTGCGCGCATAGCGCGCTGCAGCTCAAGCAGCGAGGGCGCGGCCGTTGCCAATTGCGACCTCATCGATGAGCGCGGCGGCGTGCGCCGCCTCTTCGAGCAGCACCGCCATAGGCGGTACGTCGGTGTCCCACTCGATCAGCGTCGGCACCAGGCCGAAGCGTGCCAGCGCCTCGGCGTAGAGCGACCACACTTCCGGCGCGACGCGCGAGCCGTGATCGTCGATGCGAATCCTTCGCATAGCGTCGATTTGCCGGATCGAGTGGCCCGCGAGGTGGATCTCGCCGATCGCGGCCGGCGGCAGCGCAGCGAGGTAGGCGGACGGCTGCCAGCCATGGTTGCACGAGCTCACGTAGATGTTGTTCACGTCGCAGAGGATCCCGCAGCCGGTGCGCCGCGCGACGAGCGCGAGGAACTCCCACTCGGGGATCGTCGAATGCCGAAATTCAAGGTAAGAGGATGGGTTCTCCACGAGAATAGGTCGCCTCAGAAGGTCCTGGACCTCCGCCACGTTCCGGCACACGACGTTCAGCGCTTCTTCGGTCAGAGGCAGCGGCAGCAGATCGGCGAGGTAGTTCCCGGCCGCGACGCTGAATGACAGATGCTCCGAGACGAGCCCGGGCTCGAAGCGATCGACGGCGCCCCGCACCCGTGCCAGATGCGCCCGGTCCAGCCCCTCGGCACTGCCGAGAGACAGGCCCGTACCGTGCAGCGATAGCGGATAGTCCCGACGGATCGCATCGAGCGTGGCCAGGGTCGTTCCGCCACCCATGTAGTTCTCGGTGTGCACCTCGAACCAGGCGGCGGCGGGGCGCGACTCGAGGACTTCCCGGTGGTGGCGGAAACGCAGCCCGACCCCGGCTTTCGCCGGGATCGAGCTGCGTCCGCCTCGCGTCGGCAGCAGAGGAAAAGGCAACTGCCGGGTCACGATCAGGAGGCGGTGGTCTTGCCGCCCTGGATCTTCGAGCAGTCGCCTGCGGGGAGCAGCACGAAGGACTTGGGATCGCGCGCCTGAGTCGCCTGTCCGGCGCAGGAATGCGCGCCTTCGGCGCAGTCGTTCTTGGCGACCTTGTTGATGCCGTAGCATTTCTCGAGCTTGTTCGCCATGGCGCGCGCCATGTTTTCCTTCACGGGGTCCTTCATACCTTGGGCGAAGGAGGGCGCTGCCTGCATCGCGAGGGCGAGCCCCACGGCGGAGGACAGCGTCGAAGCAGCCAAAACGTATCGGTTCATGAATGGACCTCTCGGTTTGAAAGCCCCGGGGATCGGGGCCGTGACAGGAAATTCGACGGGAAACGACGAAAGGTTACCTGCCCGATTCAGAAATATTCTTGGCTATGGGAACCGGTCCAGGTGAGAAAATCTTGGCCATGCCGTCCAGCCCGTCGAGCGCCGGTCCGAATCTCAGCGTCGTAAAAGAGTCCGCGGAGTCGTCCAGGACGCGCGATCCCGCAGGACGCGGGGACCGCACGCTCGACTGGTCCATATGCATGGCCCGTGCGCAGGAGGGCGACCGCGAAGCCTACCGGCGATTGCTCGAAGAAATCGCGCCCTACCTGCGCTCGCTCGCGGCACGACTGATTCAGAACCGCGGCGACATCGAGGACGCGGTCCAGGATGCGCTCCTGAGCGTGCACGCCGTGCGCCATACCTACGACCCGATGCGCCCGTTCGGCCCGTGGCTGGTCGCCATCGCCAGGCGCCGCTTCGTCGACGGCCTGCGGCGTCGCGGACGGGCGGCGTCGCGCGAGACCGCGCTCGAAGCCGAACATGAAACCTTTGCGGCTCCCGAAGCGAACTTCCAGGAGGCGGCCTCCGACGGGCGCGCGGTGCGGGAAGCGCTCGAGGGTCTTCCACCTGGTCAGCGGGAAGCGATCCGTATGCTGAAGCTCGAAGAGATGTCGTTGAAGGAAGCCGCAGCGGCGAGCGGGATGTCGGTCGCGGCGCTGAAGGTCGCGACGCACCGCGGATTGAAGAGCCTGCGGAAGGTATTTGGAAGGCAAGGCACACAAACATGATCACGACGCCGGACCTCATCGAGTCGCTGGTCGCGCGCGCGGAGCCGGTCCGCCGCCTGCGCCCGCCGCTCGCTCGCGCCGCGGCGTGGCTGCTGTTCGCCGGGCTGATGCTCGTATTGATGGTGGCGATCAAAGGCCTGCGGCCGGACCTCGGGCTGTCGCTGCGGCAACCGGGGTTCGCGATCGACGTTGCCGCGGCGCTCGCCACCGGCATTCTGGCGGCCGTCGCGGCCTTCATCGTCAGCCTTCCGGACCGCTCGCGGCTGTGGCTGTGGCTGCCGGTGCCGGCGCTCCTTGTCTGGATCGTGAACGTCGGCCACAGCTGCCTTACGGCCTGGGTCGATATTCAACCCGGCATGCATCTCGGCGATGAAACCGGATGCGTCGCGGCGCTCGTCATGACCGGAGCGCCGCTGGCGCTCACGCTACTCATCATGCTGCGCCACACCGCGTTGTTCGATCCGACTCCGGTGGCGATCGCGGGCGGCTTGGCCGTGGCCGGCATCACTGCGTCGCTCCTGCCGCTGTTTCACAATCACGATGCGAGCGTATTGATCCTCGTCTGGAATCTGGGGATCGCGGCGCTGCTGACGGCGGCGGCCGGCGCCTTCGGGAGGCGGATGTTCACCTGGGTCGCACCGCGGTAATCACGACGGAAACGGAGACAAACCATGGATAGAGGCACCCCGCCTTCCCCGCGGCTCGCGCCGCTGCCGGAAAGCCATTCGCCGGAGCTGAAGGAAAATTTCGAGTTTTCCCGGAAGAGTCTCGGCTTGGTCCCCAACAGCATGCTCATCATGCAGAGGAAGCCGAAACTCGTGAAGGCGTTCTCACAGCTCTCCCAGGCGAT
Source organism: Burkholderiales bacterium (assembly GCA_035519135.1). GTDB lineage: Bacteria > Pseudomonadota > Gammaproteobacteria > Burkholderiales > SG8-39 > VBDM01. Next base: position 3,849 of record DATIWX010000120.1, on the reverse strand, counting down.
CTGGGATCCAAATTGCGACGTGGACCGCGGGTTCAAGCGCTTGGTCGGCCACGTCGCCAGCCGCGCCGCGGGCTGCATGTAGACGGCTACGCCCCCACAGATTCGGCAGCCGCTATACTCCCGTTGGGCGCTGGCGGGGACGATCACGAGGAAAGCTCATCATGAAGGCTGAAGAGTTGCGGTCTGTCCAGACTCCTCTGAAAGAGCGCTACCGTGAGGCGCCCGAGGCCGCGCTCGTCACCCTGCGCGCGCAAGGGCGTCTCGGCGAAGGTGTCAGCTGCAAGATCGAGACAGGCAAGGCGCTCGTTGTCGCCGGTTTGCATCCCGCCACGGGCGGGAACGGCCAAAGCGCGTGCTCGGGCGACATGCTGCTGGAAGCTCTGGTGGCTTGCGCCGGGGTGACCCTCAACGCCGTTGCTACGGCACTCGGCATCGAATTGCGAGATGCCTCGCTCCAGGCGGAGGGCGATCTCGATTTCCGCGGAACTCTGGGCGTGTCGAAGGAGGTTCCCGTCGGGTTCCAGAACATACGGCTGCAGGTCACGCTCGACACCGATGCCTCGGAAGAACAGCTTGCCACTCTACTGCGCCTGACGGAGCGGTACTGCGTCGTGTACCAGACGCTGGTGCATCCGCCGGCGCTGTCGGTTGTTCGCGGGTCCTGAGCGCCAGGCATCACGACATGTCATTCATCCTGTACAACGCGCCGCAATCGACCTGCAGTCAACGCGTGCGTTTCGTCCTGAACGCCAAGGGGCTGCGCTTCGAGGAGAAAAAGCTCGATCTTCTGGCCGGCGATCAACTCAAACCGGAATACCTCGCGCTCAATCCGAACGGCGTGGTCCCGACGCTCGACCACGACGGTGCGATCGTGATCGACTCCTCGGTGATCATGGAGTACCTCGACGAGATCGCGCCGTCGCCCGAAAATTTCACGCCGCGCGATCCTGCAAAGCGCGCGCACATGCGGGCGCTGATGCGCTTCATCGACGAGATGCCGGCCGCCGCGGTCCGCGTGCCGACGTTCAATTTGGCGTTCCTGCCTCGCTTCGCCGCAATGAGCGAGGAGGAATTCGTGGCCTTCGCGGAGTCAAAGCCGCTGCGCAAGGAATTCATGCTGGCGATGGGCCGCAAGGGATTCCCTCAGAAGGATATGGACGCCGCGATGCAGCGGCTGCGCCGCACCTATGAGCGCGTGGATACGGAGATCGCGAGGAGCGGCGGGCCGTGGCTGCTCGGCAAGGACGTCTCGCTCGCGGACATCGCGCTCATGCCGGCGATCGTGCGCATGGCCGATCTCGGTCAGGAGGGGGCCTGGCAGGACCTTCCGCGCGTCCAGCAATGGTTCGACGCCATTCGCGCGCACCCGGCGTTCAAGCCGACCTACTATTCCGGCTCGCTCCTCACCGAGCGATTTCCGCATTTGAGAGAGCGTCAAACTGTCAAGTTGCGATGACGGCATGCCAGGCGACAAGACCCTCGAATTCGAAACGCATCGACCGGCGTTATTGAAGTTCGCGATGCTGCAACTGCGAAACCAGGCGCAGGCCGAGGACGCCGTGCAGGAGACGCTGATCGCTGCGATCCAGGGCGCAAAGAATTTCGGCGGAAAGTCCTCCGTGCGCACCTGGCTGGTTGGGATCCTCAAGCACAAGATCGTCGACCTCATCCGCCGCTCGAGCCGCGAGCAACCCCTCGATCTGCAGGACGCGGAGACGTCCCTGGAAGATTTCGATGTCCTGTACAAGGAAGACGGGCACTACGTCAGCATGCCGGCCGAATGGGGCGATCCCGAGAAAGCGCTTTCCCAACGCAAGTTCTTCGAAACCCTCGAGCGCTGCCTGCAAGGCCTTCCGAAGAACACGGCGAGGGTTTTCATGATGCGCGAGGTATTGGGGATCGAGACCGGCGAGATTTGTAAGGAGCTTGCCATCACGGCGACCAACTGCTGGGTGCTTCTATATCGGGCTCGAATGGGTCTGCGCGTCTGCCTGGAGGAGCGATGGTTCTCGACAGACGCATGACAGCGGGGCGCGTGCGGTGAGACTCACCTGCAAGGACGCGGGCCGCCTGATTTCCGAGGGGCTCGACCGAAAGCTCAGTCTCCCGCAACGCGCCGCGCTGCGGCTTCACCTCGCCTTCTGCGACGCCTGCACGCGGGTCAACGCGCAGTTCCGGTTCATGCGCCGCGCCGCGGCGCGCTACCCCGGCCCCGACCGCGACGGCGAGTCCTAGGGCTAGTCGAGCTGCAGCTTGAGCCGCTTGATGGTGTCCGCGTAGCGGCGCACGTCCGCTTCAATCGCCGCCGACATCCGGGCCGGCGACAGGGGCCACGCCTCGTAGCCGAAGCTCGCGAAACGCTCGCGGACGTCCGGCTCGGCGACGGCTTTCGCCACGTCGCGATTGACCTGGTCCACGATCGCCTTCGGCGTGTGCTTCGGCACGAGGAGTCCGGTCCAGGCCGCAACCTCGAAGCCAGCCGGCCCGCCCGACTCGGCGACGGTCGGGACGTCCGGGAAGGCGGCGAGGCGGCGCGGCGCCGCCAGCGCGAGCAGCCGCGCCTTGCCCGAGCGCACGGCGGCACCCGCGGTCCCGGCGGTGCCGAACGCCCATTGCACGTCGCCGGTGCCCACGGCAGTGAAGAGCTGCGACGTCTCCTTGAAAGGGGCGTGTGTCATCTGGGTGCCGGTGGACGCCTCCAGCAGCGCCGCGCCCAGGTGCCCCGGGCTGCCGACGAACTCGGAACCGTAGGCGAGGCCGTTCGGCTTGGCCTTGGCGGCTGCGACGAGCTCGCCGACGTTCTTCCACGATGCCGCCGCGGGCACGACGATGAAGAAGTGGTTGCGGAAAAGCGGGATGACGGCGTCGAAATCCTTCGCCGGATCGTAGGGCATCGACTTGAACACCAGCCGGTGGGTCGAGAGCTGCGCGCTGCTCGCCTGGGCGAGGGTGTAACCGTCGGCGGGCGCCGCCTTGGCCGCGCCGAGGGCGATGAAGCCGTTCGCCCCCGGCCGGTTCTCCACCAGCACCTGCTGACCCCACTGCCTGGAGACCTTGTCGACGATCACGCGCAGGGCGGAATCGGGACCGCTCCCCGCGGGGAACGGCGTGATGACCCTGACCGTCTTGGCCGGGTAGGACTGCGCGTGGGCGCCGCCGGGCGGCAGCATGGCGAGCGCGCACAGGGCCGCGCAGACGAGCTTCAATTGCATGGACTTCCTCCTGGTGGTTAGAACGGCGATCGGGTGCAGGCGCCGGGCTCAGCGGGGCTTTCCGCCGCGCGCCGCGTCCCAGGCCAGGGTCCCGGCTTCCTTGCCCGCGACCGAATAGAGCGCGCCGGGCGCGTTGCGGGTCTTCTGGAAATCCTCCAGCGACTGTCCCCGCATCGCGGCGTAGATGTGCAGGTTCGAGACGCCGACGACGGCGCCGAGCTTCTCCAGCATGAAGAAGCTCGCGCCGTAGCGGATGAGGGCGCGCCAGTCGCGCTTGCGGACCATGGCGCGCTCCTCGTCGCTCAGGTCCGCTTCGGCGAAGCTGCCCTCGGGATCGGAGATGAACTTGGCGCGATGCGCCGGCTCGACCAGGGCGTGGAGGAACTTGTTGAGGCGATAGCCCTTGACGCTGCGCGCGAGCGTGAACGGATAGGTGCCTTCGAGCTTCTCCGCGCCGGCGAGCTCGTGCCCGATGCGGGCGCGATGTGCGGCGAGGGTGTCGACCGGGGTCTCGACCGCCTCGTTCTCGTAGATCGCGGTCGCGATGCCGGTCATCGACGGCAGGTAGTAGGTCTGGTGGATCTTGCGGATGGTGGCCGACATCGCCCCGCGCATCACCAGCCACATGATCACTTCC
>DATIWX010000119.1:0-3126 GCA_035519135.1 Burkholderiales bacterium | reverse complement strand
GGGAGTACCTCGACAAAATGCTCGCCGAGCCGTTTGAGCCGTTTACCTTCTCACCCGCAGGGGCGGCCGTCTACCAGCTGGGGCCGTTCGGAACGGCCGCGAAGAGACTCAAGGAATTCGATTTGAAGCCCTGAGACACTGCCAGTCGAACCTGATCCGCGATCGCCCGGTGGCTCGAAACATCAGACGTCCTCGATGCCGATGTTACAGATCGCGTCGTGAGCCAATAGGAGTCCGCGCGGAGTCCGGCCGCTTCAGCCCTCTCGCAAGTCCCCGACACGTCGACGTAATCTGGTGGCCGCCCGGGACTCGAACCCGGGCCCATCTGCGCAATTCCGCGAGGTTACGGGTGAAGTGGAGGAGTGCGAGAGGAGTCCCTGCAGTCACCAACGCGCAACGACGAGGGCCACGCCGAGCAGCGAGGCGCCGGCGCAGGCGCCGCGCAGCCACAGCCATGCCGCCCGAGAGCGCGCGAGCCGGCCGATCCCGAGCCCGATGCCGTGCAGCATCGCCGTCGCGATTACGAATCCCATCGAGAAGCCGAGGGGCGAAGCGGCCGCCGGCAACTCGACGGCATGGGCATGGCCATGCGCCACCGCGAGGAGTCCCACCAGCGCCGCAGCGAGCGCGACTCCGGGCCGGAATGCGAACGCCACGAAGCCACCGAGCAGTGCCACGGATGCCGCCACGGCGATCTCATGCGAAGGTCCGGGCCACGCGTAGCCGACGGCACCGCCGAGACACATCGAGCCGATGAAAGCCACAGGGACCCAGAGCATCGCTCGGCCCCCGAGCTGCGCGGCCCACGCGCCCACGATCATCATCGCCAGCAGGTGGTCGAGTCCACTGAACGGGTGAGCGAGACCTTCGGCGAAGCCGGCGCCGGGCTCGGGTAGGACGTGCGCCGAGGCCGGACCCGCGATGCCCACCAGTGCGATCAGAAGGGCGAGACGAAGAGCTGTCATCGGAGTTCTTCCGCGCGACGGAGCCACCCGCTGGGCGGTCACGCGCGGAGCCAGCGGGTGCGCCCTACGGCCCGCTTCCACGGGCCGCCATCGGAGCGCCGGGTGGCTTGCGAGCGAGCCTAGCCGAAGCCCGTGCGCGCCGCAGCCCCGCTCCGGTAACCCCCTGCCGGGCGACCGCCCGGTAAAGCGACCAGACGCGCACTCGTGCCTCCTGAGAAGCTAAGGCTTCTCGAGATGCGTAATCACGAAGTCATCGCCCTGCTTCTCAGCTCGGAAGCGAATGCGGTCTCCCACCTGCAGGCCCTTCATCTGAGCCGGCTCGCTCACCCGAAACGACATCGTCATCGGTCCCATGTCGAGGCTCTTGATCTCGCCGTGCTTCAACGTGAGCCGGAGCGCCTTCTCGTCGATCTTGACGACCTGGCCTTCCGCCAACGCCTCCTTCGCCTCGCCGTGCGGCGTCTTCTCATGCGACGCGGGACTTTGGGCCTGCGTCGGCGCTCCAATCAGCATCGCCGCAGCGACGAAGATCGCAATCCGTATTGCCGTACGAATGTCCATACGCGGTCTCCTCTCGCAGATGCTTCCGTATCGTGCTCATCGCGGCGATCCGCTCGCGCTCAGTCACCCCCACGCCGTAGCGGGCGACGATTCGTCCCAGCGTAACGCTGAAGTGCGGGCGTGCCTCTGCCTCACTCGACGCGGCCGGCGTGGCTCCCGTATGAGTGAAATCGCTACACCAGCCCCAAGAGCAGGAAGCAACCGCAAAGTCACCGCAATTTGCCCAGGCTCGAAACGTCGCCGTGTTGGCCGTGGTCGCGAACAGCGCGCGCATCCTGCACTTCGACCGAATCCGATCGGCTCAGATTAAGGATGGATGACGCAGTTTGCTGCGCCGTGTCGGGGGCTCAAGCTACCGTGCGCGCTCGACGAATCGCGTGCCAGACCGGGGAGGGGGAAGGCCTTGGCTCACGACGGTCGCATCGCCTTGCTCACCGGCAGGGTGTCGGCAGCGTTGCTCGCTTCGCTGCTTGCTTCCGCGCTGCCGATCGGGCGCGGGGCCTGCGCCGAGCCCGCGACCGCGGTAGAGACTCCGAGCCACGCCGCCGGTGTGGAGTTGACGATCCGCCGCGGCGGCACGTTGCTCGGCACCCTGCTTCGCGCCCGCGTCGATCGGAGGCAGGCCTACGCCGCCGTGGCAGCCCTCGAGGACTTCTTCGATCCCCGGGATCTGCGCGGTGGCGATCGCGTATGGATCCAGCTCGGCGGCGACACGCCCGCGGGTCAGCACCGCCTGCGCTCGCTGCACGTGGCGACAGCCCGACACCAAGACTTGACGATTGTCGCCCAGGGCGACGGCAACTTCGCACCGCCGTCGCCCGCGCGCCACGAGTGGTCGCTCGCCGTGTACAGCCGCTCCGGCGACGTCGGCACCGATCTGCGGGCCTCCCTCGCCGCCGCCACACTTCCCGCCCCGGTAATCGACGAAGCGATCATCGCCTTTACCTACGATCCGGACCTGCCGGCCGATCCGGCGCCGGGAAGCCGCTTCACCGTCGTCTACGAAGCCCTGGAGGGACCGGGAATCGACGCCGATGAGGCGCGCCTGCGCTACGCCTCGCTGCAAAGCGACGGCACCGAGCATAGGGTCTACCGCTATCCGATGAACGGCGGCGACGTCGCCTTCGTCGAGCCGAGCGGGCGTGGTGTCGTGCCGCTGCGCCTCGCGCAGCCGGTCGGCGACGCCGGCATCACCTCGCCCTGGGGCTGGCGCATCCATCCGGTGCTTGGCGTGCGGAAGTTCCATCGAGGGGTGGACTTCGGCGCGCCCACTGGCACGCCGGTGCACGCGGCGGCCGACGGAGCATTCGAGACGATGGGCTGGCGCGGCAACTACGGCCGCTACATCCGCCTGCGCCACTCGGAGCGCGTCGAGACCGCCTATGCCCACCTCTCGCGCTTCGTGAAGGGACTCCACCCGGGCAGCGTCGTGCGCCGCGGCCAGGTCATCGCCTACGTAGGGGCCTCCGGACTCGCCACCGGGCCGCATCTCTACTACGAAGTGCTTGTCGACGGGCGTCAGGTGGACCCGGAACAGGATCTCGTGGTTCCGATCCAGCTCGCGGGCAACAGCTTCACGCGCTTCAAAAGCTATCTCGAG
>DATIWX010000118.1:0-13831 GCA_035519135.1 Burkholderiales bacterium | reverse complement strand
CTGGTGAACCTGCACACCCACGCGGCGATGACGCTGCTGCGCGGCCTCGCCGACGATCTTCACCTGATGAAGTGGCTGAAGGACCACGTGTGGCCGGCCGAGACCAAGCACGTGTCCGCCGAGTTCGTCTACGACGGGACGCTGCTCGCCTGCGCCGAGATGCTGCGCGGCGGGGTGACCTGCTTCGGCGAGATGTATTTCTTTCCCGAGGCGGCGGCGCGCGCGGCGCTCGACGCCGGCATGCGCGCGGCGCTGGGCATCATCGCGTTCGAGTTTCCCACCGCCTACGCGGCCGACGCGGACGACTACATCGCCAAGGGGCTGGCGGCGCGCGACGAGCTGAGGGAGGAGCCGCTCCTGTCCTTCTGCATGGCCCCGCACGCGCCCTACACCGTCAGCGACCGGACCTTCACCCGGGTCGTCACCATCGCCGAGGAGCTCGACCTGCCGATCCACACTCACCTGCACGAGACCCGGCACGAGATCGAGGAAAGCCTCGCCCAGCACAAGGTGCGGCCGCTCGAGCGCCTTCGCGCCCTGGGCGTGCTCGGCCCGCGGCTGGTCGCGGCGCACGCCGTGCACCTCACCGACGAGGAGATCGCGACGCTGGCGCGGCACGGCGCCTCGGTGGCGCACTGCCCCTCCTCGAACCTCAAGCTGGCAAGCGGCCTCGCGCCGGTGGCGGCGATGATCGCGAGCGGGGTCAACGTCGGCTTGGGGACCGACGGCGCCGCCAGCAACAACCGCCTCGACCTGCTCGAGGAAATGCGCCTGGCGGCGCTCCTCGCCAAGGCGGTGGCGAACGACGCGCAGGCGCTGCCCGCGCACCAGGCCATCGCCGCCGCGACGCTGCACGGCGCGCGCGCCCTGGGCCTGGAGGCCGCGGCCGGCTCGCTCGTGCCCGGGAAATATGCAGACCTGTGCGCGATCTCCTTCGAGGAGCCCGAGCTGTCCCCCTGCTACGACCCCGCCTCTCACCTGGTCTACGCTGCGGGACGCGCCCAGGTGTCGCACGTCTGGGTCGCCGGCGAGCTCCGCCTCGAACGGGGGAAACTCGTCGGATTCGACAATCGCAGCTTGAATAACCGCGTTCTTCTGTGGCAGAATAAGTTGGCCGCAGAAACAAAAGCTTAAGACGGAGCCTTTAGACAGTTCCGAAGCTTCCGGAACCGCGTAGCCTTCAACCTACGAGAGGAAAGCATGAACAACAAGCTGAGCATCACGCTGTCGGGGATCGTACTGCTCGTGTTCGCAGGCTGCGCCAGCACACCGGAACCTGCGGCGCCCGCTCCCGCGCCGGCTCCGGCACCCGCGCCGCAGGCGCTGCCGGCCACGCCGCCGCCCGCCGCCGCACCCAAGCCCGCCGCGCCGAAACCGGAGAAGGTCACGACCGCGTCCACCGTCAATTTCGACTTCGACCGCTACGTCATCCGGCCCGACGCGCGCACCAAGCTCGACGATCTCGTCGGCAAGCTGCGCAACGTCACCCTGGAAGTCGTGATCGCGGTCGGTCACGCCGACCGGCTGGGCGGCGACGCGTACAACATGAAGCTCTCGGTGCGCCGCGCCGACTCGGTGAAGGCCTATCTGGTGAGCAAGGGCATCGCCGCGAGCCGCGTCTACACCGAAGGCAAGGGCGAGCGCCAGCCGGTGAAGGAGTGCAAGGGCGACAAGAAGACCAAGGAACTGATCGCCTGTCTCGAGCCCAACCGCCGCGTCGAGCTCGAAGCGGTAGGCTCGGTCGCGAAATAGCAGAGCCACCCTTCGAAAAGCCCTGCCTCGGCAGGGCTTTTTTATTTGGAAGCTCGATAGTGACTACAATGTCATTCTGAGTCTGAGGGCGCAGCCCGAAGAATCTGCTCCGAAGAGCAGATCGCTCGCGGAGCCTGTCCCGAGCAAAGCGAAGGACCTGCGTTGACACGGTATACCGACAGAGTTCCCTCGCTCCCGCTCGGGATGACAGCTCAGGATGACAACTCCGACAAACCGGGCTCCGGCAACCCCGATATGAACGCCGATCCGCAGGAACTGGAGAAATTCAGCGCGCTCGCGCACCGCTGGTGGGACCCGGAGAGCGAGTTCAAGCCGCTGCACCAGATCAACCCGCTGCGCCTGGAGTGGATCGACCGGATCGCCGCGCTCGCCGGGAAATCCGCGCTCGACGTCGGCTGCGGCGGCGGTATCCTCGCCGAGGCCATGGCGCGGCGCGGCGCGAAGGTGAAGGGCGTCGACCTCTCGGACAAGGCGCTCAAGGTCGCGCAGCTGCACCTGCACGAGAGCCGCCTCGCGGTCGATTACGAGGCGGTCTCGGCCGAGGATCTCGCCCGACGCTCGCCCGGAACGTTCGATGTCGTCACCAGCATGGAGCTGCTCGAGCACGTGCCCGATCCGGCCAGCACGGTGCGCGCCTGCGCTGAGCTCGCGCGGAAGGACGGCCATGTGTTCTTCTCGACCATCAACCGCAATCTCAAGTCCTATGTCTTCGCCGTCATCGGCGCGGAATACGTCCTGAAGCTCTTGCCCAAGGGCACCCACGACTACATGAAGTTCGTGAAGCCCTCGGAGCTCGCGCGCCACTGCCGCGAGGCGGGGCTGGAAGTGCGCGAGATCATCGGCATGAGCTACAACCCGTTCACGCGCGCCTATTCGCTCGGCAGCGACACCGACGTCAACTACCTGGTTCACTGCGTGCGCCGGTGAGCCCGAACGGCGTGCGCGCGGTCCTGTTCGACCTGGACGGCACCTTCGCCGACACCGCGCCCGATCTCGGGCGCGCGCTCAACCGCATGCGCGCGGAAAAGCGGCTCGCGCCCCTGCCGATCGCAACCCTGCGCGCGCACGCCTCCGCCGGCGCCCGCGGCCTGCTCAAGGCGGGCTTCGACGTCACGCCGGAGAGCGAGGGCTATGAAGCCCTGCGCCAGCGCTTCCTGCAACTGTACGAGGAGAACCTGTGCGTCGACACGCGGCTCTTCGACGGCGTCGCGGATCTGGTCGACTCGCTCGCCGCGCGGTCCCTGAGCTGGGGCATCGTCACCAACAAGGCGGCGCGCTATACCGAGCCGCTCCTGCGAACGCTCGGCATCGATCGTCTCGCGGCCTGCATCGTGAGCGGCGATTCGACTCCGCACATCAAGCCGCACCCGGCTTCGCTCCTCCGCGCCGCCGAGCTGCTTGCGCTCCCGCCCGCGGCCTGCCTTTACGTCGGCGACGATCTCCGCGACATCCAGGCGGCGCGCGCCGCCGGCATGCGCTTCGCCGCCGCCGGCTGGGGCTACCTCGGCGACGGGCAGGATCCGCGCACCTGGGGCGCGGACGCGGTGGTCTCCAGGCCTCCTGAAATACTCGACCTGCTCAATTGAGGAGAAACCCATGCCCGCATACTGGCTGGCCCGCGCGCGAGTCAACGATCCGGTCGAGTACAGGAAGTACACCGACCGCGTTCCCGCGATCCTGGCGAAATACGGCGCGAAGGTGCTGGCCCGAGGCGGGCGCTACCAGACCCTCGAAGGCGCGGAGAAATTCAACCGCTTCGTGGTGATCGAGTTTCCGAGCCTGGAGCAGGGCGTCGCCTGCTTCAACTCGCAGGAATACCAGGAGGCCGCGGCCTTCCGCCGCCGCAACAAGGCCGGCGAGAACGAGCTGGTGATGGTCGAAGCCGGAGAAAGCCAGCCCTCGCGGGCTACTTGAGATTGAGCTTCAGCGCCGCCGCGACGATCGGCTTCGCCCAGTCGGGCGAGCGCGGCAGGTCCTCGGGGTTCCTGATCCTTCCCTTCTCCAGGTGCAGCACCAGCCCGGGCTCGGGCACCTTTCCCCTCGCCGGGTCGGCCTCGGCGCTGTTGTCGTAGAGGCGCAGCGACGCGAGCTTCGGCAGCAGATGGACCAGGTTCAGCCGGCTGTGCTCGTAGCGCCGGCGGATGTGCTCCTCGGGAATGCCGTGGCCGCCCGCGCGTACCCGCGCGCGTACGCGTGCGAGGTGCAGCTCGGGACTCGCAAGGCCGATGTACAGGACATGGACTTCCGCGCCCCGGTCGGCGGCTTGCGCGAGCAGCCGGGTGAGCGTGCTACCGCCGAGCGTCGTCTCGAAGGCGAAATCCAGCCGCTCGGCGATGGCGCGCTCGAGGAGCCTGCGGCCCTGGTGCCAGGCGGCGCCGTTGGCCTCCTCCTGCTTCAGGCCGGGGCGCGCGGCCATCAGCGCGCGCGCAGCCTCGTCCGGGTTGTAGTACTCGCCGCCGAACGCCCGGATCGCCGCGCCGCCGATGCTGCTCTTGCCCGCGCCGTTGACGCCGGCGAGGACGTGGATGCGGGACGGAACGATTATCTTCGCCGCTTGCTCGCCGGTTTGGCCGCCGCCGCGGCGCGGCCGAGCTCGGCCGGCTGCGCCTTGAACGCGGCCTCGACGCCCTTTTTCGCTTTCGGCGTCTGCATGCGCGCGAGGAGCGCGTCGAACTCGGCGTCGAGCTCGGAGAGGCTCTGCGCCCGGGCGTTCACCAGCGCCTGGAATTCCTCGTAGGACACCAGCACGGCCTTGGGCGCGTCGTGGCGGGTGATTGCGACGGCGCCGCGGCCGGCCTGCTCGAGAACGGCGCCGAACTCGTTCTTCAGACGGGTGGCAGCGACGCTGGGTACGTCGACCAGCTCGCCGAGGCGGTTGCGGAAGGTGAGCGTGCTCATGGGAAGGCCTGTGCTTTTCCGCATTATACCTATATTGGCTATTTTGTACAAAATAGCCTGCTTGGCGGCGAGGGGCCGGGCTTGAAGCGCGGGACCGCGACCCCATCTATGCGATAATTCGTTTCGCAAGAAATCGGGGGCGACCTGGTTTCGACGCGGGTATCGAAGCAGCTTCAGGGCATACCGAGGACCAGAGCACCTCGTAAATCCATCTGGAAATCCACAAACGCCAACGACGAGCGTTTCGCTCTAGCCGCCTAATACCGGCTAGACGCTGCACTAGCCTGCTGATGGGCTAGGCCCTCGAAAGAGGGTGCAGCGTCATTTACATCAGCCTCTCCTCCCGGTCTGGCCGCTTGGCCGGGGGGATCCGTCGAAGCGGCTGGCTGAGCGTCAGCCTGCCGGTCGGCGGGCGCGAGGCGAGACCCAAACGACCAGGCTAAGTATGTAGGCCTGACTGCGGAGCGCTTGCGGACGCGGGTTCGATTCCCGCCGCCTCCACCATCGTGCGCTTTTCGGCCGCGCCGCCGGCCGGCGGCTTCCCCGGACCTGTCGCTTCAAGGCGACAGTCCGGAGAACCATGCATAGAAGTTGAGCAGTGCGTTCCGACGCGGCATTTCTCGCAGCACGCCTTCCCGGAACCCGCAAGCTGTCCACAGACTACGCACAGATTTTGTGAACAACTCGGGACGAACCGCTCGCGCCGGCTAGTCGCGGCGATCGTGGTCGCGATGGCTCCGGCGGATTTGGCCGCGAATCTCCCCGGCCGGAAATTTCGTGGTGTGGATGTTGCCGTAGGCGGTATCGGACTCGAGCGCGTCGGCGATCGCGTCGAAGTCGCCGGGCGTGACGTTCTGCGCCGCCGGCCCGATCACGCTGGCGCCCGTGATGGTTCCGCTCACCGTGCCCCCGGCGGCCGGGCAGACCTGCGTGCCCGCCGGCGGATTGGCGAGGTTGGAGCAGAAGAACACCATGATGCCGCCCGCGACATGCCGCTTGCCGAAATGGATGTGTGCCTGCGTCACGTCCGCGCTCAACCCCGAATACTCCAGGGTGAAGGCGAGGACCTGGTTCTTCCGATCGAGGTCGAGAGCGAGCGAGCCCTTGCCCTCGGAGCGGATGGCGCCGGTTTCACCCGCGCCCAGCCCGCCGATCTCCTCGAAGCCCGAGAACTTCGCCGAAAAATGGTCCGCCCGCGCGGGGGCGGCCGCCAGAACGAGTGCGCACGCAACGACGGGGAGCATGGTGCGGTGCATGACGGTCTCCTTTGTGAAGAACAGCGGGAAAACCTGCCCTCCTCAGGTTGCGCCTTCGTGAAAGGGCGCCAAGGTAAACGCCCCCGCACCGACCGAAATTCCCTGCCCCTCTACTTCTTCGGGTGCAGCACCAGCTTCTGCACGCGCCAGTTGAGCAGCTCGGCGACGTAGAGGACGTTTTCCGAAGGACAGGCGATCTCGTGGATCCAGCCGAACTGCTTGAGCTGCTTGCCGGATTCCCCGAGCACGCCCAGCACCTTGCCGTCCAGGGACAGCTTGTACACCCTGCCCGGGAAGGCGTCGGAGGCATAGAGCACCTGGCTCGGCCCCGGCGTGATGCACACCGCCCAGGGCGAGCCCGGCAACATGGTCTTCGGATTGCCCGAGGCCTCGATCTTCGCGACGTCGGGCAGGTTGCCGATCGCGGGGCGCGCGCCGGAGTCGTAGGGCACGTCGATGGTGAACTGGCGCAGAAACGTCCCCTCCGCGTCGAACACCTGGATGCGCCGGTTGCCGCGGTCGGCCACGTAGATATTGCCCTTGGCGTCGGCGGTGATCGAGTGCGGCGTGTTGAACTCGCCGGGCTTGGTGCCGCGGTCGCCCCAGGATTTGATCCAGTTGCCGTTCTTGTCCACCTTGGCGACGCGGGAGTTGATGTAGCCGTCGCTGATGAAGGCGTTGCCCGCGGGATCGAAGGCGACGTCGGTGACCTGGCGGAAGCGCCCGTCCTCGGCGGGGAGAGGCGGCTTGGGATGCTTGAGCGGCGCGGTGTCCTCGTCGGAGGCTTCCTGCTTGCGCCCGAACACCAGCAGCACCTTGCCCGCAGGACTGAACTTGATCACCATGTCCGAGCCCTTGTCGGCGACCCAGATGTTCTGGCCGCGGTCGATGCGCACCGTGTGACCGAAGGACCAGGCGTAGAGGTTCTTGCCGATCTCGCGCACGAACTTTCCGGTGGCGTCGAACTCGAGCAGCTGCGCGGCGGCGGCCGCGTACGCCGGGCCGGTGGTGTTGCCGCGCGACAGCACGAAGATGTGCCCCTTGGCGTTGACCGCGACGCCCGTCACCTCGCCCAGGTACAGGTCCTTGGGCAGCTTCAGCGGGTCGGAGCCCTGGAAGGGAATCACCGGGACCGCGTCCTGGGCGAACGCGGGCGATGCGAGCACGAACGACAGGACGATCAGCATCCGACTCATGGCTTCCTCCTCCGGTGGATTGCGGCGATGCGCCGGGCGCCAGTATAGCCCTTCCGGTCAGCTCCTCGGATCGGGGGCGAAGCGGAAGCCGGGAAACGGATTCGGCGCGGCCTGCGCCCTGCCCGGAATGATCCCCCGCGCGATCAGGTTCGCGCGGCTGTCGTAGTAGATCGCGATCATCTCGGAAGGCGTCGCGCTCGCGCGGCGGAAATCGGTCCAGGTCGCGGCCGAAGCCTCGCGCTCGCCGTGCCCGGTGCCGAGCTTCTCCGCCGGCCTGGGCACCAGCCGCGACGAGAGGTCGGCCGCGGGAGCAGCCGGCGAGGAGGAGCGCGCTTCCGACTCGCGCCGGTCCAGGCCCGAGAAAGGCTGCTGCAACACGGCCGGCGGCGGAGCCCGGAACTCGCGGAACACGGCGACCCCGATCACGCCCACGTTGCCCGGGCGCTCGGTGCGCGCCGCGTAGCTGTCGGGCAGGGGCGTGAAGAAGAACGCGGCGACCTCGCTCATGCTCTTGCGCCAGCCGCCGATGTCCACGCTGCCCCAGGGCTCGAGCACATAGCCGCTCTGCGAAGGCGCCGCCGTCTCGCCGGTGATCACGTTGACGCCGTCGACCGAGGTCACGGCGAGCACGCGCTCGCCGCTCAGGTTGCTGATCAGCAGCGAATACCTGGCGCCGGGCGTGCCGGGCACGTAGAGCCGGCCGCGGTGCGAGTGGACGGGGATGCGCTCGCCGGTGGCGCGATTGATCACGGTGAGATCGACGAGCGCGCCGGCCCGGGCCGCACCGGTTCCGGCGAATAGCAGGACTGCAATGACCGCGACCAGCGATTTCTTCATGTTCCTCTCCTTGTTTGGTGGATACCCATCGCGGTAAACGATGGCGGAGAGGAAACGGGGTCAAGCAGCTACAGCGGCCCGATCTTGCGCTTCCGGAACATCCGCTTCAGCGCCTCCACGTGGCGGCCGCCCTCGAGGTTGCGGTCGGCGTCGAGAATCGCGCGGGCGCCGCGCGCGAAGGTGGTGAAGCCGTCGAGCTGGAAGTGGCTCTCGAGGATGACGCGGTCGGCCTTTTCGCGGCCGAGGAGCCGCCGCACCTCCCACAGGGTCGCCGACCAGATCTGGCCGTTGTCGTGCTCGTCGCCACGCTCATCGAACTGGTCGTAGGTGAGCTTGCCGTCCACGCGCCGCAGGCACGGCGGGTCGAGGCGGCTCGCGAGTCCCGCGAGCAATCCGTCCCAGCTCATCACCGTGGCCGCGTAGTTCTTCGGCTTCTTCGATTCGCACAGGCTGGCGGCCCAGTAGTCGCCGAAGCCCTCGCCCATCGCCGCCGCCTCCTTCGACTGCCCGAAGTCGGGACAGATCGCGTCCTGGATCGCGTGGCCGAACTCGTGCAGGATGGTCTCGGCGTCCTCGGCGTCGTCGATGTCGCCGGTGCCGAAAGTGAGCATCCTCTCGGTCGGGCTGTACCAGGAATTGTCGTCGCGCGTGCCGTTGACGTTGGCGCGCACCGGCTCCCTGAAGATCGCACGCGGGCCGCGGTAGCCGAGACTCTCAAGATAGCGGCGCGCCGCGTCGACGTGATAGTAGACCATGACTTCCTCGAAGCCGCGCTGCTTCGACTCGAGCAGGAAGTCGAGCGTCTCGCGCCGGATGCGCCCGCGCGTGGGCGCGGTAGTGACCTTCTCGCCCGAGAGCGTGCCGCTTCCGTCCAGGCCCGGCAGCTCGACCTCCTTGTACGCGACGGGCGGCGGCCGGCGGGCGCGCTTCTTCGCATCGAGGAGCAGCCGGTAGTCGCCGAGCGCGACCACCGGGTTGGGGTCGAACACGCGGCCCAGGCCCGCCTTCGATTCGGAGAGGTTGTCGTACTTGCTGAGGATCCTGCCCGAGCGCGCGTTGACGTACACGATCCAGTCCTCGCGCGGCTTCTCGCGCGTGAGGCGCACTTTCCACGCGGACACCAGCCGGTCGTGCGAGGGAAACCACAGGCGCTCGGGCGGATGCACCCTGGCCGCGCGATCCTTCTTCGGCAGGCTGCGGCGCGCCCTTCTCGCCGCCGCAGCACGATCGATCTCGGCGTGGAACGCCTTCGGCAGCAGGCGCGCGGGCACCGAGCGATTCTTGGCGAGGTACACGCGCCCGGAGCGGTCCATGTGCACGGTGACGTAGCCGCGGTGCACGCGGTAGCCGGCGTGCACCTGCTTGAGAATGACGTGGGCGCCGCCCAGGCTGCGGATCACGCGCTGCACGCTCAGGCCGGCGAGCTTCGCTTCGAGCTGGAACAGATCGGCGTTGGCGGACAGGTAGCTGCGCGCCGCGGCTTGCGCCGAGCCGCGCGTCGGCGCGGTGCGGAAGCCCCAGACTTCCTTGGGCGTGCCGTAGTGCACGCCGGGGACCGATTTGTACCGTCCCCGCTTCAGCCGCATGCCCGGCGCGCGCTTGTCCGCCATGAGCTCCCTCCCCGGATCACTTCCCCGCGCGGATGATCTGGTCGAGCTGCTCGCCCTCGATGTCGGTGTTGATCTGCATCCACAGCGGCAGGTGATCGGACATCTGGAAAGTGAATTTGGTCTTTTCCAGGCCGGGGAACAGCTCTTGCGTCCCCCCGGAGAAGAAATCGACGACGCCGGCCTGGTTGGTGAAATTCTGCGCGTAGCCCGGGTAGTGCAGGATCTGGTCGTAGCGCTTGTCCTGCGCGAGATTCGTCCCGTAGGTCTTGTCCTTGAGCTTGCCGGGCATCTGCAATCCCTTCGAAGTCAGCGCCGCGAGCTGCGCCGGCGTCTCGATATTGAAGTCCCCGACCACGATGAAATCCTTGTCGACGCAGGTCTTTTCCTTGCGCTTCAGGTCCACCCAGTCGGCGAGAGACTGGAGCTCCGCCACGCGACCGGCGGAGGTTCCCCATTGAGCGTGCGCGGCGAGCAGCACGAAGTCGAAGCTTCCCGCGCTGAAGGACGCCATGAAGGGCTCGCGCCACCAGGTGAACTTGGGCAGGTACAGATCTCCGGTCTTGGTGCGCGGCGGATTCGCCGTGGCGGCGAATCCGGTGAAGGCGACGGCCCTCTTGTCGTAGATGAAGCCGATGCGCTCGTCGTTTCCCCCGTCGTCCTCGATCGCGTCGGAGTAGATCGCGCGCCAGTACGGCCCGAGGATCTGCATGACCTTCTCGAGATCGCCGAGGTTGTCTCGCAGCTCCGCGATGCTGATGAGGTCGAACTGTCCGAGGATCTCGGCGATATAGTGGATCGCCGCATCCTTGCGCGGCGTCTTGCCGAATTCCCGGATGTTCCAGGTCGCGATATTGAGGGTTTCGTCGAGCTTGGACGAAGGCACGCCGGCCTTGGCGATTCGCGAGCGGAGGACCTTCAGGCCCTTGGCGATTTCCGGGGAGATGTTTCCATGGTTCATGGCGATCTCCTGTCGGTTGCGACGCTACAGTGTACGCCCCGCCTTCGCGTTTTCGAGCGCCCGCCAGATCCGGTCGGGCGTCGCCGGCATGTCGAAGTGGGCCACGCCCGCCTGCCGCAGCGCATCGGCCACCGCGTTCATGATCGCCGGCAGCGAGCCGCTGACCCCGGCCTCCCCGACTCCCTTGGCGCCCAGCGGGTTGGCCGCGGTCGGAACCGGGTGCTCGTGAACGGCGAGGCCGCCCACCAGGCCGGCGCGCGGCATCGGGTAGTCCATGAAGCTCCCGGTGAGGAGCTGCCCGGTCTCCGCATCGTATACAGCCACCTCCCCGAACACCTGCCCCGCTCCCTGGGTGATGCCGCCCTGCATCTGCCCTTCGACGATCTGGCGGTTCACGAGATTGCCGGCGTCGTCCACCGCCGTGAAGCGCACCACCTCGGCGATGCCGGTCTCCGGCTCGATCTCGACCTCGGCGACGTGGCAGCCGTTCGGGAAGGTCGCGCCGAACTTGCCCTCGCTCCTCACGTCGAGCGCCTGCGGCGTGCCCGCGTATTTCTTCGCCAGCGCGAGCAGCGTCACCGCGCGGTCCGTACCCTTGATGCGGTAGCTTCCCCCGCGGAACTCGATGTCGGCCGCCGCGGCCTCGAGATCCTTCGACGCGAGCGCGAGCCCCTTCTCCACCACCTGCTTCGCCGCGATCTGCATCACGCTGCCGACGCCGAGCAGCGAGCGCGAGCCGCCGGTCGCGTTGCCCACCAGGCGCACCGCCGGGTCGCCGTTGCGCAGGCGGAAATTCTCGAGCGGCAGCCCGGTGACCGCGGCGACGACCTGCGCGTAGCTGGTCTCGTGGCCTTGCCCGTGGTTGTGCGACACCGCGTACATCGTGATCGTGCCGTCGGCGCCGAAGCGCAGCTCGACCTGGTCCGAGGGCGCGAAGCCGCCGCCGCTCGCCTCGATGTAGGCGGCCATGCCGCGCCCGAGCAGCTTGCCGCGCGAGCGCGACTGCGCCCGTCGCGCCGGGAATCCCGCCCAGTCGGAAGCGCGCAGCGCGTCGTCGAGCACCCCTTCGAAATCGCCGCAGTCGTAGGTGAAGCCGCTCACCGCCTTGTAGGGAAACTTGCCCTCGGGCACCAGGTTCCTGCGGCGCAGCTCGGCCGGGTCCATGTTGAGCTCGAGCGCCGCCTGCTCGACCAGGCGCTCGAGCATGTAGGACATCACCGGCCGGCCGGCGCCGCGGTAGGCGGCGCCCGGCGACTTGTTGGTCACCGCGAGCTTGACGCGCGCGCACGCCGCCTGCACGTCGTAGACCCCGGTGAGGCAGGCGACCACGCCCTGGGTGTTGATGAACGGCCCGGTCGGGGCGAGGTAGGCGCCGAGATCGGCGACATAGGTGAAGCGCAGCGCGAGGAACTTCCCCTGCGCGTCGAGCGCGAGCTCGGACTCGCTCGCGACGTCCCGGCCCTGCTCGTCGGAGAGGAACACCTCCGAGCGGCTGCCGGTCCACTTCACCGGCCTCCCGCACCGCTTCGCCGCGAGCAGGACGGCGCAGTATTCCGGATACATGTTGAAGCGCACGCCGAAGCCGCCGCCCACGTCCTCGGCGATCACGTCGATCTTGTCGTCGGGCACGCCCATGGTGTAGACCAGCTGGCCGCGCATCCCGGCCGTCCCTTGCGTGCAGGCGTAGAGCGCGTATTTCTGAGACGCGGGGTCGTAGGTCGCCAGGCACGCCCGCGGCTCCATCGGATTGCCGACCATGCGCGGATTCTCCAGCTTGAGCTTCACCACGCGGCTCGCGGCGCGGAACGCCGTCTCGGTCGCGGCCTCGTCGCCCGTCACCCAGTCGAAGGAGAGATTGCCCGGCAGCTCGGCGTGCAGCTGCGCGGCGCCCGGCTCGAGCGCCTTGCGCGCATCGGTCACCGCGGGCAGCTCGCGGTACTCGACTGCGATCAGCTCGGCCGCGTCCTGCGCCGCGTGCGGCGACTCGGCGACGACGCAGGCGACGCACTCGCCGACGTGGCGCACCTTGCCCTGCGCGAGCACCGGGCGCGGCGGCTTCTTCAGCGGCTCGCCGAAGCGGTCCTTCACGCCCAGGTTGGTCGGGATCGACTTGTAGCCGGCCTCCGCGACGTCCTGGCCGGTGAGCACGGCGAGCACGCCCGGCGCCGCGAGGGCCGCGGCGCAATCGATCGCGACGATCTCGGCGTGCGCCCGGTCCGAGCGCAGGAACGCGCAATAGGCCTGGTTCGGAAAATTCCAATCGGAGGTGAATCGGCCCTGCCCGGTCAGCAGGCGCCGGTCTTCGAGTCTTCCTTGCATATCGGGCGGAGAATACCAGAGCTTGACTCGGGCGAGCATGGCGTCGAGACTCATTCAGCCTGTTCACGCCTTTCCCCCGCGTCCGCAACCTCAGGAGCCACCGACATGAAGACCTGGATTCCGCTGATCGCATTCGCAACCTCGATTTTCTTCTCCACGGCGCCGGTATTCGCTCAGGCGATGTCCGGAATGATGGGAGAGCACGACATGAGCGGGACCGTGCAGAAGATCGATCACAAGAAGGGCACGTTCCAGCTGAAGACGCACGAAGGGATGCTGCACCTGCACTTTCCGCCGAGCGCCATCAAGGACGTGAAGAACGGCGACGCTCTCACCGTGCACCTCGGATTCAAGATGGGCGCCTCGTCGGCGCCCATGCAGATGAAATGACGGCTTAGACCGCTCTACTTCTTTTCGCCGTCCTTGCCGTCGCCGGCGTTCGTCTTGGCGGGTTGCGGCGACTTGGACTGGGGCTTTCCATGTTGCTTGTGCCGACCGGTGACGGCGACAGGAAAGTTGGAAACGGCGGTCGGCTGACCCGCAGGCAAAACCATGGAAGGCCACAGCATGGTCAGGAGCGCGGCCGCGGTGATAAGCTTCCGGGCACGTCGAACCTCTGGGAGCCGGCCGGCAGGTGAGGCAAGGCGCTGCCCATTGTCAGCACGAGAAGTCCGACGAGTGCGTTTCCGGTCCGGGAGAGCGGCGCAGTCACCCGCACATTTTGCGACAGGCAGGGCGAAACCCACCGGCGCCGGTCAAATCAATTCCTCGTACGAGCGGGTTCCTTGTATGGAGCCACCACCGTGCTGTTGATCTGATAACCTGCAGCCCCCATGCCCATGGGGGTCTGCTTGGAGTAGCGCGCCGCCTTGAGTTCTCCAGAAACCCAGACTGCGTCCATCACGCGCAGGTTCTTGATCGGCTTTGCGCTGATCACGTGAATGATCTGATTCGCGGGCGGCGGCGGAACATGGATGCAGGCGC
>DATIWX010000117.1:0-52130 GCA_035519135.1 Burkholderiales bacterium | reverse complement strand
CCATCGATGCCGCGGTCGGACGAGTGAAGGGCGCGGGCGGCAGGATCGCCCTGGAGCCGCAGCAGGTTCCCACCGGGCAATGGATCGCCCAGGCGTTCGATCCGCAGGGCGCGATGTTCGGGCTGCTCGCGCCGAAGCGCTGATTGACTCCCGGTCAGTCGGCGACCCCGAGCACCGCGCGCAGGCTTTTCATCAGAGCCTCGTGCTCGAAGGGCTTGGTGATGTAGCCGTTCGCCCCGCCCGAGAGGCCGCGCAGGACGTCCCCGCGGCTCGCCTGGGCGGTGAGCATGATCACCGGTACGGCCCGCAGGCCGGGGTGCTGCCGCATTCGCGCGAGAATGGAAAAGCCGTCGGTGCCGGGCAGGTTGACGTCGAGCAGGACGGCGTCGGGCAAGGCTGCTGTTCTCAGCGCCGCCACGATCTCGTCGCGGCTGCTCGCGACGCGTACCTCGTAGCCTTCGAGCTTGAGCAGCATTCGCACGGCGGTGATGAAGGGCGCGTTGTCCTCGATCAGGAGGACCGAGTATCGGGTGCCGTTGTTGGGCACTTTCTTGGCGGGCGCCTGCCGCGCGACGCTGATGTAGTAACCGCTGCGGTCGAGCGACTGCAGGCCTTTTTCGGCCTCGTCGCGGAATTTCGCCGACACGCTGTCGGGCATCGCTTCGATAGGAACCTCGAAGAAGGAACCGAAGTCCTCTTCGACGGTCTTACCCGGCTGGACAAGGTCGACGAGCTTGTCGCGGAGCAGCGCCTCCACCGCCTCGCTGATCTCCCCGGGGCGCGCGCCGGCCACCCGCTTCACGATCGTGGAGATGGGCGATTTCCCATCGAACATCACCATCAACTCGAGTGCCACGGCGGAGAGCTTCGTGGATCC
Source organism: Burkholderiales bacterium (assembly GCA_035519135.1). Classification (GTDB taxonomy): domain Bacteria; phylum Pseudomonadota; class Gammaproteobacteria; order Burkholderiales; family SG8-39; genus VBDM01. The sequence continues at coordinate 51,253 of DATIWX010000117.1, read as the reverse complement.
GGACTTGAGCTCCGCCTTCCCCTTCTCGGTCGGCGCGAAGATGGTGAGGTTGTCGGCGTCTTCGAGGTGCATTACTCCTCGGGTTGGATCGAATCGGGCCTAACCGACTATCATACGACTCCACCAAGTCCCGGGAGCATGCAGTCAGCCAAACGCAAGGGTCCTGATGCTTCGCAACGATATCGATTCCTGGGGCGCGCCAGCGAAGCTGTTTCACTGGGTGATGGCGGCGCTCATCTTCGCGCAGATCGCGCTCGGTCTCGTCGCGGTGAGCTGGCATGTCTCGCCGACCAAGCTGAACCTCTACGTCTGGCACAAGTCGGCCGGCATGCTGATCCTCGCGCTGCTCGCGCTGCGTCTTCTCTGGCGCCTGTCCGGACGCGTGCCCGCCCTTCCGGCGGAAATGGCGGCGTGGGAGCGCCTGGGCGCGCACCTCTCCCACTTTCTGCTCTACGCGCTGATGATCGCGCTGCCGCTCACCGGCTGGGTCATCAGCTCGGCGAGCAACGTGCCGTTCAGGATCTTCTGGACCATCCCGCTGCCCGCGATCACCGCCCCGGACAAGGCCACGGCCGACCTGTTCGCTTCGGTGCACGGCTGGCTGGTGTCGCTGCTCGCTCTGGTCCTGGTCGCGCACGTCGGCGCCGCGCTGCGCCATCACTACGTCAGGCGCGATGCCGTGCTCACGCGCATGCTTCCCTGGAAAACATCATGAACAACATCGCCTCCCTCGCGGCCGGGCTGCTGCTCGCGTTGCCCGCGCCGCTTTTCGCTCAAGGTGCCAGCTGGAAAATGGATCCCGCGGGCAGCAGGCTCGAATTCACCGCGACCTTCGAGAAGGCCCCGGCGCCGGGCGTGTTCAAGGAATTCGACACGCGGTTGCGCTTCGACCCGGACAAGCCCGCCGGCGGGAGCCTCGACGTCACCATCAAGGTGACGAGCGCCGACATGGCCATCCCCGACGTGAACAAGGAGATCCGCACCAAGGACTGGTTCGATTACTCCGGCTTCCCGCAGGCCGAGTTCCACTCGACTGACCTGCGCCGCGACGGCGGCCGTTACGTGGCGCGCGGAACGCTGTCGCTGAAGGGCGTGAAGCAGGCGGTCGAGGTGCCGTTCGCCTGGACGCCCACGGGCGAGGGCGCGACCATGGAAGGCGAGCTCACGCTCAGGCGCGGTGTCTTCGGCATCGGCCTGGGCGAATGGAAGGCGACCGACGTGATCGGCGCCGACGTGAAAGTGAAGTTCAAGGTGAAGCTGCGCAAGGGCTGAGTATGAGCCTTCACCTGCATCGCGCCGCCCTCGCGGCGGCCTCGCTGTTTGTCCTGCTCCTGGCGGCTTGCGCCGAGCTCCTGCGCGTCGAGGCGCCCGTCGCGCCGCCGGCGGAATTTCCGGAAGGGTACTACCAGCAGGCGCTGAAGCAGGGCAAGCCCGTCTACCGCGCGGACCCCGCGGAGTCGCTCGTCGTGATCGAGGTGCGCCGCGGCGGCTCGCTCGCGCGCCTGGGCCACGACCACGTGGTCGCGAGCCACGATGTCACCGGCTATGTCGCGCCGGGCGAAGGTCGCGCGGACCTGTATGCGGCGCTGGCGCGTCTGGTCGTCGACGAGCCGGCCCTGCGCAAGGAGGCGGGCTTCGACACCCAGCCCACCGAGTCCGACATCGAGGGAACACGCTCCAACATGCTGAACCACGTGCTCGAGGCGGAGAAGTTTCCCTTCGCCGTCATCGGTGTGAAGGACGTAGACGCGAAGCAGGGGAAAGCGACGCTCGCCGTCGCGGTCACGCTGCACGGCGTGACGCGCACGCTGCAGGTGCCGGCTGAAGTCCAGGCCGATGCGCAGACCATCCTCGTGTCGGGGCGCTTCGCGTTCAACCAGAGCGATTTCGGGATCACTCCCTACTCGCTCCTGGGCGGGGCGATCGCGGTGAAGGACGGCCTGGAGCTGCGCTTTCGCATACGCGCGCGGCGGGCGGCGCCGTGAGCCGCGCCTAGTTTCCGACCGCAAACCCGAGGATCGTCGGCCGCAGCTCGCGCTTGAGGGTCGCGTCCGCCTCGTCGAGCGTGCGCCGCTGCGCCGTGGCCTTCTGCGGGCTGGAGGTCTTGATCTCCCAGCGCTTGTTGCCGCGCACCTTGCCGCTCGCCGCCTCCGTGAGCTGGACCTCCAGTGTCCCGCGCATCCAGTACCAGCCGTCGATCACGCCGAGATCGTCGAGCTGCAGGGAGCCGAAGAGCACGTAGGGCGCCGCCGCTCCGGCCTCCGGCACGAAGCCGGCCGCCGACAGCGCCGCTGAGAGCATGCGCTCCAGCTCCTGCGAGCTCGGCGCCTGCGGTTTCATGCGCACGCGCTTCAGCAGCGCGTCGAGGTCCGCGGCGAGCTGGCCGCTGTTGAACTCGGGCTCCACGCCGCGCCCCGTGACGTCGATCACCTGGAGCGTCCGCTGAACGGCGTCGCGCTCGCGCTGCGAGTCGAGCGCCCGGCTCGCCGAGGCGACCTGCGCCAGCAGGTCGGGTGTGCTGCGTGCCCCGGCGACATAGCCGCGCGTGGCCGCGTCGAGCCGGTCGATGTCGGTCCGCAGCCCCATCGCCGCCTGCGAGCGCGGCAGCACCGCGAGCGCGTAGATCGACTTGGTCGTCGGATCCTGCCAGGTCTCGGGGATCTGGATGCCGCGAACGATCTGCTCGGTGCGCGTCGTGATGCTGCGCGAGACCTGCGATTCGGTGCCGCCGGCAGGACCCGAGCTGTAAGTGGTGACATCGCTCGATTTCGCCGACACGCCTACTTCCAGGGTCTTCGCCAGGTCGGCGCGCGCGCGGTTGCGCGCGTCCTCCTGCGTGTCCGCCTGGCCGCGGCCGACGAGGTACTGGCTGTCGGAATACTTGGCGCTCTTGCCGTTCACCCAGTCCGGGGTGGAAGGCGCGCTCGCGCAAGCGAACAGTGAAACGCCCACAACGATCCATAGCCATGGCTTCATGGTTTTACCTCGAGATTGGTTGGAATCCAGTGCCGCGATACGTATTTCTTCTCTCCCTTGCGCAGCGTGATCTTGGTCTCGCTCGAATCGAGCACGCGGTCGTCTCGCCCGTGGAGCTCGATCTTGAGCCTGTATTCGCCCGGCGGGAGCGGCAGCCGCGCGAGGTGGATCTCGCCGGGGAGAGTGAACCAGCTGCGGGTGTCGGCGCGCTCGGTGAGGACGCCGGCGAGGTTGACCGCCAGCCCGAACAGCGCGCTCGAGCTGTTGTTATTGCCGCCGGAGGCCGCCGCGGCGCCGGCGAGGCTGTCCTTGGCGATTGCGCGCGCGATCGTTCGCGCGGTGATTCCTGCCATCTCGGAATCGAGAGTCTTCATCGCGATCCCCTCGATGTTCTCCACTCGCGAAGTCTTCGCCGACGCGGTGTCCGCGGCGATTTGCGCGTAGGCGAAAGGATGCGCTCGCGGCCGGTACTCCGGCACCGCGACCCTGACGATGCGCCCGGTCGCCGGGTTGGGCGCGGTGATCGCCTTCTCGCGCTTCAGCGGGGCGAGCCCGGCGTGGACGATGAAGATGACCTCGCCGCGCTCGAGCAGCTCCGCCTCGCTCGGGGTCTGGTCGATCTTGAACTCCTCGCGGTAGCGCTTGGCCTCGTCGGCGATGCCCATGCGGTCGGCGAGGCGTATGAGATCGTGCTTCAGCGGCTCGGGCACTGGCACGCCGAAGGCCTTGAGCTGCTTCCCGTAGGCCTCGTAGGCCTTGCGGTAGGCGATCATCGCGTCGCTCCACTCGCCCTCGTCCTCGTACACGATGCCGGTGAGGTAGCGCGCGAAGGCGTCCTCGGTGTACGGGTTGTTCTTCGAGGTCCGCTGCTGCTTCTCGCGCAGCAGCACGTCCACCTGCAGCGCCTCGACGCGCGCGGCGTCGAGCTGCCCGCGCTCCAGGTAGTTGAGCGCGAGGTAGTTGTTCACCATCACCCGCTCGAAGTCCTCGCCGACGAAGCTCTTGGTGGCATCGTTGACGGTGACCGAGAGCGCCTGCTCGCGCAGGGAAAGCGCCCGCAGCTGCTCGATCTGCCCCTTGGCGCTCTCGAGCGTGCGTGTGCTCGTGTCGTAGTCCCCCGACATGCGCTGGAGCATTCCCGTGTTCATCAGGTAGAGAACGCGGTCGGCGGCATTCGGTTTCAGCTTCTCGTACTCGGCGAGCGCGGCCCTGGGCTGCTGCCGCGCGAGGCTGGATTCGGTGGACTGGATGGTGTCGCTGAAGGTCGCGCACGCCGCGAGCGCGGCGAGGCTCGCTGCCGCGAACGGCAACCGAAGGCTCGCCGTAACGCCGCACGCAGACACGGCCTTTGCCGGAGCCGGTCGCTAGAACCGCATCTTGCTGCGCGTCACCAGCTTCCTGATGTCCTTCTGCCCGACCCAGACCTTGCGGTTGTCCTTGAGGCTGATGAGGGTCATGTTGACCTGGTAGAACAGGAGCTGCTCGCTCCCGTTGGGATCGACGATGGTATTGATCGTCCCCGTCAGCATGAAGTCCGCCCCCAGCTCCCGCCCCATGGCGTTGCGCGTTTCCTCGCGCGCGTTGAGGTCCTGGTCCTTGCGCTCGTCGCGGATTCCCTGGCGCTCTTGCTTGGTGGCCACGAAATCCACCTTGCCGGAGTTGATCAGCGCGCGCTCGAGATCCAGGGTGAAGGTGTTGGTGTTGATGTGCTCGTGGCTGAGGTTGCGCACCTCGCCGACGATCACCGCAGGCCGCGTCTGCCCCGGGCGCCCGCGGAACTCCTGCAGCCAGGCGCGCGACAGCGAGTCCTGGATCATTTCCTGGGACACCATGCGCGAGTCGGTGTCGTTCCAGCCCCCGCTCAGATCCACCGCCTTGGATTCGTCAAGGCGCTCGACCTTGGTCGAGCAGGCGGATGCGGCGACCAGCGCGACCAGCGCGAGGCCGGCGCGCAGAAACGGACGGTGGCTCATTTGCTCTTCTCCCCGGACACCTTGTCGAAAATGTTATCCGCGTTGCGGCCGACGTAGCGCCGCAGGTCGTCGTTCATGCCGTTGGCGCCTTCCAGTGTGGTCTTGATCTGCTTGAGGTCGAGCTCGGCGATCGAGTAGACCGTGCTGGTCTTCGGGTCCTTCCAGCGGCCGATGATCTTCGAGCCCGCGAGATTCTGCTTGGTGACCGCCTTGATCTGGCGCGACACCGACTGGTCGGCGCTGGTGCTGGAGCCGGTGCCCGAGGACGCAGCGTAGTCGCTGCTGACCACGTCCAGATAGGTCGAGAGCATGCGCGCCACTTCGGCGCGCGCGCGGTCATCCGCGGTCGAGCGTTGCAGCGCCTCGTCGCCCAGGGAGGGCGAAGAGCCTACGCCGTGGAACAGCCTGCCGTCCTTGTCGTTGACGGCCTGGGTGCCCTTGTTGACCCAGTCGGGGGCGCCCTTGATGCCGAGATCGCTCTCGACGACGGTCTTGCCGCCGCCGCAGGCGGCAAGCGCGAGCGCGAGCGCAGCCGCGGCGAGAGTCCTGCTCGACGCAAATTGCGAGCCGGGGATTTTCATGGTGTTTTCCTCCTCTGCGAGAATAGCAGGGTTAACGTGTGAGCTCGCGGAAAGAATACCACGCCCGCGGAGAGACCCGGTGTCAGGCCCGCGAAAGGCCGAAGCGTGCTGCAGCCGGATCGTCTATATTCCGCCGGCCTGCAAACATTTGTTACAGGGACCGGAATATGGGCCGTGCCGCAGCGTTGTTTCTGTTGCTTGCTCTCGCGCAGGGCGCCCTTGCGCAGTTTCCCGCCAAAGCCATCCACCTGGTCGTCCCTTTCCCCGCGGGGGAATCGGTGGACGCGACCGCGCGGCTCGTCGGCCAGTCCTGGTCGCTTGTGCTCGGCCAGCCGGTCGTCATCGACAACCGCGGCGGCGCCGGCGGAACGATAGGCAGCGAGGCGGTCGCGAAATCCGCGCCGGACGGCTATACGCTGCTGTGGGGCAACGTCGGGCCGCTCGCGATCGGACCCGGCCTGTACAAGAAGCTCGGCTACGACGTGGCGAAGGACTTCGAGCCGGTGTCGCTGGTCGCGACGCTGCCCTTCGTGCTGTTCGCGAGCCCCAGGCTGCCGGTGGACTCCGCGGTCGAGCTCCTCTCCTACGCGCGTGCGCATCCCGGCGAGCTCAATTTCGGCTCGACCGGCATCGGCTCGGGATTGCATCTCATCGGCGAGCTGTTCAAGAGCGAAGCGGGCATTCAGATCGTGCACGTGCCCTACAAAGGCGTCGCGCAGGCTCTTCCCGAGATGATGTCGGGCAAGGTGCAGATCGCGTTCAACACTATTCCGGCTTTCCTGCCGCATGTGAAGGCCGGACGGCTCAAGGCGCTGGTGATCACGGCGACCGAGCGCTCGTCGCTCCTTCCCGACGTGCCGACGACACTGGAGATCGGCTTGCCGGGCGTGCTCGGTGCCTCCTGGCACGCGGTGGTCGCGCCGGCCGGCACGCCTCGGGCTGTCGTCGACAAATTGAACCTCTCGCTGGTCGAGACGGTGGAGCGGCCCGAGATGCGCAGCGCTTTGATCGCCCAGGGCGCCCGGCCGGTGGGCGGCTCCCCGGAGGATCTGAAGATCTTCATGCAGGAGGAGGCGAAGAAATGGGCGGCCGTGATCCGCTCCTCCGGCGCGCGCGCGGAGTGACGTGAAGCGTCATCCCGAGGCCAACGGCCGCGGGATCTCTGCCAAGACGCCGCACCAGCGGAGCGCAGCGATCAGGACGGTTCCGCGAACCATGCTCCTACCTCAAAGAGCGTCATGATACAGTCGCCGCATGAACACCACTGCGGCCGCGGCGCAACGAAGGACCGTGGTCGTCCTCGGCACCGCGACCCCCGGCGGCGGTTTTCCGGTCTACGGCGAGGCCTACTCGAGCACGCTGAACGAGATGGACCCGACTCTCTCGGTCGAGCCGAAGAACACCAAGGGCAGCACCGAGAACATCCCCCTGCTCGAGGCCGGCAGGATCGACATCGGGCAGGCCACCGGCGAAGTGACCTACGAGGCGCTGCAGGGGATCGGCCGGCCGAAGGCGGACCTGCGCATCATCAACGCGATGTACTCCAACTTCGGCATGTTCGTGGTGCGCTCGGACAGCCCGGCGCGCGCCGTCGCCGACCTCAAGGGCAAGCCGATCGCCTGGGGCGCGTCGGGCTCGGGCTTCGTCGTCCTGGCCCGCTACGTGTTCGACGGTCTCGGCCTGGACATCGACCGCGATTTCAAGCCGATCTATCTGGAGAAGGCGGGCGACGGTCCCGCGATGGTCCTCGACGGCCGCGCGGCCGCGCTCTGGGGCGGCGGCATCGGCTGGCCGGGATTCGTGACCGTGGCGAAAGCGCCGGGCGGTGCGCGTTTCATCGCGCCGGCCGCCGAGGACATCCGGCGCGTTCTCGCCAAACACGCTTTCATCAAGCCGATGAACGTGCCCGCCGGCAGCTACCCCGGCCAGGATTTGCCGATTACCGCGCTCGGCTCGTACTCGCTGGTGCTCGCAGCCCCGGCGCTGCCCGAGGACGTCGCCTACCGCCTGGCGCGGGCGCTGCACAAGGGGAAGAGCGTGATCGCGGCTCGCCATGCGCAAGGCGGCGAATCGACGCTCGAGAACACGCTCGCAGCGGCGCCACGGCGGGACTTGGTCCATCCGGGCGTGCTGCGGTATATGCGCGAAGCGGGAATACTGCACTGAGATGCCAGGAACAGGTCCTGGATTCCCTATTACAATCCCACGTTCCCACACCTATCGGAAGGAGTGAATCATGAACGACCGTCTTCGAGTCTCTCGCTTCCTCGCCTCGTCTCTGTTCGGATTCGCGCTTTCCTGCAGTACCGCATACGCCGAGCTGGTCAGCACCGACGAGGCGGCGGCCTCGGTCGAACCGGCGAATCAGGATGCCGACCGGGAAAAGCTCCGCGCGTTCATGGCGCGCCCGGAAGTCGTCGAGAAGCTGAAGGCGATGGGCGTCTCGCCCGATGAAGCCAAGGCGCGGGTCGCCGCGATGGGCGACAAGGAAGTCCACCTGATCGCCGGCAAGCTGGACATGCTTCCCGCGGGCGGCAGGCTGACCAACAACGATCTGCTGCTCATCACCGTCATCATCCTCGCGGTCGTGCTTCTGATCATCGTGCTTTGAGGCCCTGCAGGACCCGGGAGGGGCGATGAAGACCTCGGCGAGGGTCCCGGCCGCAGCCATCCTCCTCGCTTCGGCCTTCGTCGCGCATGCGGCGGTCGCGCAGGAATACCCCGTAAGAGCGATACGCATCATCGTGCCGCTCACACCGGGGTCGGGCGCCGACATCGCCGGTCGCATCGTCGCCAAGCACCTGAGCGACGCCTTCAAGCAGCCCGTGCTGGTGGAGAACCGTCCCGGCGCGGGCGGCATCATCGGCACGCAGGCGATGCTCAGCGCGGAGGCCGACGGCTACATGCTGATGGTGCAGTCGGCCTCGCACGCGGCGAACCCGGCGATCTACAAGAGCCTGCCCTACGATCCGCTGATCGACATCGTCGATGTCGCGATGCTGGGCATGACGCCCTACGTGATGGTCACGGCGAAGGGGGGCACCTACCCGACGCTCAAATCGCTCATTGACGCGGCGAAGGCGCAGCCCGGGCACATCCCATTCGCGTCGGCGGGCGTGGGCACCTCGACCCATATGGCGGCCGAATACGTAGCGCAGGCCGCGGGCATCAAGATGCTGAACATCCCGTACAAGGGCTCGCCCGAGGCCATCCAGGACACCATCGCAGGGCGCACGTCGTTCTACATGGCGCCGCTCGACGCGGTGATCGGACACCTGAAGGAGGGCAAGCTCGCCGCCTTCGGTGTATCGACGTCGAAGCGCGCAGAGATCGTTCCCGATATCCCGACGCTCGCCGAGGCGGGTCTCGCGAACTACGACCTCGCGCTGTGGTTCGGAATGTGGGCGCGCGCGGGGACGCCGGCGGCGGTGGTGCAGAAGCTGAACGCGCAGGTCAACACCGTCGTTCAGAGCAAGGAAGTGCGCGAGCAGTTCGGCCGGATCGGCATTGCCGCCGCGCCGATGAACACGGCCGAATTCGCGAAGTTCGTGCGCGAGCAGATGGGGACGTTCCGCAGGATCGCGCGCGAGGCGAACATCCAGCCGCAGTAATCCCACTAGAAGCGGAGTGCGGCCCTCAGCGCGATCCTGTCGTCGTCGTTGTTCGTTGCCTTGGCCGCGAAGTGACGGTAGTCGAGGCTTGTGCTGAACGCCGGCGTGAAGAACATCCTCACACCGGCGCTGTAGGTCTCCCCTTCGGCCAGGTTATCGTCGCCACGATTGAGCTGGACGCCGGCGGTGATGCCGAGCATGTGCGTCGGGTAGTACGTCGCCTGGAAGACGTAGTCGTGGTTCTTCTCGGACGGAGCATTTTGCTGCTCGCGCGTATCTTGGAAGACGCCAGCGGTGAAAGCGAAGTAGTCGCCCATCGGAAGGCGCATCAGGTGCTCGCCGGAGATTCCGACCAAGGTGGACGTGCTGGTCTGGGTCGCGCTGCCGGTGGACTTGGAGTCCGACGTGCCTCGCGCCCAGGTCAGCAGGACGTCGGTGGTCCTGGCGACGTAGAGCCCGGCGGATACTTGATAGAGCCGCGCGTCGCTCTCGGTCTCCTGGGACGTGCCGGGGGTCCTGAATTTCCCCCCCTTGAGCGACGAGTAGGCAGCGGTAGCGATGAAAGGCGAGCCGGGCCTGGCGAAAATGGCGCTCGCGCCGTAGATCGAGCCGTCGCTGACCTTATCCAGGCCCGAGATATCGGAGGATGTCCAGGCGTAGTTCGCGCCGAGGCTTGCAGTGCGCTCCGCGAACTGAGCCTGCTCGAACGGATAGTCTGGCCGAGTGGGAAGCTTGTCGAAGTAATAGGTGGCGTTCGCGCCCGCCTGGTTCGTACGAAGATTGTCGGATTTGAAGCGGGAGTAGGAGAGGCCCGCTTCCGCTTGGAAGGTGTCCTGAGCGAGCACGGCACACGGACTCGATAGCGCGGCGACAAGCCACAACGCGGCGGCGATTCTCGGATTCATCTCGGGCGCCCTGTCCTCGAGATACGACAATTTCCGTTCATCATACCTATTCGTTGGAAGTGCGCACGCAGATGGGGATTTTTCGCAGCGGTCCGGGTGGCTCGGATATAATCCCACCCGCCCGCAGCACCCGCCGCGGGCTTTTCTTTATCCAAAATCGAGGAACATGAACACGAAATCGCTGCTGTTGTCCGCTGCCCTGGTCGTCGCGCTCGCCGCTTGCGGCCAGAAACAAGAACCGGCCCCCAAGGCCCAACCCGCTCCCGTGACCACGGCGCCCGCGGCTCCCGCCGTAGACGCGGCGAAGTCCGATGCGCCCAAGGCCGAAGCGCCCGCCGCCGCACCTGCGGCGCCTGCCGCTGCTCCTGCCGCCGACGCCAAGAAGGACGCGGCCAAGAAGTAAGCGCACCAGCGCCCGAAAGACGGCGGTGCCCGCGGGGGCCCGCCGTTTTTCTTTTCTCGGTTCAGTGCGAAGAACGCGCGCCGCGTGTCCGCCACTGCACGAGAAGCGCCACGCACGACGCCCCGACCGCGATCGCGCACACGGACGTCCATCCCCAGTGCGCGAGCGCGGTGCTCGCGAGAAACGCCCCCACCGCATTGCCGCCCCAGATGTGCGCGCCGAACACGGTGTTGAAGCGGCTGCGCGCCTCGGGTGCGACCGCGGTGATGCGCGTCTGGTTGGCGACCATCGCCGATCTCAGACCCGAGTCGAGCAGCACCGCGCCCGCGATCACCGCGCCCACCCACAGCGGCGCGAAGGCGAGCACGACGTAGGCCGCGAGCACCAGGCACACGCCCCCGGTGACGATGGGAAAGGATCCGTAGCGGTCGCTCCAGCGGCCCGCGGGCTGGGAGGCCAGAATGCCCGCCGCGCCGGGGATCGCCAGCAGCCCCGTCTGCGCGGGGCCGAAGCCGTGCAGCGCGAGCATCATCGGCGCGACCGTCGCCCAGAAGGCCCCGTAGGAGATGCCCAGAAGGAACTGGATGGTCGAGGCGCGCCGCAGCGTCGCGTTGCTGCGCAGGAATCCGAACAGCGAGGCGATCAGGCGGGCGTAGCCGAGCCGCGTCCTCGAGGGCATCGAGGGCAGCCACAGGACGAGCGCGGGAGCCAGCGCGAGCAGCATCACCGCAGCGGCGACGTAGGTCCAGCGCCAGCCGAGAAACTGGGCGATGAGCCCGCCCGCGAGCCGCCCGAACAGGATGCCGAGAAACAGGCAGGCGAGCAGCGTGCCCATCACGCGCCCGCGCTTCTCGGGCGGCGCGAGCTCGGCGGTGAGCGGGATGACGAGCTGGGCGAAGCCCGAGGTGAGACCCACGACCAGGCTCGCCGCGACCAGCGCCGGCAGCGTGCGCGCCGAAGCCATCACCAGCAGGGCGACGATCAGCACCGCCAGCTCGACGAGGATCAGCCGGCGCTTGTCAAAGCGGTCGCCGAGCGGGACGAGGAAGAAGGTGCCTGCGAGAAATCCGCCGAAGGTGAGCGTCGCCACCCAGCCGACCGCCGCGGCGTCCGCGTGGAACTCCGCGGCGAAGGCGGCGAGCATCGGCGTCTGGTAGTGGATGGTCCCCGCGCCGGCGAATACCGACACGGCGAGTAGCGCCATCAGCCTGCGGTCGAGTGCGCGGGGAGGAGTCACGATGCGCCGACTCTAAAGGATAGAATCGCCCTTTGCACGCTTCCGGAGGGACTCTTGAGCAGCCTCGCGCTTCGCTTCGTCGCGTTGCTTGCGCTGATGGGCGGCGCGCTCGCCCAGCCGGTCGAGCCGGTCCTCTCCCTCGCGAAGAAGGAAAAGCAGCCCTTCCTCGACACGCTCAAGGACCTGGTCTCGATCGAGACCGGCAGCCGCGACCTGGAGGGCCTGGAGAAAGCCGCGTATCTGATCGCCGGCCGCCTGCAGGCGCTCGGCGGCAAGGTCGACCTGATCGATCCGACCGCGGATGCCTACCGGATGGCGGACACGCCGGCGAAGATCGGCAAGATCGTGCGGGCGCGCTTCGAAGGCAAGGGGACCAGGAGGATCCTTCTGCTCGCGCACATGGATACGGTCTACCTGCGGGGCATGCTCGCGAAGCAGCCTTTCCGGATCGAGGGCGACCGCGCCTACGGTCTGGGCATCGCCGACGACAAGCAGGGGGTCGCGCTCGTCCTTCACGCGCTCGCGATCCTGAAGGCGATCGATTTCCGCGACTACGGACTGGTGACCGTGCTGATCAATGCTGACGAGGAGATGAGCTCGCCGGGCTCGCGCAAGCTGATCACCCGGGAAGGCGAGCGCCACGACGCGGTGTTCTCCTGCGAGTCCTCGCGCGTGGACAGCGACAAGCTCGCGCTCGCCACCGCCGGCATCGCCTCGGTGATCCTCAAGGTGAAAGGCCGCGCCTCGCACGCCGGGTCCGCCCCCGAGATGGGGCGCAATGCCCTGTACGAGCTCGCGCACCAGATCCTGCAGACACGCGATCTCTCGAATCCCTCGACCGGCCTCAAGATGAACTGGACGCTGGCGAGCGCGGGCACCAACCGCAACGTCATTCCCGCCGAGGCTAGCGCGACCGCCGACGTGCGCGTGCTGCGCGTCGCGGACTACGACCGCATCGAGCGCGAGGTGCGCGGGCGAATCCGCAACCGGCTGATATCCGATACGCAGGTCGAGATGACGTTCGAGCGCCGCCGCCCGCCGCTGGAGTCGAACGCCGCGGCGCGCGCGCTCGGCGCGCACGCGCAGAAGGTCTACGCCGAGATCGGAAGGAAGCTCGCGGTGGATGCGGTCGCCGAAGGCGGCGGCACCGACGCGGCCTTCGCGGCGCTCGAGTCCAAGGCCGCGACCCTGGAGCGCTTCGGGTTGCAGGGCTTCGGCGCGCACTCGAACGATGCCGAGTACGTCCTGCTCGATTCGATCGAGCCGCGCCTGTACCTGCTCGCGCGCATGGTCATGGACGTGTCGCTGGGCAAGGACCGGTAACAGCGGGTCGGATAGAATCCCCCGATGCGATTTCCAATCCGTTGCTGGGTCGTACTGACCGTGGCGCTCGTCTGCGGTACCGCTCCGGCGCAGACGCGGCAGCCGGCCCACATGCTGGTCGGCTATCCGCCAGGCGGAGCGGTCGACGTGCTCGGACGCATCTTCGCCGAGCCGATGGGCGAGGCGCTCGGTCGGCCGGTGGTCGTGGAGAACCGGCCGGGCGCGGTCGGACAGATCGCCGCCGAGGCCTTGAAGGCCGCGGCGCCCGACGGCGGCACGCTCATGGTTGCGCCCGACGCGACCGTCATCTTCCGGCCGCAGACGCTGGCGAAGCCGCCCTTCGACCCGCTCACGGATTTCGCGCCGGTCGCGCACACGGGCAAATGGAACTTCGCACTCGGAGTCCACGCCGGGCTGCCGGCGAAGACATTGGCCGAGTACCTCGGCTGGGTCAGGGGCGATGCGGGAAGGGCGAGCTTCGCTTCCTCGGGCGCGGGCGGCTCGACGCATTTCTTCGGCGTGCTGCTCGGACAGGCTGCGGGCGTGCCGCTGCAGCAGGTGTCGTACAAGGGCGCGGGGCCGGCGATCCTCGACGTCGTCGCCGGGCACGTTCCCGCGACCGTACAGCCGCTGGGCACGCTGCTCGCCCAGGCGAGAGCGGGGAAGATCGCGATTCTCGGGACATCGGGCCGGGAACGCTCGCCCGGCGCGCCCGAGGTGCCGACCTTCGCCGAGCTCGGGCTTCCGGCGCTCACCGCCGACGCCTGGTTCGGGATCTTCGCTCCCGCCGCGACGCCCGCCGAAACGGTGAACAAATTGAACGGCGCCTTCGTGCAGGCGATGCGCACCCAGGGCGTGAAGGACAGGATGCACAATCTCGATCTCGAGGTGCGCGAAATGAGCCCCGCGGCGTTCGCGGCGATCGTTCGCGCCGACTACGCCCGCTGGGGGCCGGTCATCCGCGCCTCGGGCTTCAGGGGCGATGCGCCCTAGGCGGACGCGAACGTGAGCGTATCTCGTTTAGTCGCGCTCCTCTGCGCCTGTCTGTGCGGAACGGCGCTCGCCCAGTCCTTTCCATCGCGCCCGGTGCGGCTAATCGTCCCTTTTCCCGCAGGCGGCTCGACCGATCTCATCGGCCGCGCGCTCGCGAAAAAGCTCGGCGAGGGACTCGCGCAGCAGGTGATCGTCGAGAATCGCGCCGGCGCCGGCGGCACCATCGGCGTGGGCGCGCTCGCCAAGTCTCCCGCTGACGGCTACACGCTCGGCCTGGGAACGGTGTCGACGCTGGGCATGGCGCCGGTGGTCCGCGCCAATCCGCCTTACGACTCCCTCGCCGCGTTCGCGCCCGTGAGCCTGGTCGCGAGCGCGCCTTTTATCGTGGTGGTGAATGCCTCGGTCCCGGCTGCGTCGCTGGCGGAGCTGATCGCACTCGCGAAGGGGAAGCCAGGCGCGCTCAACTTCGCCTCGATCGGCGACGGGACTCTGCAGCACTTCGCCGGCGAGAGCTTCAAGTCGCTCGCCCGGGTCGAGATCGTCCACGTTCCCTACAAGGGCGTGGCGCCGGCACTCGTCGACCTGCTCGCCGGGCAGGTGCAGATCGGCTTCGACATCCTCGCCTCGTTCCAGCTGCAGAACGTCCAGTCCGGGAAGCTGCGCGCTCTCGCCGTCCTCGGGCCCGCGCGCGTCGCCCAGCTTCCCTCGGTTCCCACCGCTTCCGAGGCCGGGCTCCCCGGCCTGGAAGTGAACGCCTGGTTCGGCCTGATCGCCCCGAAAGGCACGCCCGCCGAGATCGTCGCGCGGCTGAACGCCGAGGTGCGCAAGGCGGTGGTGTCGGCGGAGCTGCGCGAGGCGATCGCAACGCAGGGGCTCGAGCCCGCGGCCGACTCGCCGCAGGAATTCGCCGAGGTCATCGGGAAAGAGATGGCGCGCTGGGCGCAGGTGGTGAAGACATCCGGGTTCAAGGTGGAGTGAGATGAACACAGTCAGGACCGCGGACGGCGTCGCACTCCACTGCGAGGAAAGCGGCCAGGGCACGCCGATCCTGTTCGTGCACGAGTACGGCGGCTCCTGCCGCAGCTTCGACATGCAGGTCGCGGCCTTCCGCGCGCGCTATCGCTGCGTCGTCTTCAACGCGCGCGGATATCCGCCGTCCGCAGTCCCGGCTTCGGTCGACTCCTACTCCCAGGACCACGCGGTCGCCGACATCGGCGCGGTGATGGACGCTCTCGGCATCGCCAAGGCGCACCTCGTCGGCGTGTCGATGGGCGCAGCATCGAGCCTGCAGTACGCGCTCAAGGAGCCGGGGCGGGTTCTCTCGGCGACGCTCGTCGGCATCGGCTCGGGATCCGACGATCCGGCGGCCTTCCGGCAGAACGCGGAGGCGACCGCGAAGCTGCTCGAAGCGAGCGGCATGGCGGCACTCGCCGCGCAGATGAACGAAAGCCCGACGCGCAAGCGCCTGAAGGACAAGAATCCCGCGGAGTTCCGCCGCTTCAACGAGCAGCTGCTCGCGATGTCGCCGGTCGGGCACGCCAACACCCAGCGCGGCGTGCAAGGGAAGCGCCCGCCGCTGTACGCGCACGAGAAGCGGCTCGCTGCACTCTTTCTTCCCGTGCTCGTGGTGGTGGGCGACGAGGACGCGGGCTGCCGCAAGCCGAGCGATTTCCTGAAGCGCGTCCTGCCCGACGCAAGCCTTCACGTCTTCCCGCAGACCGGCCATTGCGTCAATCTCGAGGACCCGGCTGGGTTCAACCGCCTGTGCCTGGGGTTCGTCGACGCGCTTCCCGCCGCGAGCTGATCGTGGGAAGCGTCGCCACTGAAATGCGCGGTGCGGTCGCGGTCGTCACTTTCGAAAATGCCGCGCGCATGAACGCGATCGACGCCGGCGTCGCCGAGGGCCTCGCCGCGGCGGCCGCCGAGCTGAAAGCGCGCGAGGACGTCGGCGCCTTGGTGCTGCGGGGCGCGGGCGAGAAGTCCTTCTCCGCCGGAGTCGACCTCAAGTTCGTCGAAGGGTTCGCGAAGCGAGCGGAAGGCTTCGCCATCGTCGAGAAGGGCGTCGAGTCCTTCTGGAGCTGCATGCAGGCCATGCCTTTTCCGACAATCGCGATGCTGCACGCCAACTGCTACGGCGGCGGGGTGCAGCTCGCCGTGTCGACCGATTTCCGCTTCGGCGACAGCGCTCTCAGGCTGTGCGTGCCGGCGGTGAAGAACAAGCTCTACTATCCGATGACGGCGCTCGAGCGGCTGTTCGCCATCATCGGCGAGACGCGCACCCGGCGCATGATGCTCGCCGGCGAGACGATCGCCGCCGGGACTCTGCGCGAATGGGGTTTCCTCGACGAGGTGCTGCCCGCGGCCGAGCTCGAGCGCGAGACGCTCGCCTTCGCCCAGAGCCTCGCCGCGCAGCCGCGCGAGGTGATCGCGGTCTACCAGGAGATCTTCCGCGCGCTCAGGGCCGGAGACGGCGACAAGGCGCGGGAGCTGCGGCGGCAGGCCAAGGGGCGGGCGGCCAGGTAGCGCTGTATACATACAAGCGGAGACCGGAATGGATCTGAAGCTCGCGGGACGAACGGTCCTCATCACCGGCGCGTCGAAAGGAATCGGCCTGGGCATCGCGCAGTGGTTCGCGCGCGAAGGCTGCCACCTGCGCCTCGCGGCGCGCTCGAAGGACCTGCTCGAGCGCGAGGCGGCGGCGCTGCGCAACGGCGCCGGGGTCGACGTGCAGGTCTTCGCACTCGATCTTTCGCAGGAAGCGGCCAGGAAGAAACTCACCGAAGCCTGCCCCGACGTCGACATCCTGATCAACAACGCGGGCGATATTCCGGCGGGCCCGATCGAGGAAGTCGACGATGCGGCCTGGCGCGCCGGCTGGGACCTCAAGGTGTTCGGCTACGTCGGGCTGACGCGGCACTATCTGGCGAGAATGAAGGAACGGCGGCGCGGCGTCATCGTCAACATCATCGGCGCCGCGGGCGAGCGGCCGATGCCCACTTACGTGGCGGGGTCGATGGGCAACGCGGGCCTGATGTCGATGACGCTGGCCCTGGGCGCGGCCAGCCCCGAGTACGGCGTGCGCGTGCTTGGCGTCAACCCGGGCCCCGTGCTCACCGACCGCGTCGCGAAGATCTCCCGCAAGCGCGCCAAGGCGGTGCTGGGCGACGAGGAGCGCTACCCGGAGCTCCTCAAGAAGAACCCCTTCGGCCGCCCGGCGACCGTCGACGAGATCGCCGCGAGCGTGGTGTTCCTCGCCTCCGACCTGTCCTCGTACACGAGCGGCACCATCGTCACCATCGACGGCGGGCTCTCCAAGCGCCCTGCCTAGGCGGTGCCGTACTTGGTATCGACCTGCACGCCG
Organism: Burkholderiales bacterium; assembly: GCA_035519135.1. Lineage (GTDB taxonomy): Bacteria > Pseudomonadota > Gammaproteobacteria > Burkholderiales > SG8-39 > VBDM01. Next base: position 33,890 of record DATIWX010000117.1, on the reverse strand, counting down.
ATCTCCTTCAGGAACGGCGTCGGCAGGATGCCGCCGGCGCAGACGATCACGGCGTCGTTCTTGATCTTGAGCTTCTTGCCGCCCTGGTCGAGCGAGACCGAGTCGGCGGCGATTTCCTCGACGTTCGAGGAGAGCAGGACCTTCAGCTTTCCCTTCTTCTCGGCGTTCTGCACCTGCTCGCGGTTCTTCTGCTTGACGCGCGAGAACGCCTCGCTGCGGTAGGAGAGCGTGACCCTGGTGCCGGGCTCCTCGGCGCAGGCGACCGCGGCCTCGAGGGCGGAATCGCCGCCGCCCACGACCAGCACGTGCCGCCCGCGGTACTGCTCCGGATCGATCAGCCGGTAGACGACTTTCGCCTGTTCCTCGCCCTTGACGCCGAGCTTGCGCGGGGTGCCGCGCCGGCCCATGGCGAGCAGGATCGAGCGCGTCTTGTATTCCTGCTTGGAGGTGCGCACGACGAAACCCTGGCCGTCCGGCTTCACGGTTTCCATGCGCTCGAAGAAATTGATCTTGAGGCCGGTGCGTTTCACCACGCTGGTCCAGAACTCGAGCAGCTTCTCCTTGCTGACCTCGCCGAACTTGACCTTGCCGACGATCGGCAGCTGCACCGGCGCGGTCATCACGACCTTGTTGCGCGGATAGTGGTAGACGGTGCCGCCGAAGGAGTCCTCCTGCTCGATCGTCGCGAACTTGAGATTCTTCTCCTTCGCCGCCAGCGAGGCGGAGATCCCGGCGGGTCCCGCGCCGATGATCACCACGTCGTGCGCAAAGGCGCCCCCCTTGCGCTTGGCGATCGATTCCATGGCCTGGCGGCCCTGCTCGACCGCCTTGCGAATCAGTCCCATCCCTCCGAGCTCCCCGGCGATGAAGATGCCCGGCACGTTGGTCTCGAAGTTCGGGTTGACCGTGGGGATATCCATTCCGCGCTTGGAGGTGCCGAAGACCAGGCGAATCGCGTCGTGCGGGCAGGCCGCCATGCAGGCGCCGTGGCCGATGCACGCGGCGGCGTTCACCAGTTCCGCCCTGCCGTTGACGATGCCGATCGCGTCCTCCGGGCAGGCGGCGACGCACGCCCTGGAGTTGAGGCATTTCGCAGGATCGATGACGGGATGCAGGGAGGCGGGCTCGTTGAGCCCGGCCTCGACCGCCTGCTTCAGGCGCGCGGATCCTTCGCGTCCTCTGCGCTGATGCGTCGCGACGTACCAAACGAGCGCGGCGAGGAAGGGCAGCCCGTAGATGAGCAGGGTGGTGAGGTTGATGCTTTCGAGCATATGAGAATGAGAAACGCTCCGTGCGTTGCCGGGCGGAGACACTACAAAACGCGCGTCCGCTCATGTTACCTTACGCCCGCGCTCGGGAGCTAAGCAACGGAATCTGGGCAATTTTTCACGCCCGCTCCGATTACTTCCACGCCTGGTGGAATATTTTCATAGAAAGCCTATTTCGGCCCAATGACAATGGCATACCCTCCGAGCCTGCCCTTTGCCCGCTGATAGACCCTTGTCGTCCCCAGCGAAACCCGCGTTCGACATTGACCGCCGTGCGCCCGCCGACGGCCGCGCGGCGTCGCGCGCGGACGCGGGCGCCGACCGCCGCCGCAGCGCGCGTCCCCTGTCGGTCACGGCGATCTGGCTGGTCGCGATCGTGCTCGCCGCCGGGGCCTGGCTCGCGGGACGGGCCGAGCTGTATACCCCGGGCTCCGATCTCGGCTACAACCTGGGGTTGGTCGGCTCGATCTTCATGCTGCTGCTGCTCCTGTATCCGCTGCGCAAGCGAGTGCAGTTCCTGCAGCGCGCGGGCGACCTGCGCAACTGGTTCAGGGTTCACATGTTCCTGGGAATCGCGGGCCCGGTCCTGATCCTCTATCACTCGACGCTCAGGGTGGCTTCGCTCAACGCCGCGGTCGCCTTCTACAGCATGCTTATCGTCGCGGGCAGCGGCATCGTCGGGCGCTTCATCTACACCAAGATCCACCACGGGCTCTACGGCCGCCAGGCGACGCTGCGCGAGCGCCAGGAACACCTCGGCCTCCAGGGCGAGTCGCTGAAAACGAAATTCCACTTCGCGCCGAGCGTGGAGCAGCGCCTCAAGGATCTCGAGGCCTACGCCACGGATCAGACGCGCCTGGGCCTGCTCGGGGTGCGGCGTTTCCTCTCGCTCGCCGTGCGCACGCGCTACGTCTACTGGACCAGCATGCGCGACGTCAGGCGGGTCCTGTCGCGGGCCGCGGCGGAGCGGGGCTGGCCGCGGGGAGAGCAGGCCCATCGGGTCCGCCTCGCCCGGCAGATACTGAAGGGATACATGCGCGAGCTGCAGGAGGTCGCGCAGTTCCGCACCTATGAGCGCCTGTTCTCGCTGTGGCATGTCCTGCACGTCCCCTTCGTCTTCATGCTGGTGTTCAGCGCTATCGTCCATGTGGTTTACGTGCACATGTACTGAGAACGGCCATGCCAAGACGAGGAACGGTCGCTGCATGGCTTCTGTTGCTGCTCGCCGCGGGCGCATCGGCGCAAGGCCTTGAAACCGCCGTCATGCCCGGCCAGGTGATCGAGGGGCACGCGAAGTGGGAAAGCGAGTGCAAGAACTGCCACGTGCGCTTCAATCGCGCGGGACAGCGGGCGCAGTGCCTCGATTGCCACAAGGAGATCGCGGCCGACGTGACCCAGCACCGGCGCTATCACGGGCGCGTGTCGGACAAGGACTGCCGGGTGTGCCACACGGAGCACAAGGGACGCAAGGCGAACATCGCTCCCATCAACACCGCGAGCTTCGACCACAAGCAGACCGACTTCCTCCTGAAGGGCGCCCACGCGTCGCCCAAGATCGAATGCCGCGCCTGCCATGTGCCCTCGGTGAAGTACCGCAACACGCCGTCCGACTGCTTCGGCTGCCACAAGAAGGACGACAAGCACAAGGGAAAGCTCGGGACCGGATGCGCCGACTGCCACAGCGAGACCGACTGGAAGAAGACGCGCTTCGATCACAGCAAGACCAAATTCCCCCTGCGGAACGCCCACGCCGACGTCACCTGCGAGTCGTGCCACAAGACGCCGGACTTCAAGGGCACGTCGCTTGCGTGCGCCTCGTGCCACCAGAAGGACGACGACAAGAAAGGACACCGCGGCAAGTTCGGCGCCAAGTGCGAGACCTGCCACACCGACATGGCCTGGAAGACGACGAGGTTCAGCCACGCGCGCGACACGAAGTTCGAGCTCAAGGGCAAGCACCAGTTCGCCCGCTGCGAGGCCTGCCATACGGGCAGGCTGTACCAGGATAAGACGCCGACGACCTGCGTCGCCTGCCACAGGAAGGACGACGACAAGAAAGGGCATCAGGGCCGTTTCGGGGAGAAGTGCGAGAGCTGCCACGTCGAGAGATCGTGGACGGCGACGACTTTCGACCATGGACTGGTGACGCGCTACGCGCTCCGCGGCAAACACGCCCAGATCACCTGCGTCAGCTGCCACAAGGGATTCGTCTACCAGGAAAAGCTCGCGATGGCCTGCATTTCCTGTCACCGCAAGGACGACAAGCACAACGGGCAGCTCGGCCCGCAGTGCGAGTCGTGCCACAACGAGGCGAGCTGGAAGCAGACCCGGCTGGACCATGGTCTCACGCGCTTTCCGCTGCTCGGCAAGCACACGAAAGTCGCCTGCAAGGACTGCCACACGACGGCGCAGTTCAAGGACGCGAAGACCGATTGCTATTCGTGCCATCGCAAGGACGACAAGCACAAGCTGAGGCTCGGGACCCGATGCGAACAGTGTCATAACCCGCGCAGCTGGAAGCAATGGGATTTCGATCACGACCGGCGCACCGCCTTCGCGCTCGACGGGAAACACCGCGGCCTGGACTGCCTCGCCTGCCACCGATTCCCGCTGCAAGGAAAAGTGAGCGCCCCCGCCACCTGCGCGGGCTGCCATGGGGAAGAGGACGTGCACAACGGAGCATTCGGGCGATTGTGCGATCGTTGCCACGTCACCAGCTCGTTCAAGACGATCAAGTCAGGATCCTCCGGACGCCTATTCCAGTAGAAGGAGACAAGCCATGAGATCGACCCGCACGTTTCAACTCTGGCGATCCCACTTCATGGCCGCCGCGGCGGCCGCGCTTCTGGTGCATGCGATCCCGGGCGCCGCGCAACAGCCGGGGCGCGGCACCTTCGACCACCTGCGCACGAGCTTTCCTCTGACCGGCGTGCACGCGGTGACGCCCTGCGAGACTTGCCACATCGCCGGCCGGATGGCGGGCACGCCGAGGCAGTGCGAGTTCTGCCATCGCGCCGGTGGCGGCATCGCCACGACGTTCAAACCCCCCAGGCACGTCCCGACGAACGAGCCCTGCCAGAACTGCCACCGCTCCGCGGCCACCTGGCAAGGCGCGCGCTATTCGCACCTCACGGTCACGCCCGGGACTTGCATGAGCTGTCACAACGGCAGCTTCGCGAGCACCAAGCCCGCCAATCACGTGACGACCACGCAGTCCTGCGACAGCTGCCACAGAACCGTCGCGTGGACGCCCGCCGGGTTCAACCACGTCGGCGTCGCGCCGGGGACCTGCGCGAACTGCCACAACGGCAGCACTGCAACGGGCAAGCCCGGCAATCACGTGAGCACCACGCAATCCTGCGACGCCTGCCACAAGACCACCGCGTGGCTGCCCGCCGGATTCAACCACGCGGGTGTCGTCCCCGGGAGTTGCGAGACCTGTCACACCCCGGGCGGATCAGGCCTGGCGGCGCCGGCCAACCACATCCCGTACAAGACGCAGCTGAGCGCCGGTGCGAGCATGGGCTGCGACCGCTGCCATACGAGCACCACGACTTTCACGGCCGAGACCATGGATCACAACAACACCCAGGGGAATGGCGCGGGCTTCTGCAGGGGCTGCCACGCGACCGGTACGAGCTATCTCGGCAACATGCAGAAGCGGTCGGTGACGCATCAGAGCCAGACGGCGACGGACTGCTCGCAGTCGGGTTGCCACCGGCCCCTTGGCAACCAGGGTTCCACCTACCGTAGCTGGTAACAGGATGCATCGTTTCCTGCGTGCGGCGCTTGCCGCGGTCCCGGTCATCCTGTGCCACACGCCGCAGGCCCTCGCCGAGGTCATCGACGAGATCGCGCTCGAGCGGCTGGATTCGGCCGCGCGGGTCAGGTTGCGCTTCACCGGGCCTGTGCACTACCTGCGGCAGTCTGTTTCTGCAGACGGCGGGGTCGCGAACGTCTACCTGCAGGCGCTCGACCCGGAGGCCTTCGGTGTCCCGTCCCCGATCGACGAGGTAAGGCATTCGCCCGGAAACGCCGCGGTCCCGCCGTTTACGGTGAGGGTGAGGCTGGATCCGCGGTGCGACCCCGCGCCGAACCCGGTCTGCATCTTCATCCGGTTTGAGCGCGCCGCACGCTACACGGTCCGCCTGGGCGAGGATCGCCGCAGCCTGCTGCTCGACTTCGCGTCCGAGGCGGGGTCACGTTCCCCGAGCGCGGGGAAGGAACGCTGAGGAGAACGGCGATACCGACATGATCCTGCGCGCCGTCCTTTCCGCGCTTGCCGGGCTTGCGCTCGCGCTCACGCTGCCTGCGGCGCGGGCACAGGCTCCCGCCGCCCCGACTCTCCACGTGGTGGCGCTGGCAACGCTGCCGGCGGCGAAGCCGCCCGCCACCACGCTTCCCGAGAACTTGAGAGGCAACCCGCTCTATTGGCGGGTATTGAGATCGCCCAACGCCGTCAGCTATCAACTCTGCCTGGGCTTCTTCCAGACCCAGGAAGAGGCCGAGCGCGCGAGGCGTCAGCTCGCCGCCCGCTTCCCCGAAGCCCGCGTGATTCAAGTCAATGCTCAGGAGCGCGACAATCTTCAGAAGGCGGCACGGGCGGCTGCGACCGCCGCCCCCGCCGCGCGCGCGGCCGCGCTTCCGCCGGTTCCGCCAGCAGCGGCGCTTCCGCCGGCATCACCCGCCGCGGCCCCTCCTCCGGCTCCCGCTGCCGCAGCTGTTCCGCCCCCGCCCCGGGCGAGCCCGCCGCCCGCCGAGGCGCCCACGGTGCTCGCCCAGGCTCCGGCCGGGTCTCCCGAGGCGCTGATGGCGGAGGGCCGCGGCGCGATCGTCCGCGAAGACTACGCCGCCGCGATAGGCGCGTTCACCGCCCTGCTCGCCTTGCCCCCGAACGCCCTGACCCGGGATGCCCAGGAATTCCTCGCCCTTTCCTACGAGCGCCGGGGAGATGCGGCACGCGCGAGGACCGAGTACGAGAACTACCTCCGGCGCTATCCGCAGGGCGAAGACTCCGAGCGCGTCCGCCAGAGGCTCGCCAGTCTCGCCGCCGTACCGCAATCCGAGCCGCTGCGCGCGCCGGTCGAGGCGAAGCAGGGATGGCGTACCTTTACCTCGGGCAGCTTCTCGCAGTTCTACTACCGGGGAAACAGCAAGATCGACAGCCAGCAGACCGTCGCCAACGTCGTGGACCGGACCACGCTCTCGGTGACCGACCAGTCCTCCCTGATCACCGCCCTCGACCTCAATACGCGTTTTTCGAACGACACGCATGACAACCGCATCGTGCTCCGCGACGTGAACACGCGAAACTATCTCGAGGGACAGGACAGCATCAACCGGCTCAACGCCGCGTACTACGACTACAAGTACAAGCCCGCGGACCTCTCGGCGCGGGTGGGGCGGCAGCCGGCCTACGGCGGTGGCATTCTCGGGCGGTTCGACGGGATGCTGCTGGGATATGGTGTCGCCCCCCGGACGCGCCTCAACCTCGTGGCCGGCACCCCGGTCGAATATGGCTTCACCATCGACTCCACGCGCCGCTTCCTCGGAGCCGGAGCCGAGCTCGGCCCGTTCAACCAGAGCTGGACCGGAAACGTCTATTTCCTGAACCAGACGGTGGACAGCATTCCCGATCGCCAGGTCGTGGGATCGGAGCTGCGCTACTTCTCGCAGCAGGGATTCTTCTCCACCCTGGTGGACTACGACACGCTGTTTCGGCATCTCAACATCGCGACGATGCAGGGAAACTGGACCGCGCCCTGGAAGACGACCTACAACCTCCTGCTCGACTACCGCATGTCGCCGGCGCTGCAGACGACCACGGCGGTCATCGGCGAGTCCACGACGTCGGTCCGGACCCTGCTGAACACCTATAGCGAGGAGGAGCTGCGCGCGCGCGCGCGAGCCCTTACGGCGGAGACGGCGATTGCCCTGGCGGGTTTCACCCACCCGGTGACCAAGGTGTGGCAGCTCGGCGTCGACCTTCAGGCGTCGCGCGTATCGCACACCGAAGGGACGAACAATTTCCCGGCCACTCCCAGCTCGGGAAACGTGTACACGCTTACCAGCCAGGCGATCGCTACCGGTCTGTTCGCGATACGCGACGTCACCGTCGCCGCGATAAGCGGACTACGCGCCGATACGTACGATGGCCTCGCCGCGCGAATCACGAGCCGCTTTCCCCTCGGCGCGCACTGGACGGCGGACGGGGCGGTGTTCTGGTACGCCCAGAAGAACGACGACGGCAGCAACATACAGCGCGTTTCTCCGGTGGTCCGTCTGACATACATGTTCAGGAACAGCATGAGCCTCGAGGCCGAAGCCGGGATCGAGCGGACGCTGGCCCGCAGCGACTTCTCCGAGGAGACTACGCTGCGCAACTTCTTCTCGCTGGGCTATCGCTGGGATTTCTGATCCGTGCCTGCTCCACACATGGGATAATCTCCCCGTCGATCCAGGGGAGCAGACATCTTGATTTGGAGGAGCATCATGCGTTTGATCGCGTTCGCCGTGCTCGCGGCGGCGAGTTTTTCCGCCGTATCGGGCACCCTGGACATCAATCTGTCGAACGACACCATCGAGGCCAGGTACGACAGCCCCGTCGGTGCGGCGGACTGGACCTTTGGCGGCCTGTACAACAGGGACGAGAAGAACTACGCGTTCAACATCGGCCTGCTCGCGACCGGTGACACCGGCGCGGGCAACTCCCGGATCGAGGGCGGCGTGGGCGGCAAGATCTACGCCGTTCACGTGCCGGACAACGACGTCGCGGCCCTCGCGCTCGGCGGCCAGGTGCGCTGGTTTCCGGGCAACCGCTCGGTCGGGATCGGCGGCTACGCTTTCTACGCGCCCAAGGTCGTGACCTTCATCGACGGCCGCAGCTTCTACGATACCGGCCTGCGCGTGGAGGTCGAGGTGATCCGCAACAGCTCCGTGTATCTCGGCTATCGCTGGACGAAAGTCGAGCTGGACAACGGCGCCTCGGGCTATGTGGACCGGGGCGGCTTCGCGGGACTGATGGTGAAGTTCTAGCCGACCTTCAATCCCATCAGTCCCGCAATGATGTTCCGCTGCATCTGCGAAGTGCCCGCGGCGATGGTCGCCGCGCGCGCGTCGCGGTAGTGGCGCTGCATGTCGAACTCCATGCTGTAGCCGTAGCCGCCGAAGACCTGCATGCCGAGGTTGGCGCATTTGACGTAGGCCTCGGAGGAGAACAGCTTCGCCATCGAGATCTCGCGCAGCGCGTCCTCCCCGCTCGCCGCCATCCATGCGGCGCGCCAGGTGAGAGCGCGCGCGGCCTCGATCTCGGCCGCCATGTCGGCGAGCAGGTGCGCGATCGCCTGATTGGTGCCGATCGCGCGCCCGAACTGCCTGCGCTCCTTCGAGTACTCCACCGCCAGGTCGAGGCAGGCCTGGGCCGCGCCGACGTTGCCCGCCGCGGAGGTGATGCGCTCCGCCTGGAGGCCTGCGAGGATGCAGTCCCAGCCCTTGTTCTCGCCGCCGACGAGGCGCTCCGCGGGGACGCGCACCTCGTCGAAGAAGACCTCGTAGGTGCCGGTGCAGCGGCGGCCGAGCATGTCGAGCTTCCTGAGCGACAGGCCCTTCGCGGTGTTGTCGACCAGGAACAGCGACATACCCTGGCGGATGTTCGCCTGCGCATCGGTGCGCACGTAGACGTTGATGACGTTGCCCTTGGCGCCGGCACCGGTCGCCCACAGCTTCTGCCCGCTGACGACGTACTCGCTCCCGTCGCGGCGCGCGCTGGTCTTCATCGCGCCGACGTCGGACCCGGCTTCGGGCTCGGACATGGAGATCGACATCCTGATCTCGCCCGAGAGCACTTTCGGCAGCCAGTGGCGCTTCTGCTCCTCCGACCCCTTGCGCGCGAGGTTCAGTCCGCAGAAGACGCTGCCCGCGTAGGCCATGAAGAAGTCGGCGCTCTTCCTGGAGATCTCCTCGGCGACGATCACCAGGTCCACCACGCTGCCGCCCAGCCCGCCGTACTTCTCCTCGAACGGGATGCGCAACAGGCCGAGCTCGACCCAGGCCGCGTAGAGCTCCTCGGGGTAGGCCTGCTCGCGGTCCAGGCGCCGCACGTACTCGGGCGTGGCGATGCGGTCCATGAGCTTGCGCACGGACTCGCGCATCATGCGCTGCTCTTCGGTGAAGCTGAAATCCATGGCCGTCCCTTCAGATCGCCCCGGCGCCGCGCAGACCGGCGATCTCTTCCGCGGCGAAGCCGAAGTCGCGCAGCACCGCGTCGGTGTGCTCGCCGAGCGCCGGCGGCGGCAGCGGCTGCGATTCGCGCTCGCCGTCGATGCGTGTGGCGCGGCGCATCGCGGTCTTTCTGCCGTAGCGCGGGTGGTTCAGCTCGTGCAGCATCCCCAGGTGCTTCACCTCGGGTTCTTCCATCGCTTCGGGAATCGAATGGACCACAGCCGCGGGCACGTCGTGCGCGGCAAGCCGCTCCGCCCAATAGGCGCGCGGCTTCTGCGCGAACACGGGTCGCAGCGTGTCGACCAGCGCCCGGTAGTTCTTGATGCGTCCCATGCGATCGCGAAAGCGTGCGTCCTCGCCGAGGTCCGGCCGCCCGACCGCATCGAGCAGGGCGCGCCAGAACTTCTCCATCGACGAGACGTGGATGGCGATGAGCTTGGCGTCGGCGCAGGCGAACGCGAAGGACAGGGACACCGCGGCGCGCGATTCAGGCTGCATGACATGGCCCGCGTGCGTATACGCGGTGAACGAATCCGGGATGAGTGCCATGCTCGCCTCGACCATGGTGACCTCGACCCGCGCGCCCTTGCCGGTGCGGCCTCGCTCGACGAGCGCCGCGAGCACCGCCATGCACGCCTGCATGCCGGTGACCTGGTCGGAAAGCGTCGGCCCCAGCGTGCGCGGGTCCTTCGGGTCGACGAACAGGCTCATCAGCCCCGAGAGCGCCTGGCCGACCGCGTCGTAGGCCGGGCGGTCGCCGTAGGGGCCGTCTTCGGCGAAACCGCTGATCGAACAGCAGATGAGGCGCGGATTCGCCTTTCTGAGCGAGTCGCAGTCGAAACCCAGACGCTTCATCACGCCGGGACGGAAGTTGTCCAGCACGACGTCCGCCTGCTTCGCCATCCTGAGGAAGGCTTCCCGCCCGCGCGGCGAGTTGACGTCGAGCGCGACGCTCAGCTTGTTGCGGTTGAAGGCGCAGAAATTGTGGCTGTAGCCTTTGGCGTTCTGGGCGAAGCCGAACTCGCGGAAGGCGTCGCCGCCCTCGGGACGCTCGATCTTGATAACGGTCGCGCCCAGGTCCGCGAGCTGCAGGCCCGCGTAGGGGCCGGCGATGAACTGGCCGAGCTCGAGGACGCGGATGCCTTTCAGCGGGCTCGACATCCTGCAATACCTGTCATTCCGAGGGCGCAGCCCGAGGAATCTGTCGTCCTGGCCTGCCCAAGTGGAGATCCTTCGCTTCGCTCAGGATGACAATCACCGCTTGTAGGTCTCGAGGCCCGGGCGGTAGGTCTTGTCGTCGAGGAACTGCTTCATCCCTTTTTCGCGCCCGCCCTCGCGGTCCATGAAGCGCATCTCCATTTCCTTCGCGCGGAGGTAGTCCGTCGCCTGCTCGACGTCCATGCCGCGGATGTGGTGCATGACCTCCTTCACCGACTTGTACACCTGGGGATTCTTCGCGAGCAGCGTCTTCGCGAGCTTCACCGTCTCCTCGCGCAGCTTGGCGCGCGGCACCGCGTAGTTGATGAGGCGGATCTTCTCGGCGACCCTGCCGTCGAAGGGCTCGCCGGTGAGCGCGTACCACTTGGCGTCGCGGTAGCTGCAGGCGTCGAGCATCACCTTGGAGACCAGGCCGCCGGGCAGGATCCCCCAGTTGATCTCGGACAGCCCGAACTTCGCGTCCTCGGCGGCGATGGCGAAATCGCAGGCGACGAGCGGGGTGAACGCGGCGCCGTAGCAGAAGCCGTTCACCATGGCGATCGTCGGCTTGGGAAAGTGCGCGAGCTGGTTCCAGCGCCACTCCTGGCTCGCGTACAACGCGCGGCGCTTCTGCACGGGCTTGTCGTCCAGGTCGCGGAAGAACAGGTCGATGTCCTGCCCGGCGCTCCAGCTTTCGCCGGCGCCGGTGAGCACCAGCACTTTCGCATCGGGCGCGACCGCGAGCTCGCCCAGGGTCACGATCATCTCCTCGTGCATCTGCGGAGTCATGGCGTTGCGCTTCTCCGGGCGGTTCATTGTCACCCAGGCGATGCCCTCGGCGATCTCGACTTTCACGGTCTGGAATTTCGGCACGGCCATGGGGCTCCTTCAGGGGGTAGCGAGGATGACTTCGGCGCTCGGCGAATCGGCGTGCAGCTTTTCGACCAGCGCCGCGCGCCGCTCGAGCACCGCGCGCTGGTTGATGTAGCCCTTGTCGGTGATCTCGTTGGCGTCGATCGACGGCGGCTCGCCCATCACCAGGGCGCGCGCCGGGTGTGTCGAGCTGCCCGAGCCGGCGTCGGCGGCGAGCTTTTGCATCGCTGCGCGAAGGCGCTCGCGCACGGCGTTCTCGTCCAGGCCCTTCGCTTTCACCGCCGCTGCATTCAGGAACACGAGCGCGCCGACCTCGGCCCGGCCGTGGCCGGTGATAACGGCATCCTGGATGAGCGGATCGCCCGCCGCGATCAGCTTCACGCGCGTCGCGCCGACGTGCACCCAGGTGCCGGTCGAGAGCTTGAAGTCCTCGGCGATGCGACCGTCGAAGGCCAGGCCCTGCTCGGGTCTCTTGGGATCGGCGAATTTCAGGGCGTCGCCGATGCGGTAGTAGCCCTCCTCGTCGAAGGCGGCACGGGTGAGGTCTTCGCGCCCGTAGTACCCCGGCGTGACGTTCGGGCCCTTGACGCGCACCTCGAGCTTGCCGGCGGCGGGCACCAGCTTCAGCTCGCAGCCGGGCACCGGCAGGCCGATGATGCCGGCGCGCTCGACGGCATAGTGCACCCCGGTCGCGAGCGGCGCGGTCTCGGTGGAGCCCCAGGCGGAGATGAGCGGGACGCGGGCTCCGCGCTCGGCCAGGGCCAGCTGCTGCATGCGCTCCCACAGGTTCTGCGGCAGCGCCGCGCCCGCGTAGACCATCAGGTCGAGCCTGCGGAAGAAGCTCGCGCGCAGCCCGGCGTCCTTTTCGAGGAAGGGCAGGAGCAGGTCGAAGCCGCGCGGCACGTTGAAGTAGATCGTCGGAGAGATCTCCTTCAGGTTGCGCACGCTCGTCTCGACGAGTCCCGGCGCGGGCTTGCCCGCGTCGATATGGATCGTCCCGCCGTTTCTGAGCATCATGAAGAAATTGCTGTTGCCGCCGAAGGTGTGGTTCCAGGGCAGCCAGTCGACCAGCACCAGCGGCCGTTCCTCCAGGAACGGCCAGACCAGCGCGTACTGCTCCTGGTTCACGGTGAGCATGCGCTGGGTGTTGATCACCCCCTTCGGGGCGCCCGTCGACCCGGAGGTGAACAGGATCTTCGCGACGGTGTCCGGGCCGAGGCGCGCGAAAGCCGCGTCGGCCCCCGGCGTCGCCCCGGCGGCGAGCAGCTCCGCGAACGGCGTCGCCTGCGCGCCGACCGCGGCGAGGGCCGGCGCGAATTTTCCGGGATCCGAGATCCATACGAGCCCCGGGCGCAGCAGCTCGAAGATGGCCTTGAGCTTGGCGAAGTCCTTCGACATCAGCGAATAGGCGGGGGAGACCGGAGCGACCGGCACGCCGACGTGCATCGCGCCGAGGGCGAGCAGCGCGTGATCGATCGAGTTGTCGGACAGGATCGCGACGGGCCTGGAGGCATCGAGCCCGCGGTCGAGCAGCCCCTGGCCGACGCGGCGCACCAGCGCCAGCGCTTCGCTGTAAGAGACTTTCCTCCAGTCCTCGCCCCGGCGCTCGGCGAGAAAGCAGCGATCGGGCGCCTCGCGCGCCCAGCGCACCAGCCACTCTCCGACCGCGCGCGCGTGCCCGCCCAGCTTTTGCGGCGAGCGCAGCAGCAACGCGCCGTCGGCGCGGCGCTCGACATCCATTCTTGCCGGTGCGAGGCGCAGGCCGACCTCGAGCGCTTTTCCCATCACCCCTCCAGATAGACTCCGCGATGGCTTCGCCGGGCCTGAGCCGCTATCCTAGGTGAAATCATCCTGGCGAGAAAGAGGAGGCGTCTTGTCCCGGCCCGATACCTACGAAGTCTTCGCCATCCGTTACGCGAGCCTCTCCGGCCGCAAGGCGAGCGAGAACTTCATCGGAGGGGACCCGCACGAGGCGGCGAGCGACCTCGACTACTTCGTGTGGCTCGCGCGCTCGGGCTCGCGGACCTTCGTCGTCGACACCGGCTTCGAACCCGCCGTCGGCGCCCGCCGCGGCCGGGCCATGATCGCGGCGCCGGACCAGGGTCTCGCGCGCCTCGGCGTCGACGCGAAGGGCGTGAAGGACGTGGTGATCACGCACCTGCACTACGACCACGTCGGCAATTTCGGCCTGTTCCCCGGCGCGACCTTCCATCTCCAGGACGACGAGATGGCCTACGCCACCGGCCGCCACATGGCGCAGAGGTTTTTCAGCCAGGCCTACGAGGTGGACGAGGTCGTGGCGATGGTGCGCGAGGTCTACAAGGGACGCGTGCGCTTCCACGACGGCGATGTCGAGCTGGCTCCCGGCTTCTCGCTGCACCGGGTCGGCGGCCATACCAGGGGTCTTCAGGTCGTTCGCGTCCGCACCCGCATCGGCTGGATCGTTCTCGCCTCCGACGCGAGCCATCTCTACGCCAATATGAACGAGACGCGGCCCTTTCCCATCGTCTACGACGTCCCCCGCATGGTCGAGGGCTACCGGCGCCTGCGCGAGCTCGCCGATGCGCCCGAGCTGATTGTGCCGGGGCACGATCCTCTGGTGATGCGGCGCTATCCGCCGGCGAGCGCCGGGCTGGAGGGAATGGCCGTGCGCCTGGATCACCGTCCAGAGACCCGGGCGCGCATGGCGTAGAATTCACCGCCGATGAGAAGACTGCCTCTCCTGGTTCTCGCACTGGCTGCGTGCGCAAGCGCCCAGGCGCAGAATTATCCCAGCCGGCCGATCCGCATGGTGGTCGGCTTTCCGCCCGGCGGCGGCACCGACGTGGTCGCGCGCATCATCGCGCCGGGGCTCTCGGAGAACCTCGGCCAGCCGGTGGTGATCGAGAACCGGCCCGGCGCGACCGGCACCGTCGCCGCGGCGATGGTGGCGAAATCGCCCGCCGACGGCTACACGACAATGATGGGGCACGTATCGGTGAACGCCATCGCACCCAGCCTATTCCCCAACCTGCAGTACGACGTGATCAAGGACTTCGCGCCGGTCACGCTCGCCGCCTCGGTGCCGCATTTCGTCGTGGTGCACCCCTCGCTTCCGGTGCATTCGATACTCGAGCTGATCGCGTACGCCAAGGAACGGCCCGGGAAGCTCTCCTTTCCCTCCGCCGGCAACGGCAGCACGCCGCATCTCGCGGGCGAGATCTTCAAGAGCATGGCCGGGGTGAATTTCGTGCACGTGCCCTACAAGGGCACCGGCCAGTCCATACAGGACCTGCTCGCCGGGCAGCACCAGGTCGGCTTCGACACCGTGCCCGCATCGTCGGGATACGTGCGCTCGGGCAGGATGCGCGTGCTCGGCGTCTCGAGCGCGAAGCGTATTCCCGAGTACCCGGACGTGCCGACGGTCGCCGAATCCGGGGTGCCGGGCTACGAGGTGATCACGTGGTACGGCGTCTTCGCTCCGGGCGGGACGCCCCCCGCGATCGTCAACCGCCTCCACGCCGAGATCGCGAAGGCGATGCAGGCGCCGGCCACGCACGCGCGGCTCGCCGAAGCGGGGGCGGACGGCAGCGTCACGCGCTCGCCCGAGGAGTTCGCAGCGATCGTGCGCACGGACACCGCGCGCTACGCGAAGATCATCAAGGATGCCGGACTGAAGATCGATTGAGGGCGATGCGATGCGAGTGACCAGCAGCGGCGAGACCCTCGGCGCGACGATCGAGGGACTCGATCTGTCCCGGCCGTTCTCCCCGGACGAGTTCGACGGCGTGGTGCGCGCGCTCGGGGAGCGCGGCGTGGTGCGCTTTCCCGGCCAGAAGCTCACCGGGCGGCAACTCGCCGATTTCAGCGCGCGTTTCGGGGAGCTCGAGATCAACGTCGCCAACGCCTACCAGGAGCCCGGGATCCCGGAGGTGATGATCCTCTCCAACATGGTCGAGAGCGGCAAGCCGATCGGTCTCGCCGACGCGGGCCAGGACTGGCACACCGACATGTCCTACAGCAGCACCATCGCCTTTGCGAACGTGCTCTACGGGATCAAGATTCCCAGGCGCGGCGGCAGGACCCTGGGCGCGACCGAGTTCTCGAACATGCACGCCGCCTACGACGGCCTGCCCGAAGAGATGAAGCGCGACCTCGAGGGCATGACGGTGCTGCACGACTTCAACAAGTTCTGGGAGATGATGCGGCGGGAAAAAGGAAGCAAGCGCCCTCCGCTCACCGAGGCGCAGCGCAAGGCGAAGCCGCCGGTGTCGCACCCGATATTTCTCACCCACCCGATCACCCGGCGCCGCGTGCTCTACGCCAACCCGGGCTACGCGGTGCGCATCAACGAGCTGCCGGAGAAGGAAAGCGCGCGGACGCTGAAGTTCCTGTTCGAACACCAGTTGAAGTCCGAATACCGCTATGCGTTCCACTGGCAGGAGGACGACGTGCTGATGTGGGAAGATATCGGCACCATCCACAACGCGGTCGCCGACTACGGTCCCGACGAGCACCGTCTGATCAAGCGCTGCCAGGTGATGGCCACCCGATTCCAAGAGGAGGGGTAATGAAGAAGACTATTGCAGTTCTCGCGCTTGCGGTGCTCTCCGCCCTGAGCGGCGGCACCTCGGCCCAGAACTATCCGGCCAGGCCGGTGAAGATCCTGGTCGGCTTCGCCGCGGGCGGTCCGACCGACGTGATCGCGCGCATCGTGGCGCAGGACATGACCGCCTCGCTCGGCCAGTCCTTCATCGTCGAGAACCGGCCCGGGGCGAACGCCATCATCGCCACCGAGGTGGTCGCGCACGCGGCGCCCGACGGCTACACCACACTGTTCTCGTCGCTGTCCCTGCTGGTGAATGCGATCCTGCCGGGGACCAAGGCGCAGTACGACCCATTCAAGGACTTCGCGCCGGTCAGCAACGCGGCGAACCTGCCGATGGTGATCGTCACCGCGGCCGCGAACCCGGCCGGCTCCATGAAGGACCTGCTGGCTCTCGCGAAGGCGAAGCCCGGCGAGATCAGCTACGGCACCTCGGGCATCGGCGGCTCCTCGCATCTCGCCGGCGCGATGCTCGAGAACTTCACCGGCACGAAAATGATCAACGTGCCCTTCAAGGGCAACGGCCCGGCGCTCGCCGAGGTCATGGCGGGTCGCGTGACCTTCATGTTCTACCCCATCATCGGCATCGCCGACCAGGTCGCGGCGAAGAAGATCAAGGTGCTCGCGGTCGGCACGCCGCAGCACCATCCCGACTTCCCGGGCGTTCCCACCATGGAGGAGTCGGGCCTGCCCGGTTTCGAGGAGACCGCACCCTGGGTCGGCATGCTCGCCCCGGCCGGCACGCCGCCCGCGGTCGTCAGCCGCCTCAGCGAGGAGATGCGCAAGTCCATCGCCAAGCCTGAGACCCGGGAAAGATTCAAGGCGCTCGGCGCGGTCGCCATCGCCGACACACCCGCCGAGTTCGCGGCGTTCCTGAAGAAGGACTACGAGCGCTGGGCGCGCGTCATCAAGGCCTCGGGAGTCAAGGCGGAATGAACGCCGTGAGCGACGGCGGGAGCGCAGCGACCCAGGTCGCTTCTTCCTCCTGCCCCGCCTCGCGGCGCGCGGCGGCGCGCGTCCTGCGCGCCTGGAACATCGCCGACCTGCGCCGCATCGCCAAGCAACGCCTGCCGCGGGCGGTGTTCGATTTCTTCGACGGCGCGGCCGAGGACGAGATCACGCTCGGCGCCAACCGCGCCGCCTTCGAGCGCGTGCGCATCGCCCCGAAGATGCTCGCCGGTGTTGCGAGCATCGACACCTCGACGGCCATTCTCGGCGGGACCTCGAAGCTGCCGATCGCGATCGGTCCGACGGGCGGCATCGGCTTCGGCTGGCCATTGGCCGACGTGGGCGTGGCGCGCGCGGCGGCGGCGGCCGGCATCCCGTATACGCTTTCGACGATGGCGACCGCTTCGATCGAGCGCATCGCGCGCGAGGCGGGCGGACGGCTGTGGTTCCAGGCCTACATCTTCCGCGAGCGCAAGATGACCATGGACCTGGTCGAACGCGCGAGGGCATTCGGCTACGAGGCGCTGATGGTCACCGTCGACGTGCCGGTCGGCGGAAAGCGCGAGCGCGATTTCCGCAACGATTTTGCGATCCGCTTCCGCTTCACGCCGCGCAACGTCCTCGACTTCGCAACGCGCCCCTTGTGGGTGCTCGATATCTTTCGCCACGGCATGCCGGTGCTGGAAAACGTCGTCGGGCTCGCACCGGAGGCGAAGAGCACCGCGGAGATCGCCTCTTCGGTGGGTCAGTTCTGGGACGCGGACTTCGACTGGGACGGCCTGAAGGCGATGCGCGACCGCTGGGCGGGGAAGATGCTGGTGAAGGGCACGCTGCGCGCCGACGAGGCCGCGCGGCTCGCCGCCATCGGCGTCGACGCGGTGGTCGTGTCCAACCACGGCGGCCGGCAGCTCGACGGCGCGGTGGCGGGGCTGGACGCGCTGCCGCCCGTCGTGCGCGCCGTGAAGGGGAAGATGAGCGTGCTCGTCGACGGCGGCGTGCGCCGCGGCGTCGACGCGATCAAGGCGGTGGCGCTGGGCGCGGAGGGCGTGATGCTCGGCCGCGCGACGCTGTACGGCGCCTGCGCAGCGGGCGAAGCCGGAGCGACGCGCGCGCTCGAGATCCTGCGCGACGAGCTGGTGCGCTCGATGCAGCTCTCGGGCGTGCGCTCGATCGCCGAGATCGGTCCCGATCTGCTCGCGCAGCCGGGATAAGCCCGATCTGGCAGACGATTCGCTCAGTCGGCGAGGCAATACCGGGCGCGGCCCCGGCCCTTGGCCTCGTACATCGCCTTGTCTGCGCGCTGGATGAGCGTCTGCGGCGTGTCCGCGTCGCGACACAGCGCGACGCCGATGCTGGTCGAAGCCGAAAGCGGACGGCCGTCGATGTCGATCGGGTCGCGCATCGTCGCGACAATCTTGTCCGCGATGGCCGCCGCGTCGCCGGCGTCCTTCAGTCCTTCGGCTATGATCGTGAATTCGTCGCCGCCGAGCCGCGCGACCAGATCGCTCTCTCGCAGCGCCCCCTGCAGGCGTTTCGCGAAGGCGACCAGGAGGAAGTCGCCCGCGGCGTGACCGAGCGAATCGTTGACCTTCTTGAAGTTGTCCAGGTCCAGGACCATCAGCGCGAGCTGCCCGCCGCTGCGGCGGTGGCGGGCCAGGGCGTCCGTGATTCGCTGCTCGAAGCTCGCACGGTTGGGCAAGCCGGTGAGGGCGTCGTGCAGCGCGAGCTGGGAGAGGCGCAGCTCGGCTTGCTTGCGCTCGGTGATGTCGCGGAACACCGCGACCAGCTGCGGCGTCTTTCCGCCCCCCATCCTGGTGATCGCGAACTCGGCTTCGAACCTCGACCCGTCCTTGCGCCGCGCCGGGTAGTTCAGATTGCCCTGGTCGATGACATTGCTCTGGCCGGTCGCAAGAAAACGGCCAGTGGACGCGATGTTGGACTGGCGCAGCTCCTCGGGCAGGAGAATCGACACGTTGCGGCCGACGACTTCGGCCATCACGTAGCCGAAAAGCCTTTCGGCGGCAGCGTTCCAGGAGCGGATCGTTCCGTCGGCGTCGAGCATCATCATGCCGTCGGCCACCTTGTCCATCATCGCGTCGAGCACGCCGTGTCGCTCCTGGGCTTCGCGCTCCGATCGCGCGAGCCGCTCGGCAAGCGGCTGAACGCTGATCCTCACCAGGAAAGTCCCTGCCCCGATGAGCAGAAGCAGAAGCGGCACGGCGAATTGCAGCCGCTCGCGCACCGGCGCGTAGATCTCGGCCGTATCCATCTTCGTCACCATCGCAAGACCGAAATCGCCCACCGGCGCGTACGCCGCCATGACGTTCTCGCCGCGATAGTCCTGTGTGAGCACGACGCCGGTCTCGCCCGCCACGCCGCGGCTCATGGGCAGGGGCGTGCCGTCCGCCGCTTTGATCGGAACGAAATAGACTTTGGGTATGCGCGGCTGTGGAAAGCAGCCGAGCCGCTCTCCTGCCCGTGCGCACATTCCGGCTTCGCCGCTTGCGCCGAGGCGGTACGAATCGTTGAGCAGCGCGTCGAGCGCGGGCAGCGGCGTATCCACTCGCGCCGCGCCCAGAGGGCCGTCGGCGTCGACAATCGGATAGCGGCCGGTGATGACGAATCTTCCTTGCCACGCAAGGGTTGCCCCGGGTATCCCGCGCAACTCGACGACAAGCGAAGGATCCCGCAGGGGTTCGCCGGCCCTGACGATCTCGCGGCCGTCGGCATCATAGTAGATACCCGCGCGATAGCCGTTGTCGATGAGGCTCGCGGCGCTCTGCGACAACTGGTCGACCGCTTCCGCGTCGCCCGGATGCTGCTTGTACCGTTTCAACAGCCGCGCCGGCGCGGGCCGCCCCACCAGGATGCGGCTGCGCTGGGCGCCCGCGTCGATGATTTCTTTCGCGAGGAGCACGCGGTATCGCAGGCTTGCGGCGAGCCCGTCGCTCAAGGCCTGCGTCACCCGGACCTGCAGTGTCGCGAACACGCTCACGGCCACCGCAAGCGTCGCCAGCGCGAGAACCGCGGCGGAGGCGAGGGCAATACGGTCCTGCGGGGCGAGCCTGTTCCAGGAATGGACGCGCCCCTCGCGCAGGAGCTGGAGCCACAGAGCAAGAGACAGGGCGACCAGTCCCACGGCGGTGTGCAGCGCGACCAGCCCAAGCGGATAGCGCGCGTAGACGAGATGCAGCTGGAACAGGTAGCCGACGAGCGCGAGCGCGCCGACGACACCGGTCGCGGTGGCCAGGGCTACGGCGAGCGAATCGATTCGCGGTCGCGAAGGCCCCGCCGCGAGCAGCATCGCTAGACTCGCCGTGATGAAGGCCAATCCCGTGAACGCCGACATGCGCCCGGGATGAGGGTTGCCCTCGGAGCGAAGCCATGCGTGAAGCGCCGGAGCATCGATGCCGAAATCGGCGCCCAGGACATACTGAAGCGTCACCGCGGCCGCGAGGGCGAGCAGGACGGCCGACAGGACGCGCACCGCGCGGCGCCGGGCCGGACGCAACGCGGCAAGCATGAGCACGACCCCGGCAAGGACGAAGCACGCCGACGTGTTGAGCACCATCGGCGTCAGGCCGGGCAGCAGCTGCACCAAGGCGGGGAGTCGCAGTACCCAGCCCGCCGCAACGGCACCACCGAGCAGGGCGAGCGCGGCGCCGGTCACCGCACCGGCGAGCCCGTTTCCGGCTTGCTGCGGCGTCTGGCCCGTGCTGGGTTGAAACGGCATGTCTCGAGAGCTGAAAGGCGTCACCTCGATGATATACGTCAAGAGAAGCACGGTCCTTAAGGGCGCCGCACTGGCGCGCTCGCGTATCATGGGCAAGAGCGCGAAGGAATCGGTCGCAGACAGCCACGGACGCAGCCACGACGTCGGCAACCTCTTCACACGCTGCGCACCGCAGACCACATGGCGAAGAACCGGGGCGCGATCGCGGGTACTTGACTTCAGCGCTTCTGGGCGTAGGCCGCGTAAAAGAGATCGAAGACCCTGGCTGCTTCCAGTGCGGTCTCGTCGTCGCTGCGCGCCTTCGCCTTGATTCCCCTGAGTATCGTTTCGAGGCCTTTCGCGTCCGCCACAGGAATTCCGCCGATATCGAGAAAATGGACGGCGTGGCCGACCGACGCAAGCGCCGGGTCGCCGTCGAGACCGAAACTGCCGAGCAGCACTTCGAACGTCACGCGGCTTCCGACGTGAGTGAACTCGGCCCCGTCGAAATCGAATCCGACGGAACCCCCGGGACGGTCGCGCGGGCGATCGATCCACGCGAATCTTGCGTCCCTGTCGATGAAGCGCTTGACGAGCCAAACGCAGGCCAAGCGGTCGACCCAGAGGTCCTTGCGCGTTGCCCATGTGCGGTTGCGATACTTGGCCGGGTCAAGGTGACGCAGTTTTCTTTTCGAGGGATGCGGCTCGCCCCCGGAGTAGAGCTTTCGCGCCTGACTCTCGAGAGCCGCCACCGCATCCTTGGCCTGCAGCTGCGCTTGGCCGGGATAGAAGTCGACCTCGGACAGTTCCTCGAACATCCGTCGCAGGCGCTGCACGAGCGTATCGGTCTTTCGTTTTCCGAGCCGTTGAATGGCCACCTTCGCCGCTGCGATTCTCGCCAGGAGCGAGGCGTATTCCCCGCCGCGGTCGAACAGCTTGCGGACGTGCTCGAGCTGTGCGGAGGTTTTCAAGTTCAGCTCGACGGTCATGGCGAACCCGCCGGCGGCCTTGACCTCCGACTCCGCTTCGGCAAGCGCCGCCGAGCGGGGGGTCCCGGTCGGCAGGAGATAGACGCCGTCGCGCAGGACTGCGCAGCCGCTGCTCTTCAGCGCCCGCCATACGCGCATCCGCAGGGTCGAGTTTCCGGTCGGCAGGCTGGTGAGCAGGGCGAGAAACATTGGTGTTGACATTATCACATCTATGTTATATAGTCGCGCCCATCGTAGTGCTCGCGCGCCTGTGAAGGCGGGTGAGCCCTAGCCGGGTTCTTCGCAGACACCCGGTCCAAAAGGACGCTTCCGTCTCAAGCGCTGCTCCAGTTCCCTTCGGGGAAGGAGTGTGTGCCGTGAGCAACGGAATCGCTTCAGCGTTTCTTGTATCGGCTTTGATCGTCCCGGTCGGCGGATGCGAGTTCGGCGTCGCGTCCCCGCCGGCGCCGGATCCGGCCGTCAATGCGACCGAGAGCCCGCCGCCCAGAGCGCGCTATGGCGTGGACCCGGGGCGCAATCGCGTCTGGTTCCTGACCCGTGACGGCGTCTCCGTGTATGACGTCGCCAAGTCGCAGAGGATCCTGGTGCCTCTTCCATCCTGGCTTCGGGTGGACATGCCCTACGGCCGCCTGCCGGATCTCGCGCTCGGCCCCGGTGGCGAAGCCGTGATCACGAGCAACGTCGTGCCGACCTTATGGCGGATCGATCCGGAAACCCTCGCCGTCAGCGTGCACCCGCTCCTGCTCGATTCCGATAGGGACAAGGAGGTGGGCTTTTCCGGGCTCGTCTATTCGCCCGAGCACGAGGCATTCTTCGCTGTGAGCGATGTTCACGGATCGCTCTGGAGGATCGATCGGGGGCTCGAAAGGGCCAGGAAGATCTGGCTTTCGGCGCCCGTTTCGAACGCGTTTGGGCTCGCCGTGCTGCCGCGGATCCTTCGACGGCAGATAGCCCGGCAGGCGGCGCTCTGTGCGTTCACGCCGCAAGGCGGCCGAACCATCGATTTCGAGCCGGGCCAGCGTTCCGCCTACGTCAGGGCGGCACCGTGTGCCGATCGCGGACGTGCCTAGCGCGTCACTTCTGTGGGAGTGCTCATGAAGACCGAGTTGATATCTTTCAGGGAGGCGCGGGCCGCGATCGGCGAGAAGCGGCCGGCGCTCATCATGGACGTGCGCGGGCGGCGCGATTTCGAGGCCGCCGGCGAAATGATCCAGGGCGCGCTCTCGCGCGACCCCGAGCGCGTCTCCGATTGGGCGGGTGAGCTGCCGAAGACAAGCCGCGTCGTCGCGTACTGCGCCGACGGAGGCGAAGTGAGCCAGCGCGTGGCGGCAGCTCTCTCCGGGCGCGGCGTCGCGGCTCGATACCTCCACGGCGGGATCGCGGCCTGGAAAGTCGAAGGCGGCGCGCTCGATGCAAAGCCCCGCGGCGCGAGCACGCGCTGGGTGACGCGCGAGCGGCCGAAGATCGACCGCATCGCCTGCCCGTGGCTGATCGCGCGCTTCGTCGATTCCGCGGCGGAGTTCCTCTACGTCCCGCCGAAACAGGTGCTCGCCGCGGCGAAGGAGCGCGACGCGACCCCTTACGACGTGCCCGACGTCCATTTCACGCACGAGAGCGAGCGCTGCAGCTTCGACGCCTTCCTCAAGCACTACCGCCTGGCGGATCCGGCGCTGGCCCAGCTCGCGACGATTGTCCGCGGTGCGGACACGGCGTGTCTGGACCTCGCACCGCAGGCGAGCGGCCTCGCGGCGATCTCGCTCGGGCTATCGCGCAGGTTCGCCGACGACCACGAGATGCTCAGGCACGGCATGGTGATGTACGACGCGCTCTACGCCTGGTGCAAAAGCGGACAGGACGAAGTCCACACCTGGAACCCGGTCGCCTACCGCTAGAGGAGACAGCGATGAACGAGAAGAACAGCAGGCTGGTGGAAGTCATCGCCACGTTTTTCAAGATCGGCTGCGTCGGCTTCGGCGCTCCCGCGGTGTTGCTGCGGCTGCGCGAGCTCGTATGAATGGATCCGCTCGCCGTCAGCGCCGGCCGTCGAAAGGAAAGCCCCGGCGGCGGTACTGGATCACCAGCCAGCCGCCGAGCATCCCGCCCAGGTGCGCGAAGTGCGCGACGCCGTCCGCGGTCCCGGTGACGCCGAACAGCAGCTCCAGCCCGCCGAACACGATCACGAACACGCGCGCCGGCATCGGGATCGGCGGGAAGATCAGCATCACCATGCGCCGGGGAAAGTACATTCCGAAGGCGAGCAGCAGACCGTACAACGCTCCCGATGCCCCGACGGTCGGGACGGGAGGTCCGCCCGCCAGGGCGATCACGACCAGTTGACAAAGAGCCGCCGAAACCAGGCAGGCGAAGTAATAGGCCAGAAAATAACGCGACCCGAACAGGCGCTCGATATCGCTGCCGAACATGTACAGGCCGAGCATGTTGAAGAAAATATGGGCGAACCCGCCGTGCAGAAATCCGTAGGTGACGATTTGCCAGGGCGCGAACAATCCGGATCCGAACGGCCACAGCCCGAACCAGGTGTCGAGCGGCACATTGCTCGAGGACTGCAGCAGGAATACCGCAACGTTGGCGATCAGGAGGGTTTGCGTGACGGGAGGCATGGCTGCGGTGAGTCTACGCCCGGTCCGGCGGGCGCGCCGGATCAGAGCGAGTACTTGACGACGATGCGCGCGATTCGCGTCTTCTCGTGGCTCCAGTTCGCGAAGTCCTGGCAGATCTGCTTGGCGCCTTCCTCGGGCCGCTCGGAGAACTTCTCGGCGAAGCGCGCCTGCCCGGCCTCCTGGCCCGGCTGCACGCGCGCCTCGGGCCAGGGCTGCTTGTCGTCTGCGCGGATGTAGAGCTGCACCTCCTTCACGGTCGCGACCGCGGGCACGCTGGCGCAGACCGTTATCCGCAGCGCGCTCTGTTCGGTGCATTCCTCCCGCGCTCCGGGCACGCCCCCGGGCTTGCACGGCGCGACCGTCACGCTCGCCGCCGCGCCTTCCTCGCCCAGGCGCGAGGCGTCGGCGCGCTGGACCTCGGTCTCGATCTGCTTGCGCTCGTTCAGGCGCGCCTGCTCGAGCCGCAACGCGGTCGCGTTGATCTCGGAGAGCTTCGACTGCAGGTCGGCGCGCAGCTCGTCCCGGTCTCCCGTGCGCAGGGATACGAAATACTGCGACAGCGCGAATCCGCCCACCGCCGCCGCGATCATCAGGGCGAAAACGAAGAAGACCGGTCCGCGCCGGGACTTCTTGGTGATGGGCTGCGCGCGCTCGCGCTCGCGCAGCTCCTTCTTCCAGGACATGCGCAGCTGGACCAGCGCGGTGATGACCGTGGCGGTCGCGCCGATCATCGCCGCCATGAGGGGCTCGGAAAGATGCGGAAGATCCATGGAGCGGATGATACGAGATCGGACTGCGGAAGAACAATGCGGCGGTCACGCCGCCGTGACCGCCGTCACGCTTGCCGTAAGCGCGCCGCGCGCGCTACAGGTCGTAGCCCTTTTCGTTATGCAGCGCGGTATCGAGGCCCTCGGTCTCGTCCTCCGGATCCACGCGCATCCCGACCAGCGCGCCGGTCAGCTTGAGGAGTATCCAGGTGAGCACGCCCGACCACAGCGCCGTGGCTAGGACGCCCCAGAACTGCACCAGCACCTGGCCGCCCATCGTCATCTTCTCCGGATAGCCCACGCCGCCGAAGGCGGCCGATGCGAACACGCCGGTGAGCATCGTGCCGATGAGGCCGCCCACGCCGTGCACGGGGAACACATCGAGCGAGTCGTCCACCTTGAGCACGCGCTTCATGTGGTTGGTGGCGAGGAAGCAGACGATCCCGGCGGCGCCGCCGATCGCGAGCGCCCCCATCGGACCGACGAAACCCGAGGCGGGCGTGATCGTCCCCAGACCCGCGACCATGCCGGTGACGATGCCGAGCACCGAGGGTTTGCCGAAGCGCAGCCACTCGCACGCCATCCAGGCGAATGCTCCGGTCGCCGCGCCGATGTGCGTCACCAGCATCGCCATGCCCGCGGCACCGTCGGCCGCGAGCGCGCTACCGGCGTTGAAGCCGAACCAGCCGACCCAGAGCATGGCGGCGCCGGTCACGGTCATGGTCATGTTGTGAGGCGCCATCTGGGTCTCGGGAAAACCCTTGCGCGGCCCCAGCACCAGCGCGCACACCAGCGCCGCCACGCCGGCGTTCAGGTGCACGACCGTACCGCCGGCGAAATCCATGACGCCCATCTTTCCCAGCCAGCCGTCGCCCCACACCCAGTGCGCGACCGGCGCGTAGACGAAGACCAGCCACAGCAGGCTGAAGAGCAGCATGCCGGAGAACTTCACGCGCTCGGCGTAGGCACCCAGGACCAGCGCGGGCGTGATGATCGCGAAGGTGAGCTGGAACATCGAGAACACCGTCTCCGGGATGCTCCCCCTCAATGCCTTGAAGTCGACACCCGCCATGAAGGACTTGGCGAAGCCGCCGTACCAGGCGTTGCTCGCGCCGCCGTCGCCGAAGGCGACGCTGTAGACGAACGCCACCCAGGCGAGCGTCACTACGCAGGTGATCGCGAAGCACTGCATCAGCACCGAGAGGACGTTGCGCGAGCGCACCAGCCCCGCGTAGAACAGGGCGAGCCCTGGGAGCGTCATAAACAGCACCAGCAGCGAGGCCGTGAGCATCCAGGCGGTGTTTGCTGCGTCGAGCTTGGGCGGCTCGGCGGCTACGGCGCAGGGTGCAACGATGAGCAGCAATAGCAGCGAAAGGGCGTGACCGCCCCGGTCGTTTCTTGTCATTTGGCCTCCTCCTCTTGCGCCGGCATGCACCAGCGCGGTGCGAATGATGACGCACCGAGGCGGGGACGACAAGGGGGCGCGGCTAGGAGAAGCCGAAGAGATTCGCGGGATTGTCGACCAGGATGCGCCGCCGGGTCGCCTCGTCGGGCGCCCAGCGGCCCAGCAGGTTCCACAGCTGCACCGACCCTACCTTGTCGGCGAAGGACAGGTGCGGGTAGTCGCTGCCCCAGATGAGGCGGTCGGACGCGGTCTCGATGAGCGCGCGCGCCATGGGCGCGACATCGGCGAAATCCGGGGAGGCCGACATGCGATACACGCCGGTGAGCTTCACCCAGCAGCGGCGCTCGCCGTGGCGCAGCAGCTCGAGCAGCTCCCGGAACCCCGGCTGCTCCGGGCCTTCCTTCGCCTGGAACATGCCGAAATGCGCGAGGGTGAAATCGAGCCTGAGCTTCCTCAGCGTCGGCATCAGCTCGGCGGTGAGCCAGCCGGGCGTGAGGAAGTCGAGCTGCCAGCCGATCTCGGCACAGCGCGCCGCGAGCCGCGCGATCCGCGGCATCAGCCTGGCGGCGAACCCCGACTCGAAGGGCTTCACCGGCGAGAGGTTGATGCGCACGCCGCGCACGCCGAGCGCGTCGAGGCGCGCGAGCTCGGGTTCGGGCGCGTTCTCGTCGATGTCGACGATGCCGCGGCACTTCTCCGGTCCCAGCTCGCGCATCGCGTCGAGCATGCAGCGGTTGTCGCGGCCGTAGGCGCTCGGCTGCACGAACACGTAGCGTTCCAGGCCCAGTTTTCCCGCGAGCGCGAGGAATTCGGGCAGGGGCGCGAGCGGCGGCGCGTAGCGCAGATCGGTGCCGTAGGGGTAGCGCGCCGCAGGGCCGAACACGTGAAAATGTGCGTCGCAGCCTCCGGGAGGCGATCGGAAATCGGGCTGGCCCTCGTGCGATGACACGGGCTCAGAACCTGTAGTCGATTTCGTGCATCCGCGGCAGCGGCAGCTCGAGCTCGAAGGCTTCCTTCGGGAACAGGTCCTCGAGCCTGGGGCGCGGGCCGCTCAGAACCTGCGCGTGCACCCATCCGGCGAGCGTGCCGAAATTGCGCCGGTTCAACTCGGACAAGCCGTACTCCCAGGGGTCGCGCCCGAGCCGGGAGCGCTCCTCTTCCCAGTAAGTCCAGTACCACGCGAGCGGCACGTTGCGCGGATTGGCGAGCCGCTTGTACGCGAGCTGCTTCGCCTCCTCGAACGCGAGCACCAGGCTCTCGATCACCCAGGGATGTTTCGCGACGATCTTCGAGGGCACCGTGGTCACGTGCATGATGGGAAACAGGCCGGTGCGGCGGTAGTACGCGAACTCGAGCTCCCGGTAGTCCGGGAACAGCCGCGCGACGCGCGCATCGCCCTCGCCGATCATGCGCGTGACGTTGGGCGCGATCAGGGCGTCGACCTCGCCCGCTAGGAGCATGTCCTCGACCTTGCTCCCGCGCGGCAGGCGCGCGATCTTCAGGTCCGTGGGCGCCCCCCGCGACGCGTCGTCCTCGCTTTCGATCGCCCAGGTGAGCGAGCGGTGCGGCACGGCGTGGTCCTCCTCGAGGTGCCCGCGTATCCAGTAGTTGGCCGCGGCGCCGAGTGTGCGGCACGCCACGCGCCGGCCGATCAGGTCGGTCGGCTTCTCGATGCCCTTCGAGGCGTTGATATAGATGAACCCGTGGCGGAAGCGGCGATGCAGGAACACGGGCAGCGCGGTGAAGTCGCCGCGCCCGCGCTGCTTCTGCACGATATAGGCGCCGGCGTTGAACTCGTTGATGTCGCATGCTTCGCCGCCCGCCACCCGGTCGTGGATGGCGCGCGTGCCGGGGTACTTGGCGACGACGAGCTCGATGCCCTTGGGCTTCACCTCGCCCTCCTTCAGCGCGCGCACGATCTCGTAGTCGCCCACCATCATCGACAGCCTGAGCTTGCCCGGTGCGCGGCCTTTCGCCATGCCTATTCCGGCTTGATTCCGATGGCCTTGACGATGCGGCCGGTGTACTCGATGTCGCGGCGGATGGTGGCGCTCAGCTCTTCGGGCGTGCTGGTCTCGATCGGGAAGCCGATGTCCTCGGCCTTCGCGCGCACCTCCGGCGAGGTCAACACGCGGACGATCTCGTCGTGCAGCCGGTTCACGATGGCCGGCGGCATCCCGGCGGGGCCGAAATAGCCGCCCCAGGTCGACGGGGGCTCGTAGCCGGGCACTTGCTCGGAAATGGTGGGCGCGTCCGGGATGACGTGGTAGCGCTTCGCGCTGTTGACCGCGAGCACCCTGACCTTGCCCGAGGCGATGAACGGGGCGGCGGTGGCGAGAATGCTGAAACCCACCTGGATCCGCCCGCCGATCAGGTCGGTGAGCACCGGCGGCCCGCCCTTGTAGGGCACGTGGACCCAGTCGATGCCGGTGAGCAGGCGGATCGATTCGCCGGAGAGATGGTGAGTCGTGCCGATGCCCGAGGTCCCGTACGACAGCTTGCCCGGATTGCGCTTCGCGTATTCGATGAGCTCGCGCACCGAGCCTGCGGGAAGCGAAGGGCTCACCACCACGATCGCTATGGTCTCGAACGCCTTGGTGATGGGCGTGAAATCCCTGAGCGGATCGAGGTGCGCGCTCTTCGAGAGAAAGCGGTTCATGACCAGGGCGCTCGCGGAGGTGAGCATGATGGTGTGGCCGTCGGGCGCCGATCGCGCGACGGCTTCCGCGCCGATCGCGCCGCCCGCTCCGCTCAGCGTTTCGACCACGACCGGCTGGCCCAGCGACTGGGTGAGCCCCTGCGCGACGAGCCTCGCCACGACGTCCGCGCCGCCGGCCACGGTCATGATCGAGCGGATCGGCCTGGCGGGATAGGCGTCCGCCGCCGCCGCGTGCGCCGCGCCGATCGCCAGCGCGGCGACGAGCGTCAGCGCTACACGTCGAGCTCTCACTTCTTTTTCTTCCTCGCGGCTTCGTCCCCGGCGAAACACCGGCGCGCCACCCGGAGGCCTCCGAGCGCCGCCGGGAAGCCGCAGTAGATCGCCGTTTGCAGCAGGATTTCGCTGATTTCTCTCTGGGTGACGCCGTTGCGGATCGCGCCGCGCAGGTGCAGCTCGAGCTCCTCGGGCTTTCCGAGCGCGACCAGCATCGCGATGTTGAGCATGCTGCGCACCTTGCGCGGCAGCCCCGGGCGCCCCCACACCATGCCCCAGGCCGCCTTGGTCACGAGCTCCTGCATGGGCGCCGAGAACGCGTCGGCGTTCTTGAGTTGCCTCTCGACGTAGGCCGCGCCCAACACCCGCCTGCGCACCTTCTGTCCGCGCTCGAACAGCCTGTCTTTCATTGCGACACTCCTCCCGGTTCGGATCGGCGCTCAGGCCAGATTGGTGAAGATCAGGAGCTGGACGAACAGCTGGATCTTGGTGTTGGTCTCGGGAGGAACCGAGGTGAATTCGATGCCCACGCGGGCGCGCCCGTCCTTACCCTTCTTGCCCACGACCTTGGCGTAGACGTTCGCGGCCTGATAGTCCACGAGCGGCAGATCGAAGTCGAGCTTGATCTCGGAATAGAGCGGCAGGTCGTCTTCGACCTCGAGCAGCATCCCGTGGTAGCCGATGTCGCGAATGACGCCGGAGTGGACCTCCGGCAGGACGATCTTGTGCTCGATCCGATGGTAACGGAAGGGCAGCTTGGCCTCGATGCGGTGACTGCGCCGGATTTCCTGCCGCGGCACCTTCAGTCCGAGCGAGGGGATGGACACGACCTCGCGCAGGCTGACCGGCTGGGCCTTGCCCTTGACGTGGATCTCCATCGGGGGATTCGTCTCGACGAACTCCCTGCAGCGCTCGTAAGTGCTCTGGCTGATCAGCACCTGCCCGCGCAGGCTGAAGGCCTCGATGCGCGAGGCCAGGTTGACCTCGTCGCCGATCACGGTGTACTCGGAATACCGCTCCGAGCCCAGCGTGCCCGCGAGGACGTTGCCGGTATTGATGCCGATACCCATGAACAGCTCCGGCATCCCCTGGTCCCGGTGGGCGAGATTGAGGGTGCTCATGGTCACCTGCATTTCCACCGCGCAGGCCAGCGCGCGCTTCACGTCGTCCTCGCGGCTCACCGGCGCGCCGAACAGCACCATGATCGAATCGCCCATGAACTTGTCTATCGTTCCCTGGTGCCTGAAGATGATTTCGCTCATCTTGATGAGGCAGGGGTTGAGGAGCTGTATGACGATCCCGGCAGGATGAGCCGCCGCAATGGCGGTAAAGCCGCGCAGATCGGCCAGCAGTATGCTGACCTCCCGGCTGAGGAATTCCTGCCCCGCCGTCGCGCGATAGGCCTGGCCCTCGCCGTCCAGCTCCTTGAGGACGGTCTCGATCTCGGCGGCTCCCGCGGCGCTGAGCGACTTGCCGGTGTCGCGGGTAACGACCTCGCGGATGCGCTGGAGCCCTTGTTGAGCCGGAGTGTATTTCATCCGCTACTCCGGCTTGATGCCGGCCTCGCGCGCAAGGCGTCCCTTCTTCTCGGTTTCCGCCCTGATGTAGGCGCCGAATTCTTCGGGTGAGCCGCTCGCCTTCAGCTCGATGCCGCGCTCTATGAAGCGCTTGTACAGGTCCGGCTCGGCCACCGCGCCCGCCACCGCGCGGTTCAGGCGCACCAGGATCTCGTGCGGCGTTCCGGCCGGAGCGACCAGCCCGTTGAAGGTGATGTCCTCGTAGCCCGCGACGCCAGACTCGTCCACCGTCGGCACGTCGGGCAGGAGCGGCGAGCGCGCAAGGCTCGTCACCGCCAGCACCCGCACCTTGCCCGCCTTGATCTGGGGGGCGGAGGTGCTCACCTGGTCGAACATCATCGCGACCTGCCCGCCGATCAGGTCGATCAGCGCCTGCGAATTGCCCTTGTAGGGCACGTGCAGCATGGAGATGCCCGCCTGCCGGTTGAACAGCTCCGCCGCCATGTGGCCGGTCGAGCCGTTGCCGGACGTGGCGTAGGAGATCTTTCCCGGCTCGGACTTGGCGAGCGCGATGAGCTCCCTGACCGAATGCGCGGGGAGCCCGGGATTGACGATCAGCACCTGCGGAACCAGGCAGGTGAGCGTCACGCCGGCGAAATCCTTCAGCGGGTCGTAGCCCGGATTGGGCACGATCAGGGGCACGGTGGCGAAGGTGTTCGCGACCGCGAGCAAGGTATAGCCGTCGGGGGCCGCTTTCGCGACGAACTGCGTGCCGACGAGGCTGGAGGCGCCGGGGCGGTTCTCGACCAGGACCGGCTGCCCCAGGGTCTTTCCGATCTGCTCGGCGACCGTGCGCGCCACGATGTCGACGTTGCCGCCCGCCGCGAGCGGCACGATGATGCGTACCGCGCGGCCGGGATAGTCGCTGCTCTGCGCGAGTGCCGCGGCCGGGGCCAGCCCGGCGAGCAGCGACACGAGCAGCGCGCGAAGAGCCATGCTAGTCGAGCTGGACACCCGCGAGGCGCACCCAGTCGGCGTACTTTGCGGTCTCCTCCGTCAGGAACTTGCGGAATTCCTCGGGAGTCGTCGGGGCGGACGTGACGCCCAGGCCCTGGAATCTCTTCACCACCGCGGGATCCGCGAGCACGGTGCGGACCTCCTTGTTCAGCCGGTCGATCACGGCGGTCGGCGTGCCGGCCGGAGCGAACATGCCGAACCAGCCCCCGTCCATCTGAAAGCTCGGCAGCCCCGCTTCGGCCGTGGTCGGAACATCGGGCAGGGCGGGGGAGCGCTTGCTCGCGGTATAGGCGAGCACGCGCGCCTTGCCGTTCTTGGCGTACTGCATGACCGGGGCCGGCGAGGAGAGCAGCACCTGGACTTCGCCCGAGGCGAGCGCTGCGGCCGCCGGGCCGCCGCCCTTGTAGGGCACGTGGGTCATCTTGATGCCGGCGTAGTGCGTGAAGACTTCGGTCGCGACGTGCCAGGTGTTGCCGACGCCGGGCGTGCTGTAGGCGAGGTGCGAGCCGGGCTGCTTGGCGAGATCGATCAGCTCCTTCAGCGTCTTCGCGGGGACGGCGGGGTTGACGGTGATGAACAGCCCGCCGTTGTCGACCAGGTTCGAGATGGGCGCGAAGTCCTTGTCGGTGTCGTAGGGCAGCTTCTTGTACAGGCTCTTGTTGCTGATGAGGCCGCTGGAATACACCATCAAGGTGTAGCCGTCGGGCGCAGCCTTGGCGACCATGTCGGCGCCGACGATGCCGTTCGCGCCCGGGTGGTTCTCGACGAAGAACGTCTGACCCATTTGCTCCGTGAGCTTGGCGGCGACGATCCGGGCGACGACGTCGGGGCCGCCGGCCGCGGCGGGAACGATGATGCGGACCGCGCGCGCGGGATAGGTCTGGGCCCAAGTGCTGCCGGCCATGGCGAGCGCGGCGAGACCCGCGAACAAAACGCGAAGAACTCTGATCATGAACTCCTCCTTTGAAAGACGCCTTGCGCCCGGCACCACCTCGCTCCCGCGGTTCTTTTGACGCCGTCCCGCGGATCGCGCCGGAGCGGGCACTCTAGCAGAGTTCAGGGCTTGGCCGCTTCGAAGACGAGGAAGAACTGGCTCGGCAGGAAGGTGTGCTCTTTCGCGAACGCGTAGCCGGCCTTCGCGAGCTCGCTCCTCACCTGCGACGGCGCGATGCGATCCTTCTTTGGCGGGCCGGACGGCGCGTCCATGCGGAAATCGATGATCGCAACGCGCGCGCCGGGCTTGAGCGATCCACGCAGCTTCCTGAAGTAGCCTTCGCGTTGCGAGATGTGGTGGTAGACATCGACCATCAGGACGAGGTCCACCTTGGCCGGGAGGCTCGCGTCGTCCGGACGTCCCGCGACCGAAACCAGATTGGGAAGGCCCTCGCGCTTTGCGCGCTCGGCGAGGTACTTCACCATCTCCGGCTCGGTGTCGACGCCGTAGACGCGGCCCTTGGGAACGAAGTGCGCGAGGCGCGCCGCGAAATAGCCGGTACCCGAGCCGATGTCGGCGACCGCCGAGTCCGGCGCGGGCGCGAGCGCCGTGATCACCTCGTGCGGTTTCTGCCAGGCGTCGCGCGCCGGATCGTCGAACACCTTCGCCCAGTCCTCGGCTCCCGAGAAGCGGTGCTCGCGGCTGTGGACGGTCTGCGCGAAGGCCGCGGCGCAGCAGACCGAGAGGATGGCGGCGGTGAGAGCGCGTGTGGGGTTCATGGGAGGCCTCCGTTGCTTCGGTAGCATACACCGGGCACACTAGGGTGCCATGGCCAAATCCCGCCCGAAATCCGGCATGAAGCGGGCGCCCGCGAAGCGCAGGCCGCGCAAGGCAAAAGCGGACAC
>DATIWX010000116.1:0-5910 GCA_035519135.1 Burkholderiales bacterium | reverse complement strand
CGAATACCTGCTGCAGGTTCCCGCCAACCGCATCGGCTTCACCCAGTTCAGCCTGGCGCAGCTGAAGATCATCCAGGAAGCCGTGACGCTCACGGTATTCGTGCCCTTCGCCCTGGTCTACATGAACCAGCCGCTCAAGCTCGACTATCTCTGGGCGTCCTTGTGCATCATGGGGGCGGTGTACTTCATCTTTCGCGGCTAGCTCACGCGGCCTGTATCATGGGCGCCGATTTCGGGAGCCCCGGTGTCCCTGTCCAAATACCACTACATCGTAGTCGAAGGCCCGATAGGCGTCGGCAAGACCAGCCTCGCGAGGCGCCTCGCCGACAGGCTGCAGGCCGGGCTGGTTCTCGAGCATCCGGAGCAGAACCCGTTCCTGCCGCGCTTCTACCAGGACATGGCCCGGTTCGCCCTGCCGACGCAGCTGTTCTTCCTGTTCCAGCGGATCGCCCAGCTGCGCGAGCTGGCGCAGCTGAACCTGTTCAGCCGCGTCACGGTGTGCGATTTCCTGCTGGAAAAGGACCCGCTGTTCGCGCGGCTGACGCTCGAGGGGGACGAGCTGCACCTGTACCAGCAGATCTTCGAATCGCTCAAGCCCCAGGCTCCGCGGCCCGACCTGGTCATCTACCTCCAGGCGCAGCCGGAAACGCTGGTCGAGCGCGTGCGCCGGCGCGGCGTAGAATTCGAGCGGCCGATAAGCTCGGAGTATCTCGCACTGCTCGCCGACAGCTACAACCGCTTCTTCTACCATTTCAGCGGCGTCCCGGTGCTGATCGTGAATTCCGAGAAGCTCGACTTCGTCCGGGAGGAGCGCGACCTCGACCTGCTGATCGAGCGCATCGGGGCCCTGCGCGGCAACCGCGAGTTCTTCAACTGGGGGGACTAGCATGACCCGACTGACCATCAAAGCGCTCCAGAAGCAGCGCGACGACGGCGAGAAGATCGCCGTGCTCACCTGCTACGACGCGAGCTTCGCGGCGATGCTCGACGCCGCGGGCCTCGACAGCCTTCTGGTCGGGGACTCGCTCGGCATGGTGCTGCAGGGGCACGAGACCACGCTGCCGGTCACGCTCGCGGATATGGCGTACCACACGCGCTGCGTGGCGCGCGGCAGCAAGCGCGCCTTCCTCGTCGCCGACCTGCCCTTCGGGACCTACCAGGAATCGCCGCAGCAGGCATTCCGCAGCTCGGCCGAATTGATGGCGGCGGGCGCCCAGATGGTGAAGCTCGAGGGCGGCGCGGAGTTCGCGGAAACCGTGCGCTTCCTCACGCAGCGCGGCGTGCCCGTATGCGGCCATCTCGGCCTCACGCCCCAGTCGGTGCACAAGTTCGGCGGCTACCGCGTGCAGGGCAAGGGCGAGGACGCGGAGCACAAGCTGCTGGCGGACGCGATCGAGCTGGAAGCGGCGGGGGCCGAGCTGCTGGTGCTGGAGGCGATCCCGACCGGGCTCGGCGAGCGGGTCACCCAGCGGCTGCGCATTCCCACCATAGGCATCGGCGCCGGCCCCGGCTGCTCGGGCCAGGTGCTGGTGCTGCACGACATGCTCGACGTCTTCCCGGGGAAGAAGGCGCGCTTCGTCAGGAACTTCATGAAGGGTGCCTCGAGCATCGCCGACGCGGCCGAGCGCTACGTCCGCGCGGTGCGCGACGGCAGCTTCCCGGCCGGGGAGCACAGCTTCTGATGGACATCGTCACCTCGGTCAGGGACCTGCGCGAGCGGCTGCAGCGCGAGCCCGACAACGTCTTCGTCCCGACCATGGGCAACCTGCACGCGGGCCACATCCAGCTGATGCGCCTGGCGAAGCACCGTGCCGCCTGCACCGTCGTCAGCATCTTCGTCAACCGCATCCAGTTCGGGCCGAAAGAGGACTTCGAGCGCTACCCGCGCACGCTGCAGGCCGATGCCGACATGATGAAGGACGTCGGCGTCGATGTCGTGTTCGCCCCGACCGAGAGCGAGATCTACCCGGAGCCGCAGACCTTCGTGGTCGAGCCCTCCGACCTGCAGCACATCCTCGAGGGCGCGTTCCGGCCCGGGCACTTCCGCGGCGTCGCCACCGTGGTGCTCAAGCTCTTCAACATGGTCGCGCCGCACACCGCGATCTTCGGCAAAAAGGACTACCAGCAGTACGTGGTGTTGCGCGACATGGTGAAGCAGCTCGCGCTGCCGGTGGAGATCATGCCCGCGGAAACGGTGCGCGCCGAGGACGGGCTCGCGCTCAGCTCGCGCAACGGCTACCTGTCGCCGGCCGAGCGGGCCGAGGCGCCGCGCCTGTATCAGTCGCTGCGCACCGCGAGGGACGAGGTGCTCGCGGGCAAGCGCGACTTCAGGAGGATCGAGCTGCAGGCGATGGCGACGCTCGCGGCCAAGGGATGGCGCCCCGACTACGTTTCGGTGCGCAGGCAGGCCGACCTTCAGCCGCCCGGGAACGGCGATCGCCAGCTGGTGGTGCTCGCCGCGGCCTTCCTCGGCCGCACCCGGCTCATCGACAACGTCGAGGTGAATCTCTAGGACTGGTCAGGATGGATAAGGCTCGACCATGAGCTTCTCGACCGGGCAGCCGAGCGCCTTGGCCATCCTTTCCATCGATTGCTCGTTCACGGAGACCGGCTGGAATTCAGCGGCGCCACCCTTGCTGTCGATGAACGCCTTGGCCGCGTTCTCCGAGGTCCAGACCACAACGGGATCGGGCGAAACGCCCGGCACCTGCACGCAGATCGGGACGCCGTCCGACTTGTACACGATCGCAAACATGGCCAGCCTCCTCTTGCCGATTGCCGGCTCCGCACCCGCGCTACTTTAACCCATGTCCAGCGGACCATCCAGTGTCGAAATGCACGATCGGCGGCTGAATCCAGTCGCGGTCTGGCTGCTCGCGTGTTGCGCGCTGGTGTTCGCGATGGTGGTGGTCGGCGGCATCACTCGCCTCACACACTCGGGCCTGTCGATCGTCGAGTGGCAGCCGATCGTCGGCACGCTGCCGCCGCTCGACGATTCCGCGTGGCAGGAAGCGTTCCGCAAGTATCGGGAGACTCCCGAATTCCGCCAGGTCAACGCGGACATGGAGCTCGCCGGATTCAAGCGCATTTTCTGGTGGGAGTACGCGCATCGCCTTCTTGGCCGCGTGATCGGCGCGGCTTTCCTTCTACCCCTGCTGTGGTTCGCAGCGCGCGGACGGATCGGGCGCCCGCTGACGTGGAAGCTCGCGGTGATCTTCGGACTCGGCGGGCTGCAGGGCGCGATGGGCTGGTACATGGTGCAATCCGGCCTGGTCGACGATCCGCGCGTATCGCAGTATCGCCTCGCCGCGCATCTCGCCATGGCGCTCCTCATCTACGCGGCGATGCTGTGGGTCGCGCTCGATCTTGTTTTTCCGCGCTCGCGCGGCGGAGCGCATCCGGCTTCGAGGCCGCGCGGCTTCGCTTTCGCCCTGGTGGTGCTCGTCTTCGCAATGGCGATCTCGGGCAGCCTCGTTGCGGGCATCCGCGCGGGGCTCGCCTACAATACCTTCCCGCTCATGAACGGCCACGTTTTCCCGCCGGGGATGTTCGTGATCGAGCCCTGGTATCTCAACTTCTTCGGCAACATCGCGACGGTACAGTTCGACCACCGGCTGCTCGCCTGGCTGCTCGCCTTCCTCGTGCCATGGTTCTGGCTGCGAGTGCGCCGAGCGGCGACGTCGCGGCGTGCGACGATTGCCGCAAACCTGCTCTTCGCCGCGCTCGCGCTGCAGCTCACCCTGGGGATCGCGACGCTGCTGAACGCGGTGCCGATCCCGCTCGCCGCGGCGCACCAGGCCGGCGCCGTGGTGGTCTTCACCGCCGCGCTGCTCGCCGCGCACGCCCTGCGCTGAGGAAACCGGGGACAGACCACGGTTTCCTGATCACGCCCCGGTCTGCTTCGCCGACGCGACGAAAAACGTGGTCTGTCCCCGGTTTTATCGATCGAGATGCTTCGCGCGTTCGGCGATCAGCGCGTGGACGGCGTCGGTCATCGGCGTCGCGACCCCGGCCTTGCGGGCGAGCTCCACCACTGCACCGATGATCGCGTCCACTTCCAGAGGGCGCCGCTTTTCGATGTCCTGGTGCATAGAAATCTTCGCGCCCGCGAGCTTTCTCGCGATGTCGATGCGCTGTTCGACCGTCATCGGGACGCGCACGCCGTAGGCTTCGGCGACGCGCATGGTCTCCTCGATCAGGGTGCGGATCAGCGCGAGCAGGCCCGCGTTGCCGTGGATGTCGTCCATGTGGGCGAGCGCGAGAGCCGCCACCGGGTTGTAGGAGAGGTTCCCGGTCAGCTTCACCCAGATCTCGACCCGGATGTCCGCCGCGAGCTTCGCCTCGAATCCCGCCGCATTCATCGCCGCCACGATCCGCTGCGCGCGCGCCGATTTCGAGCGGTCGGGCTCGCCGATCAGGAACTCGCGGCCGGCGGTGTGGCGCACCACGCCGGGCTCCGGAACCTGCGCGGCGGCGTGCACCACGCACCCCAGGATGTGCCGGGGATCGAGCGTCCGGAAGAGCGTGCCCGCGGGATCGAGGCAGGCCACCGGCTGCCCGTCGAACCTTCCGCCCTCGGCGTAGAAGTACCACCACGGCAGGCCGTTGATCGCCGGGACGACGACGCTGTCCCGCCCGACGAGCGCCTTCAGCCGCGGCAGCATCGCAGCGATCGAGTACGTCTTGAGACAGATGAACACCGCGTCCTGCACGCCGAGCACGGAAGGATCGTCGGACGCGCGGAGCCGGAACACCTCGCGCCTGTCGCCGGACAGGAGCGTCAGCCCGTTCGCGCGCAGGGCATCCAGGTGCGCGCCGCGTGCGACCACGCACACCTCGTGCCCCGAGCGCGCGAATCCCGAGGCGAGCAGGCCGCCTATTGCGCCGGCGCCGACGACACAAATCTTCATTCGTCCAGTCCTCGCCGGCGACGGCGCGATCGTAGACCCGGGACGCCGGCGCCGACGATGCAGATCTTCACCGCTTCCGGCTCTCCGCCGCGAGAATGAAATCCGCGACCGGCTCGATCTGATCCGTGCTCATCAGCCAGGGCGCGTGTCCGATACGGGGAAATTCCACGAGCTTCACCGCCGGCCCGCCCTCCTGCATCCGCCTGACCGTGGACTCGAGCAGTACGTCCGACTGCGCTCCGCGCAGCACCAGCGTCGGACATTCGACCGTGTCCCAGACCTGCCACACGTCGAGCCCGATGAGGAAGTCCCTGCCCAGCTCCACGCCCGCGCCCCCGCCCGGGCGCAGCGTGCTGACGATCGCAGGGTCGCAGGCGAGCGCGTACCGGCCGTCCGCTTGCCGGCGCGAGCCCTGCGCGGCGAGCCTTCGCCACTGCTCGTCCTTGAGGGGGCCGAAGGTCGAGCAGGACTCGCGCAGATAGCGCTCGACCTCGTCGAGGCTCGCGAAGCGCGTGCCGCCGCCCATGGAGGCGAGCTTGAGCCGCGCGAGCGCCGGCCAGGGGAGCAGCGGCCCCACGTCGTTCAGCACCAGCCTGCGGATCGGGGAATCCGCCTTGGCCGCGAGCATCATCCCGATCAGGCCGCCCATCGACGTGCCGACCCAGTCGATCCGCTGTCCCTCGCTCGCGCCCTGCAGCCGGCGCAGCAGCGGGACCCTGTGCGGCGGCGCGGTGACCCTGGCGAGCAGCGTGGCCGCGTCCGAGACATACTGCCCGAACCCGTAGTCCTCCTTGTGCTCGAGCCAGTCGCTGTCGCCGCGGCCGACGACGTCCATGCACACCACGCGGCAGCCGCGCGCGGCGAGATACTCCGCAAGCTCGTCGAAATCGCGGCTGTTGCGCGTGAGACCGTGCACGCAGATCACCAGGTGCTGGCCGCCGGGGTCTCCCCACTCGACGTAGGCGACGCGATGGAATCCGTGAGGACCCAGGCTTAGAAA
>DATIWX010000115.1:0-9829 GCA_035519135.1 Burkholderiales bacterium | reverse complement strand
TCGTGGGCTCGATCGGGCTGACGGTGTTCCTCGTCTCGATGCTCGCGGGCTGCGTGCCGGTGATCGGGGTCGCCTGGTGGATCAGGAAGAGCAAGCCGGATCTCTTCCCGCGCGCCCGCAGGCAGATGCTGCTGCCGCTGGGCGGCGTGCTGGTCGGGTTCCTGGTCTTCTATTTCTTCAGGCTGATCCCCCCGGTGCCGCTGTCGATCCCCTTCATCGGCGTGTACCACGCGGTCGAGAAAACGCAGGACAGCTACCGCCTCAGCCACGAGCGGCCGATCTGGCGCATCTGGCAGCACGGCGACCAGGAGTTCCTCGCCCAGCCCGGCGACAGGGTTTACGTCTTCTTCCGCGTCTTCTCGCCGACGCGCTTTTCCGACCAGGTGCAGATGCGCTGGTACTGGCAGGACGAGGCGCGCGGCTGGGTGCTCCAGGACACGATCCCGATCAAGATCGTCGGCGGGCGTGCCGAGGGCTTCCGCGGCTACGGCTTCAAGTCGAAATACCAACCCGGAGAGTGGAAGGTGCAGGTCGAGACCACGGACAACCGCGAGATCGGCCGCGTCTACTTCACCTTGGAGACGCGGCCCGAATGGCCGCGCAGCTTCGAGATCGAGATACAGTGAGGCTCTAATCCGCGGCGGCGAGCGCGGCGAAGCTGCGCTTCAGCTCGTTGAGTTGGCGCAGATAGCCGCGCAAGTCCTGCGCGCCGCAACGCTCGCTCCGGTCCGGGCGGAAACCGCGGCGCGCAAACGCCTCGCCCCGCACCGTCCCGCACAGGTGGATGACCGCCGCCAAGTCCTGTTTCTGCGCAAGGCTGGCCGTCGCGAGCTCGCGGCGCGAGACGTTCACGTGGAGCAGGGCGGAAGTCATCTCGATCGCGTGGCCGGGCAGCACGCGCGCATACAGGCCGTTGAACCAGCAGGAGCGCGGGTCGTACCACGGTCCGTCCTCGGCCACCGCGTGGTCGTGGATGCAATAGCGCCTGGCGTCCCGGAACGCCGCGTCGGTGATCTGGAACATGCCCACGGCGCTGGAAGAAGGGCGATACCACTCGAAGGGATTGCGGCTCCAGCGCCAGGTCCACTGCGGCAGCGCCACCGGATTGCCCGCTCCTTCGATCTGCGCCAGCGCGGCGAGCAGCTCGGGCGAGATCACCGCAGTCGAGTGCCGGCGGAACAGCGGCCCGTATTCCCGCCAGGTCTGCGCCGGCGTCTTCGCCAGCGCCTGGCCGACGGGAAAGAACATCCCGGCGGGCTTGCGCCAGGTCTGCACCATCCAGTTCGCCGCGGCCCAGAGGATCGCGGCGGCGGCGAGAACGCCGGCGACGCGCGCCGCCGGCGGCGCCGACCGGAACAGGCGCACGGCTTTCCGGAACGCGGGATGGAGGCGATGCATGTCCTATCCGGGTAGAATCGCCCCTGAGAGGTCACCCATGCAAGAGAAGAACGACGTCACTCCGGAAAAACTGGCCGCCGACCTGAAGCTGGTGATCGCCGACGCCGAGGCGCTGCTGCGCGCGACGATCGGGGAGAGCGCCGCGGCGGGGCGCGCCAAGCTGCACGAGGGGCTGGACGCGGTGAAGCTCAAGCTCGGCCCCCTGACCGGAGATGCGGTGGAGCAGGCCCGCGCCGCCGACGACTACGTGCGCGAGCATCCCTGGAACGCCGTCGGGATCGCGGTGCTCGCCGGAATCGCACTCGGCCTGCTGATCAGTCGCAAATAAGGCCGCCATCGAAAAAGGGGGCACGCCCCCTTTTAAATCCCCCAAATCAGTCGGAACTGCCAACGATCATGTCCGAAGAAACCGGCCACACCGAAGGCCTTCTCGAGTCCTTGCGCGGTCTGGCGAAGACTTTCGTCGCGCTGGTGCAGACGCGCATCGAGATCTTCGCGAGCGAGTTCGACGAGGAGCGGGCGCGGCTGGCGCGTGTTGTGGTGCTCGCCGTGGTCACCGCCTTCTGCCTCGGCCTCGCGGTGGTGCTGCTGGTACTGTTCATCGTCGTCATTTTCTGGGACAGCAACCGGCTGCTGGCGATCGGCGTGATCGCGGGGATTTTCGCGCTCGGGGCGCTCGCCGCCCTGGTGAAGCTGCGTGCGGTGGTCAGGCGGCGGCCGAAGTTCCTGTCGGCGACGCTCGCCGAGCTGAAGAAGGACGAGAAGGAGCTGGAGCGGTCGTGAGAACGCTCGAGGACATTCTCGAACGGCGCGCGCGCCTCGTCGCAACAGCCGACAGCCAGCGCCGGGCGCTCGCCGGGCACCTCGCGGCCTGCGCCGGCGCGCTGACGGTGGTCGACCGCGGCATCATCTGGGCGAAGTGGCTGCGCGCGCGCCCCTACCTTGTCGTCGCTCTGGTGACCGCGGTCGCGGTGCTCAAGCCGCGCTTCGCGCTCGCCTGGAGCGCGCGCATCCTCACCCTGTGGCGTGCGGCGCGCTTTCTCTACGAAACGGTACGGCCCGCGAAGAGTCCGGGCCAGACGACGGGTAGCTGAGGCCTTTCAGCCGGCGGGGCGCGGTCCGCGCGGACGCCCCCTGCGGGTGACCACGAAGCGGTGCGACGCGACCTTCTGCTCGATCGCGGCGATGCGGTATTCCTCCTCGGGGTCCCGGCCCGGCCCGCTGACGGTGCAGGACACGAGCTTGCCTTCGGCGCTCAGCTGCGACAGCTCGAGCCCCATGCGCTGCACGCCGACCCCGAGCTGCGCCGCGAGCACCCCGATGCGCCACGAGGTCGGGTTGGTGGTCATGAAATCGAGCAGGCTCTGGCGCAGGGAAGGGTGGGTCGCGGACGCCATGCCTATTTTTCCCACTTGGCCATGTCGGCGAGGTCGACCTTGTAGCCCACGTTCTGCGGCATCGAGGCCGCGTTGACCGCCTTCTCCACCTTGCGGAAGGTCTCCGCAAGCTGGAAGCTGAGCTTCGCCAGCTCCGCCGCTTCCGGCTTGATCACCGCGGCGTTCTCGACGCGGAGAAAGGCGCGGCCGACCAGCTCGACGTAGATCCGAGAAGCGAGGTCCGGGGTGCCCGGACTCGCCGGGGGCTGCGCTGGGGTCGCCATGGATGCAATTTCTTCGAAGGGAAACACCGCATAGTACGCCGAACCCGGAACGCGCAGCGCATATTTGCGCGCGCCCGCGTCCCTCACTTCACCAGCCGCCCGGACATCGCCCTGCGGCTGTAGGCGACGAGGAGGAGCAGCCAGGCCGCGAGGATCGGCACGGCCCAGTACTGGAAGGGAAAGTCCAGCGTCAGGGTGCGCAGGATCGACACCACCGAGGTGAGCGGCAGCGCCCAGGCCGCCCACTGCAGCCACCCGGGCAGGCTCTCGATCGGGTAGAACACGCCGCAGAAAAGAAACATCGGGAAGATCACGAGATATTGCGGGTAGGAGATCTCCTCGATCGACTGCGCGCGCGCGGCGACGGCGAGCCCGAAGGCCGCGAACAGGAGCGAGGACAGGAACGCGACCGGCGGCACGCTGAGGAGCGCGAGCGGCGCGAAATCGCCCATCGCGACGCCGATCAGCGTGACGACTTCGGCCGCCACCGCCGCCTTGCTTGCGTCCCACAGCAGCTCCCCCCAGAGCACTTCCGAGAGCGTGATCGGCGTCACCGCCATCGCGCTGAAGATCTTCTGGTAGTACATGCGCACGAATCCGCCGAACGAGGCCTCGTAGAATCCCTGGAACAGCACCGTCTGCCCGATGATCCCGGCGAACACGAAGCTGCGATACGAAACCGGCACGCCGTTGACGTTCATGGTGCCGACCAGGGCGCCCACGCCCAGGCCGAAGGAAAGCAGGTACAGGACGGGTTCGGTGAAGCTGGTGACGAGATAGTAGCGGATGCTCTTCCTGAAGACGTCGAAGTAGCGCAGCCACACGCAGCGCACGCCCCAGAGCGAGTCGAGGATCTTCACGGCGCCTCTGCCGCGGCGTGCAGCCGCGTGCCGGTGAGCTTGAGGTAGACGTCCTCGAGGTTCGGCGGCCGCCGCCAGATCGCGCCGGGCCGGACTTCCTCCTCGACCTCGGTGCTTCCCATATGGCGCGCGATCAGCGAGCGCGGCGAATCGACGTCGAGGATGCGGCCCTTGGCGATGATGCCGACGCGGTCGCACAGGCGCTCGGCCTCGTCCATGTAGTGCGTGCACAGGAGGATCGCCGCGCCCTTGCCGCGCTCCTCCATCAGGATCTGCCACAGCACGCGCCGCACCTCCGGGTCGAGACCGGTCGTCGGCTCGTCGAGCACCAGCACGGTGGGCTCGGAGATCAGCGCGCGCGCCACCTGCAGCCGGCGCTTCATCCCGCCCGAGAGCGCCTCGACCTGCTCCGCCGATTTTTCGGCGAGCCCGAAGCGCTCGAGCAGGGCCCGGGCGCGGCGCTGGCCTTCCGCGACCGGGACGTGGAAGAAGGTGGCGTAGCGCACCAGCTGGTCGAGGGCGCGGAAATCGGAGTCGAGGGTCTCGTCCTGCGCGCACACGCCGAGGATGCGGCGCGCGCGCTTCGGCTCGCGCTGCACGCCGATGCCGCCGAGGAACACTTCGCCC
This sequence comes from Burkholderiales bacterium, assembly GCA_035519135.1. Classification (GTDB taxonomy): domain Bacteria; phylum Pseudomonadota; class Gammaproteobacteria; order Burkholderiales; family SG8-39; genus VBDM01. Next base: position 5,284 of record DATIWX010000115.1, on the reverse strand, counting down.
GAGGTCGGCGGATAGAAGCCGGTGATGCACTGGATGGTGGTGCTCTTGCCGGCGCCGTTCGGGCCGAGCAGCCCGAAGCATTCGCCCGCGCTCACGTCGAAGGAGACGTCGCTGACCGCCTCTAGCGAGCCGCCGTCGCGCGTCCGGTACCGCTTGGTGAGATGGGAAACGCGCAGGGGCGGCATGCTGCGGCGGATGATACCGCGCCTGCGATTTCCCTTGACCCCCGCGTCGCCAGCCTGTATAAGAGGCGCGCAGGTTCTCAAGTCCTGATCTCCTAGCTCCTCTGCAGGCTTCCCGCCGTACTGCTCAAGATCTCGTTGCTCTCTTCTTGAAGTTCCCGCGCTATTCTCAATTTTTCAGGTAAAAGATCAATGAGTACAGGCAAAGTAAAGTGGTTCAACGACGCCAAGGGCTACGGTTTCATCACCCCCGACGACGGCGGCAAGGACCTGTTCGTTCACTTCTCCGCGATCCAGAGCTCGGGCTTCAAGAGCCTGAAGGAGAACGACAAGGTGAGCTACGACGCCTCGGAGGGCCAGAAAGGCCCGCAGGCGATCAACATCCGGATGGCCGAGTAGCACCGCCGTCCCGAAATCAAGCCCGCTTCGGCGGGCTTTTTTTTCGGCCGGACGCTTCCCGCCCGGTTCCAAGCCCGCCCCCAGGGCGGGTAACATGCGCCCCATGACCGAACGCAAGCGCTCCCAGACCAAGGCCTACCAGCACCCGGGCTTCCTCAACAGCAAGGACGGCCGCCCGCTGCGCATCCTGTCGGAGTACCTCGAGCCCAAGAGCCGCTTCGACCACCACAAGGTCGACGACACCGTCGTGTTCATGGGCTCGGCGCGCATCAGGTCGCGCGAGGACGCCGAGGAGATGGTGAGGAAGGCCAAGGCGGGCAAGGACCGGGAGCGGGCGCAGATGGCGCTGAAGATGTCGGCCTACTACGAGGCGGCGCGCGAGCTCGCCTTCCGCGTCACCAACTGGTCAAAGGAGCTCGACCACGAGGAGCGCCGCTTCGTGGTGTGCACCGGCGGCGGCCCGGGGATCATGGAGGCGGCGAACCGCGGCGCGGCCGAGGCGCACGGCATGAACGTCGGGCTCACCATCTCGATTCCGGTGGAGGAGTTCGACAACAAGTACGTCACGCGCGAGCTCGCGTTCCACTTCCACTACTTCTTCATGCGCAAGTTCTGGTTCGCCTACCTGGCGAAGGCGGTGATCGTGTTTCCCGGCGGCTACGGGACGCTCGACGAGCTGTTCGAGCTGCTGACCCTGGTGCAGACGCGCAAGATGAAGAAGCCCATGCCGATCGTGCTCTTCGGCACCGAGTACTGGCGCGAAGTCGTCGATTTCGACGCGCTCGCGCACCACGGCATGATCAACCCCGAGGACATCCAGCTCGTCCACCGCACCGATTCGGTCGACGACGCCTACGAGTGGATCGTGCATCAGCTCGCGGAGAAGGCGCTGGGACAGCCCGGAGCGACGCTGTAGCGGACATGCCCGCGGACGCGACGCTGCTCGCCGCCGGCCTGTTCGTCGCCGGCTTCGTCAGCTGGGTGGTCAGCACGCTCTCCGCCGGCGGCGGCAGCATGCTCATGGTCGCCGCCGCGGGCACCCTGCTCGGCGGGCACGCAGTCGCCCCCGTGGTCACCGTCACCAGCCTGGTCGCCGCTCCGGCGCGGATGGCGCTCTTCTGGGACCACATCGACTGGCGCGTGGCCGGGTGGTACCTGCCCGGGGCGATCGCGGGCGCGATCCTCGGCGGCTGGATATTCACCCTGCTGAGCGGGCAGGTGGTCCAGGCCTGCGTCGGGCTGTTCCTGGTCAGCACCGCCTGGCAGTACCGGCTGGGCGAGCGGGCGCGCTCCTTCCGCATGCGCCTGTCGTGGTTCCCGGCCGTGTCCTTCGCCTCGGGACTGACCTCCGCGGTCGTCGGCGCGAGCGGCCTGCTCGCCAATCCCTTCTACCTCAACTACGGCATGGTGAAGGAGCGCATGGTCGCCACCCGCGCGGTGAATTCCCTGGTGATCCAGCTTGCCAAGATCGGGACCTACGCGGCGCTCGGCGCCATGGACTGGGATCTGGCCAAGGAGGGCCTGTCCGCCGGCGCCGGCGCCGTGCTCGCGATCTGGGTCAGCCGCCCCTGGCTGCATCGCCTCGAGCGGCGGCGCTTTCGCCAGTTTGCCGTGCTCGTCATGCTGGTCGGCGGGATTCTCGTTCTGTGGCAGCAGCGCACCTGGCTGCTGGGCCTGCTCGTTCGCGACTGAGGGAAGAGCTCGAACCGGCGCACTGCGGATTTGTGCCCGCCCCCTTGCAGTGCGGGTCCGGGGCGTCGCCGAGTACAACAAGAGTGATTGCTTGACCTAGGTCAACATTCCTCTTGCGCGCAGGCCTATAAACGATTTGATCTCACCCGCCCGGAGCAAAAGGGGCGCGGGAGATCGAAACCAAGAAGAACATCATGGGCTCACGCGCAACGGCGTTTCAGGTATCGGCTGCCGTTGCCGTTCTTGCTTTCGGCGCAGTGTTCTACATGGCTGGCCGTCCTGCCGAACACGCGTATCTGCTGACCTCGGCGCCACAATTCCTGAAGACTCCGATTCCGAGCCTCGGCGGAATCGGCGGTTGGCTTCCGAGCTTCCTCCACGTTTTCGCCTTCACGCTGCTCACCACGGCTCTGCTCTCGCGGCGCTCGCTCCGCGCCTCCGCTGGCGTTGCCGCCGCCTGGTGCGTGACGGATGCGCTGTTCGAGTTCGGCCAGCATCCCGCCATTGCGCCGCTCATTGCCGCGGCGTTGCCGGCTTGGTTCGCCGGAGTCCCGCTTCTTGAGAACACCGGGCCCTATTTCCTGCGCGGGAGCTTCGATCCCCTCGATCTCGCCGCGACGGTCGCTGGCGGAGTCCTCGCCTTCCTTGCGGTTGCATGGAGCGATGAACATTGGAGAGCGTCATGATCCATAAGGTATTGAACAATGCCGCGCGTCTCGCGCTTCTCGGCTTGGTGGCCGCAGGCGGAGTCGCCGCAATCATCGGAAGTGGCGGGGGTGGAGGCGGCGGTGGCACACCGACGCCCACTTACCAGATTGGCGGCAACCTCGCGGGGCTTGCGGCAGGCAAGAGCTTGACGCTCCGAGACAACGGCGGTGACGACTTGGCGCTGACGACGAACGGGACCTTCGCGTTCGCAACGGCCATTGCGAGCGGTATGCCGTACGACGTTACCGTGCTGACGCAACCCTCCGGGCAAACCTGCTCGGTGACGAACGGCACGGGCACGGTCGGTACCGCGAACGTCACGGGTGTCGCCGTGCTGTGCACTGACGATCTCATGTTGCGCGTCGGCCAGCTACCCAGGATCGCGGAGATCAGCTGGAACAACACCGGCGCGACGAGCTACGACCTGTATCGCTCCACCGACCGTAATTGCGATTTCGACCACATCGGAGGATGTGCTGACGGCACGCTCACCGCGGGCGTTACTTCGCCCGCTACCGTCACAGGCCTTGCGAACGGCACGACCTATTATTTCAGGCTCAAGGCGAATCACGCGGGTGGTCAGACTCGCGTCTCGGCTCCGGCCGCTGCACGACCTGACGTGCTGGTCACCAACGGATCCGTCCAAGCGATCGCCTTCGATTCAAGCGGGACCGCCTACCTGGGAGGCAGTTTCACGCAGGCAATGTCACGCATGGGCAGCGGCGTTCCGCTGAGCACGGTAAATTCCTCCATCGCGGGAAATTTCCCCCCTGTCGCCGGCCAGGTCCTCAACATGAACATCGCCGGCACCGTCTTTGCCGCCGCGGCAGACGGCGGCGGTGGCTGGTACGTTGGCGGTTCCTTCACGGGCGTCGGCGGCCTGCCGCGCGCCAACCTGGCGCACATTCTTGCCGATGGCAGTGTCGATCCCGCCTGGGTGCCGCACGCGGATTCATTCGTCCTCGCGCTTGCGGTCTCGGGCAGCACGGTCTATGTCGGCGGCAACTTTCTCTCTATCGACGGCGCATCGCGCAAGTTCCTTGCAGCGATCGACAGCTCGGGCAACCTCACGGGGTGGGCGCCGGAGGCGAACGGCGCGGTTTACACCATCGCCGTTTCGGGTAGCACGATCTATGTCGGCGGAGGTTTCAACACCGTCAATAACATAACGCGCAATGCCCTTGCCGCAATCGGCAGCAACGGGGCGCTGACCAACTGGGCGCCGAGTGCGGATAACACCGTCTCCGCCCTTGTCGTCTCGGGCAGCACGATCTTCGCGGGGGGCGGCTTCACGACAATCAATGCCACGGCGCGCAACCGCGTCGCTGCGATCGACAGCGGCGGGGCCCTGACGAGCTGGGCGCCGAGCGTCGACAACGGCTGGGTCGATACCCTCGCCATATCGGGCAGCACGATCTATGCGGGCGGCACCTTCACGGCGATCAACGGCGCGGCGCGCAACTACCTTGGAGCACTCGACACCGGCGGGGCGCTGCTCGCCTGGGCGCCGAGCGCCGACCAGTTCGTCTACACTCTGGCCGTCTCGGGCAGCACCGTCTACGCAGGGGGGCACTTCAGCGCAATCAACGGCACCGTGCGCGACCACCTTGCCGCGATCGACAGCGCTGGGGCGCTGACAGACTGGGCGCCGAGCGCGAACGGCGACGTCAATATTCTCGCCCTCGCGGGCGATACGATCTATGCGGGCGGCGGCTTCACCGCGATCAACAGCGCGGCGGAGCGCAACTACCTCGCGGCGATCGACAACGACGGAGGACTGACCGCTTGGGCACCGAGCGCGAACAGTCCAGTCAATGCCCTCGTCGTTTCTGGAAGCACCATCTACGCGGGAGGGGTTTTTGGCGAGATCAACAGCACGGCGCGCAGCTATCTCGCGGCAATCGACCTCACCGGAGCGTTGACCGCCTGGGCGCCGAGCGCGGATTTCTATGTCAACACCCTGGCCGTTTCGGGCGGAACGATCTATGCGGGCGGTCTTTTCAGCCACATCAACGGCACGGCGCGTAACTTCCTTGCTGCGATCGATAGTACCGGTGCGGTGGTGACCGGTTGGGCGCCGAGCGCGGACGCCCTGGTCAACACTATCGCTGTGTCCGGCAATACGATCTATGTAGGTGGCGGATTCAGCTCGATCGACAATACGACGCGCAACCATCTCGCCGCGATCGATTCCAACGGGGCGCTGCTGCCCGGGTGGGCGCCGAGCGCAGACCTCTTCGTCAACGCTCTCGCTGTGTCCGGCAATACGATCTACGTGGGTGGTGGTTTCGGCTCGATCGACA
>DATIWX010000114.1:0-9572 GCA_035519135.1 Burkholderiales bacterium | reverse complement strand
GCCAACCTGGCGGAAGCTGTCGAACTTGTGCTTCGGGCGAATCGCACTCTCGCCAAAAAGACCATCGGGAAAAGGAAGGTTATTCGTGAGCCGTTGGTCCTGACGGCTGAATGAAGCGCCGCGACCTCATCCGGCACCTTGGGGCACATGGATGTGTTCTCCTTCGCGAGGGCGGCAACCATTCCGTATACGCCAACCGTCTGACCGGGAAGGTGTCGACCGTCCCGCGCCATCGTGAGATCAACGACTTCCTGGCTCGGAAGATCTGTCGTGATCTCGAAGTCCCTGATCCATAAGACGCCCAACCACGCCTTGCAGCCGACCGCCACAAGCGCACTCCGCTTGCTTGCGGTTCCCTCGTCGCTTCGCTCCTCGGCGGCGGCTGAAGGCGAGCGTTAGACGTCACATTCATCGTGGTGACCTTGACTCCTCACGCCTACGCTGAACTGGCTCGACGTGTCGCGGCGTCCGAGAGGCCCGATCCGTATGTCACCGTGTGCTGGGTTACCGCTGTGTTTGATCTGGCGCGTTCACCCGAAGGCAAGGCAGTGTGGAAGGAAGAAAGTCCCGCTCAGTGGCGGGTGTTCGTCCGGGGTTTCCCGAACGAATTTGAAACGGAAGAGGAACAGCGAGATTTTGAGGCGTTCCGCAAATTCATCGAAGAGCGTCTGGTACCGGTCGAGGGCCTTCGCGTGTACTTCTCACCTGCGGGGTCTGGAGCCACGGATGTAACGGTTGACTTTGCCGCAGGTCAGTTTCGCGTCGAGCAGCGTGCCGTCTAACCACGCCTTGCAGCCGACCGCCGCAAGCGGGCTTCGCGCGCTTGCGGTGCCCTCGTCGCTTCGCTCCTCGGCGGCGGCTGAAGGCGAACGTTGAACGTCCGCTTCTCAGAACATCCAGCGGCTGGTGTGGGTCGCATCCAGCCGGTCACTGGCAGCGTGATGGATGATGGCTCTCATCGCCGTCTGCTGCAATTTGATGGTCGGCTTCCGCAGCCATGGCCGCCCGGTGGGCTGGGTGCTGCTGCTGATTCCGCCGCTGGTCGTGTCGATCGCGTTCACGCCGAGGACCGGGACTGACCGCCTAGTTAAGTTAAGTTAATAGCAAACTTTACCGCGTGAGACGACCGACTGAGGAGACGACCTTGAGACTACTCGCCGCCATCCTGATGCTGCTCGCCACCGCCCCCGCGCTCGCCGCGCCGCTCTACCTGTTCAGCAGCCTTGAGCTGCGTGACGGCCGGCTGCAGTGCGTGTACACGCCCAATCGCGATTGGTATGTCGGGGACGCCACGCCGAGCTACGCGTCCGACCCCGAGGTGTTCCTCGTGCTGAACGTGCGGGGGCGGCGCTGTCCGTCGATCATCGAGGCGAGCGACTACGAATGGGAGGGCACGCCACGATAAGCACGTGCATGCACGACCAACAGCCAACGGAAGGAGCGAAACCGTAGGAGCGAAGAAATGACTCAAAAGTGAAAAGGCAACCAATCCCAGCACCGAAGCCGGCGCAACCGCGGCAGGGAAAGTCATCCAAACCCGAGGGCTCGGTCCCGAGCAGCTCCTCGATGCGCTGCCTTCGACTCCAGCGTTCGTAACGACCGCACATCGCTACTTGTTACGCGCCTCGACTTGGCGGGCGAGCTCGCGCAGCTTCTTCGCAATCTCCGCTGCCTCTTCGCCTATTCGGACCTCAGTAACGCAGTAAGCCCGCTTGCCGAACTTCAGCCGGATCTGAAACGGTCCGTGCTCCACGGGCTGCGTGACACCGACCGCCTCAAGTTGCAATCGTCCTCTCCCTTGCGCGCAGCTGCCCCCGGATCGTGTCGACTGACTTTACAAATTTCGGTTGACGGCGCGTTAGAGAAGCGTAACGTAACCCGCATCTGTGGCTACTCTTCTAAGGAGGAGGGGCGCGACTGACCAAGATCTGGACGACAGTCCTGATTGCCGCGATAGTCCCCGTCTACTACGTTTGGAAGGACCCTTGGGCAGGAACTGGCAGCGTTCGTTCACGTCCTAGTACGTTCTAATGAGTGGAGAGGGCCGGTTGCAGCCTTCCGCGACCATCGATAAAGGGCCTGCAGCGATGCAGGCCCTTTCGTTTGCGGCGGGCTAGCACGGAAGAGGGAAGAGGCCGGTGAGGAATCGCAGCTAGGCCGGGGAGCAGGCAGTGGGGCGCGAGGGGCGGGAGCGTTATGTAGTGATGGCGGTATCGCCAAATATCCGAGCACGCCGGCCTGTAGCGAGCCTTCAGGATTGGCCGTAGCGTCGAGCGCGTTCGGCGAACTCGCGGTAGCCCACGAACGCCTCGAACGCGCGCAGCTGGTCGCGGTAGCCGGGCACCGCGTTCGCATCACGCGTGCTCTTGAACCGCTCGAGCGCGCGGCCCAGCGCGTCGAACTGCACGAGCACCGAGAGGCCGTAGTAGAGCACGATCGATGCACCGGCGCGCGCCTCGTCGGCAAGCGTCCGGCCCGGCATGTCCACAATCATCGCCGGCTTCGGTACCCTGCGGCGGATCTCTGCGAGCTGCTCGGGTGTTACCAGCGTGGGAAACACCATGTCGGCGCCGGCCTCGGCGTAGGCCGTGAGCCTGCGCACCGTGTCCTCCAAATCTCCGCTCACCCAGGCCGCGTCCGAACGCGCCACGACCATGAAATCCGGGTCCTCGCGTGCCTCGATCGCGGCACGGATCCGCCCCACCGCTTCCTCGATCGGCCGCAGCCTCTGCGCCACTTCGGCGTGCTTGCCGAAGGCGTGGTCCTCGATGTGGATCGCGGACGCGCCCGCCTGCTCGAACGCCTGTACCGTGCGCCAGATGTTCGAGGCATCGTTGAAGCCGCCTTCGGCATCCGCGATCACCGGCACGCGCACCGCATTGGCGATGGTGCGGACCTGTTCGACCATGTCGCCGAGCGAGAGCAGTCCCGTGTCGGGCAGTCCGAAGCGGCTGGCCGCGGTTGCGTAGCTTCCGATATAGACGCACTCGAAGCCATGCGCCTCGATCAGGCGCGCACTGAGCGCATCGGTGGCGCCGGGCGCGACGGCGGTCGCACCGCTCGCAACGAGCTCGCGCAGTCTCGCGCGACGAACGGAAAACGTTGATCGGGCCGACATTGTTCTGCTCCTCGCAAGGCGAAGCCTATCCGGTAGGCTCGCCGGGCCGTCAACTTTCGACCCGTCTAGCGGTCGCGGCTCCACTTTGAGGAGATCCCCAGGGTGGGTCATCCGGGCGTCGGGCAGGACCCCAGGGGCGCGAGGTCTCGTCACCGAGACCCCGCTCGGAGCATCAATACTTAATGCCAGTTGCTGATCTTGACGTCGTTGGGCGCCGGCCTGCCTTCACCCCTTTCGACGAGGTCCTTGAGACTCAGCATGAACGTTGCCCACTTCGTGCTGCAATGCTCGGTGAACTCGACCGCCTCACGCCAGTTCTTGTGCCCGAAGTGAACGATGGTGTAATCGCCGTCCCGGGATAGCTTGAATACGACGTCGGTTCCCACCCATTCCTCCGGCCCCGACTTGACGCGCCAACGCACCTCCTTGTCGGGGTCCAGTGCCATCACCTCCATGTCGATCCCGCCTATTCTTTCTCCGCTCGGAGAGCTGAACTGAAACTCGATGTTTCCGCCGGGTTGGGAGGCTCCGGTCGTCTCCTTCGTCCACCAGCCTGCGAGACCTTCGATCGTCGATAGCGCTGCGTAGACCCTCGACATGGGTGCCTTGATTCCAACCCTATGGATGATGTCGACCATGTTCCTTCCTTTCGATCAGGATCCAGCTCGTTTCGGGCGTCGCACCGCGCGGACCTTTCCGCTCGCTCCGCCGCCGCAGTAGAAGAGGTCCGCCCCGTCGGATTCGAGCCCGCTGACGCCGGTGCCGCGCGGCATCTCCAGCCGCTCGAGCACGGCGCCGCTCTCCGGGTTGATGCGGCGGATATCGCTCTCGTCCGCTTCCCAGGTTCCGTGCCACAGCTCGCCGTCGACCCAGGTGACGCCGGTGACGAAGCGGTTGGACTCGATGGTCCGCTTGATCGCGCCGGTCGCGGGGTCGATCTGGTGGATCTTGCGATCGCGATACTGCCCGACCCACAGGCTGCCCTCGGCCCAGGTGAGCCCCGAGTCGCGCCCGTGGCCGGGCGCCGGGATCGACGCTACCACGTCGCCGGTGGCGGGATCGATCTTGTCAATGCGCGCCTCGGCGATCTGATAGAGGTACGTGCCGTCGAAGGCGGTGCCGGCGTCGCACGTGCGGTCGAGCGTGCGCGCGGGCTCGCCGCTCTCGGGATCGAAGGCGACCAGCCTCGCCCCGGTGGCGGCCCAGACGCGGCGGCCGTCGTGGGTGACCCCGTGTATGTGGTTGGCGCCGGCGAAGGGCCCATACTCGCGCACGATCTCGGCGGCACGCGCCTGTGCCTGGGATCCGTCTTTGCCTGTCTTGCGATTCATCGTCTCTCCTTGCGGCGCGCCTCGGATCGGCGCCGCGCAAGACGAATCTACTCGAGCGGGAGCGCAGCGGGGAGTAACAAGATCGTCGTGAATCCTGCCAGCGGTGGCGACAGCCAGCGGCGCGCCCGCGCCCGCCCGATCGAGCGCACCCGTCCGGCGGCCTCCAGCTCGACGAGTGCGCGCTGGACGGTGCGCTGACTGGTGCCCAGTGCCAGCGCCAGGGCCGACGTTGACCAGGCCGCGCCGTCGGCGAGCAGCGCCACCAGCGACGCCTGATCGCCGTCGATGGGCGGCGCCAGCACGACGACGGGGCGTTCGTCGCGCGGCCTGAGGACGAAGCCTCGCGCAGTCGCCTCGATGCGCGCGAGCGCTGCGACGAGCGCACGCAGACGGCCGATCTCGACTCGCAGGCGCGCTCGATGCGACTCGTTGGGGCGGCGGGCGCCGAAGGCGCGCGCGATCAGGGCGTGCCGATCGATATCGCCGGGCCACGCCTCGGCGAGCGCGCGCGCCAGCGCGAACAGCACCGGCCGGCGCGCCAGCGGCCGCCACGCGGCGCCGGTGCGCAGCCCGCGGCGGCAGGCGTCGAGTACCAGCGCGCCCGAGGCGAGGAGCGCCGCGACCTCATCGAGACGCAGCGCCTGCTCGCCACCAGCGAAGAGGCGCCTGGCAGCGGGACGTTCGAGCGCGGCCCGCGCCTCCGACACCTCGGCCAGGAGCGCCGGCACGCGCGCGCGCTCGGCCGCCTCGTGCGCGCGGGCGAGCGCCGCCTGCGCCGGGCCGGTGCGCAGCGAGCGCAGCGCCAGCTCGGCCGCGGTCAACTCGGCCACCGCCGCCAGCGACGGCGGCAGGCCGCTCACATCGAGGCGTGCCAGCACGGCCGCGGCCTCGTCGAGGCGGCCCAGCAGCAGCAGCCGGCGCGCCGCGATCAGCCGCGCCTGCAGCGCGTTGGCGCGATCGGCGTGCCCCTCGAGCGTGGCCGACGCCGCCGCCAGCGAGCGCGGCGAGCCGCCGAAGTCGCGCACGGCGAGCGCCACCTCCGCCTCGGCGACGACGCAGCGCGCGCGCGCCAGTTCCTCGTGGGCGCCGAAGCCGCGGGCGGCGCGCCGCAGAAGCTCGCGGGCGAGCGGGTGCTCGCCGAGCTGGGCCATGGCGATGCCGCGCAGGGCGAGCGCCGGCGGGTCGTCGCGCAGGGCGACGTGATTGAGAGCGCCGAGCGCGTCGCCGGCGGCGAGGGCACGCGCGGCGGCGGAGATCAGGGAGTCCATGGCGACAGGCTAACATTGGCTCTGTCGTCTCCCCGGTCTCCCGGCAATGGCGTTGGATCAGCAGTCGAGATGTGACGTCGCCGTCATCGGCGGCGGTGTCCTGGGATCGAGCGTCGCCTACTCCCTGAAGAAGCTCAGTCCCGACGCCAGCGTGTGCGTCATCGAGCCGGACCCGACGTACGAGTTCGCCTCGACCTTGCGCGCGTCAGGCGGCTGCCGCGTCCAGTTCACGTGCCCCGAGAACATCGAGATGTCGTTGTTCAGCATCCAGTTCATCCGGGACTTCTCGAGTCACATGTCGTTGCCCGACCGGCCGGCCGAGGTGGAGTGGGTGGAGGGCGGCTATCTCTTCATCGTTCCGCCCGAGCAGATGAGCTCGCTGGAAGCGAACGTGCGACTCCAGCGTTCGCGCGGTTGCGAAGTCGAGCTCTTGACGGCATCCGAACTGAAGAAGCATCTTCCGTCCATCAACGCCGATGACCTCGGCGGCGGTGCGTACACGCCTCGCGACGGCTGGTGCGATCCGAACGGCCTCCTCTGGGGTTTTCGGAGAAAGGCCCAGTCCCTCGGTGTCTCGTACATCAAGGACCGGGTTGTGCGGGCGGACGTGACCCCGAGCCGGGTCAAGAGCCTTGGCCTTTCCGGCGGCGCTCGTCTCGCCGCTTCGCAGGTCGTCAATGCCGCGGGCGCATGGGCCGGCGAGGTCGCCGGCCTGATGGGCATGGACCTGCCGATTTCGCCGTTGCGACGGTTCGAACACTATTTCACGGCCGGATCGCCGATCGAACGACTTCCGTACGTGAAGGATCTGGCGCGACTGGCCTTTCGATCGGAGGGGGCTGGATTCTCCGGCGGTCTGGTCGATGGGGACGCCCAGCGCGGCTTCAACTTCGAGGTGGACCACGATTACTTCGAGCGCGTGGTGTGGCCGGCGGTCGCGCACCGTTTTCCGCCACTGGAGGCTGCACGGTGCCACCGGACGTGGTCCGGTCTCTACGAGCAGTGCGAGCTCGACGGCAATCCGGTGATCGGGCGCTGGAACAGTCGACTCGCGAACCTTTACACCGTTGCCGGATTCTCGGGCCACGGAATGATGCACGCCCCGGCTGCCGGCCGAGCGATCGCGGAGTTGATCGCGTACGGCAAGTATTCGACGATCGATCTCACCCGGTTTGGCTACGAGCGAGTCGAGGCCAACGCACCCTACCGGGAAGCGGGAATCCTCTGAGGACTCCATGAGGCAGGGGCCGGTCCGAATCGTCGGCGCAGGGATATCCGGATTGACGGCCGCGATCCAACTTGCGCGTCATGGCGCGGACGTGGAAGTGTTCGAGCGGCGCGCCGATTCGGGGTTGGCACATGGACTGCGCTGCGATGCGGTCGAGAACTGGACGTCAGCCCCTGATCTCCTCGAGACCCTGGAGAGCTGGTCCGTTGATCCAGCCCCGTTTCACCCGGCGCCCGTGCTCGATGTCTGCACGTTCGATGGTGAATGCCACCGGGTGAGCGGAGGCCGCCCGCTGCTCTATGTCGTCAAGCGCGGTAGCGGGGACGGCTGTCTGGAACAGGCGCTCAAGCGCCGCGCCCTGGACCTCAACGTCGCGATCCGATACGGGCAGTCTCACCCCAGCGGTGGTGCCGACGTATGGGCGGTCGGGCTCCGAGGACGAGGCTTTTTCCTGGACGTCGGGATCACGTTTCGCACGATTCAGCCGAACCGGACTGCCATTCTCTTCGATCGACGTATTGCCCCGAGGGCGTGCGCATACCTGGTCATCCTCGAGGGAACAGCAACCCTCGCCGTGCTGCTCACGCGGGAGATGGGTGGCGCGCGGGCACTCCTCGACAGGGCGATCGAGATCTTCCGGCGTATGGGCCCGCTCGATATCCGGGATGCGAAGCTTCGCAGCGGCTTCGGAGGTGCCTTGAGCGAGCTGAAGCCTGGGCGCACCGGTCCCCTTGTGGTCGGTGAAGCGGCCGGTTTTCTCGATTACCTCTGGGGCTTCGGAATCCGCCACGCGATGCTCTCGGGGGTCCTGGCGGCCCGGGCGCTCCTCGACGGGAGTCGTTACGAAGATTTCGTCACTCGAGAGATCGCGCCACTGGTGCAATGCTCGCTTGTGAACCGCAAAGTGTACGATCTTGCGGGAAACAGAACGTATCGTGCGCTCGTTCGATATCTCTGCGCGCGACAGCAACCGCACGTCCTGCTCCGACAGTCCTATCGATCCCATGCGTTCCGACGTCGACTCGGATCCTGGGCCCGTCGCTCTCTCCTGAAAGGATCGGCTTGAGCAGACGGCTCACCGCCGCGCTGTGGGCGCACACGGCGATCACGGGCCTCGCCGGTCTCCTGTTCTTCTTCCTCCCCGGGGAAAGCGCAAAGCTCTGGCCGTGGCCGCTTCCGCCACTGGCGGCGCGTTTCATGGGTTCCCTGTTCCTCGGGGGCGCGGCGTGTTCGATGGCCTGTTTGCGTGGGCGCCGCACCGAAGGGCTTTTCGTGATGGTTCTCCTGGGCGTCGGCAACGCGCTGATTGCCTTGTCGGGGCTGTTCGCCATCGGTGCAGTCGGCTACACCCGGTCAATGATCTCGTTCCTCGTCTTCTTTCTCGGGATCGCCTTATCGCTCGCGGTGGTTTTCCTGCCCGAGGTTGGCGCAAAGGCGACGCCGCAACGCGGCCCGATCCGGAGACCGCTACGCGCCTTCTTTCTCGTCCATCTGCTCGTGGTGCTCCCGGTGGGACTTGCGATGTTCCTGATCCCGGATTGGGCGCAGTCGTACTGGCCTTGGAAGATGGCGCCGGTCAACGTCCGCTTCATCGGAGCTTTCTTCTTCGGTGCCGCCTTCATCTCGGTCTGGGCACTCCGTCAGCGTTCCGAAGAGGTCCTGATACCCGTGCTCGTGCTCTACGGGGTCTTCGCCACACTGGCGACCGTCGCGTCGCTCATCCACATCGGTCTGTTCGACCCGGCGCGATTGGTCACCTGGGCGTTCTTCGCGCTCTACGTCTTCGTCGCAGCCGGCAGCTGGCTGTTCTGGTGGGGGCTTCCAAGTGCGGGGGCGTGGAAAGATCCGTAAAGGGCTTTGCTTGTATTGGAGTGCCCGCAGCTCGGTACCAATGTCTGCAGGCGGCCGAGGCTGTGTGAAAACTCTTTGAAGCATTCGAGGTCAGAGTTGGCTGATCGCGTGGAGGGAGCCGCGGATGAGCCGATTCATCGAGGGTGAAGATCGAAACCAGGCCACATTGCTGCCTGAGTATTTGGACGACTACATCGCCGAAGACAATCCGGTTCGCGCAGTCGACGCCTTCGTCGATGAGCTCGATCTGAAGCAACTGGGCTTTGCTGGGGCTGATCCGGCGTCGACGGGCCGGCTGGCGTACCACCCGGCGGTGCCGCTCAAGCTCTATATCTACGGGTATCTGAACCGCAGCTTGGTCGATGCCAATCAGCGCAAACGCTGACATCTTCCGGTATGAGGATCGGCGGCCTCGCGGCGGGACGGGCGAGTGCTTAATCATTGGCCGGGGCGAAGTGATTCGAACACTCGACCCCCTGCACCCCATGCAAGTCCGCAATTGCGTCGTCTCAGAGACTTAGTTCGAGACTGTCTCGAAGACTTCGGCGAATCACCGTGTCCAGCGGCAAGTGGTTACGGGGTTTCGCGAAACCGATTCGGGACAACCCATCTCCAGCACGCTCTTGCACGGCACCCCCACGCGCGCGGAGCGTCCTTACTCGATCTCCGAGCTGCCCTTCGTCAGCGCGTCGATATCGGAAGGCACCTCGCCGCGAGCAAGCATGCGTTGAAACACAGCATAGACGTCCGTCTTCGCGCCTGCCTTGCGGAGCGTG
>DATIWX010000113.1:0-2071 GCA_035519135.1 Burkholderiales bacterium | reverse complement strand
TGGGCGGGCGCTTGGGTGATCAGCTGCTCTCGGTCCTGCAGCTCAACCCCTGGCTCGTATCGGCCGGGATCGGCGTGTCGATCCCGATCTACGAGGGCGGGGCGCTGCGTGCGAAGGTCGAGATCGCCACCGCGCAGCAGGCGCAGGCGGTCGCCCGCTATGGCGCGGTTGCACTGACCGCGTTCCGCGAGGTCGAAAACAGCCTGGCGAACGAGCTGCTGCTGGCGCTCCAGCTGCCGCTCGACCAGAAGGCGCTCGACGACCGGACCGAAGCCGTGCGGATCGCGACCATCCAGTACAAGGCGGGCCGCCGCGACCTGCTGTGGGTGGCCCAGCTGCAGACCGCGCAGCTCGCAACCGAATCGAACCTCATCAAGCTGCGCGGCGCACAGCGGACCAACCGGGTGCGCCTGTACCAGGTGCTGGGCGGCAGCTTCGACGCGGCGCCGCCGACGACCGCTGCCGTGCGCTGAAGGCGTCCCGATCACGGTATGAAAGGAAGACGCGCGATGCACCGGCAAGCAAGGAGGTGAACATGGACCAGGCGATCTATCTCGTCATCCTCGTCGTCGTCTTCGTGGGGATCGTCGCGTGGGTATTCGCCCGCAAGCGCAAGGCGCGGTTCGAGCGGGACGCGGAGATCCCGTTCCAGGACAAGGACGGATGAGGCGTCTGACGCGTCCCGCTCACAGCGGAAAGGAAGACAATGAACGATCGCAAACACTTCGACCGCCTGTTCCCGGCCGCACACAGAAGGAACTGGTGACATGAACACTCCCGACTACCCTTCGCTCGTCGCGCGGCAACGCGAGTACTTCCTCTCCGGCGCCACCCGCCCGGCGGCGTGGCGCAAGGCACGGCTCAAGGCGGTCAAGGCGCTGTTCACCGAGCACCACGACGAGCTGTGCGAGGCGCTCTGGAAGGACCTGCGCCGCAACGTCACCGACGCCGATCTGATGGACGTCGCGTACAACGCCAAGGAAGCCGACTACGCGCTCGAGCACCTGGACGCGTGGATGGAACCGCAGCGCGTCCACACGCCGCTCGTGTTCGAGCCCGGCCACATCCGCATACGGCGCGATCCTCTCGGGGTGACGCTGATCATCGGCGCGTGGAACGAGCCGTTCATGCTCCTCTTCGCCCCGCTGGTTGCGGCGCTCGCCGGTGGCAACACCGCGGTGCTGAAGCCCTCCGAGCTCGCCGTGGCGTGCTCGGCCGCGGCGGCGCGCCTGGTGCCGAAGTACTTCGATCCGCGCGAGGTCGCAGTGGTCGAGGGCGCGGTGCCCGAAACAACGGCGCTGCTGGGCCAGAAATGGGACCTGATCTTCTTCACCGGCAGCCCCGCGGTCGGGAAGATCGTGCACCGGGCGGCGGCGCAGCACCTGACGCCGTGCGTGCTCGAGCTCGGCGGCAAGAACCCGACGATCGTCCACGCCTCGGCGAACCTGAAATCGGCCGCGCGCAGGATCGCCTACGGCCGCTTCATCAACTCCGGGCACATCTGCACCGCGCCCGACCACGTGCTCGTGTGGCCTGAGGTCAAGGACGAGTTCGTGCGGCACCTGGTGGCGACGATCCGCGAGTTCTACGGCGACGACCCGAAGCAGAGCCCCGACTACGGGCGGGTGATCAACCAGCGGAACTTCGAGCGCCTGGCGGGGCTGCTCGGCAGCGGGAAAGTCGCCATAGGCGGCCAGACCGACCCCGCCGAGCGCTACATCGCGCCGACCGTCCTGGTGGACGTCTCGCCGGACTCGCCGATCATGCAGGACGAAGTGTTCGGGCCGATCCTGCCGGTGCTCGAGATCGGTTCGGTCGAGGCGGTCATCGCCTGGGTGAACAGCCGGCCGCGTCCGCTCGGACTGTACGTGTTCGCCGAAGATCCCGACGTGGCCGAGCGGATCCTGGCGGCGACCGAATCGGGCGACGCGGCGATCAACGATTGCTCGATCCATCCGCTGGTCCCCGAGCTGCCGTTCGGCGGTGTCGGCAACTCGGGGATGGGGAAGTACCACGGCCGCTGGGGGTTCGAGGCGTTCACCAACGCGCGCGGCGTGATGTACCACGGGGC
>DATIWX010000112.1:0-54666 GCA_035519135.1 Burkholderiales bacterium | reverse complement strand
ATGGTGATGCCCGGGGACAACATCAAGATGGTGGTGACGCTGATTGCCCCGATTGCGATGGAGCAGGGCCTGCGCTTTGCCATTCGCGAGGGCGGCAAGACCGTCGGCGCAGGCGTCGTCGCCAAAGTCATCGAATAAGGTGATCGAATAATGGCCGTACAGAGTCAGAAAATCCGGATCAGGCTGAAGGCGTTCGACTACCGGCTGATCGATCAGTCGGCGCTCGAGATCGTCGATACGGCCAAGCGCACCGGTGCGGTGGTGAAGGGCCCGGTACCGCTGCCCACGCGCATCGAGCGCTTCGACGTGTTGCGCAGCCCGCATGCGGACAAGACTTCGCGCGATCAGCTCGAGATCAGGACGCACTTGCGCCTGATGGACATCATCGACCCCACCGACAAGACGGTGGACGCGCTGATGAAGCTCGACCTGCCGGCGGGCGTGGACGTAGAGATCAAGCTGTAGCAGCAGACAATGAATTGCCGGGCAATTGAACCCGGCCCCTTACCCGAGGCCTTGCGCCGAGGGTTAGTCAAGAAAAGGGCAAGAAAATGACACTAGGACTGGTCGGCCGCAAGGTCGGCATGACTCGCGTTTTCACCGACGACGGCGACTCGCTGCCGGTGACGGTGCTCGACGTATCCGACAACCGCGTCACGCAAATCAAGTCGGCCGCGACCGACGGCTACAACGCCGTGCAGGTCACTTTCGGCAAGCGCCGGGCTTCCCGCGTCAACAAGGCCGCCGCCGGCCATCTCGCCAAGGCATCGACTGAAGCCGGCCACGTGCTGCGCGAATTCCGCGTTTCGGAGAACGAGCTCGGCAATCTCAAGCCCGGAGCCAAGATCGGCGTCGACATCTTCAAGGTGGGACAGATCGTCGATGTATCCGGGGTGTCGCAGGGCAAGGGCTTCGCCGGCGTGATCAAGCGCCACCACTTCTCCTCCAACCGTGCGAGCCACGGGAACTCCATCTCGCACAACAAGCCCGGCTCGACCGGCATGGCGCAGGACCCGGGCCGCGTATTTCCCGGCAAGCGCATGGCGGGCCATCTGGGAGCCGTGAAGCGCACGGCTCAGGGCCTGGTGGTCGTCCGCGTGGATGCCCAGCGCCAGCTGCTCCTGATCAAGGGCTCGGTCCCGGGAAGCCGCGGCCGCGACATCATCGTGCGCCCGACATCCAAGACCGTGCGCGTGCCGGGCCCGTCGGGCAAGGCCAAGCCCACCCAGGCCGCAGCAGCGGCCAAGCCCGCCGCGGCGCCGGCCAAGCCCGCTGCCGCTCCCGCCGCAAAAGCCGCTGCGCCCGCGGCCAAGGGGGCGTGATGGAGCTCAAGCTCATCAACGACAAGGGCAAGAGCGCGGCGACGATGGCGGCCTCCGATGCGCTTTTCGGACGGGCGTACAACGAATCGCTGGTGCATCAGATTGTGATCGCATTTCAGGCCAACGCGCGCCTGGGCACGCGCGCGCAAAAGGGGCGCAGCGACGTGCGCCACTCCCACAAGAAGCCCTGGCGCCAGAAAGGCACGGGGCGCGCGCGCGCGGGGGACGTTGCCAGCCCCTTGTGGCGCAAGGGCGGCAAGATCTTCCCGAATTCGCCCGACGAGAACTTCGCGCACAAGGTGAACCGCAAGATGTACCGCGCCGGGATGTGCTCGATTCTGTCGCAGCTCGCCCGCGAAGAGCGGCTGAAGGTGGTGGAGAGCTTCAGCGTCGAGGCGCCCAAGACCAGGCTGCTTTCGCAGAAGCTGAAGGGGATGGGCCTCGATTCGACGCTGGTCATCACCGACAGCGTGGACCAGAACCTCGCGCTCTCGTCGCGCAATCTCGCCAACGTGCGCGTGCTCGACGTCGACCATACCGACCCGGTGTCCCTGATCCAGTTCGACAACGTCATTCTCACGAAGAAGGCGGTGGCGCGCTTCGAGGAGATCCTCAAGTGAGCGCCGGCATGGACAAGGAAAACCTGATGCAGGTGTTGCTCTCTCCGCTCGTTTCGGAGAAGAGCACCTTCGTGGGAGAAAAGAACAACCAGTACGTGTTCCGCGTCGCCCCGGACGCGACCAAGCCTCAGATCAAGGCCGCGGTCGAGCTGATGTTCAAGATCAAGGTCAAGGAAGTGCAGGTGGCCAACGTCAGGGGCAAGGACAAGCGCTTCGGGCGCTTCGAAGGGCGCCGCCGCGCCTGGAAGAAGGCCTACGTGTCGCTGATGCCGGGACCCGACGGCAAGAAGCAGGAAATCACCTTCCAGGCTCAGGAGTAGATCGTGCCGCTCGTCAAAGTTAAACCCACCTCGCCCGGCCGGCGCGCCGTCGTCAAGCTGGTCAACCCCGACCTTCACAAGGGCGGGCCGTACGCGCCCCTGGTCGAGAAGCAGTCGAAGAAGGCCGGCCGCAACGTCAACGGCCACATCACGGTCCGCCATCAGGGCGGCGGCCACAAGCAGCACTACCGCATCGTCGATTTCCGTCGCAACAAGGACGGTATTGCCGCCAGGGTCGAGCGCCTGGAGTACGATCCCAACCGTAGCGCCAACCTGGCGCTGCTGTGCTATGCCGACGGCGAGCGCCGCTACATCATCGCACCCAAGGGACTGACGCCAGGGACGCAGCTCGTCTCCGGGGCGGAGGCTCCCATCAAGTCGGGCAACAGCCTGCCGCTGCGCAATATACCGGTGGGAACCACCATCCACTGCGTGGAGATGCAGCCCGGACGGGGCGCGCAGCTCGCGCGCGCGGCGGGGACGTCGGTACAGCTCCTCGCCAGGGAAGGCAGCTATGCGCAGGTACGCCTGCGCTCGGGTGAGATCCGCAAAGTGCACCTCGATTGCCGCGCGACCATCGGCGAGGTCGGCAACGAAGAGCACAGCCTGGAATCGATCGGCAAGGCCGGGCGCGTCCGCTGGCGCGGCATCCGGCCCACCGTGCGCGGTGTGGCTATGAACCCCATCGATCACCCTCACGGCGGCGGCGAAGGCAGGACGGCCGCGGGGCAGCATCCGGTGAGTCCCTGGGGCATGCTCACCAAGGGCTACAAGACGCGCAAGAACAAGCGCACCACCAGCATGATCATCCAGTTCCGGAACAAGAGACGAGACAAGGTCTAAGCCATGGGACGCTCAGTCAAGAAGGGTCCTTTCGTGGACCACCACCTGGTGAAGAAGATCGACGCCGCGCGCGCGGCGAACGACAAGCGTCCGATCAAGACCTGGTCGCGGCGCTCCACCATCCTCCCGGATTTCGTCGGGCTGACGATCGCCGTGCACAACGGCAAGCAGCACGTGCCGGTGTATATCTCGGAGAACATGGTCGGGCACAAGCTGGGCGAGTTCGCCCTGACCCGGATCTTCAAGAGCCACGGCATGGCTGACAAGAAGCTGCTCGAGGCTGCCGCCGCAGCGAGGTCGGGTGGAGGCGGGCCCGGTGCTCCGTCGGCTGCGCCCGCCGGCGGCGGCACCCCGGCCGCGCCTGCCGCGCCCGCGGGCGGCGAGAAGAAGTAAGGAGACGCGATGGAAACCCGCGCGACGCTTTACGGGGTGCGCCTGTCGGCCCAGAAGGGACGGCTGGTCGCCGACCAGATTCGCGGTCTCCCGGTCGAAAAGGCGCTCAACCTGCTGATGTTCAGCCCGAAGAAAGGTGCACAAATCATCAAGAAGGTGCTGGAATCGGCGATCGCCAATGCCGAGCACAACGATGGCGCCGATGTCGACGAGCTGAAGGTGAAGCGGATCTTCGTCGAGCGAGGCATTCCGCTCAAGCGCTTTCATGCCCGGGCCAAGGGGCGCGGCAACCGCGTGACCAAGCATACCTGCCACATCTTCGTGACCGTCGGCGACGAGGAGAAGAAGAAGGTTCCGGCGAAACCGGCCAAGGCTTCGGCAAAGGCCGAGACCAAGCAGGCGAAGAAATAGGAATATTCCATGGGACAGAAAATTCATCCGACCGGCTTCAGGCTCAGCGTCAACAAGAACTGGGCCTCGCGCTGGTACGCGAACAGCAAGAACTTCGCCACGATGCTCAACGAGGACCTGAAAGTCCGCGATTACCTGAAGAAGCGGCTTGCACATGCCTCGGTCGGCAGAGTGATCATCGAGCGGCCGGCGAAGGATGCGCGCATCACCATCCACAGCGCGCGGCCAGGCGTGGTGATCGGCAAGAAGGGCGAGGACATCGAGATCCTCAAGGCCGACCTGCGCAAGCTCCTCGGCGTGCAGATGGTGCACGTCAACATCGAGGAGATCCGCAAGCCCGAAGTGGACGCCCAGTTGATCGCCGATTCGATCGCGCAGCAGCTCGAGAAGCGCATCATGTTCCGCCGCGCCATGAAGCGCGCGATGCAGAACGCGATGCGCCTCGGCGCCCAGGGCATCAAGATCATGAGCGCAGGCCGCCTGAACGGCATCGAAATCGCGCGCACGGAGTGGTATCGCGAGGGGCGCGTTCCACTGCATACCCTGCGCGCCGACATCGACTACGGTTTCTCCGAAGCCAAGACCACCTACGGAGTGATCGGAATCAAGTGTTGGGTCTACAAGGGCGAGGTGCTGGCCAAGGGCGACCAGCCCGCCGCAGCTCCGGCTCCGTCCGCAGACGAGCTGATGCCGGCGAAGAAGGTCAAGAAGCTGCCGCCAAGGGCGGTAGCGGCGGAGGAGAAGCCCGAGCCGGTCGCCGCGGCCGCGCCGGCGTCCGATGCCGGCGCCACCGAAAGCTCTCCCAAGCCCAAGGTCGCGCGCCCTCAGCCCGCCGCCGCGAAAAAAGCCGCAGGCGACACCAAGGCCAAAGCCGAGGCCAAGCCCGAAGCGAAAGCCAAGACCGCAGTGAAGAAGTCCCGCAAACCCAAGACCTCGTAGGCGAGGAGCGAATTCATGCTTCAACCGGCAAGAACCAAATACCGCAAGCAGCAGAAAGGACGCAACCGAGGCGTCGCAACGCGGGGAAACAAGGTGTCTTTCGGCGATTACGGGCTGAAAGCCACAGCCCGCGGACGCCTGACTGCGCGCCAGATAGAGGCCGCGCGCCGCGCCATGACCCGTCACATCAAGCGGGGTGGGCGCATTTTCATCCGTATTTTCCCGGACAAGCCCGTGTCGCAGAAGCCCGCCGAGGTGCGCATGGGCAACGGCAAGGGCAACCCGGAATACTTTGTCGCGGAGATCCAGCCGGGGAAGGTGCTCTATGAGATGGACGGCGTCGATGAGCCGATGGCGCGCGAAGCATTCGCGCTGGCGGCGGCGAAGCTGCCGCTGCGCACCGTTTTCGTTTTCCGGCAGATGGGTGGCTGATGAAAGCCAGTGAACTTCGCGCCAAGGACTCGGCGCAACTTTCCAAGGAGCTCGAGGACCTGCTGCGCGCGCAGTTCAGCCTGCGCATGCAGAAAGCGACTCAGCAGCTTACCAACAGCAGCCAGCTCAAGAAAGTGCGCCGGGACATCGCGCGCGCGCGCACCATCCTGAGAGAAAAGGCAAAGTCAAAATGACCGAGGGCAAAACAACCCGGACGCTGACCGGCCGAGTCGTCAGCGACAAGATGGACAAGACCGTCACGGTGCTGGTCGAGCGCCGGGTCACCCACCCGATGTACGGAAAGATCATGACCCGCTCCAAGAAGTACCATGCCCACGACGAGAAGAACGAATGCGGCGAGGGCGACTTGGTGCTGATCGAGGAGTGCCGTCCCCTGTCGAGGACCAAGTCGTGGCGGATCGCCAAACTGCTCGAGAAAGCGCGTGCGGCGTAGCGCTGCTTGGCAGGGGTTCTAAAATCGCGTAGAATCCGCCGCGCATTTCACTCCCGGACGGGATCCAAAACTACCGCCCCGCAAGTGATTCGGGCGGACAAGTTGGAGAAGGAAATATGATTCAGATGCAGACGGTGCTCGATGTCGCCGATAACACCGGCGCGCGTGCCGTGATGTGCATAAAGGTGCTCGGCGGGTCGAAACGCCGCTACGCCAACATCGGCGACGTGATTCGCGTGAGCGTCAAGGACGCGGCGCCGCGCGGCCGGGTGAAGAAGGGCGAGATTTACCACGCGGTTGTGGTGCGTACCGCCCAGGGCGTGCGGCGCGCCGACGGCAGCCGCATACGGTTTGACACGAACGCGGCGGTGCTCCTTACGCCCAAGATGGAACCGATCGGCACGCGCATCTTCGGGCCGGTGACCCGCGAGCTGCGGACCGAGCGTTTCATGAAGATTGTCTCGCTCGCGCCGGAAGTGCTCTGAGCGCGAGGCGAGCGGACCAGGACCATGGAAAAAATCAGGAAAGGCGACGACGTCATCGTCACCGCCGGCAAGGACAAGGGTAAGCGCGGAACGGTGCTGCGCATCGTCGACGCGAGGCACCTCGTGGTCGAGGGCGTCAACCGCGTCAAAAAGCATCAGCGCCCCAATCCGATGAAGAACCAGGCGGGCGGCATCGTGGACAAGGACATGCCCATCGACATCTCGAACGTGGCGCTGTTCAACCCTCAGACCAAGAAGGCCGACCGGGTCGGGTTCAAGCTGATGCAGGACGGGCGCAAGGTCCGCGTGTTCAAGTCGAACGGCGAAATGGTGGACGCCTGATATGGCCAGACTGCAGGATTACTACCGCAAGGATGTTGTTCCCGAGCTGATGAAGAAGTTCGGGTACAAGACCTCGATGCAGGTGCCGCGGATCAAGAAGATCACGCTCAACATGGGGGTCGGCGAGACGACGCAGGACAAGAAGATCCTGGACAACGCCGTGGCCGACCTCACCAAGATCGCAGGACAGAAGCCGGTGGTCACTAACGCCAAGAAGTCGATCGCGACCTTCAAGGTGCGCAAGGGTTTTCCCGTCGGCTGCATGGTGACGCTGCGCGGCAAGCGCATGTACGAATTCCTGGACCGGCTGGTGACCGTCGCCATCCCGCGCATCCGCGACTTCCGCGGCATCTCGAGCCGTGCGTTCGACGGACGCGGCAACTACAGCCTCGGCGTCAAGGAGCAGATCATTTTCCCGGAGATCGAGTACGACAAGATCGACGCTCTGCGGGGACTCAATATCAGCATCACCACGACTGCGAAGTCGGACGACGAGGCGCGGGCGCTGCTCGCCGCGTTCCGCTTCCCGTTCAAGACCTGAGGATCGCCATGGCCAAACTCGCCCTAGTCAATCGCGAACAAAAGCGCCGCAAGACGGTGGCTAAATTCGCCGCCCGGCGCGCCGCGCTGCTCGCAATCATCAACGACTCCAAGCTCTCCGACGAGGATCGCCAGGAGGCGCGCGAAAAGATGCAGCAAATGCCGAGGAATTCCTCGCCCGTCCGGCTGCGCAACCGGTGCAGGCTGACCGGCAGGCCGCGCGGCGTGTTCCGCAAGTTCGGCCTGGCGCGAAACAAGCTGCGCGAGATCGCAATGCGCGGCGAGATTCCGGGACTGATCAAGGCGAGCTGGTAGGAGGCTGAACGCATGAGCATGACTGATCCCATTGCCGACATGCTTACCCGCATCCGCAACGCGCAGATGGTCGGGAAGACCGCGGTCGGCGTTCCATCGTCCAAGGTAAAGATTTCCATCGCCCAGGTGCTGAAGGACGAGGGCTACATCGACGGCTTCACCGTTCGCGAAAAGGAAGGCAAGCCGGAGCTCGAGATCGGCCTGAAATACTACGCGGGGCAGCCGGTGATCGAGAAGATCGAGCGCGTTTCCACGCCCGGACTGCGCGTCTACAAAGGACGCGACGACCTGCCGCGTATCATGAATGGGCTCGGCGTCGCCATCGTCTCCACCTCCAAGGGCGTCATGACCGATCGCAAGGCGCGCGCCACGGGGGTCGGCGGCGAAGTCTTGTGCATCGTCGCCTGATGCGGAACTGAGGCCCGCCCTATGTCACGCATCGCAAAGTATCCCGTTACCCTGCCGAAAGGCGTCGAGGCGACGCTCGCGGCCGACGCACTGTCCATCAAGGGACCGCTCGGAACGCTGTCGCAGCGGCTGCGCGGGGACGTGAAGATCGAGAAGGACGGCGACAAGCTGGTGTTCAAGGCGCTCGACGATTCGGACGAGGCCAACGCCATGTCGGGAACCCTGCGCGCGCTCGCCGCAAACATGGTGGTCGGCGTGACCAAGGGCTTCGAAAAGCGGTTGACCTTGGTCGGCGTCGGCTACCGCGCACAGGCGCAAGGAGAAAAGCTGAATCTCGCGCTGGGATTCTCGCACCCCGTCGTGCACGCCATGCCCAAGGGGGTGAAGGTCGAGACACCCTCGCAGACGGAAATCGTGCTCAAGGGGCTGGACAAGCAGCTGGTAGGACAAGTCGCCGCGGAAGTGCGGGCATACCGGGCGCCGGAGCCGTACAAGGGCAAGGGCGTGCGCTACGCCGACGAGCAGGTAGTGCTGAAGGAAACCAAGAAGAAATAAGCGAACGATGATCGACAAAAAAGCATCGAGGCTCAGGCGGGCTTCACAGACGCGCCGCAAGATCCACCAGCTGGCTGCTGTGCGCCTGGCCGTGCACCGCACCAACGCCCATATCTACGCCCAGCTGTGCGCTGCGGACGGCAAGGTACTGACTTCCGCATCGACGCTCGAGAAGGAAGTGCGCGCGAAGGTTGCGAAGGGCGGCAACAAGGATGCGGCAGCCGCAATCGGCAAGCGCATCGCCGAAAAGGCCAAGGGGCTTGGCATCCAGGCGGTCGCCTTCGACCGCTCGGGATACCGCTACCACGGTAGGGTCAAGGCCCTGGCCGAGGCTGCCCGAGAAGCAGGGCTGAAGTTCTAGCGCCCAATCAAAGAAGCGGGCGATTCCCTAAGGAACCACAATGGCGAGAATGCAACCGAGAATGCAGGGCGGCGAGCAGCGTACGGACGGCCTGAAGGAAAAGATGGTCTCCGTGAACCGCGTCACCAAGGTCGTCAAAGGCGGCCGGATACTCGGCTTTGCGGCGCTCACCGTCGTCGGCGATGGCGACGGAGCCGTTGGCATGGGTAAGGGCAAGGCGCGCGAAGTGCCGGTCGCCGTGCAGAAGGCGCTCGAAGAGGCGCGCGGCAAGATGTTCCGGGTGTCGCTGAAGAACGGAACGCTGCAGCACGCGGTCATCGGCAAGCACGGTTCGTCCAAGGTGATCATGCAGCCGGCGTCCGAAGGCACCGGCATCATCGCCGGCGGCCCGATGCGCGCCGTATTCGAGGTGATGGGCGTGACCAACGTACTCGCGAAGTGCATCGGCTCGACCAATCCCTACAACGTCGTCCGTGCGACGCTCGACGGCCTGAAACGGATGAATACGCCCGCACAGATCGCGGCAAAGCGCGGCAAATCGATCGAGGAAATCACCGCCTGAGGCGGGGGCGAACATGGCCGGAAAGAAGATTCGCGTGACGCTCGTCAAAAGCACCAACGGCTGCAAGACACGGCACGTCGCGACGGTGCGCGGCCTGGGGCTGCGACGCATGCACCAGACAGTCGAGCTCGAGGACACGCCCCAGGTGCGGGGAATGATCAACCGCGTGAGCTACCTTTTGCGGCTGGAGAGCTAGATGGAATTGAATACGCTGAAACCGGCTCCAGGCGCGAAGCACGCGCGCAAGCGCGTCGCCAGGGGTATCGGCTCGGGCCTGGGCAAGACCGGCGGCCGCGGGCACAAGGGACAGAGGGCGCGTTCGGGCGGCTTTCACAAGGTCGGCTTCGAGGGCGGGCAGATGCCGTTGCAGCGCCGGCTGCCCAAGCGAGGCTTCAACTCGATGACTCGCGACGACCGGGCGGAGGTGCGATTGTCGGACCTGGAGCGCATCAAGACCGAGAAGATCGATCTTGCCGCGCTCAAGGAAGCGCGCGTCGTGCCGGACACGGCGCTGTCGGCGAAAGTCATCGTTTCGGGCAAGCTTACGCGTAAGGTGACGCTCACCGGGATCGCGGTAAGCAAGGGAGCACGGGCGGCGATTGAGGCCGCAGGGGGCAGCACCGACGCGCCGATTCCTCAGCCCAAACCGAAGCGCGAGCCCAAGGTCGTGCCGGTATCGCAGCCTCAGGCCGAGGCAAAGCCGGCGAAGGCGAAAGAACAACCCGGAGAAGCCAGGGCGGCCAAGGCCGAGCGCGCGGCGAAGCGCGAGGCGGCTCCCGTGCCAGGCGGCAAGAAGGGCGGCAAGGCGTAAATGGCCGCACCGACGCCCCAGCTCGGAAAAACCGGCAAGTACGGCGACCTGAAGAAGCGGCTCATATTTCTTCTGCTGGCGCTCGTCGTCTTCCGCATAGGCGCACATATCCCCGTTCCCGGTATCGATCCGATCCGGCTCGCCGAGCTGTTCCAGTCGCAGCAGGGCGGCATCCTCGGGCTGTTCAACATGTTCTCGGGCGGTGCGCTTTCACGCTTCACCATTTTCGCGCTGGGCATCATGCCCTACATCTCGGCCTCGATCATCATGCAGCTGATGACCGCCGTGTCGCCGCAGCTCGAGCAGCTGAAAAAGGAAGGCCAGGCGGGGCAGCGCAAGATCACGCAGTACACTCGTTATGGCACCGTGGTGCTGGCGCTGTTTCAGGCGATCGGCATCTCCATAGCGCTGGAGTCGCAGGCCGGGCTCGTCATCGACCCGGGCCTGATGTTCCGCATCACCGCGGTGGTCACGCTGGTGACCGGTACCATGTTCCTCATGTGGCTGGGCGAGCAGGTGACCGAGCGGGGCCTGGGCAACGGCATTTCCATCATCATCTTCGCCGGCATCGCGGCGGGGCTGCCCAACGCCGTCGGCGGGCTTCTGGAACTGGTTCGAACCGGCGCGATGCACCCGCTCACGGCGCTCTTCATCGTTACCGGAGTCATAGTTGTCACCTGGGCGGTGTGTTTCGTCGAGCGGGGCCAGAGAAAGATCCTGGTCAACTACGCCAAGCGCCAGATCGGCAACAAGGTCTACGGCGGCCAGGCCTCGCACCTGCCCTTCAAGCTCAACATGTCGGGGGTCATCCCGCCGATCTTTGCGTCGTCGATCATCCTGTTCCCCGCTACGCTCGCCGGCTGGTTTACCAGCGGGGTCGTGAGCGGAAATTCCTGGGAATTGCTCTCGAAAGGGCAGATCGGGGCGGCCTTCGGCCTGATGATAAGGGACCTCGCTTCCACGCTGACGCCGGGCCAGCCGGTCTACGTGATGCTCTACGCGAGCGCGATCGTCTTCTTCTGTTTCTTCTACACGGCGCTCCAATACAATCCCAAGGAGACGGCCGACAACCTGAAGAAGTCGGGCGCCTTCGTTCCGGGCATCCGTCCCGGCGAGCAAACGGCAAAGTACCTGGAAAAGATACTCTTGAGGCTGACCCTTGCCGGGGCCATATACGTCACCATTGTCTGTCTGCTGCCGGAGTTCCTGATCCTGAAATTCAACGTGCCGTTCTATTTCGGCGGGACTTCGCTGCTGATCATCGTCGTCGTGACCATGGACTTCATGTCGCAGGTGCAGGCCTACATCATGACGCACCAATACGAGAGCCTGCTGAAGAAAGGCGGGTTTGGCAGAGGTGGGGCGAGCCTACCGACTCGGTAGTCGGCACAACGGAGAAAAATGGCAAAAGAAGACGTGATCCAGATGCAAGGGGAGATCATGGAAACCCTCCCCAACGCGACCTTCCGGGTCAAACTGGAGAACGGACACGTCATTCTGGGGCACATCTCCGGCAAGATGCGCATGCACTACATACGCATCCTTCCTGGAGACAAGGTTACGGTCGAGCTGACCCCGTACGACCTGACGCGCGGACGCATCGTGTTCCGCGCGAAGTGAAACGAATGAAAGGACTGCGCACATGAAAGTACTCGCCTCGGTGAAGAGGATCTGCCGCAACTGCAAGATCGTGCGGCGCAAGGGCGTGGTGCGGGTCATCTGCAAGGACCCCCGCCACAAGCAGCGGCAAGGGTAGCCGGAAACGTAGTTATCTTCCGAATTTCACGCTATAATTTCCGGTTTCGCTCACCGTACCTAGACGACCAATAAGGACCCATGGCCCGGATCGCTGGAGTCAACATTCCCAACCATCAGCATGCAGAGATCGCGCTGCAGGCGATCTTCGGCATCGGCCGCTCGCGCGCGCAAGCGATCTGCGGCGCGGCGAAGGTGAATAAGAACTCTAAAATCAAGGACTTGTCAGAATCGGATATGGAGCGTCTGCGTGAGCAGGTCGCCCGATTCACGGTCGAGGGCGATCTTCGCCGTGAGGTCTCGATGAATATCAAGCGGCTGATGGACCTCGGCTGCTACCGCGGGACCCGCCACCGCAAGGGACTCCCGGTCCGCGGCCAGCGAACCCGTACCAACGCACGCACCCGCAAGGGCCCACGCAAGGCCGCAGTCAAGATCACTGCCGCCGCGCCGAAAGCCGGCTGAGAGCCCATAGGACCCAGCGCACATGGCCAAACCTCCCGCAGCACCCACCGCCGCCGCCCGCGTTCGCAAGAAGGTCAAGAAGAACGTGGCCGAAGGCATTGCTCACATCCACGCCTCGTTCAACAACACCATCGTGACGATCACCGACCGCCAGGGCAATGCCTTGGCGTGGGCGACCTCCGGCGCCGCGGGGTTCAAGGGGTCGCGGAAATCAACGCCCTTCGCCGCGCAGGTGGCGGCCGAGCAGGCGGGCCGCGCGGCGCAGGAGTGCGGCGTGAAGAATCTGGAAGTGCGCATCAAAGGTCCCGGACCGGGCCGCGAATCCGCCGTCCGCGCCCTCAACGCCCTGGGACTGAAGATCGGCAGCATCGCCGACGTCACGCCCGTTCCCCACAATGGTTGCCGGCCGCCCAAGAGACGGCGCATCTAAAGGATACGAATGGCCAGAGATCTCGACGCCAAGTGCCGGCAATGCCGCCGGGAAGGGGAGAAGCTCTTCCTCAAGGGCGAGAAATGCTTCACCGACAAGTGCGCGATTGAACGCCGCAGCTACGCTCCGGGACAGCACGGGCAGAAGAGCGGCGGCCGCATGTCCGATTTCGGCAAACAGCTGCGCGAGAAGCAGAAATTGCGCCGCATCTACGGGCTGCTCGAGCGCCAGTTTCGCAAGATCTATGCCGAAGCGTCGCGCAGCAAGGGCGTGACGGGCGAGCGTCTCCTGCAGTTGCTCGAATCGCGTCTCGACTCGGTCTCCTACCGGATGGGATTCGGCGCGAGCCGCACGGAAGCGCGGCAGATCGTGCGCCACAATGGCGTGCTGGTAAACGGCAAGCGGGTCAACATGCCCTCCTACCAAGTGCGACCCGGCG
Source organism: Burkholderiales bacterium (assembly GCA_035519135.1). Classification (GTDB taxonomy): domain Bacteria; phylum Pseudomonadota; class Gammaproteobacteria; order Burkholderiales; family SG8-39; genus VBDM01. Next base: position 41,464 of record DATIWX010000112.1, on the reverse strand, counting down.
ACACCGTCGAGGTCGCGGCTACCGCCAAGGAGCAGCTCCGGGTGAAGGGTTCCCTGAGCGCTGCCGAGACGCGCGGCTTCCCGGAGTGGATCGAGGTCGACGTGAAGGAAATGAAGGGCAAGCTCAAGGCGTTCCCGGTGCGTTCCGAGTTGCCGTCCACGATCAACGAGAGCCTCGTGGTCGAGCTGTATTCGAAGTAACGTTCGAAGCAACCGTTTGAAGTAGCGCGGCACGCGAAGCGCGCGCAGCGAATTTGTATCGAGGGTCCTACATGCAAACCAGTGGATTTCTGAAACCGCGCATCATCGACGTCCAGGGGATCGCCCCCAACCACGCGAAGGTCGTGATGGAGCCGTTCGAGCGCGGGTATGGCCATACGCTCGGCAACGCCTTGCGCCGAGTCCTGCTTTCGTCCATGCCGGGATACGCAGCGACCGAAGTGCAGATCGCGGGCGTGCTTCACGAGTACTCGACGATTGAGGGCGTTCAGGAGGACGTCGTCGATATCCTGCTGAACCTCAAAGGCGTGGTGCTGAAGCTCCACAACCGAGAGGATGCACTGCTGAGTCTGAAGAAAAAGGGCGAGGGTCCCGTGACCGCTGGCGACATCGAAGTCACTCACGACGTCGAGATCATCAATCCCGAGCACGTGATCGCCCATCTTTCTCCCGGGGGCAAGCTCGAGATGCAGATCAAGGTCGAGACCGGCCGGGGCTACCTTCCCGGCAACTTGCGTGTAGTGCCGGAGGAATCCAAGGGCATCGGCAAGATCATCCTCGACGCATCGTTCTCGCCGGTGAGGCGCGTTTCGTATTCGGTCGAGTCGGCTCGCGTCGAGCAGCGCACCGATCTCGACAAGCTCATCATCGACATCGAGACGAACGGTGTGATCGAGCCCGAGGAGGCGATCCGCTACGCCGCGCGGATTCTCGTCGATCAGCTTTCGGTCTTCGCTGCGCTCGAGGGCACGGCTCCTACCATCGAGGAGAAGAAGGCTCCGCAGGTCGACCCGATCCTGCTGCGCCCCGTCGATGACCTGGAGCTCACCGTGCGCTCGGCCAACTGCCTCAAGGCCGAAAACATCTACTACATCGGCGACCTGATTCAGCGTACCGAAACGGAGCTTCTCAAGACGCCCAATCTCGGGCGCAAGTCGCTCAACGAGATCAAGGAAGTACTCGCTTCGCGGGGCCTGACCCTGGGCATGAAGCTCGAGAACTGGCCGCCGGCCGGCCTCGAAACCGCACGGAGCAACTGAGGCTTCGCCAAAGGACACGAAGGACCGTACAACGATGCGTCACCGCCACGGACTGAGGAAACTCAATCGCACGAGCAGCCACCGCCTCGCGATGTTGCGCAACATGACGGTCTCGCTCCTGCGGCACGAAGTCATTCACACCACGCTTCCCAAGGCGAAGGAGCTGCGCCGCGTCGTCGAGCCCATCCTGACCCTTGGTAAGCAGCCGACGCTCGCCAACCGGCGCCTCGCTTTCAACCGCCTGCGCGACCGCGGCATGGTGACGAAGCTGTTCGCGGAGCTCGGACCGCGCTACGCCAAGCGCAACGGAGGCTATCTGCGCATCCTGAAGCACGGCTTCAGGAAAGGCGACAATGCGCCGATGGCGATGGTCGAGCTGCTCGATCGCCCCGAGCCTGTCGAGCAGGCCAAGCAAAAGGAAGTGGAAGCTTGAGCGCTTCGCCTGCTCCAGAGAAAAGGCCGGACTATCCGGCTTTTTTTTCGCTCAGGCGACCAGGATCGCCCGATAGTCGTTGATGTTGGTGCGCGTCGGCCCGGTTATCACGAGGTCGCCGACCCCCGAGAAAAATCCGTAGGCGTCGTTGTCTGCCAGGAGGTTTCTCGCGTCGAGCCCGCGTTTCGCGGCGCGAGCGAGCGAATCAGGGAGGAGAATGGCACCCGCGTTGTCCTCCGAGCCGTCGATGCCGTCCGTGTCGCAGGCGATAGCGTGGACATTGGGCAAGCCGTCGAGTCCGATTCCGAGCGACAGGAGAAACTCCGTGCATCGCCCTCCGCGTCCGCGTCCGCGGACGGTGACCGTGCATTCTCCGCCGGAGACGATCGCGACGGGTCGGGGCCCGTCCTTCGCGAGCTGGCGCGCGAGCGCTTCCTGCTCGCGCGCCACCTCTCTGGCTTCGCCCGTGATCCGATCTCCGAGATTGCGCGTATGGATCCCGTGCGAGCGAAAGAAATTCTCCGCGGCGCTCAGGGCCAGCCGAGCCGTCGCGATTACGTGATTTTCCACACGCGCGAATATTGGGTCTCCCGGCTTGGGTGTTTCCGGGATTGCGCCTTGCAGGCCGCGCTTCAGGTGTTGAAGCACCGCGGGCGCCGCCTTGGCGCCATAGCGCTCGAGGACGGCGAGCGCGTCGGCGTAGGTCGTTGGATCGGGCGCGCAGGGACCCGAGGCTATGTGCGTGGCATCATCCCCCGTGACGTCCGAGATGATCAGGGCGAGCACCGGCGCCTTGCACGCGCCCGCGAGGCGGCCGCCCTGGATCGCGGACAGGTGCTTGCGCACCGTGTTGATCTCCTCGATACGTGCGCCGCTCCTCAGCAGCTCCCGCGTCGTTGCCTTCAGTGCCTCCATGCTGACGCTCTCGGCGGGAAGGCTGAGCAGCGCCGACCCCCCGCCGGAGATGAGCGCGAGCAAGAGATCCCTAGGCCCCAGGCCCCCGACCCTTCGCAGGATCTCCCGCGCTCCGGCCTCGCCCGCTTCGTCGGGGACCGGGTGGCCGGCTTCGATGACTTCGACGCGTTGCGTGGGCAATCCGTGCCCGTGGCGCGTGACCACCACGCCCTCCAGGGAAGCGCCCGCAGGCCAGTGTCTTTCCACCGCGAGCGCCATGGACGCCGCAGCCTTGCCCGCGCCGATAACCAGTGTCCTGCCCGAGGGCGGCGCAGGAAGATACCGCGGCAATATCTCGAGCGGGTCGGCGGCGGCGACCGCCGCATGGAAGCTTTGGATGAGCAATTCCTTGGGGTCCACGTCCAGCCTTCGGCTGAAGGGCTCTATTGCGAAATCAGGTCCAGCACCGATCCGAACAAGCGGCTACCTGGATCGCAGAGATCGTCCAGCACGGTGAAATGATTTTTTCCAGGGCAGGGGATGTCCGCGCGATGCACCTTGGCCCAGCGTTCGGCGACCAGTCGGTTCTGAATATGGAAGCCTTCGTTTTCTTCTGAACCTACCGCGGTGTACAAGGGCGCGTCGGTTGCAGGAGGCATGAAAGCCGGGCTCACTTTCAACGCCGTTCTTTCCGTCAGGCGCGCGTCGCCGTTGACCGAGGGCACTTTGACGATCTCGGTGAGGTCGTACAGACCGCTGATCGATAGTGCCCCGGAGACGGTCTTTCTGGGCAGATCGGGTGAATACTTGGGCCAGTGGCAGGCGAGCAACATCGTGGCGAGGTGCCCGCCTGCCGAATGCCCGCACACCGCGAGCCGGGCTGCCGGAGCTCCGAAATTCGCGCCATTGCGGTACAGCCATGCCGAGGCCTGGGCCATCTGCATCACGATGTCCGCGACTTGCACCGCAGGGCAGAGAGCGTAGTTGACCACCGCGACCGTGATGCCCGACTGCACCAGCGCGGGGGCGACGAAGGAGAAGCGCTTCTTGTCGAGCGAGCGCCAATATCCGCCGTGGATGTACATTAGCAGTCCGCGACTCTCGCCCTTTGCGCGGAAGAGATCCAGGGTTTCGGTATCTGCGGCTCCGTAAGGCACGTCCAGGTAGCAGTCCAGAAGCGCGCGCGCCCGCTCCGAATCGCGGTCCCAGCGGTCGAATATCTCTTCGTAGCCGCTCACCGTCAGCCTGGGGTTGTAGAGCAGGTCGTAGTCGGTCTTTTCCGCGTTCATCGCTGGGCCTCGCTGGCGGGTCGGGCAACAAAAAGACCGCCCGCGGGCGGTCTGTGCTCCGGTGGTGATTCCTAGAAAGCTTCCCGCCAGAGATCGAGAGCTTGCTGAACGGGCCGGTCGGAGAAACTGAACAGGATCGTCTCCTCATCGGCTTCGAGCCGGTACGGCAGCCACGATGGGCAGACAAGAACATCCCGCGGCTCGAAGCTCAGAGTCTCGCCATTGATGCGGCAGCGGCCGCTGCCCTCGACGGCGGCATACACAGTGGAGTCGGTCGATCTGTATTCCTGGCCCCGGAATCCCTTCGGAAGAAGCTGCATGAACGTACCGATTGTCGGCATGGCCCAGTCGCCCGTCACCGGGTTCGTGTACTGAAGCTTGTGGCCCCAGCAGGGATGCGGGTCCCGGCTTCGCGCCATCGTCCCAAGCGCTTCGCGGGTGCGGTCGTACGGATACCAGAATAAGGGCGAGGTGCGGCTTTTCGCCCGGTACTCCACCGGTTTCATGGTATTGCCGAACTGCGCCAGGTTGTCGCCCTGGGTAAGGTGCGTGCGCTGAGTTTCCTGGGACCCCTTTTCCATGAATTGGGCGTCGAGCAGCTCGACCAGGGGTACGTCCAGCCCATCCAGCCAGACCATCGGCTCATCGGACGGATTCCCGTGATCGTGAAAGGTCCAGGATGGCGTGATGACGAAGTCGCCCATGCTCATGGTGACCTTTTCTCCGTCCACCGCTGTGTAGGCGCCCCTCCCGAGCAGGATGAAGCGCAGGGCCGACTGCGAGTGACGGTGCGCCGGCGCAACCTCGCCCGGCAGGATGAGTTGTAGCCCGGCATACAAGCTGTGGGTGATGCTCGATCGGCCCCGCAGCCCCGGATTCTCGAGCACGAGCACGCGCCGCTCGGCTTCCTTGGCGGTAATCAGTCTCCCGGCCTCCTGGATCCAAGGCCACATCTGCTCCCATTTCCACAGGTATGGCCTGCATGGTGTGCTGGGAGTGGGGGTGATCAGGCCATGGAGGACCTCCCACAGAGGGGTGACATTGGCCTTGCCGATCCTGTCGTAAAACGTCTTCCGGGCGGCGGCGACGCTGGGCTGCAGTACGGCAGACATCGGATCTTCTCCGGAGACACTCTGAGCGGGTTACGGCGATTGTCCGCTAAAGAAGCGGGCTGCAGCAACCCTGGCACAGCACCCAAGTGATGGGCAATAGCCCACTCATCGCAGGGAATATCTGAGATGCTCGCACTATCACTGCGACTCGACGCACGACACTGGAACCGATGCTCAACACCAGGCGGTCGAGCTTGATATGTAACATAATGTATATACAGAGATACATGGCCATGTCTGAGGATGTGAGCTTGCGCTCACAGTTAATGGGCAATATCCCATTATTCATCCCATCTTCGGAGTGGGCAAAATTGTGGTTGACCCTTTGCGCGCAGACACCGTGTAATTAGCGAGCCGCAAATCGCTCACTTAGGAGGAGGGAACGAGGTGACGGCAGAGCAGCTTCTCAACGAGATCGCCGATTACTGCCGACGAGTAGGCATGGCCGAGTCCACTTTTGGCCGGCGCGCAGTCAACGATGGAAAGCTCGTCAGCCGGCTGCGGATCGGCGGCCGCGTGACCATGGAAACCGTCGAGCGGGTGCGCACCTTCATGAGCGATCACGCGACACTGGAGACCCGGGGTCTGGTGCGCCTGCGTTCCCCGGCGGGAAGCCTGAACGGCAGCGCTGTCGCGACCGGCCCATTCGCGAGACTGGCGAGCGCGCTGCCCCATGCGCAGCCGGGCGAGTCGACGAAGAACAACTTCCGCTTCTACGACAACCGGCAGAAGTACCTCCTCTTCGTCAACACCTGCAGTGAGAAATGGGTCGTCGCGCAGCGCGTCGGCATGGAGCTCGCGAACATTCATCCGCGGCCGCCCGCGCTGAGAGTGTTCGACGCCGGGGTGGGGGACGGCACGGTGCTCGCGCGGGTGATGCGAGCCATGCACCAGCGCTACCCCACCATGCCATTCCATATCGTCGGCAAGGAAATCAGTCTCGAGGACGTCCGTCTTGCGCTCGATCGCATGCCGGACCGCTTCTTCGAGCACCCGGCGACGGTGCTGGTGATGACCAACCTGTACTACTCCGAGGCGCCGTGGCTCGCGCCGAAGTCGGTTACCGCCGCCACCAGCCTGGTGTGGAAGGAGGTCGCGCTGACGGGGTCGACTTCGAGCGAGTTCGAGCAGCAAATCACCGAGCTGCAGCCGTTCCTCAGCGAACACTGGCGGGCATCGGTCAGCAAGACGAGCGGCAACCCAGCTTACGCGAAACCGGTCGTGCTGGTGCTGTATCGGGAAGATCACGAGTTCCTGCTCGACCAGGTCCTGCCGCGCCGCGGTGTCGCGCGCGCCGACTACGACCTCGTCATCGCGTCGCAGCCTTACCGCGCCCGCGCCTCGGCCGAATTCAAGGCCTCGAAGGTTCTTGCGCCGCTGGCGCGCAGCCTCGCGCCGGGCGGACGCCTGATTGCGATCCACTCGCACGGCAGGGACCCGGGTTTGGAGATCGTGCAACGGGTTTGGCCCGGGGAAGACCCCTTCCAGACGGACCGTCATCACCTGCTCAAGGAGACCCGTACCCAGCTCGGCGCGGACGGAAGGGACCTCAACTTCAACGCCTACGCGGACAACCGCTCGATCTTCCGGTACGAAATGCATACGCTGCCGGAGGAGATCAGCGAGGCGATAGGCACGTCGACGCTGCTCGCAGCCTGGAACGCCGCCGTGTACGTGGCGCAGATCGAGGACCAGCGACTCGCCGACGTGATGGGGGACCGCGGCTATCTCGAGGCGACGCGCGACATTCTGCAGCGCCACTCAGGTCTATGGTTCCTGGACGAATCGTTCGTGATCTCCCGCAAGCGCGACTGAGATGCTGGCAAACGTGACGGTCGAGCGCACCACGCGGTTGGGGGCAGGCGTGGCTTCCCGGGAGGAGCGCGACGCCATTTCGGCATTTCTCGCTCGGGCGTCCCTCGAGCTGTCGTCGCGCGATCCCGCCGAGATCGACGCCTGCGTAGGGCTTCTCGAGCCGGGCACACCCGTCTACATCAGCTTCCCGCCGGGACAGACCTACCACGGCACGGTAGCGCTCGCCGCGCGCCTCGCACGGGCCGGATTCCGGCCCGTTCCGCACGTCGCCGCGAGACGCATTGCGGGACGCGAGGCGCTGGATGACTACCTCGCCAGGGTCGCCGGAGAAGCCGGGGTGGACAGCGCCATGGTCATTGCCGGAGACAGTGATCGCCCGGGCGGCGCATTCGACTCCAGCCTGGCTTTGCTCGAAACCGGATTGTTCCAGCGGCATGGCATCGTGCGTATCGGCGTCGCGGGCTACCCGGAGGGGCATCCGAGGATCGCGGCTTCCGTTCTGGAAACTGCTCTGGCAGCGAAGAAAACCTTCGCGCGCCGGTCGGGGCTCGAACTCGGTATCGTGACGCAGTTCTGCTTCGAGGCCGACTCGATACTTTCCTGGGTAGCGAAGATGAAGGGGCACGGCTTGTCCGTGCGTGTGGGGCTCGCCGGGCCGGCCAGCTTGCCCCGCCTTCTGCGTTTCGCGGCCATGTGCGGCGTCGGGAACTCGGTACGTGCCCTAAAGGCGCGTCCAGGGGCGATCACCCGGCTCATGGTCGAGGCAGGTCCGGAAACCGCGTTGAGAACGCTCGCTCGCCATGCCGAGCCGCCAATTGCGGGCGCTCATTTCTTCTGCTTTGGCGGGCTGATTCGAACCGCTCGCTGGCTTCACGCCGTCCGCGCCGGGCGCTTCGAATTGACCGAGGACGGTGGTTTCCGGGTCGGAGCTGTCTAGTCAGAGAACAAAGCTCACCAGCCCCATCGATCCAAGCTCCATCGCGTCGAGCACCGCTCGGCGCCGCGCGATCTTGAGCGCGCCACGCTCCACGCGCAGCAGGTACCGGTAATGACCCACGTACTCCCGCACGCTTTCGTCGCGCCGGAACCGGTACACCACGAAGTTGGCCTCGACCTCTATCTCTGCGCCATTCCGGCCAACGATCCGCACGTTGCTGATCATGCGTCGCGTGCGCGAGTGCGGGAATTCGGAGTGCGCGTTCTTGTCCTTGAGCCGCGTGACCCTGCCCCTGATCCGGGCGATATCGTCGGCGATAGTGAAGAGCGTGTTTGCGGGGTCGGCGTCCGGCCGGTCGTTCGACGGTACTTCGTAGCGCGCATCCCCGGTCAGCAGCGCGAGCCAGTCGTCGAGACGCCAATCGTCGAGCAGCGATGCTTCGCGGAAAAGCAATTCCTCGACCTCGGAGCGGGTGACCTTCGCCGCTGCAGTCCGTCCCGGAAGCCTCTTCTTCATCGGTCGGGACGCGCCTCGCCGCGCATCAGCTTGTCCCATTGAAGCCAGAAGGCCCGGAGGTGCAGCTCGTCCGAATTGAGCTGCTCGCCGGTCTTCCCCATACCGCGCGACATCACCGACCAGGGCACTTCGCGATGCGTGGCGGTGATCCCCGCCTGGACCATCTCCAGTGCTTCGACGTCGTCCGGGGTGGCGAGGCCCCCCGGTCCATAGAAGGTGAGGAACGCGTCCAGGCGGATGGCCCTCGCCGCGGAGGTCTCTTCCTTCGGACCCAGCGCCCATGCGCGCACGCGCATGCGGTTGGGCGCCAGGGGGTAGAAAGTCCTTATCGTTACCGAGGAGCCGTCGGCGAGCAGCAGGTTCGGGAAGATGATCAGGTTCCGGTTGGTGTCGGCGACGCGCGCGGCACGCGCCTCGCCCAGGCGCGCGACCAGCTCGGCGCGGATGCGCTCGATCTCGGGCTTGGCCGCCTCGCCGTATACCGGTATCCATTTTGCAACCGGCCTGCCGCGGAAGTTCACGTTGTCGGTGGTCGCGTGGCCGTTGCCCAGTGCCCTGCCCACCCCGTGCGAGGGCAGCAGGTGACCGCGGTCCGGCCGCTGCATTTTCACGCCCGCGTTCTTCAGGTAGTCGAGCCAGGTCGAATGCGTAGTGAGCAGGTGATAGTCGTCGAAGCTGTTCTCGACCAGGAGCTTCCAGTTGGCGCGGATGTCGTAGTCCTGCGTGCCCTGGATCACCTCCATCTGCCCCGAGGGCGACTGGTCGATCACCAGGTCGATGTACTCCTTGGCGCCGGCGAGGTATTCGGCCAGCGGTACCGCCTGCGGGTCGAAGTTGAGGAACACGAATCCCCGGTAGCTCTCGACCCGCGGCGGCTCCGCGAGGCCATAGTCGGATTTCCTGAAGCTCTGCGGATAGTCCTTCTCGCCGGGGATGCCGTCCAGCCTGCCGTCCCGGTCGTAGCTCCAGCCGTGGTAGAAGCAGGTGTAGATCTTGGCGTTGCCCTCGGCCTCGCGGCATACCATCGCGCCGCGATGGCGGCAGGTGTTGAGGAAGACGCGCACCGCGTTGCCGCTGTCGCGGCAGAAGATCACAGGCCGCCCGCACACCGTGCGCGTCCTGAAGTCGCCCGGCGAGCGCAGCTCCGATTCGTGGCCTACGTAGATCCAGCACACGTCGAACACGCGCCGCCGCTCGGTCTCGAGGATGTCCGGGTCGATCAACGTCGCCCGGTTGACTTGGAAGCTGGCCGCGTCGTTCAGTACCAGCGGGCGCTCGTTCATGGCGAGTGCGATTCTACATCCCGAAAGCCCGCATGCGCTGCCGCAAGTCGTCTGGGATCGGCGTGGACTTGAAGGTCGCGAAGTCTATCACGCACATAACCCAGGCCACCCGGAAGCGAGGATCGCCATCGACACTGCCGGCGAGCGCGAGCTCGAAAGAGCTGCGCCCCAGGCGCGTGACCCACAGGTCGATGTCGAGAACCTCGCCCATCCTGCAGGGGCGCAGGAACTCCGCCGTGATCGTCAGGCTGGGAACGCGCAGGTTCCGGTTCACCATGAAATCACCACCGAACGGGGACTCTATGCCGCTCTGGAACCAGTCCTCGAGCGCGCTGCTGAAAAGGTCGAAGAGGCGCGGATAGAAAACGATGCCTGCGGGGTCGCAGTGCGAAAACCGTATGAGGTGCCGCGAGCGGAAAGCGCTGGATGGAGCCGGCCCGTCGTGCGCGACAGGCTCGGGCGAGGCCGCTCCGGGCACGACAAAGCGCTCCACGCGCCCGCGCAGCTCCGCCGGGATCGCGATGGCGCGCCGCGTCTCCAGGGACACGATCGCCACCTTGTGGCGCAGGCGCACCCGGTCCGCGCCCTCCGCGTGCCCGCGGATCGAGAGCACCACTGAGCTCCGGCCCAGGGTCTCCACCGCCAGCTCGAGCTGGAGTGTGTCGCCCAGCCGGCAGGCTTCCAGGAAATCCACCTTGGTGTTGACCAGGGGCACGCCCCAGCCTCGATCGAAGTGAAACTCCTTGAAAGGCATGGCGAGCCCGCTCTCGAACCAGCTCTCCACGAGATCGTTCGCCATTTCGAGGAAGCGCGGGAAATAGACGATGCCAGCGGGGTCGCAGTCGGCGAACCGGATGCGGCGGGACAGCGAGAAGTGTTCCGGCAGAGGCGTCGCCTCCGGTTATTCCGGCTGAATCCGCGCAATGATAGCCGCGCGCAGGCGCTCCAGGAGCCGGTCCCAGGGATTGGGGTTCTGCACGATCTCGGCGCGGAAGAACGACGGGCACAGCACTGCCGCGTGCGCGACCTCGCCGCACAGGCCGCAGCCCACGCAGCCGTTGTTCACGTGCGCCACCGGGTCCGCCTTCAGCGGATCGCTGGAGGTCCTGACGGTGAGCGAGGGACAGCCCGAGAGCCGGATGCAGGAGTGATCGCCCGAGCACACGTCCTCGTCCACGCCGAAGCGGGTGCGCACCACCCGCTTGTCCTCTTTCAGCCGGGCGGCGACCTGCGGGCGCAGACGCCGCTGGCGCTCGAGCTGGCATTCGCCCTCCGCGACGATCACCTTCAGGCCGGGCTCCTGCGCCGTATACGCCGCTTTCAGCGCCTTCATCATGTCGGCGACGCGGTAGTTGTGGACCGTGCGCAGCCATTTGACGCCCAGGCCTCTCAGCGTCTTCTCGATAGTCTTGCCGGCGTAGGTCGCGCTCCTGCCGACGGCCGCGGCGCGCGCGTCATCGGGAGGGGAGGAGAGCAGCTCCTGGGTTCCCGTTGCCGAGGCGTAGCCGTTCTTCATGATCACCAGCACCGCATCGCCGTGGTTCAGGAGATTGGAGGCGACGCCCGAGAGCAGGCCGTTGTGCCAGAAGCCGCCGTCGCCCATGACGGCTACCGGTCGCTGCGCGGACATGGGCCCCACACCGGCCGAGCTCGCAAGGCTCATGCCGTAGCCGAGCAGTGTGTTGCCCTGCGAGAAGGGCTCGAAGGTGGCGAACGCATGGCAGCCGACGTCGACCGAGACGTGCGGGCGCCCGACCTCTTCGGCGACGAGCTTCATCGCCGAGAACACCGGCCTCTCGGGACAGCCGATGCAGAAGGTCGGCGGCCGCACCGGGAGCGCTCCCAGCAGCTGAGCCGCGCGGGCGCGCGAGGCGTCCACCCCCTCGAGCCAGCGCACTCCCGGGGACGTGTCGAGATGCGGTGCATGCAGCGCGAGGAAGCGCACCAGGGCGCGCACCAGCACCTCGGCGGGATAGTCGCCGGCCATCGGCAGCAGGTCCTTGCCGTGGAGCCTGGTCTGGATGTCGGCACGCCGCAGGGTGGTCGCGATGTCCTGTTCGATGAATTCCGGCTGGCCTTCCTCGACGACGAGCACCGCGGACTTGCCCGCGCAGAAAGCGGAGATTTCCTCCGGGACGAGAGGATAGACGACGTTGAGCGCGAGAATCGGGATGCGGCAGCCGCCGCGGTCGTCAGAAAAGGAGTTCGCGAGCCCGAGGATCTGCAGCGCGCGTACGAGGTTGTTGTAGAGCCCTCCCTGCACGACGACGCCGACAAGGGAGTCGTCCCCGCCGAACAACTCGTTGAGCTTGCGCTCGGCGATGAATTTGCGCGCGGCGGGCAGGCGCACCGCGGATTTCTTCTTTTCCTGCGGGAAGATCGCCGGCGGGTGCGCGAGGCGCTCGTAGAGGAAGGCGGCCGGCTCGTCCATCGGGTTGCGCGTCGACAGGGCGGCCGCGCGATTGTTTTTCGCAGCGAAGCTGCCCTGCACGTGGCAGGCGCGGATTCGAAGCTCCATCATTACGGGCGTATTCGACGCCTCCGAGAGCTCGAAGCCTCGCTCGACCATTTCCGCGATGGTCACGAGGTTGGGACGCGGATCGAGCAGCCACATCATGGATTTCAGCGCGTACGCGTGGCTGCGCTCCTGTGCGACCACGCCGCCCTCTCCGTAGTCCTCGCCGAGCACGATCAGTGCGCCGCCGATCACTCCCGCGCTCGCGAGATAGGAGAGAGCGTCCGAGGCGACGTTCGTGCCGACGATCGATTTCCAGGTCACCGCGCCGCGCACCGGATAGCTGACCGACGCGCCTAGCATCGCCGCGGCGGAGGCCTCGCTGGTGCAGGCCTCGACGTGCACGCCCAGCTCGTCCATGTAATCCCTCGCCTGCACCATCACGTCGAGCAGGTGCGAGACCGGCGCGCCCTGGTAGCCGCCGACGTAGGATACGCCCGACTGCAGCAGCGCTTTCGTCACGGCGAGTATGCCTTCGCCGCGGAAGGTCTCGCCGTCGCCGAGCTTGAGCGACTCGATCTCTTGGGTGAACTGGCGTTCCATGTCAGTTTGTCATTCCGAGCGTAGCGAGGAATCTTAGCCCACAGTGCGCGCGCAGGGGGGTCCCTCGCTGCGCTCGGGACGACGGGCGCATTACGCAGCCCTGCGCCCGCCGGCTCGCGGCCGGCGCATGAACTTGACGGGCTTGGGCCGCGGAGGCAGCGGCGCGATGCCCTGGGCCTCGAGCGATTGCTCGAGCTTGCGCCCTTCCGGATCGGCGAGCGCGCCCTCGCGAGCCGACCGTATCGCCTCGGCGCGCGCTTCCGGGTCGGCTATCGCTGCGCCCTCGACCAGCGTCTCGAGGATCCGCAGGAAATTGGACTTGCCGCGGGCGTGCGTTTCCCCGTATCCCTTGATCAGCCGGCCGCACAGCGCAATTTCAAGCGCGAGGCCCGGGTGGTGCTTCGCGGCCGCGGTGATCGCGGTCAGCCATCTGCCGATGAGGGCCTGCTCTTCCTTCCAGCGGGAGGTGAACGGGCGCAGCGGCCGCAGCGAGGCGAGGCAGCGCAGAAGCAGGAATCCGCTCACGCTCGTCGTTCTCACGTGCATCCCGACGTTGAGCTTGTGTGCCAGCCCGGTGATCCGGGCAAGCCCCTTGAGCGGGCGCGCGATCCAGCCCGGCAGCACGGCGGCCAGCTCGTCGAGCCCAGGCTTCAGGAACTCGGTGACGTGCACGGGCTCGCCGGGCTTGGCCTGCACCTCCTCGCGAATGCGCTCGAAGCGGCTGCGGCGGGTCTTCAGGTCGGCGACCCGGATCACGTCCTCGTAGCACATCCACAGCGCGAGAAAGCGCCCCGTCTCGACAGTGAGCCTGAAGCCGTCGGTGGCGTGGTCGAGATTGGTGATCGGCTCGAGCCGGTCCAAGTAGAGGATGGCGTAGCGCCGGTCCTGGAAGTCGAGGCAGCGCGACGCGCCTTCGCGCAGCATGGCGTGGGTTTCCGGGGGAAAGACGGGCCGCAACTTTACTTCCGCAGAGGCTCGCGAGCGCCTCTCCTCCGACGGCGCGCGCGCAGCGCTCTCCGCCGCGGCGGCCTCGAAGCCGGCGGCGAAACCCTTCAGGCTCGCTTCCGCTCCCTTGCCGCCTCCGCGGATCGCGGCTTCGCAGTCCCCTCGCGACAGCGGCAGCGCGCCGGAGCCCGCCAGCGCTCCGAACATCACCGCGCTGATCACGGTTCCCGCGGCCTGGGCCTGCGCCTGCATGTCGAACAGGACCGCGCGCCGGGCGAGCGCTCGCGCCGCCTTCAGGACGACGTCGCTGTCGAATCGCCCGTCCCCCATCTGCATTTTCTCCGCCACGGTATAGATGCGGTGGGTCGAGGCGATGAGGGTCGTCCGGTCCGGGGTGACGAAGCCGTTCTGCATCGCCCGGGCGGCCTCGAGCAGCTCGGACGCGACCATGACATCCACGTACGACGGCGCCGGCGTGAGCGTCATCACCGGGCGCTTACCGTCGAGATCGGACAGCTTCGCAGGATAGATCTCGACGTAGTAGGTGGTGGCGCCGGTGCGCTGTGCGACGCCCGGGATCGAGGTGCTCTGTACCGGATAGTCGCGCTCGGTCGCCGCGGCGATGATCCAGTCGGCGAGCACGCCGCCGCCTTCGCCTCCGAGGGCGGCGATGAGGATGGTGATGGGGCGCTGGGGCAGGGTCATGATGTGGTCTCTTAAGCGGATTGCAGCCGGCTGATGACGGAATGGCGCAGGCGCTCCAGGAGCCGGTCCCAGGGATTGGGGTTCTGCACGATCTCGGCGCGAAAGAAGGAGGGGCACAGGATCGCCGCGTGCGCGACCTCGCCGCACAGGCCGCAGCCCACGCAGCCGTTGTTCACGTGCGCCACCGGATCGAGCTTGAGCGGATCGCTGGAGGTCTTGACGGTGAGCGAGGGACAGCCCGAGAGCCGGATGCAGGAGTGATCGCCCGAGCACACGTCCTCGTCCACGCCGAAGCGCGTGCGCACCACCCGCCTGCCCGCCTTGAGCGCCTCGGCAATCTGCGGCCGGATGCGACGCTGGCGCTCGAGCTGGCACTCGGCATCGGCGATGATCACCTTCAGCCCCGCGTAGGCGCTCGTCATCGCGCCCCGCAGTGCCCGCGCCATCTTGTCGACGCGATAGGTATAGACGGCCTTCACCCACTCGACCCCGATGCCTTTCAGGGCCCGCTCGATGCTCATGTCTCCCGATTTCCACTCGCTCTGGTGGAGCGAGGAGGGGATGTCCTGCGTGCCGGTCGCCGAGGTGTAGCCGTTCTTCATGATGACGAGGATGGCGTCGTCGCGGTTGAACACCGCGTTGGCGATTCCCGAGGTGAGGCCGTTGTGCCAGAAGCCGCCGTCGCCCATGATGGTGACGGTGCGTTTGCCGAACAGGGGCGCGATCCCCGAGTTCGAGGCGAGCCCGAGGCCGTAGCCGAGCACGGTATTGCCGATGTTGAAGGGCGGCAGAGTGGAAAAGGTGTGGCAGCCGATGTCCGCCGACACGTGAAAGCCGCCCGTCTCGCGCTCGAGCAGCTTCATCGCAGAGAACACGGGCCGCTCGGGGCAGCCGACGCAGAACCCGGGGGGGCGGGGTGGCACGGCCGCGCCCAGCAGGTCGGCCGCACGTTGTTTCGTACTGGTCAGTGAATCGAGCACGCGCCGCACGCCGCCGGGATCGATGCCGCCCGGTGCCACAGCTTCGACCCACTTCGCCAAGCCGGTGAGCACGACTTCTCCGGTGTATTCGCCCGCCATCGGCAGGCAGTCCTTGCCGTGAACCTTTGTCTGGAGGTCGGCGCGGCGAAGGATCGCGTGCAGCGCATCTTCGATGTACGCGGGCTGCCCTTCCTCGATCACGAGGATCGTCCGCTTGCCCGCGCAGAAGCCAGCGACCTCCTCGGGAATGAGCGGGTAGGTCACGTTCAAGGCGTAGATCGGGATCTTCGATTCGCCGAAAGTGTCGGCGAGGCCGAGTTGCTGCAGGGCGCGCACCGCGACGTTGTACATGCCGCCCTGGCAGACCACGCCGAGCTCCGCGCTCAGTTGCGAATCGCTCCCCTCGAAGACCTCGTTCAACCGGTTCTCGCGGATGAACTTCTGCGCCGCGGGCCAGCGCACTTCGACCTTGTGCTTCTCCTGAGCATAGGTCGCGGGCGGAAGCGAAATCCTGGCGAAATCGAATTCGGGCTGCTCCAGCGTGTGGCTGCGGGAGATCCGCGGCGCGAGGTTGTCGCGCGCCTCGAAGGCGCCGTGCACGTGGCAGGCGCGTATCCTGAGCTCCAGCATCACCGGGGTATTGGAAGCCTCGGAGAGCTCGAAGCCCTTCTCCACCATGCGCACGATGGTCGGCAGGTTCGGGCGCGGATCGAGCAGCCAGATCTGCGACTTCATTGCGAACGCGTGGCTGCGTTCCTGGATAATCGAGGCGCCTTCGCCATAGTCCTCGCCGATCACGACCAGCGCGCCCCCGCGCACGCCGACTGAGGCGAGGTTGGAGAGCGCATCCGAGGCGACGTTGGTGCCGACCGTCGACTTCCAGGTGACCGCGCCGCGGATCGGGTAGTTGATCGAGGCGCCGAGCATCGCCGCCGCTCCGGCTTCCGAGGCGTTGGTCTCGATGTGCACGCCCAGGCCCTCGATGATGTCGCGTGCGTCGTTCAGCACGTCCATCATGTGCGAGACGGGCGCCCCCTGGTAGCCGCCGACGTAGGACACGCCCGATTGCAGCAGTGCCTTGGTCACCGCGAGAATGCCCTCGCCGTGGAAGGTCTGGCCGGCGCCGAGCCGCAGCAGCTCGGCTTCCTTCTTGAACGAGCGCTCCATTCAATCCACCTCGTCATCCCGAGGCCGTAGGCCGAGGGATCTCTCGCGGCACGGCCGTGCCGAAAGAGATCCCTCCCTGCGTTCGGGATGACAACCTTGCGTCATACCAGCACCTTGGGCAGCCACACGGCGACCCCGGGCGCGAGGAACACCAGCGCCAGCACCAGCAGGCTCATCGCGATGTAGGGGATCACGGCGCGGAAGATGTGCCCCATGGTGATCTCGCGCGGCGCAACGCCCTTCATGGTCATGAGGAGCAGGCCGTGCGGGGGAAGCAGCAGGCCCAGCTGCATGCAGATGAGGAACATCACCCCGAACCAGACCGGGTCGACGCCCATTCTCTGCACCAGGGGCATGAAGATCGGCAGCGTGATCAGCATCATGCTCACCTGCTCGACGAACAGGCCGAGGAAGATCAGCACCAGCATCATCGCTGCGATCAGCCCCATCGGCGGCAGCCCGAGCTTTCCGATCGACTCCACCACGCCGTTGCTCGCACCGGAGAAGGACAGGATCTGCGAGAAAGTCGTCGCGCCGAGGATGATGAACAGGATCATCCCGGAGATGCCGGCCGTGCCGCGCAGCGCCTGGAGGAGATTCCGCAAGGTGAGCGCGCGGTAGGCCGCGGCAAGCAGGATCGTGAACAGCGCGCCGATCGCGGCGGATTCGGTCGGGGTCGCCCAGCCGGCCGACATGGAAGCGACCACGATCACGAAAATCGAGACCAGCGGCACCACATACTGGAAGAAGGGACGGAATTTTTCCCAGCCGCGGTATGCGGTGAAGGTCGTGGCCGGCGCAAGCGATGGGTTCAGCTTCACGCGCAGCACGATGTAGACGACGAAGGCGACGCTGAGAATCAGGCCGGGCACGATGCCGCCGATGAGGAGCTTCGAGATCGAGATTCCGGAGAGGCTTCCCAGCAGCACGGTGAGCGCCGAGGGCGGGATCAGCATGTCGACCGCGCCGATCGCCATCAGCGGTCCGGTCGCCATGGTCGGGTGATAGCCGCGCGAGAGCATCACCGGGAGCATGAGGCTGCCGAGCATCGCCGTGGTCGCGATGGTCGAGCCCGAGATCGCCGAGAATACCGTGCCCGCGACCACCGCTACCACTGCGAGGCGCCCCGGCACCTGCCGGATCAGGTGCTCGACGCCGTCGATGACCTTGACCGCGAGCCCCGTGTGGAACAGCACTTCGCCCATGAGGATGAACAGCGGAATCGGGGTGAGCGAGAAGCTCGCCACCGAGCCGACGCTATTGCGCGCGAGCTGCGTGAGCCCCGCCTCGCCGCCGAGGAACAGCCACGCGCCCAGCAGGTTGATCACCAGGAACGAGAACGCCACCGGCAGACCGAGGAACAGCAGCACCGTCGAGCCGCCGAGCATCAGCCACGCCGCCGCGTCCCATGACATGGCTCTAGACGGGCTCTGGACAGCACGAACCGTGGAAAGCGATCCAAGACGCGAGCACCCCAAGTCCTTGACCAGGCTGTCCCTCGCTCGTCCAGCTTAGCTGCCTCGCGACACAACGCATGTTTCTTCAGACCTCCCTCAGCCGGTCGACACCGCGTCGTCGCGCGGCGCGCGCTCGCTGAGCGCGAGGCGGCGCATGCGGAACAGCATCTCGATCGACAATGCGGCGAAGGCGACCGGCAGCACGCTGAGCAGCCACCACTCCGGCGTGACTAGGGTCTTGATCGACATCGAGCCCGCGGCGAAGCTGGCGAGCGCGGCGCGGGCGCCATAGTAGGTGATGAAGAGACAGCAGGCGAGGCCCAGGATGTCCACCGCCCACTCGAAGATCCAGCCGACCTGCTTCGGCACCGCCCGCAGGACGACGTCGACCCGGATGTGCTGGCCGCGCCGCAGCAACCACGGCGCGGTGAGCATGGTCACCATGTAGAGCATCGCCTCGGAGATCTCGTTGCTCCACTCCAGCCCGGCGACGCCCGGGACGATGCGCGCGTTGCGAAGCAGCACGTCGGCGCAGATCATCAGCGTCATGGCGAACACCAGCGCGCAGGCGGCGAGGGCGAACGCCTCGAGGAGCCTCCCGTACGCCGTTTCGAGGCGGTCCATGGCTACTTCGCGAGCACCTTCTGCAGCTGCGGGCCGTATACCGGGCTCGCCTTGATGGCGGTCGCCCAGCCGATTTGCTTCGCCTTCTCGACGTACGCCCGGCTCGTCGCCGCGTCGAAGGTAATCACCTCGATGCCCGCGGCGGCCTGGCGCTTGGCCTCTTCCTGGTTGTAGGACTTCCAGAAGTCGTTCTGGGCCTCGTAGGCCTGGGCCTTGCGCTCGAGGTAGTCGCGCTGCGCGGGCGTCAGCGACTTGTACTTGTCGAGGTTGATGATCAGGGCAACCTCGGCGTTGTAGAAGCCCGGGTCGACGCGGTACTTGGTCTTCTCCTGCCAGTTCAGGTCGAACAGCGCGTGGATCGGCCAGCCGTAGCCGTCGATCACGCCGCGCTCGAGCGCGGTGTAGACCTCGCCGGGCGCGGTAGCCATGACCTGCGCGTTCATCGACTGGAAGAACTCGCGGTACACCGGCGTGATGCGGATCTTCAGACCGGTCAGGTCGGGCTTGTCGATTTTCTTGTTGAGATAGAGGTGGAAGGGCGTGAACTCGACGACCTTGGCGAGATAGCGCATGTTGCCCTTCTCGCCCCAGATCTTGTTGATGAGGTCGAAGCCGCCGTTCTTGCGCTGCTCGGCGGCGCTGGTCTCCGAGAGCTTGAGGATGTCCGCTTCGGGCATCACGTTCGTATAAAAGGCGCCGGTGCTGAAGCCGATGTCAACCACGCCGCTCTGCACCGCTTTGCCGACCTCGAAGGTCGGGATCGCCTTCGGCCCGCCGATGAAGTTGATCTGCAGGATACCCTTGCCGTCCTTGTTGAAGTCGGCGATCCAGTCGAGGGTGCGCTTCACGTAGAACTGGTTCTCGGGGAAGGCGCTGACCATGCGCAGGGTGACTTCCTGGGCGCGGGCGACGCCGGAAGCGGCGATCAGCGCCGCGGCGAGTGCAAATCTGGCTGTGTAGCGGACCATCTTGTCCCTCCTCTCGGGTGGTTTGCTGCGGATATTCTCGCGCGAGAGTAGGGTCGCTGCCTGCATTTGTCAAATTGATGAATGACATGATATAGATTCACCTCATGAATGTCGCCGAACTCGATCTCAACCTGCTCCGGGCCTTCGACGCGGTGCTGCGGGAGGGCAGCGTCACCGCGGCGGCGGAGCGCCTCGGCCTGTCGCAGCCCGCGATGTCGAACGCGCTCTCGCGCCTGCGCCGCCTGCTGGGCGACCCGCTGTTCATGCGCAGCGCGGGGGGAATGCGTCCCACCGCTTTCGCGCAGCAGCTCGCCGCGCCGGTGCAGCAGGCGCTGGACCTCATCCGGGCCGGCTTCTCGCAGCAGGCGGGGTTCGACCCGAGAACCTCGGACCGGGTCTTCCGTCTGCAGCTCACCGACGTCGGCGAGATTGCGTTCCTTCCGCCCCTGCTCGAGAGGCTGCAACGCGACGCCCCCGGCGTGCGCGTCGAGACGCAGCACCTGCCCCAGGACGAGGTGAGCGACGCGCTCGCCTCCGGCGAGGTCGACTTGGCCGTCGGGTTTCTCCCCGAGCTGTCCCAGGGCGTGGTGCAGAAGCGCCTGTTCCGCGACCGCTACGTGTGCCTGGTGCGCGCCGACCATCCGAGGATCGGATCCAGGCTGACGCTCGCCCAGTTTCTCGCCGCCTCCCACGTGCTCGTGTCATCGCGCGGCTCGGCGCATGAGATCGTCGAGCAGACGCTGCGCAACAAGGGTCTGGTGCGCCGCATCGCGCTGCGCGTGCCGCACTTCACGGTTGTGCCGATGATCCTCGCCCGCACCGATCACATGGTGATTGTTCCCCAGGGACTGGTCCGCGCGATCGCGCCCTTCGGCCGCTTCAAGTCCCTGAAGCCGCCCGTCGACATCCCCGCGCTCGACGTCAAGGTGCATTGGCACGGGCGCTTCGACCGGGACCCCGGGATCAACTGGTTGCGCGGAGTGCTGAGCGACCTGTACGCGGAGTGAGCCGGGCGTTTCGGTGCGATAATCCGCGCTGTTTTCCCTCCGGGACCCCCGACCATGACGTCTCCCAAGCGGCTCTCAGGCGTGCTTTCCCCCGTGGTGACGCCCTTCAAGAGCGACCTGTCCCCGGACCGCGCGCGCTACGTGCGCCACTGCAAGTGGCTGCTGGCGAACGGCTGCAGCGGCCTCGCCGTGTTCGGCACCAACAGCGAGGCGAACTCGCTCTCGGTGGAAGAGCGCATGGTGCTGCTCGAGGCGCTGGTGCAGGAAGGCGTGCCGGCCGAGAAGCTCATGCCGGGCACGGGCTGCTGCTCGCTCACCGACTCGGTGCGCCTTACCGCGCACGCGGTGGCGCTCGGCTGCTCGGGCGTGCTGATGCTGCCGCCCTTCTACTACAAGGGTGTGTCGGACGAGGGGCTGTACCGGAATTTCGCCGAGGTGATCGAGCGCGTGGGCGCGCAGGTAGGTGAAAATCGCCTGCAGCTCTACCTCTATCACATCCCGCCGGTGTCGCAGGTGCCGATCACCCTGGCCTTGATCGAGCGGCTGCTGAAGCAGTTCCCGGGAGCCGTCGCCGGCCTGAAGGATTCCTCGGGCGACTGGTCGAACACCAAGGCCGTGCTCGACGCCTTCGCCAAATCGGGTTTCGACGTGTTCGCCGGCAGCGAGGTGTTCCTGCTCGACAACATGCGCGGCGGGGGCAAGGGCTGCATTACCGCGACCGGCAACATCAACCCGGGCGCGATCGACAAGGTGTTCCAGAACTGGCGCGGCCCGGACGCCGACGCGCTGCAGAAGGACATCACCGCCACGCGCAACGTCATGCAGAAGTATCCGATGATGGCGGCGCTGAAGGCGGTGATCGCGCACTACGCCCGCGATCCGGAGTGGGCGACGATGCGACCGCCGCTGGTCGAGCTCACGAGCGCGCAGAGCCAGTCGCTGATGACCGAGCTCGAAGCGCGCGGCTTCAACATGCCGGGGCTCGCGGAGCTCCCCGTAGCCGCCTGAACAGGGCCGACGGCCCGAGGCCGATCGCTTACTCCGGGTAGCCGTCCGTCAGCGTGCGCAGGAAGGATGCGAGATCGCCGATCTCGCTCTCGGTGAGCGCCGGCGCCTGCCCCCGCAGGCGGTTGTAGGGACCTTCGCTCGTGTTGACGTTGCTCCGCAGATCGACCGGGAGATCGCTGTAGGGCAGCGGATCGGTCAGCGACGCCGGCGGATACCAGAGCTCGGGGTTCGTGTCTCGCGTGACGTAGAACCGGATGACGTCCTCCAGCGAATCGAAGCGGCCGTTGTGGAAGAAGTGCTTGCGCAGGCCCACGTTGCGGAGACTCGGCACCTTGAACGCTCCGCATAGCTCGCCTCGCATGGCGAGATCCTGGCGTCTCGGTCCGCACAAACCCATGTCGAAGAACTGCGGGTCCGCGTTGGCGCCGATCGCCATGTTGCGCGGAACGCCGAGGCTGTCGTAGGTGAAATCGGTGAACAGGGGCGCAGGTGCGTTCGCGGGTTTCGAGCCCGGATGGCAGGCGGCGCAGTTGCCCTTGTCCGGGAGGTTGAACAACACGAGGCCGCGCAATTCCTGGTCGGTGAGAGTGGCCTTGCGGGCGAGGAAACGGTCGTACTTGCTGGAAAACGGCGCGAACTCGGGATCTTCGAGCTGGTAGCGCTCCAGGGCGAAAACGACCCGATCGAATGCCGCTTGCGGGTCGGATAGGATGTCGGCGCCGAACAGTTGCTTGAACTCCCCTGCATACGGTGCGGCGGCAATCCTTGAAATCACGGACCCCACGTCTGCGTTCGCCATCTCATTGGTGCTCAGAAAGGGCCTGCGCGCCTGATCGGCGAGGCTGTTGGCGCGTCCGTCCCAGTTGAACCCGCCCGTGGGCGTGCCCTCCGCGTCGAACCGGAAGGCCCGGTTGAATCTCAGATAGCGCAATGACGGCGGGTTGCGCTCCCCGGGCTGATCGAGCGCGGGGCCGCCGAGAGCGACCGGGGTATCGAAGGGCGAAGCGTGGCCGAAGGCCGGATCGTGGCAGGTGGCGCAAGCCATGCGGCCGGAGGCCGAGAGAGACGTATCGTGGAAGATCTTCTCGCCTAGCTGGGCGGCGGAGCTGAGCTCGCGGGAAGTCTCCGGCGATCCACCCCCGCAGGCGCTCAGGATGGCGCAGCCGATGATCAATACCGTGTACAGACGAGCCATGGAACCTTCCCTCCACCTCGAGCGGGGATGCTTCGGTGGCTGGCTTGTCCCAGGTTATCGGCAGGACTGGCTGGCTTTACCTCACTCCAATGTTGCCTTGGATCGGCAGATAATGCAAATGGTTGTTGTTCTCATTAAGGCCTTCGCTCGCCGCCGACGCCCAAGGGCGCGGCAATACCTGCGAATCAGGACTGTCTCAACGGTGGAACCTGCGGCGAACCGCATTGGAGCACCACGAGGCGGACTACCAGTACCGCATGGCGCCGCGAAACAGGTCAGCGAGCTCGCCGCGGCCGACGTCGCGGGGCGAGTTCGTCAGTAGTCGCTGCTGCGCGAACGCTCCCGCCGAAAGCGCCTCGACGTCGCGCTCCCCGTAGCCGACGCCGGAGACACCGTTCGGGATGCCGGTGGCGCGCATCAGACCGATGAGATGTTTCGCCAGGACTTCGCCAGCGTCCTTGGGCTCGGCGCCGCGCGCATCCGCGCCGAGCCATGCCGCCCCTTCCAGGTGCCGCTCGGGACAGGCCTCGGCGGTGAAGCGGAACACCGAGGGCGCGTTGACGATCACCGACATGCCGTGCGGCACCATCGGCTCCTCCCGGGGATAGCCCTCGGGCCGGAAATCTTTCACCAGTCCCGCCACGGAATACGACATGCCGTGCGGCACGTGCACGCCGGAGTTGCCGAAGGCGATGCCTGCGAGCGTCGCCGCGTACATCATGGCGTCGCGCGCCTCGCGGTCGGAGGCGTCGTTGACGGCGCGCACGAGGTAGGCTCCGAGCTTGCGCATCGCTGCCTCGCAGCCGACGTCGCTCCAGGGGTTAGCGCCCTGGCTCATCGGGCGCGCCGCGGCTCTTGCCCGCATGGTGTACGGCCGCGCGGTGTAGGACTCGAGCGCGTGCGAGAGCACGTCGAAGCCGCTCGCCGCGACCACGTTCTTCGGCAGCGAGTAGGTGGTGGTCGGGTCGACCAGGGCGAGCGAGGGGCGCAGGCGCCTGGAGGCGATGCCCGTCTTCACCTGTTTCGCCACGAGGTCGAAGACCGCGATGCCGGTGCATTCGGAGCCGGTGCCGCAGGTGGTCGGACAGGCGATATGGGGTTTCAGCGCGCCGGGAACGGGTTTGCCGGCGCCGATCGGCGCGTTGACGTAGTCGAGGAACTCTGCGGGGTGGCTCGCATAGAGGTTCGCCGCCTTGCAGGTGTCGATCACCGAGCCGCCGCCGAGGGAGACGTAGCCGTCGAAGCGACCCTCGGCCGCGAACAGAGTAGCCGCGCGGAACGATTCGTCGGTCGGCTCGACCTTGACCTCGTCGTAGACCGCGACATCGACGCCCGCGGCGCGGAGGGAAGCGAGGGCATCAGCGACGTGCGGGAGCGCCCCGACCCGCTTGTCGGTGAATAGCGCCGCGCGCTTCATGCCGAGGGTGCGCGCGTGCTCGCCGGCTTCCTTCAGGACACCGGGGCCGAAGACGATGCTCGAAATGTCCACCGCGAAGGCGGACTCATGGCCTTCGGTGATGGCGTAGTAGTGACAACAGGTCATGCGCGTATCGTCCCCCGCAGTCATCCCGAGCGAGGCGAGGGATCTCCGTCGGCACGCCGTGCAACCGGAGATCCTTCGGCCTGCGGCCTCAGGATGACAGACACTTCAGTGCCGCAGCACGCACTTCTGGTACAGGTTCCTGAATCGCCCTCGCGGATCGTAGCGCGCTTTCAGCGCGTCGTACGCGGACCTGTTGTAGAGCCGCCAGAACTCCTCCTCCGGGTAGTAGGAATCGGAGTACAGGGATTTCACCCCGCCCAGCTCGGCAACCTTGTGCTCGATCTTGCGGTTGTAGTGGCCCGGCTCGCGCTTCACCGTGTCCTGCACCACGTCCCAGAAGCCGAAGTTCACGTACAGGACCTTGGGATCGACGGGATAGAGCGGGAATCTCTCCTGCGTATCGTAGCCGCCGATGGGGCAGATCCAAACCGGAAGAATGCCGACCTCTTCCAGGAAGAACGCGAGGAACTCGGGTGCCCGCGCGACGGGAATGTCCACGTCCTGGATAACCGACTCGGGGTGTTTGCCGCTCAATCGCGAGAAGGCGCGCGTGAAGCCCCACTTGCTGTTCCAGCGCATCACTTTCGCGTAGGAGGTCGAGTTGAGCCGCTTGCGTCCGACGAGCCTTCTCACCAGCGGATGCTGCACGAACAGGTTCTTCGAGCACCAGAACCAGTCGGTGTCCCACCGCCAGATGTAGTCCCGTACCGTGAGATAGTCCTCCGGTCGCTCGCGGATCGAGCGGTAGTAGATGTGCTCGTACGTATAGTCGCTGATGAAGGGCGCGCTGTCGGTGAAGCGCCCGAGCGTGAGATACATTTCGTCGCCGGAGAACACCGTCCCGTCGACGAAGTCAACGTCGGTAGCGCAGCGTGCCTCCAGGTCCGCAAAGAACTTCTCCGGGCTGGTGTGGTGCACGTGCTCCAGGTGCACGTAGGGCTTCACGGGGACGGTGCGTGCCGTGACCTTCAGCGCGTAGCCGAGAGTCCCGTAGGAATTCGGAAATCCATAGAAAAGATCGCGGTGCTTGTTGTCCGGCATGGCGTTCACGATCGAGCCGTCGGCGAGGAGCACCTCGAGCGCGAGCAGGGTGTCGTGCACCAGGCCGTAGCGGAACGACGAAGCCTCGATGCCGACGCCCGCGGCAGCGCCCCCGAGGGTGATCGACTTCAGCTGGGGCACGACGCAGGGCATCACCCCGCGGGCGAGCGTGGCGTCGACGAGGTCGGAGTAGGTCGTCATGCCCTCGGCCGACACGCGCGAGCGCGCCGTGTCGACCTCGACCACCTCGTTGAAGCCTGACAGGTCCACGCGCGGCCGCGCCCGGGCCTCGCGGTCGCGGAAGAGGTTCGATGTGCTCTTCGCGAGGCCGATGCCCCCCGCGCCGCCCGCCAGTTCAGCGCGCAGCCGCGCGAGCTTGTTCTCGTGGTTGCTCACTGGTGTACAGGAACGCACGGCTCATCGGGTAGTTCTCGCCGACGTTGCCCTTGCTCACCACGATCTGGAACAGATGGGTCTTGCCCCACGGAGAGCGGAACATCTCGGCGCAGGACCACAGGTAGGTGCGCCAGATGCGCCGGAATTTCTCGTCGAACTTCGCGGGATTGAGCCTGCGGATCTTCTCCCAGTTGCGGTCGAAGCGCTGCGCCCAGTCGTCCAGGGTCAGCGCGTAGTTGCGGCGCAGGTTCTCGATATCCACCACCTCGAGCCCGCAGCGCTCGCACCAGTCGATCGCCTCCGCGAGGCTCGGGATCCAGCCGCCGGGGAAGATGTACTTGCGGATCCAGAACTCGGTGTCGCGCACGCCGACGTGGCCGATGAAATGGAGGACGCCCAGGCCGCCCGGCTTGAGGTACTCGGCGTGGGCCTTGATGACCTCGCCCAGCTGGTCGCGTCCGGCATGCTCGAGCGTGCCGATGGAAAGCAGCTTGTCGAACTGGCGCGGCACCTCGCGGAAATCGCGCTCGAGCACCTCGACCTTGCCTTCGAGGCCGCGGCGCTTGATTTCGGCGCGCGTCTCCTCGACCTGCTCGGTGGTGGTGTTGATGCCGGTGCCGCGCGCGCCGTACCTGTCCCAGGCGTGGAACAGCAGGTTGCCCCAGCCGCTGCCGATGTCGGCGAAGGTGTCGCCTTTCCTGAGCAGCACCTTGCGGCAGACGTGATCCATCTTGGCGATCTGCGCCTCTTCGAGCGTCTTCGAGCCGTCGTCGAACCAGGAGCAGGTATAGGCCATGCCCGCCTCGTCCAGCCACTCCCGGTAGAAGTCCTGGCCGGGCCCGTAGTGGAAGCGCGCGTTCTTCTTCGCCTGAGAGACCGTGGCGTTGCTGTAGAGCATCTCGTGCCACCAGTTGCGCAGCTTCACGAGGAGCGTCGGCTCGCCGTCGAAGCCGGCGTCCAGGCCGGCGCGGAAGGCGAGCGCGAGGCTGCCCTCGATATCGATGTCGCCGTTGAAATACGCCTCGAGAAAGCCCACGTGGCCGAAGAGCAGGACCCGCCAGGCGGCGCGGCGGTTGCGGATGAGGATGGTGACGTCCGGCGCACGCTCGTGGTTCTGCCACGAAGAGCCGTCGCTGAACGCGACGCGGAAGCAGACCTGCGTCTTGGCGCCGATCTCCTCCATGGTTCTTCTGAACTGCGAATTCATGATCCTGTAGGTTGCGGTGCGGAAGCGGGAAGATGATATTGACATCTTTTTGTGAAGTTTTGAAGCGCCGCCGGTTCTGCTAATCTCTGGGTCCGTCCACACCTTCGGCCCGTCGAGTTGACAAATTTCTTCCGCGGCCTTCTCGCCGCTCTCGCTCTCGCCGCCTGCGGCGCTCACGCGCAGATGATGCGCTGCTGCATGCCGCCCAGCACGCCCGAGGAGGCGCTGTTCCGGTCGATCGAGAACGGCGATCTGGCCGAGTTCTCGCGCCTGATCGGCGCCGGGGCCAGCATTTCGGCGACGAACCGACTGGGCGAGACGCCGCTCTACGTCGCGGCCGAGAAGGGCGAGATCGAGATGGCGCGAGCGCTCATCGCCAGGGGCGCCGACGCCAGGGCGCGCACCCCGAACGGGGAGACGGTGCTGCATGCGGCATCCATGATCGAAAGCGCGGCCCTCGTGGAGGATCTCATCCAGGCGGGCGCCGAGGTCAACACGGCCAACAAAGACGGCGAAACGCCGCTGCAATGGGCGGCCCTGACCGGCACGTTTCTCGCGGTCAAGGCGCTCGCGGACGCCGGCGCCGATCTCAACATCCAGGACACCCGCCAGGGCAACACGCCGCTGCACGCCGCCGTATCCCACGACGACATCGTGCTGATCCACTACCTGCTCTCCAGGAACGTGCGCACCGATATCCGCAACAACCAGGGATTGACCGCGCTCGAGCTCGCCCAGTCGCGGGGACGCGCCTCGGCGAAGCTGTTCGAGCGCCAGGATGTTGCGCGACCGTAGGATCGTCTTCGCGGCGGGATTCCTGCGCGCCGTCGCCAACGGGTTGATCGGCGTCGTCGCGGGCATCTATCTCGCCGAGCTGGGGTACGAGCCGGCGGCCTGGGGAACCATTCTCGGCGCCGGCGTCGCCGGCACCGCCGTCGGCGCGGCGGGCGTGATGTTCTGGGGAGACCGCATCGGGCGCCGCCGCTGGCTGATCATGCTCGGCGTGATCGCCGCGGCGGGCGGTGCGGTGTTCGCGTTCGCCTCGAGCGCGATCGTGCTCGGTGCCGCGGCCTTCCTCGGCATGCTGAATTCGCTGGGCAAGGACCGCGCCGCGGCGCTCGCGCTCGAGCAGGCGATCCTGCCTTCGACCGGAAGCGACGCGGGACGCACGCGCGCCTTTGCCTGGTACAACGTCATCCAGGACATCGGACACGGCCTGGGCGCGGCGCTCGCGGTGCTGCCGACCGTGCTGCGCGACACCGGCGGATTCGATCACCTGCATTCGCTGCGCGTCGCGGTCATCGTCTACGCGGTGCTCTATGCGGGGACGGCGATCCTGTACCTGAGCCTGTCGAAGCAGGCGGAGGCGCCCGCCGCGGGCCTGGAGATGCGCGTCACGCCCGAGAGCCGCTCGATCCTGACGAAGATGTCGCTCCTGTTCGCACTCGACAGCTTCGCCGGCGGCTTCCAGGGGAGCGCCCTGTTCGCCTTCTTCTTCCACCAGCAGTTCGGCGCGTCGGAAGCGACCATCGGCATGCTCTTCGTCGGCGCGCGCATCATGAACGCGGTCTCGCATCTGGGCGCCGCCTGGCTCGCCTCGCGCATCGGGCTCGTCAACACCATGGTGTTCACGCATACGCCCTCGAGCATTCTCACGTTCACCATCCCGTTTACCGGCAGCTTCGAGGTCGCCGCGCTGCTCTTTCTCCTGCGCGAGGGTCTCTCGGAGATGGACGTGCCGACGCGCCAATCCTATCTCATGGCGGTGGTGAGGCCCGAGGAGCGCACCTTCGCGGGCGGTGTGACCAACCTCGCGCGCATGTGCGCGCGGGCGATCGCGCCGGTGTTCGCGGGCACCGCGATGCAGACGATCGCGCTGGGCGCGCCGATCATGGCCGCGGCGGGGCTGAAAGTCCTCTACGACGGCCTGCTGTATTTCTCGTTCAGGAAGATCAAGGCGCCGGAGGAGCGGTAGACCTACTTTTCGAGGACCGCCTTGAGGTCCTTGCTTGGCATCGCTTCGCGCACCCACTGGTAGCTGCCCCGGTCCCGCATCGCGAGCGCGGCGTCGCGCACAGCCGCGAAGGCGAGCCGCGACAGGGTGCCCCCCACGCTGATGCGCTTGACTCCCGCCTCGGCGAGCTGCGCGGTCGTGAGATCCGGGTCCGCCGCACTCATCACCACGTTGAGCGGCTTGGACACCGCGGCAACGACCTGCCTGATGGTTGCGAGATCGCGCAAGCCCGGCGCATAGAGCACGTCGGCGCCCGCTCTGGCGAAGGCCTGCAGGCGCTTGACGGTATCGTCCAGGTCGCGGCGTCCGTGCAGCAGGTTCTCCGCCCGCGCGGTGAAGGTGAACGGGAAGGGGAATGAGTGAGCGATCTCCGCCGCCGCGGCGACGCGCTCCACCGCGAGGTTGAAATCGTAAATGGGCCGGGCTTCGTTTCCGGTGGCGTCCTCGATCGATCCGCCGACGACGCCGGCCTCCGCCGCCATGCGGATGATCTCCGCTGCCTTCTTCGGGTCGTCCGCGTAGCCGTTTTCGAGGTCGGCGTTCACGGGAAGCTCGGTGGCAGAGGCAATCTCGCGGCAGTTGCTGATCAGCTCCTCGCGGCTCACCGCGAGCGTGCCGTCGACGCGGCCGAGCGCGTTGGCCAAGCCGAAACTGGTGGTCGCGAGGGCCTCGAAGCCGAGCGAGGCGAAGAGCTTGGCGGTGCCCGCGTCCCATGGATTGGGCATGACGAAGATCCCGGGGCGTTCGTGCAGCGCGCGGAACAGGCGGGCCCGCTCGGCTTGGGTGCGCATGTTGGGGCTGGCGGGTCCTACATCCGGGAATGGTCCATGCCTTCTCCGCTGTTCCGGTCACCGAGTCCGCGGACGCGTACGCGCACCTGCACCGCGCCGGCGTTCGCGAAAGTCAGCGTCAGCGGAAACACGTCTCCTTCCTTGAGCGGGCGCTTGAGGCCCATCAGCATGACGTGCTTGCCGCTCGGCTCGAACGTCACCGGGGCTCCGCTGCCGACGTCGACCGAGCTCAGGCCCTCCATCTTCATCACGCCGTCCTTCATGACGCTGGCGTGCAGCTCGGCGCGCTGTGCGAGCGGCGAGGATACGCGCAGCAGGCGGTCGGCCTTGCCGCTGTTTCGTATGCTGAAATAGGCGACGCCGATGTCTATGCCCGGGGGCGTGGGCCGCGACCAGGCGTTCACGACCCGGATGCCCTGCGCCGAGGCTCCACCCGGAATCGCTGCAGCGAGAGCGAGGGCGAGGCAGATCCAGATATTTCTTGCAGTCATTGCTCTTCGTCCCTGCGCCCGTCGCGCCCGCCCGATGCTTGCATGCTAAGGCGCCGCGGGGCCGGATGCAACGGCGGCCTTTTGGTAAGAGTTCACTCGAGCGCTGTGACGTCCGAACAGAAGGGGGGGCTCGGGCTGCGCTACACTACGCCGGAAGCTGCTCTTGAGCCGGGAGGGTCGATGAACATCAGCAAGTCGAGCGCGCCTGCCGGGACGCGCGGGGACGCGGTATCGGCGCTCGAAAAGCTGCCGCACATCAGCAAGCGCGTGTGCCTGCTGTGGGGCCATCCGGAGTTCGACGCCTTCACCTCGCATCTGCTCATGGATTCCCGAGACGGCAAGCGGAAGGGGCTTCCCTGGGACGTCGCCGAGGAGCTGCTGTTCCTCGCCGAGCTGCGCGTGGTCAAGCGCGCCATCATCGCCTCCGGCGTGACCGGCCAGCCCTTCTGGGAGGTATTCAACCAGATGCTCGCCAATGCCGAGGCCGCCCAGGCGCGCCTGCAGCACGAGGCCTGGGACGATCCCCTCATGAACAAGGACGTCAGCCGCACTCTGCGCCCCGAAGGCGAATTCACCCGTCCGCCGGCCGAGCTGGCCAGGACCAACACCAGAAGGTTGCGCGCGAAAAAGAGCTGGCTTACCCGGCTGTTCGGATAGCCTGCCCCTGGTAGAGCGCTCGCACGGCCGTGATGGTGTCCGCCTCGGCCGCGCTCTTGTCCTCGCGGTAGCGCTTGACGCGCGCGAAGCGCAGCGCGAGGCCTCCCGGGTAGACCGGGCTCGCCTGGATCTCGTTGAACGCGATCTCGACGACGAGCTCGGGCCGGACGTGCACGACGTGACCCTCGCGCGAAGTCTCCCCGGTCACCTTCAGGCCGAGCAGCTTCTCCGTCTGCCAGGCGAGCATCCTGTCGGTCATCCCCTTGAAGGTCTTGCCGAGCATGACGAAGCCCCCGGTGGAGGGATCGAGCGCGCCCAGGTGCAGGTTGGACAGCCAGCCCCTGCGGCGTCCGCTTCCCCACTCGGCCGCGATTACGACGAGGTCCAGCGTATGTACGCGCTTCACCTTCAGCCAGGCTGCGCCGCGGCTCCCGGCTTCGTAGGGCGCGCCGAGCGCCTTGGCCATGACGCCCTCGTGGCCGCGGGCGAGCGCGTCCTCGTAGAAGGCCGCTGCCGCTTCCCCGTCGTCGGTGACCAGGCGCGGGACGATGAGGTCCTCCGGAAGGACCCTCGAAAGCGAGTCGAAGCGCTCTTGCGCTGTTTTCGCGGTGAGGTCCTGGCCGTCGGCGAGCAGGCAGTCGAAGAAGAAGACGCTCAGAGGTCGCGCCGCGCTCCTGGCTTCGACTTCGAGCCTGCTGCCGAAGCGCGCCATGGTCTCCTGGAAGGGGTAAGGCGTGCCGTCGGGCCTGAGGGCGATGCTCTCGCCGTCGGCGATCAGCTCGCGCGCCGCGCAACGCCGCACTGCGGCGACGATCTCGGGCACGGCCGGGGTGACCTCGTTGAGGCTTCTCGTATAGACGCGGATCTCGCCGTTCGACTTGTGGGCCTGCACCCGCACGCCGTCGAGTTTCCACTCGAAGGCCGCCTTGCCGAGGCGCGCGAGCGCATCGCCGACGTCGGCGGCGGTCTGCGCGAGCATCGGCTGCACCGGCTGGAAGACCGTGAGCGCAAAGCGCGTCAGGCCTGCGTCTCCCCCGGCGAGCGCCGCCTGCGCGACGGCTGCCAGCCCGCCGGCGCGCATCGCCGCCGCGCGAACCCTTGCGGGCGGCAGGTTCGCCGCCTTCGCGATCGCGTCCAGCATGATCCCTTCGAGCGCGCCCTGGCGCAGCTCGCCGAGTAGCAGGCGCGCCAGGAAATCCTGCTCGGGCGCGGTCGCCTGTGCGAACAGCGCCGAGAGCAGGCGCGCACGCTCCGCGGAGGATCCCGCTCCCTTCACTCGAGCAAGTCGTACGACTTCGCCGTCGACTTGCGCCAGCGTGAGTCGGGGCGCATCGGCGGCGGGTGTATCCAGCGCTTCCTTAAGCGCGGCATAGCCGATGCCGGTGCGGCCCTGGGGCGTGTCGCCGCTCAAGTACGCCACGCCCAGCGCGACCTCGGCGGGCTCGAGCCGTCGCAGGCAATCCGAAAGTGCTTCGACCTTGGCGAGCCGGCTGCGCGTCGCGGCGACGCGCTCGGAGGTGGCGAGGAGCTCCGCGAGCAGCACGCGTTCAGGCTTTGAGCGCCGCGGCGACGAAAAGCGCCCACGCGGCAAGGAAGGCAAGCCCGCCCACCGGCGTTACCGCACCAAGCCACCGCTCTCCAGAGAGCGCGAGCGCATACAGGCTTCCGGAGAAGAGCAGGATTCCCGCGAGCATCAGCCATCCCGACCACTTGAGGAGGGTGGAATCGGGAAGTTGCGCTGCGACGATTCCAACCGCCAGCAGGCCGAGCGCATGGTAGGCGTGATACTCGACTCCGGTGTGCCATAGGGTGAGCATCTCGGCCGGGATGCGGTTCTTCAGGGCGTGCGCGCCGAAGGCGCCGAGCGCGACGCCAAGCAGCGCGGCGACGCCGCCGAGGGTGAGGAATGTCTTCGCGCCTGCCGTCATTGTGATCCTTCCGATAAGATAGCCGGCCGTCAATCCCGCGCGGCGCGAACATGGCCAAGATCGTAATCCCCGGAATCGACCGGCTCAAGGAGTGGGTCGGCAAGGAAGTGGCGGTGACGGAGTGGATGACCGTCACCCAGCGGCACATCGACGAGTTCGCCGACGCGACCGGAGACCAGCAGTGGATCCACGTCGACCGGGAGCGAGCGGCGCGGGAGTCGCCCTACGGGACCACGGTTGCCCACGGGTTCCTCACGCTGTCCCTCCTGCCGCACTTCCTGAAGGAGGCGGTCGAGATCCAGGGCGCGCGCATGGGAATCAACTACGGCCTGAACCGGGTGCGCTTCACCGGTCCGGTGCCCGCGGGCTCGCGCGTGCGCGCGCGCTTCAAGCTGGCTGCGGCGGAGGGCATCGAGCAGGGCGTCCAGACGGTGTGGAACGTGACCGTCGAGCGAGAGGGCGGCGACAAGCCCGTGCTCGTCGCCGAATGGGTCACGCGGCGGCACGAGTAGGCACGATGCCGGAGTGGGAATTAGTGGCCCTCGCCGGCCTCGCCGTGCTCGGGTGGCTGTGGTACGACAGCATGCGCGCGCGCGAGCGCGCGGTCGCGGCGGGGCAGGCCGCCTGCGCTCGCGAGCGGCTGCAGTTTCTCGACGAGACCGTCGAATGCACCTCGGTGAGGCCCGCCCGCGACGAGGCCGGCCGGCTGGTGCTGCGCCGCGTATACCGCTTCGAGTTCTCCGACGACGGCAGCCGGCGCCGCGCAGGCGCCATCGTCATGCTGTCGGGCGAGGTAGAATCGCTGACGATGGAGCCCTTCCTGTTGCAGTGATTCCCGCGGCGGTCATGCAGAAGTGGATCGAGGGCGCGGTCACGGCGCAGAGGCGCTGGACCGAGCGCCTGTTCTCGCTGAAGGTCGAAGCCGACATCTCGTTCGAGGCCGGACAGTTCGCCAAGCTCGCGCTGGAGGTGGAGGGCGAGATGCTGGCGCGGCCCTATTCCTTCGTGAACGCTCCGGAGGAGCGTCCGCACGAGTTCTACTACGTCACGCTGCCCGGCGGGCCGCTCACGCAAAGGCTCTGCAGGCTCGCGGCCGGGGACAGGGTCTACCTCGCGCCCAGGCCGGCGGGGTTTCTGGCTCTCTCCGAAGTTCCGGACGCGGAGAACCTGTGGCTGATCTCGACGGGGACCGGAATCGGCCCGTTCCTGTCCATCCTCAAGACCGAGGCTCCCTGGGAGCGCTTCAGGCACGTCGTCCTGATTCACGCGGTGCGCCGGGCGGAAGAGCTGACGCACCGCGAGATCATCGAGCAACTGATGCGCAAACGCGGCGAGCAGATGCGTGCGCTGTCCTTCGTCAGCCGCGAAGCGTCGGCCGGCGCCTTGCCGGGGCGCATTCCGGCGGCCCTCGAGGAGGGGCGGCTCGAGGCCGCGGCGGGCGTGGCGCTTTCGGCGAGCGCGTCCCAGGTTATGATTTGCGGCAACCCGGACATGGTGACCGACACCAGCGCGGCGCTCGCGCGCCGCGGCATGAAGAAGCACCGGCGGCGCGACCCGGGACAGATCACGGTGGAGAATTACTGGTGAGCTGGCGAAAATTCCTGCTGCTCGCGGTTTGCACATCGCTCGCTTCCTGCAGCGCGACCCGCTTCGCCTACGACAACGCGGATACCGCGCTGCGCTTCATGGCCTCGAGCTATCTCGATCTCGACTCGGCCCAGGCGGAAGAGATGAGGCTTCGCATAGCCGAATTCCACCAGTGGCACCGCACCAACGAGCTGCCGGCCTACGCGGCCCTGATGCGCAGCGCGAGCGAGCGGGCGGCTCGCGGCATTACCGCGGATGACGTGGCCTGGGGTCTCGCCAATCTGCGCTCGCGCTACCGAAGCCTCGCGGCAAAGGCGGCAGAGGACGCGGCGCCGGTGCTCGCCACGCTTGCGCCCGAGCAGATCGCGGCGCTCGAGCACCGCTTCGCCGAGAACAACCAGAAGTTCGCCAAGGAATTCCTCGCCGCCGACGATGCCAAGCGCCGGCGCGCCCAGGTGCAGCGCCTGCTCGAGCGCTTCGGCGATTTCGCGGGCGACCTGACGCCGGACCAGGAGGCCCGCATCGAGCGCTTTGCGCTCACGCACGAGAACCATGTCGCGCTGCGCTTCGAGGACCGGCAGCAATGGCAGCGGAACGTGATCGCGGCGCTGAAGCAGTCGCACAAGGCACAGGAGCTCGGCGCGAGCCTCGCCGCGATGTTCAAGCACCCCGAGCGGCGGCGCTCCGAGGCCTTCATCCGGGAAGACAGGGCCTGGGACGAGGACCTGGGGCAGCTCATCGCCGATCTCGACCGCACGCTGTCGTCCAAGCAGCGCGCTCATGTGGTGCGGCGCCTGTCGGACTACGCTGACGACTTCGCCGCGCTCGCGGGAGCAAAGAAGGAGGCCGCGTGACCGCGCGGCGGGCCTGGGTTGCCGCAGGACTCGCCGCGGCCTTGCTCGCAGGATTCATTGCGGCGTCCCTCACGGGGCCGGGCGCGGCCTCGGCGGCCGCAGGCACGATGAAGCCCTGGAGCGGGGGGGCTACGCCGCCGCTCGCACTGCGCGATCTCGAAGGCCGGGAGCACAAGCTCGCCGACTACAAGGGCAGGGTCGTGGTGCTGAATTTCTGGGCGACGTGGTGCGATCCGTGCCGCGAGGAGATGCCGTCCATGCAGCGGCTCCAGGACAAGCTCGCCGGCAAGCCCTTCGCGATCCTCGCAGTCGACTACGGCGAGGGGCCGCCCCGGATCAAGGATTTCCTGAAGACGGTCCCGGTGCGCTTCACCGTGCTGCTCGATCGCGACACCTCCGCGGCGACGGCGTGGAAGGTGAAGGTGCTCCCGACCACGCTGGTGATCGACCCGGAGCAGAAAGTGCGCTTCGTCGCGGTCGGCGACGTCGGCTGGGACACGCCGCCCGTCGAGAGCGAGATAGTGAAACTGCTGCCCAAACCCTGAGGAGACCATCCCATGAATCGACGAATGTTCCTGAAGGCCGGGGCGCTTGCGCCGGCCGCGGCGGTGCTGCCTGGAGTTTCTCGCGCGCAGCAGCTCCCCTTCAATCCGCGCCGCGTCGAGGCCTGGCGCAGCTTCGAGGTGACCACCCGCGTCGAGATCCTGTTTCCCGAGGGCACGACGCGCGTCTGGCTGCCGCTGCCTTCGGTCGACTCGGTCTACCAGAAGGTCATCGACAACGCCTGGTCCGGCAACGCGACCTCGATGAAGATCGTGCACGACGGCAAGTACGGCGCCGGGCTGTTCTACGCGGAATGGACGGGCGCCCAGAGGAATCCCGTGGTCGAGCTGTACAGCCGCTTCGCCACGCGCGATCACGCCGTGGACCTTTCGAGCGCCCCCTCGCCGGCCCTGCGCCTGAGCGCTCCGGAGCGCGGGTTCTACACCGAGTCGACCGAGCACATGCCGACCGACGGCATCGTCAAGGAGACCGCGCAGAAGATCACCAGGGGCGCGAAGACCGACTACGAGAAGGCGAAAGCCATCTACGAGTGGATCGTCGACAACACCTTCCGCGACCCGAAGACGCGCGGCTGCGGCGTCGGCGACATCAAGACCATGCTCGAGACCGGCAACCTCGGCGGCAAGTGCGCCGACCTGAACGCGCTCTACGTGGGCCTCGCGCGCGCCTCCGGCCTGCCCGCGCGCGACGTGTACGGCGTGCGCGTGGCGAAGTCGCAGTTCGGCTACCGCAGCCTCGGCGCCGGTACCGCGAACATCACCCGCGCGCAACACTGCCGTGCGGAGGTCTATCTCACCGGCTTCGGCTGGGTGCCCGTAGATCCGGCCGACGTGAGAAAGGTCGTGCTCGAGGAGAAGGCGCAGCCGACGACGCTCAGCGACCCGCTGGTCGAAGCGGTGAGGCCGAAGCTCTTCGGCGCCTGGGAAATGAACTGGCTCGCGTTCAACACGGCGAACGACATCGTCCTGCCCCACGCGAACAGCGGCAGGATCACCTTCTTCATGTATCCGCAGGCGGAGACGGGGCAGGGGCGGCTGGACAGCCTCGATCCGGACAACTTCAAGTACACCATGACGGCGAAGGAAGTGACGGTCTGACGATCCTGCACTTCTCGCACGCCAACGGCTTTCCCGCGGCGTGCTACCGCAAGCTGTTCTCCTGCCTGGGAGAGGGCTTCGACGTCCGCTACGTGAACGCCATCGGGCACGATCCGCGGTTCCCGGTCAGCGACGGCTGGCCGCATCTGGTGAGCGAGCTGATCGAGCGCGTCGAAGGGTACGGTGAGCCGGTGCTCGGCGTCGGCCACTCGCTCGGCGGCTATCTCACGGCGCTCGCTGCGCTGAAGCGCCCGGCGCTCTTCCGAGCCATCGTGCTGCTCGACTCGCCCATCCTCGACCGCTTCCGCGGGGCGATGCTGGGGATGGTGAAGCGCTTCGGTCTGGTCGATCGCATGACGCCGGCGGGGGTCACACGCGACCGTCGCGCGGTATGGGCTTCGTCCGACGAAGCCTACGCCCACTTCCGCAACAAGCGCGCTTTCCGCGATTTCGACCCGGAGTGCCTGCGCGACTACGTGACGCTCGGCATGCGCCCTTGCTCCGAGGGCGTGTGTCTCGCTTTCGATCCGTCGATCGAATACCGCATCTACCGGGCGTTTCCGCACGCGGTGGCGAAGGAGTTGCCGGCGCTGCGCGTGCCCGCGGGGCTCATCTGCGGCCGCGAGTCCGAGGACGCGCGCCAGATGGGGCTCGCGCTCTCCCGCAGGCATTTCCGGGTGGTGCGCGTCGAAGGTGGCCATCTGTTCCCGTTCGAGCACCCCGAGGCGGCCGCACGGGCGATCCGCGAGATGGCCCGGACGCTGACCGCGGGCCAGCCTCGGGAATAAGCTCCCGCACGGGGTGGTTAACCGTTTGCATACATTCGAAACGGAACGATTCCCCGATATGATCCTCTAACCTGACCCGCGAAGGAGACCCCATGCGCAATCTGCTGATCCTGAGCTTCACTGTCCTCGGACTCGCCGCCCCGACGGTCCTTCCCGCCGCCGGGATGGAGTCCGGCCCCAGTCAGAATGTCCGTCCCGAGGATCCGGACTACGCAAGCGGCAAGAAGGCGGTCGACGCCCAGAACTGGAGCGCGGCGATAGACAGCTTCAATCGCGCCGCCTCGCGTCAACCGAAGAATCCCGATGTGCAGAACTATCTCGGCTACGCCTACCGCAAGTCCGGCAATCTCGATCAGGCGTTCAAGTACTACAACGAGGCCTTGCGCCTCGATCCCGATCACAAGGGCGCGCACGAGTACATCGGCGAGGCGTATCTGATGGTGAACAACCTGCCCAAGGCCGAGGAGCACCTCGCGCGCCTGAACAAGCTGTGCTTCCTGCCCTGCTCGGAGTACAGCGACCTGAAGAAGGCCGTCGACAAGTACAGGTCCGCGGCGAAGTGACCGGGCTCGCCGGCCGCGGTGCCGGCCGCGACAAAAAAACAAAACGCCCGGCACGCCGGGCGTCTCACTTACAGTTGCGCCCCGGACACCCGGGCGCGATGCCTATTTGAGGTGCTTGTTGACGAGCTTGGTCATCTCGAACATGTTGACCTTGCCACGGCCTCCGAAGACGGCCTTGAGGGCGTCGTCGGCGTTGATCATTCGGCGGTTCTTGCTGTCTTGCAGCTTGTTTTTCTTGATGTAAGCCCAGAGCTTCTTGGTCACTTCGGTGCGCGGCATCGCCTTGGATCCCACCACTTCCGCCAGCGCAGAGGTCGGGGTCATGGGTTTCATGAATGCCGCATTGGGTTTTCTCTTCTTGGCCATCGTATATTTCTCCTCAAATTACGAGCTGGGTTGGTGATGCCGCACTAACGGTACGGGCAACGCGAGAGTGCGTCAATCAGAGGGAAATGTCAACCACCCGGAGACGTTTTTTTCCCTATGGAAAGGCGCGATCGTCCGCGGCTGCCGCTCGGCTTCGCTATAATCGGCGGGCCGTGTTTCCCCGAGCGCTGGACGTTCCTTCCTGACACCCGCCTTTCCCGGAGCCGCCTTGGACAACGCCAAGAAGAACGTCGCCGTGCTCGCCGCGTGCCAGGCGCTGCTGTTCACCAACAACTCCACGGCGATCGCGTTGAACGGCCTGGTGGGCTATGCGCTCGCTTCGAACAAGGCCCTGGCGACGCTCCCGGTCACGGCGTGGGTCGTCGGCGGCGCGCTCTCCACCCTGCCGATGTCGCTCCTCATGAAGCGCATCGGCCGGCGTGCCGGGTTCACCGTGGGCGCCCTGATCGGGATGGTCGGCGCCCTGATCTGTTCGCTCGCCCTGCAGCAGGCGGATTTCTGGCTGTTTTGCCTCGGAACGCTGGTATTCGGCGTCTACAACGCGGTCGCCCAGTACTACCGCTTCGCCGCGGCCGACGCGGCGAGCGCCGAGTTCAAGCCCAAGGCGATTTCCCTCGTTCTCGCCGGCGGGCTGGTCGGCGGAATCGTCGGTCCCGAGGTGAGCAAGCACACCGTCGATCTCCTCGACACGCGCTATCTCGGTGCCTACCTGTCGCTGATCGGCTTTCTCGTGCTGGTGGTCGGCGTATTGCAGTCGCTCCACATCCCGTCGCCCGCGGGCCACGATCAAAAGGCCTCCGCGCGGCCGCTGAAGGAGATCCTGGTGCAGCCCGTGTTCATCGTCGCGGCGACGGGCGCCGCGATCGGCTACGGCGTGATGAACCTCCTCATGACCGCGACGCCGCTCGCGATGAGGCTGTGCGGGCACCCGTATTCGGCGGCGGCGAGCGTCATCGGCGCCCATGTCGTCGGCATGTTCGGTCCTTCGTTCTTCACCGGTTCGCTCATCAGGCGCTTCGGGGTGCTGCAGGTGATGGCCGCAGGCGCGCTGCTTCTCTACGCGGTCGTGGCGATCGCGCTGTCCGGCATCAGCGTTCCCCACTTCTGGTTTGCGCTGGTGCTGCTGGGGATCGGCTGGAATTTCCTGTACATCGGCGGCACCACGCTGCTCACCGACGCGTGCTCTCCCGCCGAGCGCGCCAAGACGCAGGGAGCGAACGACTCGATCATCTTTCTCACGATGATGCTCACCTCCTTCGGCTCGGGCGTGCTGATCGATGCGCAGGGCTGGGAAGTGCTCAACTGGCTCGCGCTGCCCTTCATCACCGTCGCGGCCGCCGCGGTGCTGTGGCTCCTCGCCCGGCGCCGGCTCGCGGCCGCCTGAGTGCGTGCCGCAGCTTGATCCCCAGGCGCGCGCGCTGCTCGAGCGCTTCGCCGGCTCGCCCGCCGTCGATCTCGATTCGTTGAGCGCCGCCGAAGCGCGGCGCTCCTACCGCGAAGGGCGCCTCGCGCTCGCGCCTCCGCCCTCGGCGGTAGAGGAAGCGCGCGATATTTCTCTCCCGGGCCCGGGGGGCGAGGTGAGGGCGCGCTGTTACCGCCCGCCGGGCGAGAAGCCCGGCGAGGCGCTTCCCGTGGTCGTGTACTTCCACGGCGGCGGGTGGACCTGCGGCGACCTCGACACGCACGACAGCGTGTGCCGCGGCATCGCCGTGCACGGACGCTGCACCGTCGTCGCCGTCGATTACCGATTGGGCCCGGAGCACAAGTTTCCCGCAGCGGCGGAGGACGCCATCGCGGCGGTGAAGTGGGTGAGCGCGAACGCGGGCTCGCTCCGGGTCGACGCGTCGCGGCTGGCCGTGGCCGGGGAGAGCGCGGGCGGCAACCTCGCCGCGGTCGCGGCGATCGCGCTGCGCGACTCGGGTCCTCCCATCGCCATGCAGGTGCTGGTCTACCCGGTCGTCGATCAGGCGAGCGACACCGATTCCCTCAGGCGTTTCGCGCGCGGCTACTCGCTCACCGCCGAGCTGCTGCGCTGGTACCAGAACCAGTATCTGCGCGACGACGGCGATCGCGCCGACTGGCGCGCCTCGCCCCTGCTCGCGCGCGATCATTCGCGCCTTCCGCCGGCGTACATCGTCACCGCGGGCTTCGATCCGCTGCGCGACGAGGGCAAGGCCTACGCCGACCGTCTCGAGCAGGCGGGCGTATCGGTCGTGTACGAGTGCTTCGAGGGCATGATCCACGGATTTCTCCCGATGGGTGGCGCGCTCGCCGCGGCGCGCCACGCCCACTACCGCATCGGACAGATGCTGCGCACGCGCTTCGGGACGTTTGCGGGCGTGCGGCCCTGAACGGGGTAGAATCGCGGGATCCCCACGGCCCATCGCGATCGTCGATGCTCGCGCCAGCGAAAAAAGCCCCCACCGAGCGCAGGATCGTTCGCGCCGCCTGCCCGCACGACTGCCCGGACACCTGCGCGCTCGAGGTGACCGTCGAGAACGGCGTCGCGATCAAGGTCGAGGGCGCAAAGGATCATCCGTTCACGGCGGGCACGCTGTGCACCAAGGTTTCGCGGTACCTGGAACGCACCTACAGCAAGGACCGGGTGCTGTTTCCGCAGAAGAGAGTCGGCGCGAAGGGTAAAGGCGAGTTCGCACGCATCTCCTGGGACGAGGCGCTCGCGACCATCGCGGCGAGATTCAAGGCGATCGAAGCCGAAGACCCTCAGGGCATCCTGCCCTACGACTACGCGGGCACGATGGGCTACGTGCAGTGGCACTCGATGGGGCGGCGCTTCTTCAACCGCCTGGGCGCCTCCCGCCTGGACCGCACCATCTGCTCCTCGGCCGGCAAGGCGGGAATGCAGATCACCGTGGGCGGGTCGCTCGGCATGGACCCGGAGCGC
>DATIWX010000111.1:0-4883 GCA_035519135.1 Burkholderiales bacterium | reverse complement strand
CTCCAACCTCCCCGCTTCCTTGACGCGCCCCGAGCCGCCGCCTAACGTTCCCCGCTCGCCACGGCAGCGTGGCCTCCCCTTTTCGGCGGTGTAGCTCAGCTGGTAGAGCAGGGGAATCATAATCCCTGTGTCGGGGGTTCGAATCCCTCCGCCGCCACCATCCTTGACTCCGCGAACCGACATGCGAATCCGGCTGCGCCGCGTGGAACCCGTGTTGCGCCGCGCGCTGCGGGGCCCGTGCGCGCTGCCGCCCGGCTCGACCGTGCTGGTGGCGGTGAGCGGCGGCGCGGATTCCACCGCGCTGCTGATCGGGCTGGCTTCGATCGGCCACGAATTCGGGCTCGAGCTCCACGCCGCCCACCTGCATCACGGCCTGCGCGGCGCCTCGGCCGACGCCGATCGCGAGTTCGTGCGCGCGCTGTGCGCGGAGCTCCGGGTGCCGCTCACCGACGCGCGCTGGAACGCGCGCGCGCGCATGGCGCGACGGGCCTTGAGCGGCCAGGACGGCCTGCGGCGATTGCGGCGCGAATTCCTGAGCGGCGTCGCGCGCAAGACCGGCGCCACGGCCATCGCCACCGCGCACACCGCCGACGATCAGCTGGAGACGCTGCTGCTGAGGCTCGGGCGCGGCGCGGGATTGCGGGGCCTGGGCGGCATGCGCGAGAAGAGCGGCGACGTGATCCGGCCGCTGCTCGAGGCGACGCGCGCCGAGATCGAGGCCGACCTGATCCGCGCGGGGCGAGCCTGGCGCGAGGACGAGTCGAATCGCTCGCTCGACTACGCGCGCAATCGCGTCCGGCACGAGGTGGTGCCGGCGATGCTGGCGGCGATGGGGTCCCATGCGGCGGAGGGCGGGGATCCGGCGGCGGCCCGTGCCGGCCTGGCCCGGCGGGCGGCCCGGGCGGCCCGCGAAGCCCGCGAGGCCGAAGCGGCACTTGGGCGGCTGGCCCGGCGCCGTCTTTCGCGGCTTTCGAGCATCCAAGGCGCTGAGTTCCGGCTTGATTCGGCGGGGGGTCGACCCTACCCTTCCGCGGCCTGTAGACTGGCGTTACGCCTGTTCTGGCACCGATTGAACCGGTCCGGGGAGGGCCTTACGAACCGTCACCTCGATGCGCTGCAGGGGCTGGTCGAGCGCGGCCGGCCGGGCGCCGAGGTGCGCCTGCCGGGTGGATGGCGGGCCGAGCGTTCCCGCGATACCGTTCTCTTCCGCACCGGCCCGGCCCGGACGCAAACCCGGCGGGGCGAAAGCCGGTCCCGGTGGATCGACGCCCGCCCCGCGCTTCGGAGGACGCCCGAAACATGAGCGAAGGCCACCCCGCGGTTCATGCCGATCCGACGCTTCGCGTGCTGTTCACCGCCGATCAGATCGCGGCCCGCGTCCGAGAGATGGGGCTCGAGCTGGCGCGCGATTTCGGCGACAAGCGGCCGTTGCTGGTGGGGGTGCTGAAGGGCGCGTGCATGTTCCAGTGCGATCTGGCGCGCGCGACGCCGATAGATCTGGAAATGGACTTCCTGGCGGTTTCCTCGTACGGCTCGGGGACGACCTCGAGTGGCCGTGTAAAGCTGGTGATGGATCTGCGTACAGATATAACCGGGCGCCATGTCGTGCTGTGCGAGGGCGTCGTGGACTCCGGACAAAGCGTACAATTCATTCTCGACCTGTTGCGCTCGCGGGGAGCCGCGAGCCTGAAAGTCGCGACGTTGCTGGACAAGGTCCCCTGTCGCACGATTCCGGTGCCGGTGGACTATGCGGGCTGGCGCATCGGCTCGGAATTCGTGATTGGCTACGGACTCGACGCCGCCGAGCGCTACCGCAATCTGCCCTACGTGGGTGTTCTCGAGGAGGCATGAAGTGACTTTGTTCCGCCGGGACGATCCGTCTGGTTCCGATTCCGGCCGCAACCGTGATTCGCGGCGCGGCGGTGGTTCGCGCCGCCCGCAATTGCCTTCGCCGGGCGGTCGGCCGGCGCGCACGCTCGCGTTCTGGGCGTTCGTGGTGCTGCTGTCCCTGGTCGCGTTCAAGATGTACCAGGGCAGCTTCATGGCGCCGCCGCGTGTCGAGATCTCCTACACGCGTTTCATTCAGGAGTCCGAAAAGGGCAACCTCGCCGACCTTCAGATCGTGGAGAACGCCGTCACGGGCGAGCTCAAGACCGAATCCACGATGCGCGTGAACGGACGCGACATTCCGTTCAAGGCGTTCAAAGCCAACATCGTCGGCACCGGCGAGAACCTTCCCGATCGCGTCTGGAAGACCAACCCGGGGATCGAGATCGAGGTGCGCACCGGCGGCGTCAACTGGCTGTC
The DNA here is from genome assembly GCA_035519135.1 of Burkholderiales bacterium. Classification (GTDB taxonomy): domain Bacteria; phylum Pseudomonadota; class Gammaproteobacteria; order Burkholderiales; family SG8-39; genus VBDM01. Next base: position 2,576 of record DATIWX010000111.1, on the reverse strand, counting down.
GGCCCTTTTCGCCTGGCTGCCGCTGATCCTGTTCCTCGGCGTGTGGCTGTTCATGATGCGCCAGATGCAGGCCGGCGGAAGCGCGGCGCTCAAGTTCGGAAAGACCAAGGCGCGCGTGCTGATGGAAAGCCAGCCCAAGGTGACGTTCAAGGACGTCGCCGGCTGTGACGAGGCCAAGCAGGAGCTGCAGGAAATCATCGAGTTCCTGAAGGAACCGCAGAAGTTCCAGCGGCTGGGCGGCCGGATCCCGAAGGGCGCGCTGCTGCTCGGGCCCCCGGGCTCCGGCAAGACGCTGCTCGCCAAGGCGGTCGCCGGTGAGGCTGGTGTGCCGTTCTTCTCGATGTCGGGCTCGGACTTCGTGGAGATGTTCGTCGGTGTCGGCGCTTCGGTGACCGGAGACACGCCGGTGCTGGTGCGTCACCAGGGCCGCACCCGGCTACTGCCGATCGGCGAGTTCGTGGATGGCTTCTACGCCGACGATGCGGAAGGCTTCGTGCAGCCGGTCAGCGGAGTCGAGACGCTGGGCTTCGACGAGCTGGACGGCAAGTTCCGCGGCTCGTCCAAGACGTTCGTGCGCGGCAGCGCGTGGAAGAAGGCGCGCGCCGTCTATCGTCACCGGGTGAGCGAGATCCACGAGATCCACTATCTCGGCGGCGTGATCCGCACCACCGGCGATCACAGCGTGTTCGTGCGCACCCGCGACGGCATCAGGTCGGTCGAGGCACGGGCGCTGAAGCCGGGTGACGTGCTGGTGCAGCTCCCGATGAAGGTGAGGGGCGAGTTCCAGCCGGGCATCGGCACGCCCTATACGACCCGCGCTCACGTGTTCGAAGCGCCGTCCGAGCCCTTGCGGCTCGCGGTGCACCACGACGTCGGCGCCGATGCCGAGCGCCATGCGTTTGCGCTCGCACAGGCCGGTGAGATGAGCCAGTCGGAAATCGGCAGCGCGATCGGCATGTCGCAGATGACGGTGAGCCTGTGGCAGCGCGGTGTGCATCAGCCGCGTTCGATCGCGAATCTTCCGGTCGAGCTGCCGTCATCGGTCGAGGTGACGCCGTCGCTGCTCAAACTGCTCGGCTACTACACGGCCGAGGGTCGCGACAACGGGTGTCTCGAGTTCACGTTCGGTAGCCATGAGACCGACCTGCACGCCGATGTGATCGGGCGTGTGCGCGAGATCTTCGGCGTCGAGCCGAAGGTGGTCCAGACCGGGGACAACAGCACGAAGCTCGTCTATCACCATGCGGCGCTCGGACGCCTGTTCTCGGGACAGTGCGGCACCGGGAGCCGTGAGAAGCACGTGCCCGAAATGCTGTGGTCGCTCCCGCGCGCCCACTTCGAGGCCTATCTCACCGGCTACGCGCTGGGAGACGGCTACGTCTCGAAGGAAGGCAAGCTCTCGATCACCTCGGTGAGCCACCCTTTGATCCGCGAGCTGACCTGGCTGTGCGCCATGCACGGCATCCCGGCCGGGGTGCGTGAGACGCACCTCCCCGCCGGTCGGGTGCTCAAGGGCCGGCCCCTGCCGGCGACGACCGCGTGGAACCTGATCATCGGCCGCACGAGCCACTGGCTGGTGCGCGATCGCGCGCGTCAGGGCAAACGCGCGATCGTGAAGAAGATCGTGGTCCAGCCCTATGACGGGTTCGTGTACGACCTGTGCGGCTGCGACAATGAAGCGTTCTTCGGCGGCGAGAAGCCGGTGCTTCTCCACAACAGCCGCGTCCGGGATCTCTTCGAGCAGGGCAAGCGCAACGCCCCGTGCATCATCTTCATCGACGAGATCGATGCGGTCGGCCGTCATCGCGGCGCCGGTCTCGGCGGCGGTCACGACGAGCGCGAGCAGACGCTGAACCAGCTCCTGGTCGAAATGGACGGCTTCGACTCGAACGAGGGCGTCATCATGATCGCGGCCACCAACCGGCCCGATGTGCTCGACCCGGCGCTGCTGCGGCCGGGCCGCTTTGACCGGCAGGTGGTGGTGCCGTTGCCGGATATTCGCGGTCGCGAACAGATTTTAGTGGTGCATATGCGCAAGGTGCCGGTTGCCCAGGACGTGAAGGCCGATATTCTGGCGCGCGGCACACCGGGCATGTCCGGTGCGGATTTGGCGAACCTGGTCAACGAAGCTGCTTTGTTCGCGGCACGCCGCGGCAAGCGTTTTGTCGAGATGAACGATTTCGAGGCGGCCAAAGACAAGATCATGATGGGTGCAGAACGCCGTTCCATGGTGATGCCTGAGGAAGAAAGACGCAATACCGCCTATCACGAATCCGGCCATGCGGTGGTCGCCAAGCTGTTGCCTAAGACAGATCCAGTACACAAGGTGACCATCATTCCGCGCGGTCGCGCCTTGGGCGTGACCATGCAATTGCCGTCGGAAGATCGCTACAGCATGGACAAGGAACGCATTCTCTCTACCATAGCCGTGTTATTCGGCGGGCGTATCGCCGAAGAGATCTTCATGAACCAGATGACCACTGGCGCCTCCAACGATTTTGAGCGTGCCACCGCTATGGCGCGAAGCATGGTGACCCAGTGGGGGATGTCGGATGCGCTTGGAACCATGGTATATG
>DATIWX010000110.1:0-7072 GCA_035519135.1 Burkholderiales bacterium | reverse complement strand
ATGAAGCGGTGAAGCGCCACGACCTGAAGCCGCTCGGGCGCATCGTCGATTCGCAATGGGCCGGCCTCGATCCGGCGCAGATGGGTCTGGGGCCGGTGCACGCATCCACGCCGATCCTGAAGCGCCATGGCCTCAAGCTCGACGACCTCGATGCCTGGGAGATCAATGAGGCGTTCGCCGCGCAGGTGCTGGGCTGCCTCGCGGCGTGGAAGGAAGACAAGTATTGCCGCGAGGAGCTGGGGCTCGATCGCGCCCTAGGCGAGCTGGATCAGGAGAAGCTCAACATCGACGGCGGCGCGATCGCGCTCGGCCACCCGGTGGGCGCCTCGGGCGCGCGCATCGTGCTGCATCTGCTTCACGCTCTCCGGCGCGCAAAGACAGGCAACGCCGGCCATAGGCCGCGGCGCGGCATCGCCTCGATCTGCATCGGCGGCGGCCTGGGCGGCGCGATGCTCGTCGAGGCGCTGTAAGACCTTCATGGCGGGCGACTACCGGCACTGGAAGCTGGAGACCGACGGGGACAAGGTCGTCTGGCTGTCGTTCGACAAGGCCGGCTCCTCGACCAACGTGCTGTCGGCCGAGGTGATGGCAGAGCTCGACCGCATCCTGGACGAGCTGGCCGCGCAAAGGCCGGCGGGGCTCATCGTCCGCTCGGCGAAGGAATCGGGGTTCATCGCCGGTGCCAATGTCGAGGAGTTCACCAAGATCAAGGACGCCGACGACGCGATGCGCCTGGTGAAGCGCGGCTGGGACCTGTACAACAAGCTCGCCGCCCTGCCCTTCCCGACGCTCGCGCTGGTGAACGGCTTCTGCATGGGCGGGGGGCTCGAGCTCGCGCTCGCCTGCCGCTACCGCATCGCGGTCGACCAGCCGGGCACGCGCTTCGCGCTCCCCGAGGTGATGCTCGGCATCCTGCCGGGCTGGGGCGGGGTGATGCGGCTGCCGCGCCTCGTCGGTCCCACCGCGGGGCTCGACATGCTGCTCACCGGCCGCGCGGTGGACGCGCGCCGCGCCAGGCGCATGGGACTGGTGGACGCCGCGGTGCCGCCGCGCGTCCAGGAGAACAGCGCGCGCATGATGGTGCGCGAGGCGCCGCGCCCGCGGACGCTCTCTCTCTTGCAGCGCCTGATGGCTTCGGCCCCGATGCGGCCGATCGTGGCGGCCATGGCGAGAAAGCAGGTCGCCGCCCGGGCCTCGCCCGACCACTATCCCGCGCCCTACGCGATCCTCGATCTCTGGCAGAAATACGACGGCGATCCGTTCGCGCCGCGGCCCGAGGATCCGGCGTCGGTCATCGGCCTGGTCGAAGGCGACACCGCGCGCAACCTCATCCGCATCTTCTTCCTGCAGGAACGGATGAAATCGCTGGCCAAGGACAGCGACTTCAAGGCGGCGCGGGTGCACGTCGTCGGCGCCGGCGTCATGGGCGGAGACATCGCGGCGTGGTGCGCGATGCGCGGCCTGACGGTGACCCTGCAGGACCAGTCGCCCGAGCGCCTCGCGCCGGCGATGAAGCGCGCCGCCGACCTGTTCAGGCGCCGGCTGCGCGACAAGCCGCGCATCCGCGATGCGCTCGACCGCCTGATTCCCGACGTCGCCGGAGACGGGGCGCGGCGCGCCGACGTCATCATCGAGGCGATCTTCGAGAACCTGCAGGCCAAGCGCGAGCTGTTCGCGAAGCTCGAGGCCGTGGCGAAGCCCGGCGCGATCCTCGCTTCGAACACTTCGAGCCTGAAGCTCGCCGACATCAGCGCGCAGTTCAGGAATCCGTCGCGCCTCGTCGGGATCCACTTCTTCAATCCCGTGCCGCAGCTGCAGCTCGTGGAAGTGGTCACGGGAGCGAACACCGACGCGGAGGTCGCGAAGAAGGCGGCGGCCTTCGTGCGCCAGATCGACAAGCTGCCGCTGCCGGTGAAGGACTCGCCGGGCTTCCTCGTCAACCGGGTGCTCGGTCCCTATATCGACCAGGCGCTGCGCATGGTCGACGACGGGATCTCGCCCGAGACGCTCGATGCGGCGGCCGTCGCCTTCGGCATGCCGATGGGGCCGATCGAGCTCGCCGACACCGTGGGTCTCGACATCTGCCTCGCCGTGGGGAAAGAGCTGGCGGGCGAGAACGCCGAAGTGCCGAAGAAGCTCGCCGAGCTGGTCGCCGCCGGCAGCCTCGGCAGGAAGACCGGACGCGGCTTCTACGCGTGGAAGGACGGCAGGGCGCGCAAGGGCTCGGCCGGCACCGCACCGCCCGATCTCGGCACCACCCTCATGGCGCCGTATCTGCGCGAGGCCCGCGCCGCGGTCGCCGAGGGCATCGTCGCCGACGCCGATCTCGCCGATGCCGGCCTCATCTTCGGCACGGGCTTCGCGCCCTTCCGCGGCGGGCCGCTGAACTACCTCAAAGAGCAAGGCTACTGACCCGCGCCCGGTGACGTCGCACCAGCCCGAAGGGGGCGGCCTTCCCGCCTGGACCTATCAGAGCGCCATCCCGGAGGTCATCTGGCCGGCGATTCCCGCGGGCGACGGCGCGACATCGCTCGGCATCCTGTTCCAGCTCGAGAGCAGCCAGTGGCTTTCCGCCGACCGGCTCCGCGAGTTCCAGATGGGCCAGCTCGCGGTGCTGCTGCGGCACGCCTATTCCTCCGTGCCGCACTACCGGCAGGCCTGGAGCGGGCTCTACGATCCGGACGCGCCGCTCACGCCGGAGCGCTTCTCCCGGCTGCCGCGGCTGACGCGGCGCGAGCTGCAGGCCGGATTCGACTCGCTGAAGAGCGGCGCCGTCCCCGCCTCGCACGGGCCGGTCAGCGAGGTGCGCAGCTCGGGCTCGACCGGTGCCGCGGTGCGTGTGCTCAAAACGCGGCTTACACAGCTTATTTGGAATGCACTCACCCTGCGCGATCATCACTGGCACCGACGCGACCTGCGCGGAAAGCTCGCCGCGATCCGCCTGGGAAGAACTCCGGGCACGTTCGACAACTGGGGGCCTGCGACTCAGGGCGTGCTCGAGACCGGCCAGTCCGTCGTGATCAGCGCGCGCGAGGACGTCGACTCGCAGCTTCGCCTGTTGGAGCGCGAGCAGCCAGACTACCTCATCACCTATCCTTCGCTCGTGCGCGAGCTCGCGAGGCGCTCGATCGAGCGACGCGGCCGCCTCTCCTCGCTGCGCGAGGTGCGTACCTTCGGCGAGCTCGTCGGGCCCGAAACGCGCGATCTGTGCGATCGGGCCTGGAAGGTTCCGCTGTCGGACGTTTATTCCGCCGAAGAGGTTGGATACATCGCCCTGCAGTGCCCGCGCGACGCGCATTACCACGTGCAATCCGAAGACGTGCTCGTCGAGATCCTCGATGAGGGGAACCGGCCATGCACGCCGGGTCAGACCGGGCGGGTGGTCGTCAGCTCGCTGCACAATTTCGCCATGCCGCTCATCCGCTACGAGCTGGGCGACTACGCCGAAGTCAGCGAGCCCTGCCCGTGCGGCAGGGGCCTGCCGGCGCTTCGCAGCATCGCCGGCCGCGTGCGCAACATGCTGGTCACCGCATCGGGCGCGCGTTATTGGCCCGCGCTCGGTGACCGCAAGTTCTTCGAGATCGCGCCGGTGGTCCAGCGCCAGGTGGTGCAGAAGGACTACGACCTGATCGAGGTGCGGCTGGTGGTGGCCGCGCCGCTCGCGCAGGAGCAGGAGCGGCGTTTGCGCGAGCTCATCCTTTCGGGCCTTCCCCCCGGCTTCCGGCTGAGTTTTGTCTATTGCGAAGACATCCCTCGCAGCGCGGGCGGGAAGTTCGAGGACTTCATCTCAGAGGTCGCAATCCGGTGAAGCGGGCGCCTCAGCGCCGCCGCGCCACGACGCTGAAATACTCTCCGTTCCTCTTGCGGAGGCCGGGACCGCCGGCATCGAGGCCCGCTTCGGTGGGAGCCGTTCCGCTGCCTGCCTGCAGCACTTCGAACCCCGAGCTCTCGAAGAGATCCCGGACTTCGGCTCCGGTGTGCACCGCGTAACCGTATCGTGCCCTGAGATAGGTCTCGCCCTGACCAAGAACCTCGGCCGGGTCCACGCCGAGGCACTTGGCCAGCTCATCCGCCTTGGCGCGGACGACGCTGCGGAATAGATCGGCCTGCTCCGGAGTAAAGCGGTTGGGCGCTTCGTCCGACCCGGGCCTCAAGGGAAGGGTCGTGATCGCCAGCCCGCCGGGCCGCAACAACCGCCGCCACGACGCGATCATCGCCGGGCGCTGCTCGCGGGAAAATTGCCCGAAGAATGAATGGGTGCAGATCACGTCGAACGCCGCGGCGCGGTATTCCAAAACGCTGCATCGCCGGGTCTCGACCTTGCATGCCTCGCGCCCGGCATACCAGCGGTTGAGATGGAGAGGGGTGTCGCAGACGTCGATCACGCTGAGCGCAGGCTCGATCCCCCGGCCACGAAATGCCGCGAGCGCAAGGGCGAGCATGGAATAGTCGGCCGCGCCGCACACCAGCACGCGCGGAGACTCGATTTCGCGGGGGACGCGATCAAAGGCGCTCCGATAGAAATCGGCGTGACGATCGGGTGTGGCGGCCATTCGCATCAGGCGCAAGCACGGCCAGAAGCGGTGCAACCACGAACAGTCCTTCCCGGTTGTGGGCTCGCGCCGGCAAAGTTGCGGCGCGATCTGCCACGCGATCGGTGCGCTCAGTTCCAGGGTCCGCTCGATCCCGCTCATGAGAAACAGGTTATGGTTTTCCGGTCCGTTCATCATAGCGGGACGCGAAGAAGGTATCCCTTGCTCAAACTGGACGGGCCGTGGGAGAATTTCCGTTCTGGCCAGGGAGGGTCGGGTGGGGAGAACTTCGACGCTGGGCATGCTGGGCCTGCTCGCGGGAGCGATCTGCGTGCTCTTGTTCGAGGTCAACGCCGCCGTCGCTCAAACGGCTCCGCGGGCGCAGCGCCCGCAGCCGAGACCGCAGCAGCCTCTGCCGCCCAAGCCGCAACCCCAGCCACAGGCACAGCAGCAGCCGCCGCAACCCCAGGTCCAGACCGCGCCCTCGCAGCCGCCGGCGCCGGTGAAGTTCGAGATCCGGCGCTACCTCGTCGAGGGCAACACGCTCCTCTCCCTGAGCGACCTCGAAAAGACCCTCAAGCCGTTTGTCGGCAAGGAGCGCGATTTCGGCGACATCCAGCGCGCGCTGGAGGCCCTGCAGGACGTTTATGCCGCGCGCGGCTACAACGCGGTGCGGGTGAGCGTCCCCGAGCAGGACATCCGTGCCGGGGAAGTGCGACTTCGCGTGGTCGAGGCTCGCGTCCGCAGGGTGAAGGTGGACGGCAACAAGTTCTTCAACGAGAAGAACGTCCGGGCCGGCCTGCCTTCGCTCAAGGAAGGATCGACCCCCAACACGCGGGCGCTCAGCAAGGACGCGCAGCTCGTGAACGAGAACCCGTCGAAGCAGGTGACGGTGGCGCTGCAGGCCGCCGACGACCCAGGACAGGTCGACGCGACGGTGCGCGTGACCGACGAAAAGCCCTCCAGGATCTCCGCGTACGTCGACAACACCGGCACGCCCAACACCGGCAACTGGCGCCTCGGCCTCGGCTACCTGAATTCCAACCTGTTCAACGGCGACGACGTGCTCAACGTCCAGGCGATCACCTCGCCGAGCCACCCTTCGGACGTGAAGATCTTCGGCGCCGGATACCGCATTCCTATATACAGATGGTCGGGCATCGTCGATGTCCTCGCCGGCTACTCGAGCGTCAATTCGGGGACGGTGCAGGGTCTGTTCAACGTGTCGGGAAGCGGGGACGTGTTCGGGCTGCGCTATACCCAGCTGCTCGGGCGCTACGACACCTACGAGCACCGCGCCTCGATCGGCCTCGACTACCGCGCCTATAACAACGACGTGACCTTCGCCGACACCGGCACGCCGCTGGTCCCCGACATCACCGTGCGGCCGATCGCGCTCGCCTACCTGGGGCGCTTCTCGAGCGTCGGCCGGGACCTGTCCTTCAACGTCTCGTACGCGCGCAACATCCCGGGCGGTCCCCACGGCAGCGACGAGGATTTCTTCGCGCAGCGCAACGACGGGGTCACCGGGGCGACTTCCAAGTACAGCGTGGTGCGCGAGGGCGTGGCGTTCTCGCAGCTGCTGCCCGCCGACTTCATCGTGCGCGCGCTCGCGAACGCGCAGCAGAGCCACGACCTGCTCGTGCCGGGCGAGCAGTTCGGCATGGGCGGAATGGACAGCGTGCGCGGCTACTACGAGCGCGAGGTTGCGAACGACAACGGCTGGCGCGCATCGCTGGAGGCGTACAGCCCGGACCTCGCAGCCCGGTTCGGCGGCAGCTGGCGCGCCCGGGCGCTGATTTTCGCCGACGCGGCGCGCGGCCACGACAATTCGCCCGCGCGCGATCCGACGCACCCGGACAGCAAGCTCGGCAGCTTCGGCATCGGGGCGCGTGCCAACATGGGCAAATCGCTGGCGTTCCGGCTCGACGTGGCGCGCGTCACGCAGGACGCCGGGACGCGCGTGAGCGGCGACTGGCGCGCGCACTTTGCCGCCGCTTTCAGCTTTTGAACCGGGTGCAGCGTGCGAAAAGTCACACGAATCGCGGATGACGGGGGTCTAGAATGAGTTTCCCGTTTGCTGCGGGAACGAAGTGCCCGGGAGGGTAGCCATGTCCAATATCAGGCGTCGGGACGGTTTCAGGCCCAAGCTGATCGCGCTGTCGGTCGCGGCGTGCTTCAGCGTGTCCGCCACGCAGACCTCCGCCAATCCGACCGGGGGCACGGTCGCCTCGGGCAGCGCCTCCTTCGCCGCGTCGGGCAACACGCTGACGATCACCAATTCCGCCAACGCGATCATCAACTGGCAGAGTTTCTCGATCGGCGTCAACGAGATCACGCGCTTCCTGCAGAGCTCCGGCTCCTCGGCGGTGCTCAACCGCGTGATCGGGGCGAACGGCGTCATCCCGCAGAGCGTCATCGACGGGATACTGTCTTCCAACGGCCGGGTGTTCCTGCTCAATTCCAGCGGCATTGCGATCGGCGCCAATGCGCGCATCGACGTCGCCGGATTCGTCGCCTCGAGCCTGAACCTCTCAGAC
>DATIWX010000109.1:0-2742 GCA_035519135.1 Burkholderiales bacterium | reverse complement strand
GTCGATCAGCGCCCCGCCCGAGTTGCCGGGATTGATCGCCGCGTCGGTTTGAATGAAGTTCTCGATCGGCGTCGCCCCCTTGCGCACGATCGCGCTGACGATGCCCTGGGTGACCGTGTGGCCGATGCCAAGGGGATTGCCTATCGCCAGCACGACGTCGCCGACCGCGACGTCGTTGATGTCGGCGAGCGCGATCGGCCGCAGTCCCTCCGCGTCGATCTTGAGCAGCGCGATGTCCGAGTCCGGGTCCTCACCCACGACCCGAGCCGGGTACAAGGAGCCGTCCGCCAGGGCGATGACGAGGTCGGAGGTACCCTGAACGGCGTGATGATTCGTGACGACGTAGCCGTCGCGTTCGACGATGACCCCCGAGGCGATGCCCTTCACCCACACGCTGGGGGTGAAGGGCAGCCGTCCGGACACGGTACGTCCCGAGTGCACGGTCACCACCGAAGGGGCCGCGCGGGCGACGGCCGCGCGGTAGCTCACGATCGCCGCTGCCGTCGGTTCCCCGCCCGGGAGCGTCGCAGCCGGTGAGGTGGGTCGGCCTGTCGCTGTGGCCGGCTCGACATCGGAGGCCACTGCGACAGGCGGATTCGAGAGCGCGTAGGCGCCCAGCCCGGCGACGAGCGCCAGTCGGATCAACGCTTGCAGCGCGTGGTTCATCGTCCTTCGGGTCGCGTCGTTCAATCGCGCTCAGTGTGACGGTTTGGCCGCATCAAGTCGTCAGTTAAGCGTCAACATTTGGTCGGGATTTGGCGCATCCGGCCGCGCGCGGGGCCATCACCGACATCCGGACCGAATGGCGACGTTTCGCTTACGACTCGGGAGCGGTGCCGGCCCTAGCATGGCTGGCATGAGGTACTTACCCCACTCAGGGTGCGTGGCGCTCGTTCTGGCCGGGGTCGGCAGTTCTTCGAGCGCCGCTGCCGGACCTGCCATGGCGGCACGGGGCCGGCGGATGCGGCGATCGGCCCGCGCCTCTCCGGCATCGTCGGCTCGCAGGCCGGGACCGCGGCTTCCGGCGTGCACTCGCGGGCCGCGATCGACTCCGGGATCGTGTGGGACCGCGAGTCGCTGCGCCGCTTTCTCTCGGTGCCGCGACGCGAGATTCCCGGCAGCATCATGCCCGTCGGCGTGATGGACCCGGCGGAACTCGAGCGCCTGCTCGACTACCTCGAATCGCTTCGCTGAGCGGGCCCGCGACTGAGGACTTCGATATCAAACACCACCATTCCGAGGAAGCTCGAGCGTGGTCAAACCGGCTGAAGAACTGCGCGGCATGCGCTGTGTGGCGCTCAACGCAGCCGAGCATTTGATCCTGGAGAGTCTTGGGGACCCGCGGGGTGTAATGATTCGCGGGATTCGCCCCGACGACAGGGAACGCATTGTGAAGGCGTTTCGAGCGTTGGATCTCCGGTCGATCTACCTGCGGTTTTTCTTTCACAAGAAGGAACTGGGCGACGAGGAGCTGCACCGGCTCTGCGAACCCGGCCGTGCACGCGAAGTTGTGCAGGTTGCGACGATCGGAAGCGGCAGTCAGGAAACCATTATTGGGCTGGGTCACTACGTCCGCAGCGGCGCGAGCGCAGACATCGCATTCATTGTGGAAGAGGACTACCGGGGGCGCGGGATCGCAAGCTCGCTGCTTCAGCACCTCACGCACATCGCGCGAGAGGACGGGATCTTGCAGTTCGAGGCAGATGTGTTCGCTGAGAACACGCCCATGCTCAACGTGTTGCATCACAGCGGACTCCGCGCGGACGTAAGAGCGAGCGATGGCATCGTCCACGTCACGCTGTTTCTGGGCGATTCCCTGCCGAATGGGTAAATGGCCCGGCGAGCTCTTCGGCGACGCCGGTCCGCCCGTGTACCGGTACGACCCGGCGCAGCCCGATGCAAGACCGCGGCGCGGCATGGGCGTATCTTGGCCACCGGGAGGGGTGAGGCCGCGCCGAGGGATTTCAGCATTGCCTTGAGCTCGTAAGGCCTGCCCCCCCTCACGATCCACCGGAGCCCAAGTCCATGTCCGCGATCGCGCCCGCGACCTCCCAGGCCTTGCCGCCGCGCGGACCGCTCGAGCGGTTCCTCCAGCTCTTCACCGAGGTGCGGGGCGGCGAGGGTACGCCGCTCCTGCTGCTCACGCTCAACGTTTTCCTGATCCTCGCGGCGTACTACGTGATGAAGCCGGTGCGCCAAGCCCTGATCCTCGACCAGCCCGGCGGCGCGGAGCTCCAGGCCTACGCCTACGGCGCCCAGTCCGTCCTGCTGGTCGTCCTGGTGCCGCTGTATGGCGCGCTCGCGACACACCTTCCGCGACGCCGGCTGATCAACGTCGTCACCGTGTTCTTCATCGCTTGGCTGCCGGCGTTCTACGCGCTTGCCGAGGCGAGGGCGCCGATCGGGTTGGTGTTTTTTCTCTGGATCGGCGTGTTCAGCCTGATGGTGCTCGCGCAATTCTGGGCGTATGCGAACGATATCTATACGCCCGAGGCAGGCAAGCGGCTGTTCGCCGTGATTGCCTTTGGCGCTTCGAGCGGAGCGGTGTTCGGGGCCTGGATCTCCAGCCATCTGATCCGCTTGATCGGCGTCAGCCCGCTATTGCTCGCTGCAGCCGCGATCCTCACGATGAGCCTGATCCTCTTCAACGTCATCGACCTTCGGGGCCAGGCGGCGCGACCGGGGCAGGCGGACAGTCCGAAGGAGGACGTGCCGATCGGCGACGGCAACGCGTTCGCGCTG
>DATIWX010000108.1:0-4089 GCA_035519135.1 Burkholderiales bacterium | reverse complement strand
CTCGACGGAGTCCCTTGCGCGCACCTCGAACACCAGCTCCCACTTTCCCGACATGTGCAGCATCAGGCCTTCCGCCCGGTAGCGCCCTTCGCCCGTTGACGTGATCGTCGGCCGGTAGTTCATGCCATGACGGTGCTCGGGCATCTGCGCGTCGACGCGCACCGACTCTGGCGTCGGGCACACCGCGAACTCGAGCGCGAAATGCTGTCCGACCTTGAGCGGCGCGGGGTGGGTGCGGTAGAGCACGAGGGTGCGGCCCGATTGGATCTTCTGCGCCGGCCCTCCGGGCAGCTCGCAGGCCGGGGCCGCGCCCGCAGCCATGGCCAGTCCGAAGAGCAGGGCGCGCATCACTTCTTCGACGCGAAAAGCGCCTCGCCGTTCCGGAAGGCGATGCGCTCGGCCACCTCGGGCGGCAGGTCGGCGAGCCAGCCGCGCGCCCACACTGCGTGCTCGGGGATGTAGTGCCAGCGCTCGGGGACGTAGGTATCGGTGCCGAGGAGGAAGCGGTCGGGAAACTCGAGGAAGGCGGCCCGCCACTCCGGATCGACCTTGCCTCCCTGAGCCTGGTCGGTGCGGAAGGCGAGATCGGCCCACAGGTTCCCGTGCTTGCGCAGCATCTCGCGCACGCGGTCCGGGCGCTCGAAACCGGAATGCGCCCACAGGATCCGCGCCTGCGGCCACTGCCTGAACAGGCGCTCGACCGCGTCGGTGTCCGAATGCGCGTGCAGGAACAGGTTGTGCCGTTTCGCGAGCTCGACCATACGCCGCGGCACCGCAAGGTCGGCGTTGTCGCCGTAGAGGTGGAACTCGCCGATCCCGGCGTATTTGTATTTTGTGAGCCGGTCTTCCAGGTAGGGGATCACCGTCTCGTCCCGGAACCAGGTGCCGGTGTCGGCGCGCGAGCGGTAGGGCCGCAGCTCGGGAATGATCAGGTCGGGCGCTCCGGCGGCCAGCCGCTGCTGGCCGTCGTCCCCGGAGCTCGATACCAGGGCGCGCTTGACGCCGGCCTTGCGCAGCACCGCGATCGCCTGCGCGGGGGGCACCGACTCCCAGGCATCGTGGCTGTAGTGCAGGTGGGCGTCGAAGAGGGGAAGATCGGCCGCGGCGACTGCGACCGGGACCCAAGCCGCCATCAGCAATACGATCCTCCGCATAGGCCACCTCCTGGACAGCGCCGATTCTACCTTGCATGATGCGCGCCATGGATCAACTCGAGCCGATCGAGAAGGCGGGCGTCGACGAGCTGCGCGCGCTGCAGCTCGAGCGCCTGCGCTGGACGCTGCGACACGCCTACGACAAGGTGCCGCACTACCGCAAGGCCTTCGACGCCGCCGGCGTTCGTCCCTCGGACCTCGGGGATCTCGCGGACCTCGCGAAGTTTCCGTTCACGACCAAGGGCGACCTGCGCGAGAACTATCCCTTCGGAATGTTCGCCGTGCCGATGCAGGAGATCGTGCGTGTGCACGCCTCCAGCGGCACCACCGGCAGGCCGACGGTGGTCGGCTATACGAGGGAAGACATCGCCACTTGGTCGACCGTCATGGCGCGGTCTATCCGCGCGGCGGGCGGGCGCTCGAGCGACATCGTCCACATCGCCTACGGCTACGGCCTGTTCACCGGCGGCCTGGGCGCGCACTACGGCGCCGAGATGCTGGGCGCGACCGTGGTGCCGGTGAGCGGCGGCATGACCGAGCGCCAGGTGCAGCTGATCCGCGATTTCAAGCCCGGCATCATCATGTGCACGCCCTCCTACCTGCTGGTGATCGGCGACGAGTTCGAGCGCCAGGGACTGGACCCGTCGCAATGCGGCCTGCGCGTCGGCATCTTCGGCGCCGAGCCGTGGACCGAAGGCATGCGCGCCGAGATCGAGCGCCGCTTCGGCATCGCCGCGCTCGACCTGTACGGCCTTTCGGAAGTCATCGGTCCGGGCGTGGCGCAGGAGTGCATCGAGGCGCGCGACGGTCTCACCGTGTGGGAGGACCATTTCTACCCGGAGATCATCGACCCGGAGACCGGCGCGGCGCTGCCCGACGGCGAGAAAGGCGAGCTGGTCTTCACCTCGCTCACCAAGGTCGGCATGCCGGTGATCCGCTACCGCACGCGCGATCTCACGCGGCTGATGCCGGGCGGCGCGCGCAGCATGCGGCGCATGGCGCGCGTCACCGGGCGCAGCGACGACATGCTCATCATCCGCGGGGTCAACGTGTTCCCCTCGCAGATCGAGGAGATCCTGCTGAAGAACGCCAGGCTCTCGCCCCACTACGTGCTCGAGGTCCGGCGCGAGGGGCGTCTGGACGAGCTCGACGTGCTGGTCGAGCGGCGCGCCGACATGCCTGCCGGGCTGAAGACGCTGGTCGAGCAGGAGGTGGAGCACCACATCAAGGGGCTCATCGGCGTGGCTGCGCGCGTGCGCGTCGCCGAGCCGGGCGCCGTGCCGCGCTCGCAGGGCAAGGCGGTGCGCGTGATCGACAAGCGGCCGAAGATCTGATGGAAGCGCCGCGCGACACCGCCGACTTCGCGGGCGATTGCTCGCGCTATTCGCGATACTGGGAGTCGGCCGGCTCCCGGCTCGGAGAGCTTCCGCCGAAGCCCGAACGCAACGCGGAGGAGGCCCGGGCCGCGGAGGCCATCAAGGCCGAGGCGCGCGCCGCCCGCAGCCGCTTCCTCGCCGCCCACGCCGGCGCCGTCTACGACCGGCTCACGCAGAACCGCTCGCGCTTCGTGCGGGTGGAGCGGCTGGTCTACGAGGCCGCGGCGCTGGTGCCCGGGCTGGCGCCGACGCGCGCCCAGGTCGACGCCGAATCGGCCCGCGCGCAGCGCGACAAGGACGGCCTGGAGATCGACCAGGGAATCTTCGTCTCCGCTGTGCTGGCGAGCCCGGACTGCGGGCGCCACCTGTGCCACGCGATGCTCCTGCCGCGCGCCGAGGCGCTCGCGCGCCTGCCCGAGCTGGAGAACAGCGGGCGCGTCGATCTCGGAGCCGCCGAGGTCGTCCGCAGGGGCAAGGCCGCGTACGTCATCCAGAAGAACCCGCGCCACCTGAACGCCGAGGACGACACCACCATCGACGCCGCCGAGATCGCCGTCGATCTCGCGATCCTCGACCCGGGCGCGCAGATCGCCGTGCTGCGCGGCGACGTGGTGCAGGGCGGAAAGTTCGGCGGGCGCCGCGTCCTCGGCAGCGGCATCAACCTCACCCACCTCTACCACGGCAAGGTGCCCTTCATCTGGTACCTGCAGCGCGACCTCGGCGTGGTGAACAAGATCTACCGCGGGCTCGCGGGCGAGGGCGCGACGCCCGACGACGTCGGCGGCAAGACCCTGGAGAAGCCCTGGATCGCTGCGGTGGAAGGCTTCGCCATCGGCGGCCACTGCCAGTACCTGCTGGTGATGGACTACGTGCTCGCGGCGATGGACGCCTACCTGACGCTGCCGGCGCGCAAGGAAGGCATCATCCCGGGCGCCGCCAACCTGCGCCTGCCGCGCTTCGTCGGAGACCGCATCGCGCGCCAGGCGGTCATGGCCGAGCGCCGCATCGAGTGCGACAGCCCCGAGGGGCGGCTGATCTGCGACGAGGTCGTCGCGCAGGCGGACATGGATGGCGCGATCGAGCGCGCCGTCGGCAAGCTGACCGGGTCGGGCGTGGTGAGCGCCAGCTCGAACCGGCGCGCCTTCCGCGTGGCGCAGGAGCCGCTCGACCTGTTCCGTACCTACTTCTCGGTATACGCGCTCGAGCAGGCGTACTGCCACTTCAGCCCGGCGCTGATCGCCAACCTCGAGCAGAACTGGAACGCCAGGAACCGCAAGCTGGGCTGAGGCCTCACTCGTCGCCCGAGCCGTTGTCGGACCAGCGCCGGTGGGGTCCGGAATAGCTCGTGTCGGCGGGATCGTCGCCGAGCTCGTCCTCCAGATCGTCGTACTTGTCCAGTTCCTTGAGCAGCGATTGCAGGCGCCGCTCGGCCGCGGAGTCCCGGTCGGACTGATTGGCCAGGCGCTTGGCGACAGCCGCCGCGTTCTCATAGTCGCGCTTGGTCTTGACCGGCCGCGCGAATCCGTTGGGTTTCGTTCGCTTGGGCATCCGCACCTCCC
>DATIWX010000107.1:0-16017 GCA_035519135.1 Burkholderiales bacterium | reverse complement strand
GCCACCAGCTCCTCGCGCGTGAGGCCGGGCGGCAATTCCTTCGGATCGAGGTCGGTCGCGATCAGCGTGAAGGTGTAGTGATGCATGCCGGTCGCCGGCGGCGTGCACGGCCCGAGGTAGTAGCCCAGTCCCTGGGTTCCCTTGCCGCCCACGTACTTGTCCGTGAGGCGGCTGGTCTCGCCTTCGGCGAAGCCGGTGACGCTCACCGGGATGCCGTAGGCAACCCAGTGATTCACCCCCAGCCCCTGCCGGCCCTCGGGATCGACCATCAGCAGCGCATAGCTGCGCGTACCGGCGGGCGGGTTCGACCAGGTGAGCGGCGGCGACACGTTCTCGCCGATGCAGTTCGGATTCTTGGGATTGTTGCCGGCGTTCTTCTTCTCCAGCATCGTGCCGTCCTTGAACGCGGACGAGGTGAGCGAGAACACGTTGTCTCCGGTCGAAGGCGGACCCATCATCGAGCAGCCGCCAAGGGCCAGCGCGGCAAGAAGCGCAGCGGTAAGGCTGGTTTTCACATGCATGGTCGTCTCCTCATGTCAATCGTGCGGCGGATTGTATCCCGCAACCACGCCTCACCCTATGGCCCCCCCGGAAGCCGCGCGCGCAGGTCGCGCAGCTGCCCTTCGAGATCGCGGACGCGCTCGAGCAGCGTGACCGCGAGCGCGAGCCCCTGGAGATCGAGGCCGAAGTCCCTGCGCAGGCGGTGAGCGCTGCGCGCGACCACCAGGCGATCCGAGCTGAAGGTCCATTCGCGCGCGAGCGGATCGGCGGGCGCGATCGCCCCGCAGTCGACCAGCCCGCGCAGCTCCGTTTCGGACAGTCCCGACAGCTCGCACAGCTGCGCCAGCGAGAGCTCGTAGCGCTCGTGCAGCCAGCTCTCCTGCTCGATTCTCATTTCACTTCCTCCTCCACGAAGTGTCCGCGGGGATTGAACGTCGACACGCTGGCGAGCTCCTTGTAGAGCGCGTGCTCCCTCTCGCCGACCGCGCTCGGCACCGCAATCTGCACGATCGCGAACAGATCGCCCTCTCCGGAGTGAGGTTTCGGCAGCCCGCGCCCGGCCAGGCGCAGCTGCTGTCCGGCGCGGGTGCCCGCCGGAACCCTGAGCTTGACCGAGCCGCCCAGGGTCGGCACTTCCACCGTCGTGCCGAGAACGGCTTCCCAGGGCGCGAGCGGCAGGTCGAGGAACAGGTCGTGACCGCTGACGCGGAACAGCCGGTGCGAGTGCAGCGCGATATTCAGATAGAGATCCCCGTCGCGCCCGCCGTTCAGGCCCTTGCCTCCCTTCCCCGCCAGCCGCAGCCGCTGGCCGTCGGTTGCCCCTTTGGGGATGCGCGCCTTGAAGCTGCGCTGCACGCGCCGCGGGAACCCCCGCTCGTCGTAGTCGGGCACGCCGAGGTCGAGGGTCACTTCCGTGCCGCGGTACGCCTCCTCGAGCGAAATGTGCGCGGTGACTTCGAAGTCCTGCCCCGGCATGCGCATCTTTCCGCCCGCGCCCCCGCCGCGCCGCCCGCCCATGATGCCGGAGAAAAGATCGCCGAGGTCGAGATCATCGAAGGAGAACTGCCCGTCGCCGAAGTGGAATTGCCCCTCGCCGAACTGCGTCTCCCAGCCGGGAGGCGGACGGAACTCCTCTCCGGGCCGGTGGCTGCCGAGGCGATCGTAGGCGGCGCGTTTCTGAGGATCCTTCAGCGTCTCGTAGGCCTCGCCGATCTCCTTGAACCTCTCCTCGGCGTTCGCTTCCTTCGAGACGTCCGGATGGTACTTGCGCGCGAGCTTGCGGTAGGCGCTCTTGATCTGCTCCGGGCTCGCGTCGCGCTCGAGGCCCATCACCGCGTAGTAGTCCTTGTACTTCATACGAGGAGGCATTGTATCTCCCTCCAAGTCCGCTCATGCAGTAACATGCTGGTCGGTTCGCGCCATGACCAGGCCGCTTATTCTCCTCACCCTGCCGGAAGAAATCAGAATGCCGTACTACAACGATCTCCGTAGCGAAATTCCGGACCTGGCGATCGACCTCGTCGATCACTCTCTGCCGGCACGCCATACCGATAGAGATCCCTCGCTTCGCTCGGGATGACACGGAGGACAGCGGAATGGCTCAAGTGAACGAACGCCTCAACTCGCCGATCTCCACCCCCGAGCTCGAGCGGCGCTGGTCCGAGGTGCGCGCGGCGATGGCCGAGCGGCGGATCGACGCCCTGGTGATGCAGTCGAACAACGACTGGATGGGCGGCTACGTCAAGTACTTCACCGACGTGCCGGCAACCAACGGCTATCCGGTGACGGTGATCTTCCCGAAGGACGAGCGCATGACGGTCATCGGCCAGGGGCCGATGGGCGTGGTGCGCGAATTCGGCGAGCAGGGCGACGGCGTGCGGCGCGGTACCGCGCGCTTCATCGGCATGCCCTCCTACGCCTCCTGCCCGTATACGGCCGACTACGACGCCGCGCTCGCCGAGAAGGCGCTGGAGCGCTACGCCGGCGGGACGATCGGGCTGCTGGGGCGCGCGGCGATGTCTTTCGCTCTGGGCGATCACCTGCAGCGCAAGCTCACCCGGGCGAAGTTCAGCGACGCCTCCGACATGGTCGACCGCATCAAGGCGGTGAAGAGCCCCGAGGAGCTGGAGCGGATCAGGAAGACCGCGATGCTCCAGGACAAGGCCATGGAGGAGACCCTCGCCGCGATCAAGCCGGGCATGCGCGAGCTGGAGGTCGCCGCCATCGCCGAGCACATTGGCCACAGGCACGGCAGCGAGCAGGGCCTGTTCCTCACGGGCTCCGGCCCGGTCGGCACCGCCGCGGTGTTCGCCAACCGCTACCAGCAGAACCGGGTGCTGCGCGAAGGCGACCAGTTCACCCTCCTCATCGAGAACAACGGTCCCGGCGGCTTCTACACCGAGCTCGGCCGCACCTGCGTGCTCGGCCGGGCGTCCCAGGAGATGAAGGACGAGTTCGCCTTCGTGCTGCAGGCGCAGAAGTTCACCCTCGAGCGCCTCGTACCCGGCGCGAAGTGCAGCGAGGTCTTCGCCGAGTACAACGCCTTCATGAAGAAGAACAAGCGCCCCGAGGAGAAAAGACTCCACTCGCACGGCCAGGGCTACGACATGGTCGAGCGGCCGCTGGTGCGCCACGACGAGACCATGACGATCGAGAAGAATATGAACATGGTGTGCCACCCGACCTACGTCACCGAGCGCACCTACAGCTGGTGCTGTGATAATTTCCTGATCGGAGAGACCGGCGTGGCCGAAAGGCTGCACCGGTTTCCGCAGAAGATTTTCGAACTGGGCTAAAACATAGGAGGAACGATGAAGGCATTCCCGCATGCAGTCCTGATCGCCGCCCTGTCCGCGGTACTCGGCCACGCCGGCGCGCAGGAGTTCCCGAGCCGGCCGGTGCACTGGATCCTGTCGCAGCCGGCGGGCTCCTCGCCCGACATCAGCGCGCGGCTGGTCGCCGACCAGCTTTCCAAGAGCTGGGGCCAGCAGGTCGTCGTGGACAACCGCCCCGGCGGCCAGAACGTGATCGGCGCCCAGGCCGCGGCCAAATCGCCCGCCGACGGCTACAACTACTACTTCGCCACTACCGCCGCGCTGGTCAGCAATCCACTGACCTTCAAATCGCTTCCCTACGACACCGAGCGCGACTTCGTCCCGGTGGCGATGATCGGCAAGTCGCCGATGGTGATCGCGGTCAACAACTCGGTGCCCGCGAAAACCCTCGCCGAGCTGATCGCGCTCGACAAGAAGGACCCGGGCAAGCTCGCCGCCGCCAACGAGGGCACCAAGACCTTCGGCGGGATGATGAGCCAGCTGCTCAACGTCGCGACCGGGATGCGGCTGCTGCAGGTGCCTTACAACGGCGTCGCACCGGCGCTGCAGGACACCGTCGCGGGCCGCACCCAGGTGGTGCTGGTGAGCTCCGCGGCGATGAGCCCCTTCATCAAGCGTGGCGACCTGCGTCCGATCGCGGTCACGGCGGGCAAGCGCGTCAGCGGGCTGGAGAGCGTGCCGACGATGGCCGAGAGCTACCCCGGCTTCGAGTACGTGGGCTGGTTCGCGCTGGTCGCTCCGACCGGTACGCCCGAGGCCATCGTGCGCAAGGTCAATGCCGACGTGAACGCGGTGCTGGCGCGGCCCGACATTCTCAAGCGCCTGCTCGAGCTGGGCGCGATCAACGAAGGGCCGGGGACGCCCGAGCAGCTCGCGCAGTTCCTCAAGGACGAGCGCGTTCGCTGGGCCAAGCTGGTGAAGGACATCAACCTGCAGCCCGAATGACAGCCGTACCGCTGTCATCCTGAGCATGTCATCCCGAGCGTAGCGAGGGAACTCTTCCAGTACGGTGTGCCAACGGAGGTTCTTCGCTTCGCTCGGAATGAACTCCGCGAAGGATCTCTCTCGCAAGCGGCGTGGGTTCAGGTGCGCCGCAGCCGCCTGGCCGGGCCGGTGCTTGCGGTGACGCTCCTCGTCGCCGGCTCGTCGTGCGCGCATCGAACCATGCCGCCGCTTCCCCGCCCTTACGGGGAAACGGTCACGCTGAACGTCGCCTACGTCGTCAATCCCGGCTTCCCGAGCATGAAGGCCGCGCAGATCAGGGCGGTGCTCGCGGCGGCGCGGCAAGGTGTACGGGAAAATTTCGGCGTGGACGTGGAATTCCTCGAGACCGAGGAGCTGCCGCTGAAGGTCCTGGCCGATCGCGCCACGTCAAGAGACAGGAGCGACTGGAGCAAGCTCATATACGACTTCAAGAGCGGCAAGGGGGACCGGACGCGGCTGACCAGAGGGTACGCCTCGGCCTTCCGCAGCGACGACGAGCCGCTCGAGAGAATGATCGCTTACGCCGAGCCGTACCTCCTCGCTCCCCTGCCCGGGCGAACCTACGAGGGTTTCGCGGAAGCCGTCACGGCAACACTCGTCGCGCGCCTGGAACAGATCAAGTCTCAGAAGCTTCCCGACGGAAGCGGCTTGATCGACGGCTCGCCCAACAACGAAGTGGTCTTCTGGGCTTACATCGGCCGGCTTTCGTTTCCGTACGACGTCGTCATCACCAACCAGCTGATCGCGAGCGCGGAGTACGTCGGCTCCTCCGTGCATACCGCAATACGCGGCGGCATCACCAACGGCATCACCACGTCCAACCCGTCCTCCCGATACGGGGCGACGGCGATCGTGAGCACCTACCCCTTGATCGGTGAGGACCGCGTGACGCGGACCCTGCGGGGCGACGAGACCTACTCCGAGGCGGACAGCGCCAGGTTCGCCGGGCTTCTGCTGGTCCACGAGATCGGCCACCAGCTCTTCCAGCTCGGCCATCCCTACGGAAGGAAATCGTGCGTGATGAACCCGCCCGAGATGCTCCACTTCCGCGGCTGGGCCGGGCAGCTTTCGCCCAGGGACTGCCCGGGATGACCCCGCGCCGCCACCGAAGAGTCGTCACCGGCCACGACGACCAGGGCCGCGCAGTCGTGCTCTTCGACGGCGAGTCGCCGCACAGCTTCTTCCTGGAGAAGGCCGGCGGCCTGCAGCTCACCGAGATCTGGGAGACGCGCTCCACGCCCGCGGACAATTCCGGGGCGCGCGACGCCGGCGATCACGAGCGGCGCATCGGACCGGCGAACGGCGGGACAGTGTTCCGTATCATCGAATACCCGCCCGACCGCGTGCGCCTGAAGACGCTGGCCCCCGAGTTCTTCGGCGGCATGGGCGCGAAGGCGGCGGACGCCGAAACGCGCCGGCACCCCGGCATGCACCAGACCGACACCATCGATTACTGCGTGGTGCTCTCCGGTGAAATCTGGGCGGTGCTCGACGAAGGCGAGGTGCTGCTGCGCGCCGGCGATTGCCTGGTCCAGCGCGGCACCCACCACGCCTGGAGCAACCGCAGCGACGCGCCCTGCGTCATCGCCTTCGTCCTGATCGCCGCCAGGCCCGCGCCATGAAGCACCGCATGGTGCTCGACCGCGACGTGGCCGTGCCGATGCGCGACGGGGCGGCGCTTCGCTGCAACGTCTTTCGCCCCGATACTCCGGGGAAACACCCGGTGCTGATGACGCTCGGGCCCTACGGCAAGGACGTGCATCTCTCCCAGTTCATGCCCGAGGCCTGGGAAGCGCTCAAGCGCCGCCACCCGGAAATCCTGGAAACGTCGTCGTGCAAGTACCTGGTCTTCGAGACACCCGACCCCGAGATGTGGGTGCCCGAAGGCTACGTGGTGGTGAAAGTCGACTCGCGCGGGTCGGGAAAATCGCCGGGGCGGCTCGACGTCAACTCGCCCTCCGAGTTCCGCGATTTCTACGACGCGATCGAGTGGGCCGCGGTCCAGCCCTGGAGCAACGGCAAAGTCGGCCTGCTCGGCATCTCCTACTACGCGGCCGGCCAGTGGATGATCGCCGCGGAACAACCGCCTCATCTCTCGGCGATGCTGCCGTGGCAAGGCACGTACGATTTTTACCGGGACCGTACCCGCCAGGGCGGGATCCTCGGCGCGGGATTCCTCCACCGCTGGTGGAACCGCAGCGTCCTGCGGAACCAGTACGGCAACCCCGACACGCCGCTGGTCGACATCGACACCGGCGAGCGAAACACCGGGCCCGCGAGCCTCTCCCCCGGGGCGCTCGCCGCAAACCGCGAGGACTACATCGCCAGCCTGCTCGCGCGCCCGCTGAACGGCCCGTGGTACGAGGAGCGCAGCGCGCGCCTGGACCGCATACGCATCCCCGCGCTGGTCGTCGCCAACTGGGGCGGGCTCGGCCTGCACCTGCGCGGCACGATCCTCGGGTATCTCGGCATCGCCTCGCCCGGGAAGTGGCTGAAGATCCAGTCGGGCTCGTACTTCTTCACCTTCCTGCTGCCGCAGAACGTCGCGCTGCAGCGGAAGTTCTTCGACCGCTATCTCAAGGGCATCGACAACGGCTGGGAGAGCGAGCCGAAGGTCGAGGTCGCGGTGCGCGCTGCGGACGACACCGTCGCGCGCGTCGTGAGCGACACGCAGTGGCCCCTGACCGGAACCCGTTGGACGCGCTTCTACCTCGATGCGTCGAGTCTTTCCCTTTCCGTGACGGCTCCCGGCAAGGCCGCGAGCGCGAGCTACGCCGCGTTCGGCGAAGGCGTGACCTTCCGCACCGCGCCCCTCGACCGTCCGCTCGAGTTCGCCGGGCCGATCAAGGCGAAGCTCTTCGTATCGTCGAGCACCGACGACATGGATCTGTTCGCGACGCTGCGCGCTTTCGACCCCGACGGCAAGGAAGTCACCTTCTTCTCCGCGGTCGAGCCCAGGGCGCCGGTGTCGCAGGGCTGGCTGCGCGTGTCGCAGCGCAAGCTCGACCCGAAGCGCTCGACCGAATTTCAGCCCTGGCACGCCCACGACGAAGCGCAGAAGCTCAGGCCCGGCGATATCGTCGACGTCGACCTCGAGATCTGGCCGGCGAGCCTCGCGCTACCCGCGGGCTGCCGCCTCGCGCTCACGCTCCAGGGAAAGGATTTCGAGCGTCCCGGCGAGACCGGAGCACAAAGAGGCTCGGGCTGGTTCCTGCACGACGACCCGCGCGACCGTCCGCCATCGAGCTTCGGCGGCACGCACACCGTGCACAGCGGCGGCGGACGGGACTCCTGCGTGTTGCTGCCGCTGCTCTAGCGCGGAGCCGGTTCCTCCGCATCGATCAGCACGAAAGCGATGCGGCAACTCTCCTTGCCACGGTTGACCCAGGCGTGGTTCGTGCCCCGCTGCACCAGCGTGTCGCCCGCCTCGAGATGCACTTCGGAATCGTCGAGCAGCATGTCGATCTCGCCTGAGATCACGACGGCGTAGTCGATGCTCCGGGTACGGTGCATGGTCGCGTGGCGCGCTCCAGCGCGACCGCCCGCGATGCCCATCTCGCGCAGCATCGCCGCGTTGTCCACGGCGCCGACCTCGGCGGCGGGAGGAAAGTCGACCACGCGGAAGATCGAGCCGCGCGGCGGCGGAGCCACGCCGATCTCGCGCTCGGCGCGGTCGGCGCTGCCCGAATTGTCGGCGGGCGACTCGTCGGTGACCCACAGCAGGGTCGAGGTAAGTCCGGTCGCTTTCCTGAGCTTCGCGTTGGGCGCGGCGCCGTCGAACAGGACCACCGCTCTTCCGGAAGCGTCGTGGCCGGTGACCACGCGCCGCGTCGGCCGCGTCATGCCCGACCGGAAGGGATCAGGCCGCGGCCAGCGGCCTGAAGCGAAACTCGCGCTCCGCCGCGGCGATCGCGGCGCTGTTCCTCGCCGAAACGCCCCAGTGGTCGTTCCGCTTGGGCGGCCACTTCCAGTCCTCGGGCGTGCCCACCTTGTACGAAGGGCCGACGCGCTGGACTTCCGCGGTGTACTCGACCGCGGCGCCGAAGGGCGCGACGAAGTAGGCGAACACGTTGTTGCCCGGACCGTGGCGCCCCGGGCCCCAGAAGGTGTCGAAGCCGGCGTCCTTCAGCCTGCCGATGCCGCGCATCACCGCGTCGATGTCATTCATCTCGAAGGCGATGTGATTGAGCAGCGAATTGTCCGCCTGAGCGTAGGCGATGGCGTGGTGGACGCGGTCGCAGCGCACGAAATTCATGAATCCGGTGCGATCGGAGAGCCTGAACCCGAGCACGTCGACCGCAAAGCGCGTGCACGCCTCCCGGTCCCTGGCGTTGAGCACGACGTGCGTCACCTGCATCGGCCGGTCGCGCTCGCTTCGCAGGCCCCTCGCGCGCTTCTTCTCCGTGACGAAGCGGAACACGTGTCCCTCGGGTCCCTGGACGAGAAACCCCGTACCGCCGCCCGGTTCGTCGAAATCGCGCATCGGCCCGAGCGGCGCCCCCGCGGCGGCGGCGCGCTTGCGGATCCTCTGGACTTCGGGTTTGGAGGCGGAGAAGGTGACCGCGGCCACCGCGGGGGCGGCCGCCCGCGTGACGGAAATCACGTAGGGCAGATCCCCGGTTCCCCGCAGATACGAGGTGCCGCTTCGCTCGCCCGCGTCGAGCAGACCCCAGACATCGAGGAAAAAGCGCACCGCCGAATCGCGATCGGGCACCTCCAGTTCAACGCTTCTCAACCTCATGGCCCGTGTGTGACCCGCGCACGCTTGTCAATTGAAACCGAGCGCAGTTTAGGCAGAATTGATGACCTCCGCAAGGCGGCGACAGCGGTACGCACCAAACCCATGCGGATGCAGGGCAAACGGGGCATCTTCAGCGCTTTCGGCGGCAAAATCCGGATACAATTCAACGCTCGTCGGAGGGAGGGTAATGAAGAAAAGCCGGAGTCTCGGCCCCGCGGAAGTCGATCACCGGAAGTCCCTGTCGTTGCTCCGTGCGACGCTCGAATCCACGGCCGACGGGGTTCTGGTCGTCGACAATCTCGGCAAGATCACCACCTACAACCAGCAGTTCGCAGAGATGTGGCGCATCCCGCCGGCCGTCCTCACCTCGGGAAACGACGACGACGCCCTCAACCACGTACTCGAGCAACTGAAGGATCCAGCACAGTTCCGCGCCAAGGTGAGCGAGCTCTACGCGCACCCCGGGCAGGAGAGCTTCGACACCATCGAGTTCAAGGACGGCCGCATTTTCGAGCGCTACTCCAGGCCGCAGCTCGTTGAGGGGCAGACGATAGGCAGGGTGTGGAGCTTCCGCGACGTGACCGAGCACCGGCGCGCGCTGGAGCAGCTGCGCGACAGCGAGGAGCGCTTCCGGCTAATCGCAGAGAACGTCGGCGATCTGGTCGCGCTGGTCGATACCGACGGCCGGCGCATATACAACAGCCCGTCCTTCCGCAGCGTCTTCAAGGACAACGAAATCCAGCCCGGCACGGACTCGTTCAAGGAGATCCATCCCGATGACCGCGAGCGGGTGAAGGCGATCTTCCGCGAAACCGTCCGGACCGGAGTCGGCCAGCGCACCGAGTTTCGTTTCCTGCTGAGCGACGGAGCGATCCGCTACATCGAGTCGGAAGGCCGGGTCATCCGCGACGCCGCCGGAAACGTGACCAAGGTCGTGCTGGTCTCGCGCGACATCTCCGAGCGCAAGCGCGCCGAGCAGCGGGAAAGAATGGAGCACGCCGTGACGCGCGTGCTCGCCGAGTCGGAGACCCTCTCCGAGGCCATCCCCAGGATCGTCCAGACCATCTGCGAGACGCTCAACTGGGACTGCGGCGCGCGCTGGAGCATGGACGAGCGCAGGAAGGCGATTACCTGCGTCGAAACCTGGAGCGGCCCGGACAAGGCGGTCATTCAATTCATCTCCGAGGTGCGCAAGCTGGCTTTCCAGCCCACGAACAAGGGCCTGGTGAGGCAGGTGTGGATGAGCGGCACCCCGCACTGGATCCCGGACGTCAGCCGCGACGAGAGCTTCGAGCGCGCGCAGCTCGCCGCCAAGGCGGGATTGCACGGCGCGTTCGCTTTCCCGATCCTCGCCGGCAACGTCACTCTCGCCGTCCTCGAGTTCTTCTCGAGCGAGATCCGCAATCCCGATCCGTCGCTGCTGCAGATGGTGCGCGTGATCGGCAGCCAGATCGGCCAGTTCATGGCCCGCAAGCAGGCCGAGGAAAACCTGCTGTACGTCGCGACGCACGACACGCTCACGGCCCTGCCCAACCGCTACATGTTCAACCAGCGCTTCGCGCACGCACTCAACAACGCACAGCGCTACCACAAGTCCATGGCGCTGCTGTTCCTCGACCTGGACCGCTTCAAGTTCATCAACGATACGCTCGGCCATCCGTTCGGCGACCGCCTGCTGCAGGAAGTCGCGGGACGCCTCAGGCTGTGCCTGCGGGAGAGCGACACCATCGCCCGCTTCGGAGGGGACGAGTTCGTCGCCCTCATCGAGGACTTCGCCGCACCCGGCGACGTCGTCAGCGTGGCGCAGAAGATTCTCCACGCGCTGCGCTGGCCGTTCATGCTCGAGGGCGAGACCAGCCACATGACGGCAAGCATCGGGATCAGCCTCTATCCGAACGACGGCGAGGACCTCGCCGGCCTGCTGAAGAACGCCGACATCGCCACCTACCGCGCCAAGGAGCAGGGCAAGAACAACTACCTCTTCTACTCGGAGGAAATGAACGACCACCTGTCGGCGCGAATCGCCAAGGAAACGCGGCTTCAGGGCGCTCTGGAGCGCAACGAGTTCATTCTTCACTACGAGCCCAAGGTCGAGATCAACACCGGCCGGATCACGGGGATGGAAGCGCTCATCCGCTGGCAGCATCCCGAGCTCGGATTGCTCCCTCCTCTGGAGTTCATCGGGCATGCCGAGGCATCCGGCCTCATCGTTCCGATCGGAGCCTGGGTGCTGAGAACGGCGTGCGTACAGAACCAGACCCTTCAGGGCCGCGCTCCGGCGCCGCTCACGGTGTCCGTGAACCTGTCGGCGCGCCAGTTCGAGGACAAGCACCTGCTGCGCGAGATCGAGCGGGCCCTGGCCGAGAGCGCGCTCAAGCCGAACTGCCTGGAGCTCGAGATCACCGAGAGCATGGTGATGCGCGACATCCAGAGCTCGAAGAAGATCCTCGACGGCATCAAGTCGATGGGTATACGCCTGGCGATCGACGACTTCGGAACGGGCTACTCGTCCCTGGTCTCGATCAAGCGCTTCCCTTTCGACTGCATCAAGATCGACCGCTCCTTCATCAAGGACATTCCGCAGGACCCGGACGACGTGGCGATCACGCAGGCGATCATCGCCATGGCGCACAGCCTGAGGCTCAAGGTGATCGCCGAGGGAGTGGAAACCCAGGAGCAGCTCGATTTCCTGACCGAGCACGGCTGCCACGAATTCCAGGGATACTTTTTCCGCAAGCCGCAGCCGGCGGAAGATTTCACCAAGCTGCTTCGCGACAACGCCGCCGCCGCGACGCCCGAACCCGCGCGGTGATCACTCCGGCCTGATGCCGGCGCTGGCGAGTACCTTCCCGTACTTCGTGTGATCGCGCCTGAGGATGGCCTCGAACGCTTCGGGCGTTCCTCCCGTGATGTCGAGGCCGCCGTCGGAAAATCGTTTGCGGATGTCGGGCTGATCGAGCACCCACTGGATCTCGCGGTTGAGCTTCTGCACGATGTCCGCGGGCGTCGCGGCGGGAACCATCACGCCGTGCCAGGTCACGAGCTCGAACTCCGGGATCGTCTCGGCGACTACCGGAAGGTCGCCGAAGGGACCGATCCCGCGCTTCGCATTCGTCGATGCGATTGCGCGCACTCGCCCCGACTTCACCTGGCCCTGCGCGGTGTTGACGAGATCGAACAACAGGTTGACCTCGCCTGCCATCACGGCGTTGAGCGCGGGGGCATTGCCCTTGTACTGCACCATGATCATCTCGGAGGCGGCGTAGGACCGCAGCATCTCGCACCCGACCTGCGGCAGGGCGCCGGAGGCGGCGCAACTGACGCTGCCGGGCTTCGCGCGCGCGAGCGCGATCACCTCGGCGACGCTGCCCGCGGGAAACGCTGGGCTCGTCAGCAGAACCATCGAGGCGCTGTCGAGGTGGATGACCGGGGCGAGCTCCTTGAACGGGTCGATGCTCGCCTTGAGAAAATAGGGATTGGTGATGATCGCGGGGACGGCGAAAAGCACCGTGTAGCCGTCGGCCGGCGCCCTGGCCGCCGCCTCGTGTCCGACGTTGCCGCCGGCGCCTCCGCGGTTCTCCACGACCCCGGGCTGGCCGGTTCGCTCGGCGAGCTTGGACGAGAGCAGGCGCGTCACCACGTCGGCCGGCCCTCCCGGTGGGAACGGCACGATCCAGCGGATCGGCTTCGACGGCCAGGCGGATTGCGCCTGCGCGAGCGACAGCGCGAGCATCGCCGCCGCGCCGGCGCAGAACTTCAGGGTCTTCGACTTCATCGCCCTCCTCCGTGTGGAGAGTCTACCGCGAAGTAGAGGGCGGAGGCGGCGGCTTGGTAGCGGAAGGTGGCGGCGGTGGCGGCACGTAGCTCGGGGGCGTCGAGGTCAGGTGACCGGAGACCGGTACCTTGTGTCCCTTCGAGTACATGCACTGTACGTAGGCGTGGTCGTAGCGCCGCTGGAGCGCGTAGGCCGAAGCTTCTCCGGTGCTGGCGCCCACCGCCACACCGGTGAGAAGGCCGAAGCCCGCGCCCACGGCGGCACCGCTTGCCCCGCCGAAGGCCGCGCCCACAGCGGCGCCCACTGCCGTCCCGGCTATCGCGCCCTTCGCCGTGCCGGCATTGGCCACGTCCGAAGGCGCGGCCCCGCCGATCTGGGCGTCGGCGAAATTGCGGCAATCCGCATCGTCGTAACGAAACTGGTCGGCGCTCTTGCCCGTTCCCGGCAGCGCCATCAGGCTGGGCCCCTTGGGGATGCTCGCGCAGGCGCCGAGGAACAGCGCCGTGCCCAGGACGGTCGAGACGCTGCGGCGTCTCACGATTCAGCCGCCCGGCGCCGCCTGCGGAACCACGCGCATCCAGCCCGCCGGGCATTCCTTGACGTAGGGATAGTAGGTCTTGGACGCTTCGCAGTAGTACCAGTAGGACGACCGCTGCGAAGGCGCCGCTTGCACGCCGCCCTGCTCGACGTAGGTCGTCGGTGCGGCCGGCGCGTAGGTCGGATAAACGGGCGGATAGTAGTAGTACGGCGGGTAGGTCCACGGATAGAAGGGAGCACCGATCACTACCCCGAAGCGCACGCCGCCGTGGTGCCAGGCGAGCGCCGGTGCGCTCGCCGCGGCGCCCAGCAGAACCGCGCTCAACGTGAGGACCGCCTTGACCCGGCTCATGATCGTCCTTGTGCTAGTTCGGCAACCATCCTAGCAAAGGAGTTTCCGCGCCGAAGTAAGCAATTGTCACAAAGTGTGACGCGGCGAGCGCGGAAGAACTGCGGACGCTCAGTCGATCTTCGCTCCGGAGCGCTTGACGACCTCCGCCCACTTGGCCGAGTCCCTGCGTATCGTCTCGGCGAACTCCTCGGGCGTTCCGCCCGCGGGCTCGTCGCCGATCTCGCCGAACCTCGCCTTGAACGCCGGCGACGCGATCGCCTTGTTGATCGCGCCGTTGAGCTTGTCGACGACGGGCCTCGGCATGCCCGCGGGGCCGATCACTCCGCTCCAGGTACTCGCGTCGTATCCCGGAACTCCCGCTTCGGCGATGGTCGGCAGATTGGGAAAACCGGGCGAGCGCCGCGGACCGCTCACCGCGAGCGCCTTCACCTTCCCCGAGCGCGCGTGCGGCGCGATCGAGTTGAGGCTCTCGAACATCACCTGTACGTGGCCCGCGATCAGGTCGTTGATCGCCATCGCACCGCCCTTGTAGGGAACGTGCACGATGTCGGTTCCGGTCATGTACTTGAACAGCTCGCCGCCCACGTGTCCCGGCGAGCCGTTGCTCGAGGACGCGTTCATCAGCTTGCCGGGATTCTTCTTCGCGTACTCGATCAGCTCCTTCACCGAGTTCACCGGGAGCGAAGGCGACACCGCGAGCAGCAGGTGCCCGCGCGTCACGAGCGCGATCGGCTGGAAGTCCCGCTCGATGTCGTAGGGGAGCTTTGCCACCATGTGGCGCGTGATCGCGAGCGCGCCGATGGGCCCCATTCCTATCGTGTAGCCGTCGGGGGCGGATTTCGCGACGAGGTCCAGGCCGATGGTGAGCGCACCGCCAGGCCGGTCCTCGACCACTACGGTCTGCCCGAGCGGCCCTCCCATGTCGGCGGCGAGCAGGCGCGCGACCGTGTCGGTCGCGCTGCCCGCCGCCTGCGGAACGACCAGCCGAACCGGGCGCTCGGGAAACTCCGCGAGTGCAGCGCCTGCCGACGCCGCGAGGAGCACGCACAGAACCCGGTGCACGCTCATTCCGGCTTGATGCCTGCTGCGGCTGCGACCTTGGCCCATTTTTCCGTCTCCGACTTGATGAACGCTGCGAATTCCTCCGGGCTGCTGCCGACCGCTTCGGCGCCGTCCGCCGCGAGACGCCTGCCGACCTCGGCGTCGCGCAGGGCCTGCACGATGGCGTCGTGCAGGCGCAGGACGATCTCGCGCGGTGTTCCCGCCGGCGCGAGCACGCCGTACCACTGCGTCGCGTCGTAGCCGGGAAGCCCCGCCTCGGCGACGGTGGGAATGTCGGGCAGGGCCGCGCTCCGCTTCGCGCTGGTCACGGCGAGCGCCCGCAGCCTGCCCGACTTGACGTGCGGCAGCGCGGTCAGCACGTTCGGCGCCATCACCAGGACCTGCCCCGCGAGCAGGTCCACCACGCCGGGCGCCGTGCCCTTGTAGGGGATGTGGACCATGTCGATTCCCGCCATGCTCTTCAACAGCTCGATCGACATCTGCGGCGAGGTGCCGACGCCAGCGGAGGCGAAGTTGAGCTGGCCGGGGCGCGCCTTCGCGTAGGCGATCAGCTCGGCGAGCGATTTCACCGGCAGCGAGGGGTGCACCACCAGCACGTTCGGCAGCGTCGCCGCCTGTGTGATCGGCGCGAAATCGCGCAGCGGATCGTAGGACACCTTCTTGTACATGACGGGATTGATCGCGAGCGTGCTCGCGGCCATCAGGATGGTGTGGCCGTCCGCGGGCGATCGGGCGGAGAGCTCGATGCCGATCATCTGGCCCGCTCCGGGACGGTTGTCGACGACGAACTGCTGGCCGAGCGATTCGGAGAGCTTCAGGGAAATCGCCCGCGCGATGATGTCGGTGCCGCCGCCTGTCGCGGAGGGCACGATGAAGCGCACCGGGTGCGACGGATACTGGGCCGAGGCCGCGGCGGCGAGCGCGCACAGCAGCAGCCCCGCTACAGCAGCTCGAGCTTTCTCTCTGCGACGACCTTCTTCCACTTCTCTACCTCCGCGGACACGCGGCGCTGCATCTCCTCCGGGCTGCTCGCGGTCGGCGCCCCGCCCCACTCCGCAAACCTCTGGCCGATGTCGGGAAGCGCGAGCGTTCGGCGTACCTCCCGGTTCAGGCGCTCGACCACCGCGGCCGGCATGCCCGCGGGACCCGCCAGGCCGAGGAAGGAGCTCGCCTCGTATCCGGGCACGCTGTCGGCGACCGTGGGGACGTCCGGCAGGGACGGTGAGCGCAC
>DATIWX010000106.1:0-21455 GCA_035519135.1 Burkholderiales bacterium | reverse complement strand
CGTGTACCTGGTGAGCGGCTTCCGCTGGAGCTTCTACGGCCTCGCCGACGTGAGCGTCGGTGTGAGCCTCGCCGTGACCGCCTTGTTCCTGGTGGCTTCGCTCGCGGTCATCGCCTGGATCTTCAGGACCGGGTACCGGCTCAAGACCTGACCCTACCTGCCGGCAGTCCTCTTGACAAGGCGCCGTCTGTTATTTAACCTTTTAGTTAAATACAATCCATGGACACCGACCGCCTCAGCGCCACCTTCGCCGCCCTCGCCGATCCCACCCGGCGCGCGATCCTCGCGCGCCTCGCTTCGGGCGAAACCTCGGTGCTCGAGCTCGCGGAGCCCTTCGACATCAGCCTCCCCGCCGTGTCCAGGCACCTGAAGGTGCTCGAGCGCGCCGGCCTGATCGAGCGCGGCCGCGAGGCGCAGTGGCGGCCCTGCCGGCTGCAGGCCAACCCGCTCAAGGGCGTCGCAGACTGGGTCGAGGTCTACCGGCGCCACTGGGAGGAGAGCCTCGACAAGCTCGACCGCTACCTCAAGGAGCTGCAGCGCAAGGACAATCAACGCAAGGAGAAGAGAGATGACCGCAAAAAGTAACCTGGCGACGAAGGACGAGCCGCTCGTCGTCGAGCGCGTTTTCGACGCGCCCGTCGCGCTGGTGTGGAAGGCCCTCACCGACACGGACGACATCAAGCATTGGTCGTTCGACGTCCGCGAGTTCGAGCCGCGCGTCGGCTTCGAGTTCCAGTTCACCGGCGGGGGCAAGCCGTACATCCATCGCTGCAAGGTGACCGAAGCCGTTCCCGGGAAGCGGCTCGCCTACACCTGGCGCTACGAGGGCTACGCGGGCGATTCCTTGGTCACCTTCGAGCTATTCGCCGAGGGGAAGAGAACGCGGCTCCGGCTGACCCACACCGGCCTCGAGACCTTCGCGCCGATCGCCGCGTTCGCGAAGACGAACTTCCTCCGGGGCTGGACCGAGATCACCGGCTCGCTCAAGACCTTCGTCGAGACGCGGCGCAGCGAGAAGCTCGTGGGCGATCGCGAGATCGCTGCGACGCGAATCCTCGATGCGCCGCGCGAGCTCGTGTGGAAGGTGTGGACCGATCCGGAGCACATCGCGAAATGGTGGGGACCGAACGGTTTCACTACGACCACCTACGCCATGGAATTGAAGCCCGGCGGAGTGTGGCGCTACGTCATGCACGGCCCGGACGGACGCGACTACCAGAACAAGGTCACCTACCTCGAAGTGGTCGAGCCCGGGCGCCTGGTGTACACCCTTGGTGGCGGCGACGACGTCGAGCCGCTGAGTCACCACGTGACCGTCACCTTCGCCGACTTGGGTGGCAAGACCAGGATCGACATGCGCATGGTCTTCGCCACGGCCGAGGCCCGCACCCACGTGATTGAGACCTACGGCGCCTTCGAAGGCCTGAAGCAGCACCTCGGCCGCCTGCAGGCTTATCTGGCGAAGGCCTAGCTGTTTCAATTACTTAGGCGTATCCCCAAAAAGAATCAGCGGCCTTGTCGATTTCGCTGTAACCCGTTCGTCGTAGAGTTGTGAGCAGGGCTTTCCTTGCTCCCGACCCAAGGAGAAAGACCATGCGATTCATGATGATCGTGAAAGCCACCAAGGACAGTGAAAAGGGCGTGATGCCCCCCGAGAAGCTCATTTCGGAGATGCAGAGATATCACGAGGAGCTGCACAAGGCGGGCGTTCTGCTCGATGCCTCGGGGCTGCAAGCGAGCTCCAAGGGCTGGCGCGTGAAGTACTCGGGCGCAAAGCGCACTGTGATCGACGGGCCCTTCGCCGAGGCGAAGGAGCTGATCGCCGGATATACCATCATCCAGGTGAAGTCGCGCGAGGAGGCGATGGAGTGGGCGCGGCGCTACCCCAACCCGTCGATCGACGGGGGCGAGGCCGAGATCGAGGTGCGGCAGTTCTTCGAGCTGGAGGATTTCGGCGACAGCGAAGGCATAGAGCGCTTCCGCGAGATGGAGAAGGAACGCGCAAGGAAGAAATCATGAAGGAGCCACGGTACGGCTGGGTGATGGTGGCGCTCGGCGCCTTCATGAGCTGCATCGCCGTCGGCGCGATGTTCTCGCTCGCGGTGTTCCTGCGGCCGATCACCGAGGCGACCGGCTGGTCGACGACGGCGGTGTCGACCGCCATGACGCTCAACTTCCTCGCGATGGGCGCGGCCGGCTTCGGCTGGGGCGCGCTCAGCGACCGCATCGGACCGCGGCCCGTGGTGCTCGCGGGCGCGATGCTCCTGGGCTCAGGCCTCTTCCTCGCGAGCCATGCGCAGACCGCGCTCCAGTTCCAGCTGGCGTTCGGCCTGCTGGTGGGCATCGCCGTCGGCAGCTTCTTCTCGCCGATGATCGCCGCCGTCATGGGCTGGATCAGCGGGCATCGCGGCCTCGCCGTGTCGCTGGTCTCGGTCGGCGTCGGCGTCGCGCCGATGACCATGTCGCCGCTGTCGGCATGGCTCATCACGCAGATGGACTGGCGGGCGGCGCAGCTCGTCATCGCGGTGCTGGTGTGGGCGACGCTCGTTCCGGCGGCGCTCTTCGTGCGCCGGCCGCCGGCCCCTGCGGCCGGACCGACGGCGGCGGAAGGACCGCGAACCAGCCTGCGCGACGCGTTCTTCTCGACGCCGTTCATCGTCCTCGCGCTCACCTTCTTCGCCTGCTGCGCGGCGCACGCCGGCCCGATCTTCCATACCGTCACCTATGCCCAGACCTGTGGCCTCGCTCCGCTCGCCGCGGTGACGATCTACAGCGTCGAGGGACTCGCTGGCCTCGGCGGCCGCCTGGCGCTCGGCGTGGCGGCCGACCGCTTCGGCGTGAAGCGCATCCTCATCTCCGGCCTCGCGATCCAGGCGCTCGCCGCGTTCGCCTTCATCTCGGCTAGGCAACTCGGCGAGTTCTACGCCGTCGCCGCGACGTTCGGCTTCGCCTACGGCGGCGTGATGCCGCTCTACGCGGTGCTCGCACGCGAGTACTTCGGGCAAAAGATCCTCGGCGGCGTGTTCGGTGCCGCCGCCATGGTGTCGAGCCTCGGCATGGCGGCCGGTCCGGCCATCGGCGGCTGGATCTTCGACACTTTCGGCCAGTACACCTGGATGTACGTCTACTCGGGTGCGATCGGCCTCGGCGCGGTGGCGATGGCGCTGGCATTTCCGCCTTTTCCCAAAGCGGTCGGAGCTTCACCAGCCGCAGCTTGACTCACAAACTCAACCGAACGGAGGAATCATGTACGTCGACGCAGTCGTGGTACCCGTCCCGAAGCGCAAGCTCGCGGCCTACAAGAGCATGGCGCGCAAATCGGGCAAAGTCTGGCGCGAGCACGGCGCCCTGGAATATCTGGAGTGCGTTGCGGACGATGTGAAGCCGGGCAAGCACACTTCCTTCCCGCAGAGCGTCAAGCTCAAGCCGGGCGAGACCGTGGTATTCGCGTATGTCGTTTACAAGTCGCGCGCACAGCGCGACCGCGTCATGGCGAAGGTCATGAAGGACAAGCGCCTCGCCGACATGATGGACCCGAAGAAGCTCCCGTTCGATGGCAAGCGCATGTTCTGGGGCGGGTTCAAGCCGCTGGTCCGGTTCTGACGAGGGAGACACCCGTGAGATTCATGATGATCGTGATCCCCAAGGGCTACGAGAAGGCCAAGCCCGGCGCCATGCCGGACGCCAAGATCGTCGCCGAGATGTCGAAGTACAACGAGTCCCTGCAGAAGGCCGGCGTGCTGCTGTCAATGGAAGGCTTGCATCCGCCCTCGATGGGCGCGCGAGTCTCCTTCTCAGGCGGCAAGCCCAGGGTGATCGACGGCCCTTTCACCGAGGCGAAGGAAGTGATCGGCGGCTTCTGGATAATCCAGGTGAAGTCGAAGGAGGAAGCGGTCGAATGGGCGAGGCGCGCTCCCATGCCCGACGGCCAGTTGATCGAGATTCGGAGGGTGCAGGAGTTCGAGGACTTCCCCGAAGACGTCCAGAAGGCCGCGAGCAACGAGCCGGCGCTGCGCGAGCGGCTCGCGAAGCAGGGCAAGAAGGGCTAGTGGCCGCCTCGGCGCCCCACAGGACAATCGACGCGGTCTGGCGCATCGAGTCGGCGAAGATCGTCGCCGGCCTCGCGCGCATGACGCGCGATGTCGGCCTCGCCGAGGAGCTCGCGCAGGAGGCGCTGGTCGCGGCGCTCGAGAAATGGCCCGCCTCGGGCGTGCCCGACAACCCGGGCGCGTGGCTCATGGCCGCGGCGAAGAACCGCGCGCTCGACCACTTCCGCCACGCCAAGCTCGTCGACGCGAAGCACCAGGAGATCGGCCGCGAGATGGAAGAAGGCTTCACGCCGGACCTGGACGCCGCTCTCGATGACGACATCGGCGACGACCTGCTGCGGCTGATCTTCACCGCCTGCCACCCGGTGCTCTCCACCGAGGCGCGCGCCGCGCTGACCCTCAAGCTCCTGTGCGGCCTCGCCACCGACGAGATCGCGCGCGCATTTCTCGTTTCCGAGCCGACCATCGCCCAGCGCATCGTGCGCGCGAAGCGGACGCTGGCCGAGGCGCGCGTTCCCTTCGAGGTGCCGCGCGGCGCGGACCTCGCCGCGCGCCTATCGTCCGTGCTCGAAGTCATCTATCTGGTGTTCAACGAGGGCTACTCGGCCACCGCGGGCGATGACTGGATGCGGCCCGCGCTGTGCGACGACGCGCTGCGCCTGGGACGCATCCTCGCCGGGCTCGCGCCCGACGAGCCCGAGGTCCACGGCTTGGTCGCGCTCATGGAAATCCAGGCGTCGCGCCTGCACGCCCGCACCGGCCCGTCGGGCGAGCCGATTCTCCTCATGGATCAGGACCGCGCGCGCTGGGATCACCTGCTGGTGCAGCGCGGCCTCGCGGCGCTCGAGCGAGCGGAGAAGCTCGGCGGAGCGCTGGGCGCGTACACGCTGCAGGCCGCGATCGCTGCCTGCCACGCGCGCGCCCCCACGCCGGCCGACACCGACTGGAAGCGCATCGTCGCGCTCTACGACGGGCTCGCCCAGCTCATGCCCTCGCCGATCGTCGAGCTGAACCGCGCGGTCGCCGTCTCGATGGCCTACGGCCCGGAGGAAGGGCTCGCGCTTGTCGACGCGATCGCCGCCGAGCCTGTGCTGCGGGGCTATCACCTGCTGCCCAGCGTGCGCGCGGACTTCCTTCTGAAGCTCGGGCGCCTCGACGAAGCGCGAGGCGAGTTCGAGCGCGCGGCCTCGCTCACGCGCAACACGCGCGAGATCCGGCTGCTGCTGGATCGCGCCGCGGCGCTGCACCCGGGCCTGCGCGTCGTAAAATGAGGGGGATCCGATGACGACAAGAGATGACCTCGCACACCTTCCACGCAGTCGCCTTCGTCGAGAACCTGTCTCTCAAGGAGCTCGCGGCTTCCTTTCCTGAGGCGAAGCGCACGCCGCGCGAGCTCTGGTACACCACGCCCGGCGGCGGAACGGTGTTCGTCTACCCCTTCGGCGCGGTGGTCTTCCACAACACGCCTCCCGCGGAGCGCGAGAGGCAGATGGCACGGCTGCACGCCGCGCGCCCCGGGCTCACGCTCGGCTCGGAAGAGTCCTTCTCGGTGCGCGAGGAGCCGGGCGTCCGGCCCGACGTCCGGGACGGCACGCTGGTCGTGGACAAGCTCAGCTTCGAAGGCGCGAGCGTGGTCGCGATGACCATGGCCCAGAGCGGGGAGATGGAGTACTACGAGCGTATCGTCGAGCAGATGTTCTCCCGCACCGATCGCCTGGTCGAGCGGCTGGAGAAGGCCGGCAGGGCGCCTTTCGCGACGCGGGAATTGCACCGCTTCATCGGCACCGCCATCGGCACGCGCAACGAGGTGCTCTCGATCCTGCACCTGCTCGATAAGCCCGACGCCATCTGGGACGACTACACGGCCGACCGCATCTACCACGAGCTGCGCGCCGAGTTCGACCTGGCCGACCGCTACACCGCGCTCGAGCTCAAGCTGCGCAGCGTCCAGGAAGCGCTGGAGCTCGTGCTCGACATGACCCGGGACTCGCGGCTGGTGCTGCTGGAAGCCTCGATCGTGCTGCTCATCGTCATCGAGATCGCGCTGACCTTCATCCGGCATTGAGCCGGAGCGTCAGATCACCACTTTCGTCTCGATGCCCTTCGGGAAGATCTCCTCCGGCGCGAAGCGCCGGTGCGCGATGCCCTGCTGGTGCGTATACAGGGCCATCTGCTCCCAGGTCGGGCGGTTCTCCTCGATGCCGTAGGGAAAGGGATCGCCGCCGAAGCGCTCGCGCATCTCGCGCGCATAGGTGGACAACCAGGCGAGCGGGTAGCGCGACACCGCGGGATCGAGCAAACGCTCGACGCTGCGCCGCTTGGATTCCTGGAAGGCGTTGTAGAGGTTGCGCGCCGCCCAGGGGTGCTCGTCGACGATCCTGTTGCGCATCGCGATGATGTGCATGATCGGCCAGACCTTGGTGCGTTCGTAGTACTCCTCTTCCATCTCGATATAGTCCGGGAAAAGGCGCACCACGTCGGGATGGCCATCGAGGAAACAGGCCGGCGGGCGCGCGATGATGGCGCAGTCGATCTCGCCCGCCGCGAGCAGCTGCGACAGCGACTTGTCGGCGATGCGCGTGAGCTTGACGCCGGCGGGAAGATGCAGCTCGACTTTCTCCTCGCGGCCCGGCGAATTCGCCCCGGCCTGGACCCAGTGCACCTCCTCGAGCTTCACGCCCGCGTCGTTGTGCATCCAGCCGCGCATGTATACCGCCGCCGAGTGTGCCCACTCGGGCGAACCGACCTTCCTGCCTTTCAGGTCGGTAATCGTCTTTATTCCGCTCTTCTTGTTTATGTAGAACGAGCTGAAGCGGAACAAGCGCGAGCACACCACCGGCAGGCCGATGATGTCGGCGTCGTCACGCGTCACCTGCGCGGCGAACTTGGCGAAGGACAGCTCCGACAGGTCGAACTCCCGGTTGGCGGTGAAGCGCGCGAAGCACTCGTGATGTCCCAGGGTGAGCCAGTTGTGGTCGATGCCCTCGGCCTGGACCGCGCCCGTCCTGAAATCGCGGAAGTGGTCGTAGTCGGTGGTGGCGATCGTGAGGCTCAGCTTCGACATGGCGCGATGATAGCGAAAAATCCGCTACGATTCGTCCGGAATGAAAATCGCCACCTGGAACGTCAACGGCTTTCGCGCCCGCCAGGCGCAGCTCTCCGCGTGGCTCGCGCGCGACCGGCCCGACGTGGTGTGCCTGCAGGAGCTGAAAGCCGAGCGCGCGCAGATCGTCGACCCGCCCGAGCTCGAGGGCTACCACGCCTACTGGCACGGGCTGCGCGCCTACTCGGGCGTGGCGCTGCACGTCCGCAAGGGGCTGTTCGACGCCGAGCCCGCCTTCAGCCACCCGGAATTCGACATGGAATCGCGCATCGTGCAGGCGCAGCTGGGCAACCTCGTTCTTGCCTCTGTATACGTACCCAACGGCGGCAAGGACTACGAGGCGAAGCTGCAGTTCCTGGTGCGGCTCGGGGGCTGGGCGAGGCAGCTCGCCCGGGAGGGACGCGAGCTGATCCTCTGCGGCGACATGAACGTCACCCGCAGCGATCTCGACCTGCACCCGAAGGAAGTAAAACCCGGGATGATCGGGCAGCGCGAGGAGGAGCGCGATCTCTTCGACCGGGTTCTCGGCGACCACCTCGTCGACGTCGCCCGCGCGCTGGCCCCGGAAGACCCGAATCTGTTCACCTGGTGGGCGCCGTGGCGCAACATGCGCCAGAGAAACATCGGCTGGCGCATCGACTACATCCTCGCCTCGCCCTCGATCGCCGCGCGCGCCTCGAGCTGCACCGTGCTCGCCGACGTCGGCAGCAGCGATCACGCGCCGGTGATGATGACCACCGGCTAGGGCGGCAGGCTTACAATCGAGTTCCATGATCGAGCTCGTTATCGACAGGCGGCAGCGGGACCTCGGCGGCTTCACCGTCGGGCGCGTCCTGCCTTTCACGAAGCGCCACATGGTCGGGCCTTTCATCTTCTTCGATCACATGGGGCCGGTCGACTTCGCGCCGGGCCTCGCCAGGAGCGCGGACGTGCGCCCGCACCCGCACATCGGCCTGTCGACGGTCACCTACCTCTTCGACGGCGAGATCATGCACCGCGACAGCGTCGGCTCCGAGCAGGCGATCCGCCCGGGAGAGGTGAACTGGATGACCGCCGGTCGCGGCATCACGCATTCCGAGCGCTTCGAGAAGGCGCGCGCGCGCGGCGACCGGGTTCACGGCATCCAGGCGTGGGTGGCGCTCCCCGGGGAAGCGGAGG
Source organism: Burkholderiales bacterium (assembly GCA_035519135.1). GTDB lineage: Bacteria > Pseudomonadota > Gammaproteobacteria > Burkholderiales > SG8-39 > VBDM01. Next base: position 13,145 of record DATIWX010000106.1, on the reverse strand, counting down.
AGACCGAGCCGCGATTCGCGCACCACGGGCCGGGCGATCTTCCGGCCTACGAAGAGGGCGGCCTGCGCGCGCGGCTTCTCGCCGGGACCGCCTTCGGGGCCAAGGCGAAGGTCGAGATCCATTCGCCGATCTTCTACGTCCACTGGACCCTGGCGGCGGGCGCAAAGGCGCAGCTCCCGGCCGAGTATCCCGAGCGCGCCGCCTACGTCGTCGAAGGCGAGGTCGAGGTCGAAGGACAACGCTTCGGCAACGGCAAGATGCTCGTATTCAAGGCCGGCCAGCCGGTGCTCTTTCGTGCCGTAACGCAGGCGACGGTGATGCTGCTCGGCGGCGAGCCGGTCGGCGAGCGCTTCATCGAGTGGAACTTCGTCTCGTCCTCCAGGGAGCGCATCGAGCAGGCGAAGGCCGACTGGCGCGCCGGTCGCATGAAGCTGCCCGACAACGACCACGACGAGTTCATTCCGCTTCCCGCGGATCAGCCTAGCTGACCGCTGCTGCGCCGATCCACGCTGCCAGCGCATCGAGCACCTCCGCCCTCACCTCCGCGTCCTTGCGCCCCGAGCGCGCGGGCACGTGGAACGAATGGTCGGCGTCGGCGAACACCTTCAGCGTCGCCCGCGCGCCGAGCCGGGCGACGAGCGGCTCAAGAAGCCCGAGGTCGGCGAACTCGTCGCGGCTTCCCTGCAGGAAGAGCATCGGGATGCCGACGTCGAAGAGATGCTTTCCGCGCTCCTCCGAAGTCCGCCCCGGCGGATGCAGCGGAAAACCGAGGAAGGCGAGGCCGCGCACGCCCGGCAGGGGAGATTCCGCCTGCGCCTGGGATGTCATGCGCCCACCGAAGGACTTGCCGCCCGCGAACAGCGGCAGCCCGGGGGCGACGCGCGAGGCCTCGGCGACCGCGGCTCGCACCGCGGCCTGGGCGAGGTGCGGTGCGTCCGGGTGCTTCGAGCCGCGCTCCATGTAGGGGAACTGATAGCGGAGCGTCGCGACACCGCGCCCGGCGAGCCCCTGCGCCGCCGCGGCCATGAAGGGATGCCGCATGCCGGCGCCGGCGCCGTGGGCGAGCACCAGGCAGGCGCGCGCATCGGCCGGGACCTGGAGCAGCCCCGACACGGTCCGCTCGCCCTCGAGGCGGATCGTGGCCGGCCGTGGATCGCTCGAAGTCATTTCACGGCGCCTTGGATCGGGATGAAGCGATAGACACCGTGCTAGAGTACCCGCGAGGAGTCGGACTGTCACACGGGAGTTCCCATGAAAGACGAAGCGAAGGAATCGCGCGTTCTGGGCCACATTCAACGACTGGTGTCGGAAGAGCACCAGCTCTTCGAGCACCCTTCGCCCTCCGCGGAGCAGAGCAAGCGCCTGGCGGACATCCAGGTCGAGCTGGATCAGTGCTGGGACCTGCTGCGCCAGCGGCGGGCGCTGCGCGAGACCGGGCACAAGCCCTCCGAGGCGCATGTCCGCCCGGCAAGCGTGGTGAAGGGCTACGAAGGCTGAGGGCGATGGAGGAATACCGCGGCCGGAGCGTCGTCGTCCGCTTCGACGGCGCGAAGGAGACGTTGGCCCCGAACACGGCGGGCTGCTCCAGCACGAGCTGGGTCCACCTGCGGCTGTGCCTTTCCTGCGGCCACGTCGGCTGCTGCGACAGCTCCCCTGGCAAGCATGCGACCCAGCACTTTCACCGGACGCAGCACCCGGTCATGAAGAGCTTCCAGCCCGGCGAGGACTGGGGCTGGTGTTTCGTCGACGACCTCATGATCGAACCCGCCCCGAAGCCCCGCTGAAACCCGCGCCGGCCGCCACGACCGCGCAAGCTGTCCGCAAGCCGCCGCCCTCCTCCCGCCACAATTGATCCGCGCCTTTCCCGCGCGCTGGCCGGAGTGCGCCATCTTCCCGCACTCCAATGCAATGAGCGGCAGTGGGCCGCCGACAGTGCCAAGGGAGATGATCTTGCTGGATCGTTTGAGGAATCTGATCGAAGGGATCCGCGACTGGCTCGCTCGCCGGGCCGCGGAATCGGGCAGCCTCGCCATGAGAAGTGTGGAGCGCGCACGTCCCGGCTTCGCCGCCGCCAGGGCCGCGATCGTCCTGATCGCCGTCCTCGGCGCGGTCGCGTACTTCCTCACCCGCCATCCGCCGGTGCAGACCGTCGGTGCCGGGCAGATCGGCCTGCGGGTGAACCGGTTCACCGGCGGCGTGAGCGAATGGCGTGAAGGGAGCGTCTTCGTCCTTTCCGGCCTGCACGAGCTGCGGATCTATTCGCTTCGCGACCGGACTTATCGTCCCGCGCAGGTAAGCCGCGCGGACGGCGCCGCCCCGCTGCAATCGGTCGAAGGCCTGTCGCTCGGGGTCGACCTCGCGTTCCGCTACGCGCTCGATCCCCTCAAGGTGGGCGCCACCGCCAAGAACCTCCCGGAGGACCTCGCCGCGGACATCGTCGAGCCGGCGGTGCAGGGCGTGATCTACAAGGTGTTCGCGCGCTACACGGTGCGCGAGATCTTCTCGACCAAGCGCGCCGAGATCCAGCAGGCGGTCGAAACGGAGCTGAAATCCAGGCTCGCGGCCGACGGCATCCTGCTTCGCGAGGTGCTCATGGGCAAGGTCGACCTGCCGGCCGACTACCGCCGTGGCATGGAGGCGCTGCTCGCCGAGGAGCTCGCGACCGAGAAGATGCGCTACACCCTCGAGCTCAAGGACAAGCGCGTCAAGGAGACCGAGCTCGAGGGCGAGGCCCAGAAAGTGCGGCGCGAGAAATCCGCCGAGGCCGCCGCGCGCGAGCAGGTCATCGCCGCGCAGGCCCAGGAAGAGGCGATGAAGCACGTGCTGCCGTTCAAGGAGCGCCAGATCGAGCAGCGCAGGCTGGAAGCCGAGGCCGACAAGGCCGCGCGCATCAAGAGCGCGGAGACCAGCGCCGACGCGCGCCGCATCGAGGCGAGAGGCGAGGCCGACGCGCGCCAGAAGCTCGCCGAAGCCGAGGCCTACCGCGTCGAGCTCGTCGGCAAGGCCAACGCGGAGCAGATGGCCCGCGAGGGCGCGCTGGTGACCCGCCACCCGCTGCTCATCCAGAAGACGCTCGCGGACAAGCTCTCCGACAAGATCCAGGTGATCATTGCGCCGCCGCCCGCGGACGGCGGGTTCCTCGGCAGCGCGCTCCTCGGCGGCCAGCCGAAGGGGCAGCCATGAGCGCTCTGCGCGCCCTCGCCGTCGCGCTCGCCGCGCTGGCGGCCGCCTTCGCGCACGCCAACCCCGGCGTCGCCCTCGTCACCCGCGACCAGACGCCTTTGCGCGCCGCGCCGCGCGACTCGGCGCCCTCCAGCGCCGTGCTGTGGCAGGGCGAGGCGCTCGAGGTGCGCGGCGAGCGCCTGGACTACCTGCAGGTCTGGGACCACGCGCGCGAGCGCGGCGGCTTCGTGCACGCGAGCCAGGTGCGCCGCGCCGGGCTAGCCGAGGCCGACGCCCCCGAGCTGCTCGCGCTGCTGCGCTTCCTGCGCGACACGCCCGGCAGCGAGGCGCTGGGCATCGGCTACGCCGCCGCCTACATCGAGGCGGCCCCGCCCGAGACGCTCTCGGGCGGCCCGGGCATCGAGGCCCTGGACGCGCTCGGCACCCTCTCCGACCGCCTCGCGCGGCGCGCCTCCTCGGGCGGCGCCAGAACGAAATCCGAGCAGGCCGTGCTGTCGGCGCACCTCGACGTCGCCGCGCGCTACGGCGTGAAGTTCGCGAGCTACGAGCGCGACGGCCGCGTGCACCTGTGCTACGACGGCGACGCCTGGCGCCGCGTGCTCGCCATGCGCGCGGGCAACGAGCAGCGCGCACGCGCGGCGCTCGCCCTGACGCGCGAGGAGTGCATCGCGCCGGCGCTCGGACCCCACGAGCGGGGCCTCGTCGACGACTGGCGGGCGGAAACGCTCGACACCGTCGACGCATCGGCCCTGCCGCCCGTGCTGAAGAACCGCGTGCTGATGCGCCGGGCCGGCGTGTGGAGCGCCCTCGCCTACCGGCGCACGCGAGAGCATCACGCCGCGGACTTCGCCGCCCATCGCGCGCTCGCGGCGCTCGAAGGCGTGGTCCGGGCCGATCTCACCGACGGCGACCGGCAGGCCTATGCCGAGGCGGCGATGCGCGTGAACGCCTCCCGCTGGGCGGCGGCCCCGGCGCGCGCGGCGGGCGAGGAGAGGCGGCCGCGCCTCGATGTCGTCCCCGGCCGGCCGGGCGAGACCTGCGTGTCGCTCATCGACGAGGACGGCGACGCGCGGCATCCCCTCGTGCGCCGCTGCACCTACGGAGTCGTCTGGACCGCCTCGGCCGCGCTCAACCCGGAGTGGACCGCGCTCGCGCTCGCCGTGCAGCCGACCGAGACCTGGCGCGAGCTGTGGGTGTTCGCCCTGAGCGCCCAGGGCTGGACCGTCGGCGTGCTGCCGCCTGCGGCGACGACGCCCGGGGTCGGCTACGCGGAATTCGCCGGCTGGGTGCCCGGCGGACGGAAGATGCTGGTCGCGCGCGAAGCGAGGGGCGAAGGCAAGTACCGGCTGCGCTTCGAAGTGATCGCCCTCGGCACCCTTGCGACCGAGCAGCAGGCCTCCGACTCCCGCATCCTGCACGCCTTCCGGCGCTGGCAGGATGCGTCGTGGAAGCGCGAGACGCTCAGCCTGCGCTAGCCTGGCACCAGCCCGTGGCGTCCCCTGGGCCGGCTAGTCGTCGAGCTGGATGTGGCGCTCGCGCGCGAGCGCGGTCCAGCGCGCGATGTCGGCGCGCATGAAGGCCCCGAACTGCTCGGGCGTCATCGGCATGGTCTGGATCGCCTCGCTCGCCAGCCGCTCGCGCAGCGAGGGCGCGGCGAGCGACTTGTTGATCTCGGTGTTCAGCTTTTGCGTGATCTCGGCCGGCAGCTTGGCCGGGCCCACGATGCCGTACCACTGCACGCCGTCGAAGCCCTTGAACCCCGACTCCTCGAAGGTGGGCACGTCGGGCACCAGCGGATGGCGCTTCAGGCCGGTGATGGCGAGCGGCTTGAGCTTCTTCGCGCGGATGTGGGGCAGCGCCGCGGCGAAGCCCGGCATGAGCACGTTGATCTGGCCGCCGAGCATGTCGGTGATCGCGGGCCCGATGCCGCGGTAGTGCGCGTAGGCGACCTCCGGCAGGCCGGCGGCCGCCCGGAACTGCTCGATCGCGAGGTGGTTGAGCAGGCCGATGCCGCCCGTGGCCCAGTTGAGCTTCGCCGGGTTCTGCTTGGCGTAGTCGATGAAGGCTTTCAGGTCCGAGGGCGGGACCGACAGGGACACCACCAGGATGTTGGGCGTGCCTCCGACCATGGCGATCGGCGTGAAATCGCGCACCGCGTCGTACTGGAGCTTGCGCACGGCGGGGTTGGTGCCGTGGGTGCCGACGTAGCCCACCATTAGGGTATAGCCGTCGGGCGCGGCGCGCGCCGCCGCCATGGCGGCGATCGAGCCGCCGGCTCCGCCGGTGTTCTCGATGACGAAGGACTGCGAGAACGCGCGGCTGAGCTCGTTGCCGACGGTGCGCCCGATCAGGTCGAGGCCGCCGCCGGGCTGGGCGGGAACGATGATCTTCACCGGCTTCGCGGGATAGGCCTGCGCCTGGACGAGCCCGGGCAGCAAGGCGAGCACGGCGAGGAGCGGGGCGGCGAAGCGCTGGATCATGACAGTCCCTCCTGGCAGACGAGCGGAGTCTAACCGAACGCCGCCGCCTCGATCCAGCCCGCCTGTCTGGTGTAGAGTTTCCCGCCACAACCCTTACGAAGGAGACCGGCATGGGAGGGCTCTCGACGCTCGGCGTGATCCACACCGCGATCAGTCTGGTTGCGCTGGTATCCGGATTCATCGTGCTCATCCGCGACAAGGAGATCTCGCCGAAGAACCGCCTCGGGCAGACCTATCTCCTCGCGACGCTGCTCACCGCGGCGACGGCGCTCGGCATCTTCCGCCACGGCGGCTTCGGCCCGCCGCACGTGCTCGCGATCCTCACGCTGGCTGCGCTCGCGGTCGCCTGGACCGCGTCGAACTCGGCACTCTTCGGGCGCGCTGCGCGCTACGTCGAAACGGCGTGCTACTCGGCGACTTTTCTCTTTCACCTCGTCCCGGGCTTCACCGAGACCCTGACCCGCCTGCCCGCCGGCGCGCCGATCGCGGCTTCCGACCAGGCGCCGATCCTGCAGGCGATCGATGCGGCGCTGCTCGCGCTCTTCCTGGCGGGGTTGGCCTGGCAGATGCTGCGGCTGCGGGCGGCGTCCCGTTAGAGGGCGTCGCGGCCTTCTCCAGCAGCCAGGCGCGGAACGCCGCCACGGCCGCGCGGCCGGCGATGACCTCGGGGCACACCAGGAAGTAAGCCGAGCCCGGCTTCAATTCGATCCCGAAGGGCTCGACCAGCCTGCCCGAGGCGAGGTCGGCGTCGACCATCGGCCGCAGGGCGAGCGCCACGCCGAGCTTCTGCGACGCCGCCTCGAGCGACAGCATGTTGGTGGAGAAGCGCGGCCCGCGGCTGCCGTCGACCTTGTCGGCAACGCCCGCCGACTCGAGCCACTTGCGCCAGGCGTCGCCGTGCGCGACGACGTCGAGCGCGTCGTCGTGCAGCAGCACGTGCCGGGCGAGGTCCGCGGGCTCGCGCAGCGGCGGCTCGCCCGCCACCAGCTCGGGGCTCGCCACCAGCGCGATCGCAACGCTGAACAGGCGGTCGGCGCGAAAACCGGGATAGTCGCCCGTGCCCAGGTGGATCTCGACTCCCGAGGTCTCGCTGCGCAGGTCGAGGTCGCTCATCAGCGCCGCGGAATCGAGCGCGCCGGCGTCGACCATCCTGCTCGAGCCGACGACGCGCACCTCGATATCGGGCGAGCGCTTCGCGAACTCGGCGAGGCGCGGCATCAGCCAGCGCGCGGCGAACACCGGCGGGGCGGTGATCACCAGCTCGGTCTCGGCGCCGCGCTCGTGGATCGTCTCCACCGCGGCGGCGAGCGCGTCGAAGCCCTCGCGCAGCCGCGGCAGGCTGGCGCGCGCGGCCTCGGTGAGCTGCACGCCGCGCCCCTCGCGGCGGAACAGCTCGATGCCGAGATACTCCTCGAGGCTCTTCACCTGGTGGCTCACCGCGGCCTGCGTGATGTGGAGCTCGGCCGCCGCCTCCTTGAACGAGAGATGGCGCGCGGCCGATTCGAAGACGCGGAGCGCGTTGAGCGGCGGCAGGCGATAAATCACGTTTGGCGTGAGTTTTTCTTATGTATGACGTGAGAATACATCGTTTGTCGTTGCAAGCTCCAGACCCTATTCTATGACGCATGGAAAACCATCTTTATCACTACCCCACAGTCGAAGAGCTGCGCGCGTTGGAACTGGCCGCGCACCGCGCCCGCTCCCGTGAAATATTGCGGCTGTTCCGCACCGGCGCAACCGGGCTGGCGGCGATCCTCGAGCGCCTCGCCCATGCCGCCCACGGCGGAGGAAGGATTGGACATGCGTAAGCACAGGGAATTCGCAACACCGTTCTGGAGCAGGGCGTCGAAGTCGCTTCCCGCGTCGGTGCGGCAGCGCTACGCGCCGCAGCTGAAGTCGGCGGAACGCCTCGAGCTCGCGCTCGACCGGGTCATCGAATTCTTCTCGCACCGCTCGCACTGACCGGGCACCACCCCCGGGGCGCTCTCCTCCTCCTCCTTTGGCGCCCCGGGGATTTTCGTGCGTATGGCACAAACCGGCTATGCCGGATGACGGCGAGAGTCGCCTGCCGGACGCCTAAAGTGGTCCCCCATAGGAAGGCGATTTCGCCGTCCGAATGGACAAGGGAGACCACCATGACCGACCGCAACACGCTCCGCTACCCGACACCCGAAGAAACAACCGCGCTGATCGCCGCGGCTCATCGCGCCCGCCTGCGCTTCATCAGGCTGCTTTTCCGCCTGGGCGTCCGAGCCGTGAAATCGCGCCTCGCACACCTCGCCATGCCCGCCGCCAGGAGGCTGAGCCATGCGTGACATATTCACGACCCCGTTCTGGCGCGCCATGGCGCAGGCCCTCCCGCAGGAGGTGCGGCATCGCTATCTGCCGCAGCTCAAGTCCGCGGAGAATTTCGAGCTGATGCTCGACCGGGCGGCGCAGGCGTGGAAATCCCTGGCCGAGCTGTTCCACTTCTCGGCGCAGCGCTCGGCGCACTAGAGCTCGGTCCAGAGCTCAGCTCAGAGTACGCGCTCGCCGAACTTCTCGAGCGCGCGCTCGGAGATCTTCAGGCCGAGTCCCGGCGCTTCCTTCAGCGTCAACATCCCCCCGGCGATCCTCGGCGGGTCCTCGAACAGCTCGGCCTGGAGCGGATCGCGCTCAGGGTCGGTAAAGGACTCGACGATGACGCCGGCGGGCGTGGCCGCGACGATGTGCGCGTGGATGAAGCAGTCGTGGTGCGGCGCGACCTGCACGTGGTTGAACTCGCACAGCGCCGACAGCTTCCTGCCTTCGGTGAAGCCGCCCATCATGGTGCAGTCGAATTGCAGGATCTGGATCGCCTGCTCCTCCAGCAGCGCGCGGCAGCCGTAGCCGGTCAGCTCGCTCTCGCCCGCCGACAGCGGGATCTGCGTCTTCTGCGCGAGGAGCTTCAGCTCCCTCCGGTCGTCGGCCCAGTGCACCGGCTCCTCCAGCCAGCGGGGCTTGAGCGGCTCGAGCAGCCTCGCGCCCTCGATCGCGGTGGCGAGGTCCCAGCCGCGGTTGACGTCCACCATCAGGTCCTTGTCCTCGCCGATCACCTCGCGTACCAGCGCCAGGCGCTCCATATCTTCTTTCAGCGGCAGGCCGCCCGCCTTGGCCTTGAAGCCGGTGTGCCCCTGGGCTTTCAGCATCTGCATCTCGTCCTTCAGCTCGGACAGGGTCTTGCCGTCGCGGTAGTAGGCGCAGGTGACATAGCACGGCACCACGTTGCGGTAGCCGCCGAAGAGGCGATACAGCGGCAGCCCCGCTTTCTTGCCGACGATGTCCCACAGCGCGATATCCACCGCCGCCGAGATGCGCACGATCGCCTCGCGCGTCCATTTCTTCTCGAACGAAAGACGCTGCCACGTCAGCGCGAACAGCTTCTGGTAGAGCGCCTCGGGCGCGAGCGCATCCGCGCCGACGATCAGGTCGGCGATGCCTGTCTTCACCGCGTGGATCGCCGCCTCGATCGGCGTGTAGCTCGTCGCCAGGCCGATGCCCTCGACGCCTTCGTCGGTCCGGATGCGGACCAGGATCTCGTTCGCCTTGGGGACGATGAAATGCGACACCCAGTGCGGGCGGCCGGTGTCGGGCGCGCGCAGGATGTGGACCTGGAGGGAGGCGATTTTCATGGGGTCGGGACGGCTGGCCCTGGGATATTTCAAGAATAGTCTCCAAACCGGCCCCATCATGTCAAACTCGGGAACCCTGTTTCCCCGACTCCGTGGCCCTCCTGGCGAAAATTCCCCGCATCGCTCCGACGCTCCTTTGCATGGGGCTCGCCGGCTGCGCCGGCGTTCCGGGCGAAGATCTGCTCGCCTCGACTGCGATCGTCGCCGAGCTACCGGTCGAGAGCGGCGCGCTGGTCGAGGCGGCGCGGTTCTCCGCGGGCCGCCCGGGCGAAGCGCCGCCCGGCGGCTGGAGCCGCTTCGTGGTTTCGCCCTTCGCGTCGAAGAGCGAGTACGCCCTGGTCGACGCCGGCCCGGAGGTAGTGCTGGAAGGACGCGCGAACGGCTCCGCCTCCGGGTATTACCGGCCCATCCGCATCGATCCGGCGCGCCATCCCTGGATCGAGTGGCGCTGGCGCGTCATGCAGCCCCTCGCCCACACCGACCCCCGCGTTCCTTCGCGCGACGACTCGGCCGCGCGCGTGATCGTCGCCTTCCACGGCGACGTGAAGCGCCTGGACATCGGCGAGCGTTTCGCGCTCTCCTTCTACAAGGCGCTCACCCACGAGAAGATGCCCTACGCGATCATCATGTATAGCTCGTCCGACGACGCGCCGGTCGGCACCGTCGTCGCGAACGATCAGACCGCGAAGATCCAGACCATCATCGTGGAAAGCGGCGGCCGCGTCGGCGAATGGCGCGAGCTCCGGCGCAACGTACTCGAGGACTACCGCCGCGTTTTCGGCGAGGAACCCTGGGACATCGTCGCGGTGGGCGTGATGACCGACGCGAGGAACACGCACGGGAAGGCGAGCGCGCAGTACGGGGATATCAGCTTTCGCCCGGAGCAGTGAGGACAGCGAAGGCGATCGTATCTTACGGTTGGCCTTCGACCTTGCGCGTCGCTGCGACGATGTAGGAGCCCTTGACGCCTGTTTGCGTAGCGGCCGTCCGGGCCGGCGTGCCGCCAGCCTGCACGCGCGTCTCTTCGCGGCTCTTCTCCCAGCCGGTCATCGAAAGCGCCACGACGCCCGCGAGCGCCACAGCCTGAACGAACGTCGTTTGGTGAACTTCCATGACTATCTCCGCGAGTAACCCCGCGAGGCTACAGGGAAGATATTTCACTGTGATGTATGCCCTTATTCGGCGACCAGGCGGATGAGCGTGATCTCCGAGGGAACCCCGAAGCGCATCGGCGGTCCCCAGTACCCGGTGCCGCGGCTGGTGTAGACCCACATGCGGCCGAGGCGGTTCAGCCCCGCGGTGAACGGCTGCTGCAGCCGCACCAGGAAATTCCACGGCCAGAACTGCCCGCCGTGCGTGTGCCCGGAGAGCTGCAGGTCGTAGCCCGCCTCCTCGGCGAAACGAGCGGAGCGGGGCTGGTGGGCGAGCAGCAGCTTCAGCGCGTGCGCCGGCGCCCCCTTCGCCGCCGCGTGAGGGTCGCTCTTGTGCGAAGGATCGAAATGGTGCGCGGACCAGTCGGTCACGCCGGCCACCGCCAGCGCCGCTCCGTCGTGATCCAGGACCACGTGCTCGTTCATCAGCACCCTCGCGCCCAGGCGCCGCATCTCGGCGATCCACTCGTCGGCGCCCGAGTAGTACTCGTGGTTGCCGGTGACGAAATAGGTCCCGTGCCTGGAGGCGAGGCGCGCGAGCGGCTCGGTGTGGCGGGCGAGGTCGGGCACGCTGCCGTCGACCACGTCGCCGGTGATCGCGACCATGTCGGCCCGCAGGCCGTTCACCCGCTCGACGATGGCCTCGACGAAATTGCGCTTGATCGTCTCCCCCACGTGGATGTCGCTGATCAGGGCGATGGTGAAGCCCTCCAGCTCCCTCGCCAGACCGGCGAGCGGCACCTCGACGTCGACCACCGGCGCCGCGCGGCGAGCCAGGTAGAAGCCGGCGAGCGTGATCGCCGGCACGAGCGCCATCACGCCGATGGCCGAGATGCGGGTCCAGGACGCGTGGACTTGCGGGGACAGCGCGAGCGCGGACGCGAGCAAGCTCACATCGCGCACCACCGTGAGGACCAAGAGCCACGAGAAAAACCCCGCCGCCAGCCACGGGAGAAACATCGCCCAGGGAGCGCGATCCTCCCGGATCCAGAATCCCTTGGGGAAGAGCCAGAAGCACGCCGCGAGCACGGTCCCGCCTGCGAGCTGGGCGGCAACACCGAACGGCAGGAGCAGCCGCACGCCGATATAGACGTGCAGGAGGGCGAGCAGGAGAACGACGGGTCTGGGAAACGGGCGAAATTTCACTGGAGGGAAAATTCTAGCATCCGCAGCCCTGTCGCCTGACGACGACACCCGAGCTCAACGGCAAGCGAACTCTGCGCGACTCGCCCTGTCGCAAGCATCGTCTCCCGCCACAACAAAGTAAAATTCGCCCGATGTTCCGCCGCCGCATGTTCGGCCAGATCGAGCCGCGCCGCTCGAAGTTCTGGCGCTATTTCCGCTACGCCTGTCTCGCGCTCGCCCTGCTCGCCGCGAGCTTCACGCTGTATCTCGATTTCCGCGTGCGCGGCGAGTTCGAAGGCCGGCGCTTCGCGCTTCCCGCGCGCATTTACGCGCGGCCGCTCGAGTTGCACGCCGGGCTGCGCGTCACGCAGGGCGACGTCGTGGACGAGCTGCGCGAGAACAACTACCGCGAAGGGATGCGCGAGGGCGATTCGGGCTGGTTCCTGCGCGACGGCGACTGGCTGGAGATCGCGGTGCGGCCGTTCCGCTTCTGGGACGGACCGCAGAACGCGCTGCGGGTGCGCGCGAATTTCGACGCGAACGGCGTAGCCAAGGTGCAGGACGGCCATGGCACCGATCTGCCGCTGGCGCGCCTCGAGCCGGTGGCGATCGGCGGCATCTACCCCGGCAACAACCAGGACCGGGTGCTGGTGCGCCTGTCGGAAGTCCCCAAGCCCCTGGTGCAGGCGCTCATCGCCACCGAGGACCGCGCCTTCTACACGCACCACGGCTACGACCTGCGCGGCATCGCGCGCGCCGCGTGGAGCTTCGTGCGCGGCCACGGACTGCAGGGCGGCAGCACGCTGACGCAGCAGCTGGTCAAGAACTTCTTCCTCACCCCCGAGCGCACCCTCCAGCGCAAGGGCACCGAGTTCATCATGGCGGTGCTGCTCGAGCTGCACTACGGCAAGGAGGAGATCCTCGAGACCTACCTGAACGAGATCTACCTCGGCCAGGACCGCGACCGCGCCATCCACGGCGTCGGCCTCGCCTCGCTGTATTACTTCGGCAAGACCGTCGACCGGCTCGCGCTCCCCGAGGGCGCGCTCCTCGTCGCCATGGTGAAAGGCCCGGGCGTGTACGACCCCTACCGCCACGCCGACCGGGCCCTGGAGCGCAGGAACCTGGTGCTGCGCGAGATGCGCAACACCAACGCCATCACGCCCGAGGAGTACATGCTCGCGCGCCAGACGGGCCTCGGCGTCAACGCCAAGGCCGCGATGGGCACCTCGCCCCACCCCGCCTTCGTCGACCTCGTATACAGGCACCTGCGGCGCGACTACGACGAGGCCGACCTGCGCTCCGAGGGCCTGCGCATCTTCACCACGCTCGACCCGCGCGTGCAGAACAAGGCGGAGCAGGTGCTCGAGCGCAGGATCGCGCAGTTCGACAGGGAGAAGCGCTTCGGCGACCCGGGCCTGGAAGGCGCGGTGGTCGTCACCGACAGCCAGACCGGCGAGGTCGAGGCCCTGGTCGGCGACCGCGACCCGCGCTACCGCGGCTTCAACCGCGCGCTCGACGCCGCGCGGCCCGTCGGCTCGCTCCTCAAGCCCGCG
>DATIWX010000105.1:0-12173 GCA_035519135.1 Burkholderiales bacterium | reverse complement strand
GAGGCGACGCTCACCTACGTCGCGACCGGCTCCGACCGCCGGCCTCGCGCAGTCCCGGCCCAGCAGAACCCGGACTGATGGCGGACTTGGCCGGGAGGCAAGTCGCCTTCGCGGCGCTCCGCCACGGGAGCTTTCGCGCCTACTTCCTGACCTCGGCCGCGGCGATGATGGCCGACAACATCGAGCACGTCATCAGTTACTGGGTGATGTTCCAGAAGTTCCACTCGCCCGCCCTCGGCGGGTTCGCGGTGCTCAGCCACTGGCTGCCGTTCCTGCTGTTCTCCGTCTACTTCGGGGCGCTCGCCGACCGCTACGATTGCCGGCGCATCATCCAGATCGCGCTGGTGCTCTTCATGGGCGTGTCGCTCGCCTGGGGCCTGCTGTTCCTCACCGACACCATCGAGCTGTGGCACGCGGTGGTCCTGCTCACCGTGCACGGCATGGCGGGCGTGATCTGGGGCCCGGCGAGCCAGCTTTTGATCCACGACATCGTCGGGCCCGAGCAGCTGCAGAGCGCGGTGCGGCTCTCTGCGACCGGCCGCTATCTCGGCCTGCTGATGGGGCCCGCGGTGGGCGGAGGGCTGATGCTGCTCCTCGGGCCGCCCTGGGGGCTGCTCGCCAACGTCCTGATCTACGCTCCCCTGCTCCTGTGGCTCTGGAGAGTCCCCTACGACGGGCACCGGCGCCAGGCGCAAGGCACGCCGCCACGCACGACCGGCCTCGCCGATACCTTCGCCCTGCTGCGCCGGATCTCCGGCAATCGCACGATCTTCTCGATGATCCTGCTCGCCGGCATCTCGTCTCTCTTCGTCGGCAACGCCTTCCAGGCCCAGATGCCGGAGTACGCGCACGACCTCGGCACCGACGATACCGGCGTCCGCTACAGCGTCCTGTTCGCGGCCAACGCGGCGGGCGCGCTCACGGGCGGGCTGATCCTGGAAAGCCGCGGGCTGCTGCGGGCGCGCCCGCAGACGGCGATCGTCTTCACCTTGCTGTGGTGCGTGGTGATCACGGGCTTCGCCGCGGCGACGAGCTATCCCCTCGCGGTAGCGCTGATGTTCGTCGCCGGTTTCCTGAATCTCGCCTTCAGCGCCATGTCGCAGACGCTGGTCCAGCTGCACGCCCCGGCGCAGCTGCGCGGCCGCCTGATCGGCCTCTACAACACCGCGAACAGCGGCATGCGCGCGTTCAGCGGCGTGACCGTGGGGCTGGTCGGCAGCCTGATCGGCATCCACTGGTCGCTCGCCTTGAGCGCGATGGCACTGCTCACGGCCACGCTGGGACTGTGGGCCTTTGCGATGCGTCCGGCGCGCTAGCGCTTCAGGTGCTTCGACAACTCGAGCTTCGCGATGGCGTTGCGGTGCACCTCGTCGGGACCGTCGGCGAAACGCAGCGTGCGCGAATGCGCATACATGTAGGCGAGCGGGAAATCGTCGGACAGCCCGCCGCCGCCGTGGGCCTGGATCGCCCAGTCGAGCACCTTGCAGGCGACGTTCGGCGCGAGCACCTTGATCATCGCGATCTCGGCGCGCGCCGCCTTGTTGCCCACGGTGTCCATCATCTGCGCGGCCTTGAGCACCAGCAGCCGCGCCGATTCGATCATGATGCGCGCCTCGGCGATGCGCTCCTGCGTCACCGTGCGCTCGGCGACCGGCTTGCCGAAGGTCACGCGCGCGAGGCTCCGTTTGCACATGAATTCCAGCGCGCGCTCGGCGACGCCGATGAGGCGCATGCAGTGATGGATGCGGCCCGGTCCGAGCCGCCCTTGCGCGATCTCGAAGCCGCGGCCTTCGCCGAGCAGCAGATTCGACGCGGGCACGCGCACGTTCTCCAGTGCGATGTCCATGTGCCCATGGGGCGCGTCGTCGTAGCCGAAGATGCTCAGGGGCCGCAGCATCTTCACCCCGGGCGCGTCGCGCGGCACCAGGATCATCGACTGCTGGGCGTGCTTCGCCGCCTGCGGATCGGTCTTGCCCATCACGATGAACAGCCGGCAGCGCGGGTCTCCCGCGCCCGACGACCACCACTTGCGGCCGTTGACCACGTAGTCCTTGCCCTGCCTCTCGATGCGGCACTGGATGTTGGTCGCATCCGACGAGGCCACGTCGGGCTCGGTCATGAGGAACGCCGAGCGGATCTCTCCGCGCAGCAGCGGGTCGAGCCACTCTTCTTTCTGCGCCTCCGAGCCGTAGCGCTCCAGCGTCTCCATGTTGCCGGTGTCGGGCGCCGAGCAGTTGAACACCTCGGGGGCCCAGTGCACGCGCCCCATGATCTCGCACAGCGGCGCGTACTCGAGGTTGGACAGGCCTTCGGGCGCGCGCGGCGAGCGCGGCAGGAACAGGTTCCACAGACCCTCGGCGCGTGCCTTCGGCTTCAGCTCCTCGATGAGCTTCGTCGGCACCCAGGGGTTGCCCCCGGCTCGATTCGTCTCGATCTCCTCGCGGAAGCGGCGCTCGCCCGGATAGACGTGCGCTTCCATGAAGCGCTCGAGCTTCGCCTGCAGCGACCTCACCCTGTCCGAATACGCGAAATCCATGTCCTAGCCCTTCTCCATCGCCCGCTCGGCGTATTTCCACCCCAGCTCGGCGAGCGGCCGGGCGCGCCTCCCCGCGTCCAGGGCCTGGGCGCTCGAGGCCGTCCCTTCGAGCGCGCGCTTGGCCACGCCCTGGAGGATCGCCGCGATGCGGAACAGGTTGTAGGCGAGATAGAAATTCCAGTTGCCGATGCGCTCACGCCCGGTGCGCGCGCAGTATGACCGAATGTACTGCGACTCGCCGGGGATGCCGAGCGATTCGAGGTCCAGCCCGGCGATGCCGCGGAACTGCCCCGGCGGGATGTGCCAGCTCATGCAGTGATAGGAGAAATCGGCGAGCGGGTGGCCGAGCGTCGACAGCTCCCAGTCGAGCACCGCCACGATGCGCGCCTCGCTCGGGTGGAATATCAGGTTGTCCATGCGGAAATCCCCATGGACGATCGCGGTCTCGTCGCCCGGCGGAATATGCTCCGGCAGCCAGGCGATGAGCCGGTCCATCGCCTCGATCGTCTCGGTCTCCGAGCTGCGGTACTGCCTGCTCCAGCGCCCGATCTGCCGCGCGAAGTAGTTTCCCGGCCTGCCGAAATCGGCGAGCCCCGCCGCCGCGTAGTCGATGCCGTGCAGCGCGGCGATGACGCGGTTCATCTCGTCGTAGATGGCGCCGCGCTCGCGGGCGCTCATTCCCGGAAGCGACTGTTCCCACAGCACCCGGCCCTCGACATAGTCCATCACGTAGAACGCCCGGCCGATGATGCTTTCGTCCTCGCACAGGAAGTGCGTCCGCGGCACGGGAAAGCCCGCCTGCCCGAGCGCCGTCATCACGCGGAACTCGCGCTCCACCGCGTGCGCCGAGGGCAGGAGCTTCGCCGCCGGACCGGGCTTGGCGCGCAGCACCAGCCGCCCGCCAGGGCCCCTGATCAGATAGGTCGGGTTCGACTGGCCGCCTTTGAAGCGCTCTGCTTCGATCGGCCCGGGAAACCCGCGCTCGCCAAGCAGGCCTTCCAGGGCCGCCGTGTCGAGGCGATGGCGCTCGACTGCCAGGGTGTTGTCGATGGATGAATTGCTCAAAGGTCCGCGAACAGCTGCCGAGGATTACTCCGGCAATTATACTTTATTAATCAATATGATATAGGGCATGAGCCTGCTCCCCGAACTTGGCCTGTTTCCTGCTTTTGTAAGGACAAGGACCTCGAACCGGTCGCATAAGAGAGGAGAAGCACCATGATCGAAACCCTAGTCACCGCGATTCAAAGCCTGTGTGGAGCCGGCCTCGTCCTCGGCGTCGCGCTGTCCCTGTACCAGGGAGCGCGCCCCAGCGAGGAGTCCAAGGGCTTCGACTACGCCACCGCCAACGATTTCGAAACCGGCCACCGCCGCTGGGGCCGCAGCCGCTAAGCACCGATCTCCTCCGTAGTACCTTCACGGCGCACTCGCGCACCCCGCGGGCTGCGCCGTTTTTTTGCGCCCGTTGATCCGGCCTAATAGACCGGCTTCTCCCTGAAATACTGGAAGCGGTCGATCGAGCGGACTTTCAGCTCGCGCATGTCGACCCCTTGCAGGATCTTGAGCGGAACGTCGACGCCCGCCGCGCCGAGGCCCCACACTTTGCGGTAGAGGTCCTCGTGGCTCTTCACCGGGTCTGCGCCGACGCCGACGACGATGTCGCCGTTCCTGATCCCGGCCTTGTCGGCGGGGCCGTCGGGCGACACGCGCGTCACCAGAAGGTGTCCGTGCAGCTCCTCGGTCGCCAGGCCCAGCCAGGGACGCGCCGGCCCGCTCCTCCTGCCTTTTTCGATGAGGTCGGCGAGAATGGGCTTGAGCAGGTCGATGGGCACGAACATGTTGCCCGGCGCCTGGGACCCGTCCAGCGTCTCGCGCACGAACAGCGATCCGACGCCGACGAGCTTTCCTTCGCGGCTCACCAGCGCGGCCCCCGCCCATTGCATCGTCGGCGGCGAGGTGAAGATCGCGGTATCGAGCAGGTACTCCCAGCTCGCGGCGAACTTGCGCTTGGCGACGACGTAGGCGAGGCTCGCCGCGTCGCGTCCCCCGGCGGGCAGGACCATGACCGGCTCGCGCTGCGCGACGTCGGCCGCCTGTCCCATGGGCATGGGCTTCACCCCGAGCGGCGCTCCCGGCCGCAGCAGCGCCAGGCCGCTCGCGTGGTCGTAGCCTACCAGCGTGGCGGGAAAGGTCCTCTGGTCCTGCGTGGTGATCTCGATCGAATCGGCCTCGATGACGATGTAGCCGATGGTGACGATATGCCCGCGCTCGTCGATCACGACCCCGGTTCCTTCGCGGCTGGGACCGAGCGTCGCGTTGCTCCTGGCGTCGGCGACCGCCGTCATCTTTATCCGCACCACGGCGGAGAGCACGTCCTCGGCGTCGCGTTCGACCCGGGCCTGCGCACACACGGCGAACGCCGACAGCGCCGCAGCGAGCCCCGCGAGAATCCGCGCGATCGTGTAGCTCACAAATGATCCTCCTGGGTCACCCCGCTCCCCCATTGTTATACTAAACGCCAGCGATTTCCAGTCCGCGAAAAACCCATGAGCTCGCCGCGCAACGTGACTCTCCTCCTCAATCTCGGGCATGCGTTCGACCATCTGCTCATGCTGATTTTTCCGACGGTGGTGCTCGCGATGGGCACCGAGCTGGGGCGCGGCTATGCCGAGCTGCTGCCGCTTTCGCTGGGCGGGTTCATCGCCTTCGGCGCCTGCTCGATCCCCGCGGGCTGGCTGGCCGACCGCTGGAGCCGCACCGGCATGATGACGGTGTTCTTCTTCGGTATCGGCGCGGCGAGCATCCTCACCGGCCTGGCGAGCGGCCCGGCGCAGATCGCCCTGGGCCTGACGCTGATCGGCGTGTTCGCCGCGATCTACCATCCCGTCGGAATAGCGATGCTGGTCGCCAACCGCGACAACGTCGGCCGCGTCCTCGGAGTGAACGGCGTGTTCGGCAACGTCGGCGTCGCGTTCTCGGCCCTGATGGCGGGCGCCCTCGCCGAGGCGGCGGGCTGGCGCGCCGCGTTCATCGTGCCGGGCGCGATGGCGCTGGTGGCGGGCGTGGTGTTCGCCCGCACCGTGCGGGGCGCCCGGGCCGGGGCGCCGGCGCGCAGGTCTGCGGCGCCGGCGAAGCTCTCGCGCGCGGACCTCGCCCGCGTGTTCGGCGTGCTCACGGTCGCCACGGCCTGCGGCGGCGTGATCTTCAACGCCACCACGATCTCCATGCCCAAGGTGTTCGACGAGCGCCTTTCCTCCCTGACGCACTCGACCCTGGGGATCGGGATGCTGGTATGCGGCGTCTACCTGATCGCCGCCATGGCGCAGCTCTGCGTCGGCTGGTGGCTCGACCGGCGCTCGCTGAAATCGGTGTTCGTTCCGGTGGTCGCGCTGCAGGTGCCCCTGCTCGCGCTCGCGGGGACGATGGACAACTACCTGATGCTCGCGACCGCCGTGGCGATGATGTTCTTCGTGTTCGGGCAGATCCCGATCAACGACGCCATGATCGCGCGCTACACCGCGGAGGAATGGCGTGCGCGCGCCTACGCGGTGCGCTACGTGGTGTCGTTCGGTGCGAGCGCGCTCGCCGTGCCGCTGGTCGCGTGGATCTACCAGTCGAGCGGAGACTTCAAGGCGCTGTACTACGTGCTCGGAGCCCTGGCTTTCGTCACGTTCAGCGCCGCGCTGCTGTTCCCAGGCGAAGGAGCCAGGGTCGCGGCGAAGGGAATGGCGGCCTGAGGCCGCGCGGCGCTCCGCCTCACTTCAGGACTTCTCGGCTATCAGGTACTCCTCGGCCACCAGGCGTACGGCCGGGGCGTCCATCTGAACGAAATTCTCCTCGTCCTTGCGCAGCATCGCCGGAACCGGCCCCGCGAGCAGCGCGCGGACGTCCTCGATGCGGCTGAAGTAGAGCTCGGTCATCCCGTCGAAATCGGGCTCCTCGCGGTACTCGTCGATGGCGAACGACGCCACCGCGCGCTGCGCGCTCGTCGTCTCGATGACCTTGTCCTCGAGCTTCGAGTAGATGCTCAGCCAGTAGTCCCTGAACTGCGCGCGGCTCAGGTCGCGGCGGCGGCACAGGGTGCGGATGATCTTGAGCCGCCCCGACGACTTCATCGCGGACGCGGCCTGCGGTTTCTCCGAGACCAGGTACTCGTCCGCGAAGATCTGGGGCGGCATCGCGTCGCGCGCGACGAAGTTTCTCGCATCCTCGCGCATGGCCGCCGTCGCCGGGCCCGAGAAGATGGTGCGGGCCTCGTCGAGGTTCCTGAAATAGAGCGCCACCATCCCGTCGAACGGCGGGGCCGCTTCACCCGTCGCCGCCTCGCCGATCGCGATGCTCGCGACCACTTTCTGCAGCAGCGTCGATTCGACCGCGCGCCGCTCGTGCTCGGCGTGCCGCGTGAGCCAATACTCCCTGAACTGCGCGAGCGTGAAGTCCGGGCGCCGTTTCACCAGGCGCACGATCTTGATAGTCTGGTTTTTTTGAGCCACGCCCCGCCACTGTAATCGAGAGCGGCGCACCGAGGCAATCTCGGCGTCTTGCCTGCGGCCACGGCGGCATGGCAAGCTACGCGGCGGAGGAATTTTCCATGAGAGCGAGAACCGTATCCCTGCTGTGCGCCCTGCTCGCCTGCGCGCCGTGCCTGGCGCAGGACAACTTTCCGAGCAAGCCGGTCCACATCATCGTCGGATTCGCCGCCGGCGGCGGCAACGACATCATCGTGCGCGTGCTCGCGCCGAAGATGACCGAAGGCCTCGGCCAGCCGGTGATCATAGAGAACCGGCCGGGCGCGCAGAACATCATCGCCGCGGAATACGTCGCCAAGGCGGCGCCCGACGGCTACACCCTGCTGATGGGGCCGAGCGGCGCGATGACCATGAACCCGGCGATCTACTCGAAGCTGCCGTATTCGCCGCTCAAGGATTTCATTCCCATCTCGATGATCGGCGATTTCCCGCTGATCCTCGTGGTCAACGCGGCGCTGCCGGTGAAATCGGTGAAGGAGCTGATCGAGTACGCTAGGGCGAATCCCGCGGCGGTGAACTACTCGGCGAGCGCGGCGCCCTTCCAGCTCGCCTCCGAGCTCTTCAACCAGAAGACCGGGACGAAGTTCGCCTACATTCCCTACAAGAGCAGCGGCGATTCCGTGAACGCGGTGATGTCGGGACAGGTGACTTTCACCATCACCGACCCGCCCCCGGTGATCGGGCCGCTGAAAGGCGGCAAGGTCAAGGCGCTCGCGGTGACGGCGTCGAAGCGCGACCCGGCCTGGCCGGAAGTGCCGACGCTCGCCGAAGCGGGCGGGCCCGACGTCGAGATCCGCCTGTTCACCGGATTCCACGCCCCCGCCGGCACGCCGCGCGCGATCGTCGACCGGCTGCAGCAGGAGGTGGCGCGCGTGGTGAGGATCCCGGAGATCCGGGAACGCCTGGACCAGATGTCCATCGTTCCGTCGGGCAATACGCCCGAGGAATTCCGCGCGATCATCGCGCGCGACATCGACAAGTGGACGGCGGTCGCCAAGGCGGCCAACATCAAGGCAGACTAGTAAAACCGGGGACAGACCACGTTTTCTTGGTTACGATCGCAGGCTTGGTTGACGAGGGAAAACGTGGTCTGTCCCCGGTTTACTTCTTCTTCCGCGCCGGTTTCTTTCGGCCCGGCGCTTTCCTCTTGGACGCCTTCGCCCACAGGCGCCTGCTCGCCAGCCGCGCGCCCTTCGCGAGCGCCTCGAGCTTGGCCCAGGCGATCTCCGGGCTCCCCACCCGCGGGCCCAGGCCGCAGTCGGTGCCGCCCATCACGTTCTCGCGCCCGACGAGCTTCGCGTATTTCGCCAGGCGCTCGGCGACCAGCTCGGGGTGCTCGATGAAGTCGGTGGCGTGGCCGACGACTCCGGGGATGAGCACTGCGCCCTCGGGGACCTTCACCTTCTCGAACAGCCGCCATTCGTGCTCGTGGCAGGGGTTGGAGGCCTCGATCGAATAGCTCGAGGCGCGCACGCGGAAGATGATGTCGATGATGTGCTCGAGCGGGATGTCGTTGCGGTGCGGTCCGTGGAAGCTGCCCCAGCAGACGTGCAGCCGCACCTTCTCGCGCGGGATGCCGCGCAGGGCGTGGTTGATCGCGTCGACCCGCAGCGTCGCGTACCTGCGGTAGTCGCGCACGCTCATGTCCGGGTACATCTGCCAGCCGTCGGGCAGGTCCGGGTCGTCGATCTGCAGCAGGAATCCCGCGTCGACGATCGCCTGGTACTCCTCGCGCATCGCTTCGGCGATGGCCTCGACGAAGGCCTCCTCGCCCGGATAGTGCTCGTTGCGCAGCCAGTGCTCGATGGTGCCCGGCGTGTTCGCGGGCAGGAAGGCCTCCGCGGTCTTCACCCCGGCGAGCGCCGCCTTGAAGTTCTGCAGGTCCTCCTCGAGCGCGGTGCGCCCCACGTAGCGCAGCGGCGCGACGCACACCGCGAGCTGCCGGCGCTGGGCGGCGCCGGTGAGCGACCCTTTCCCGCCGGCGAAATACTGGGGAAAGTCCTTCGAGTCGCGGGCGGTGATGTTGAGCGGCGCGGGATCGACGCCGGGACGGTAGTCGCGCATCTCGAAGCCGGCGAGCCGCTCGCGCACGTAGTTCGTGAAATTGGTCTTGCCGGCCTCGCCGTCGTTGACGCTGTCGATGCCGCAGGCCGCCTGCCTGCGCACCACCTCGGCCACCTCGCTCTTGAGCCTCGCGGAGAGGGCGTTGCGGTCGTAGGGCTTGCCCTCGGCACGGGCGAAGATCATCTCGCGCAGCTCCGGGGCGCGCGGCAGCGCGCCGGCGTGCGTGGTCAGGATGCGCCTTTCGCTACGGATCATGCGGTCTCCCCTGTGGCAGCGCCGGTATTCTATTCCGGCGCCGCCCGGAATGCGTCCCACTTCGCGCCCACCCGGAAAAAAGCGGGATTGGGGTTGACAGCGCGCTTCGCTTCGCCTGAAATTCGTTCTCCGCAGTTCGAACCGCCACCCGGAGTCCCCCATGACACAACGCAAAACCCCCCCCTTTCGCGCCGACCACGTCGGCAGCCTGCTGCGCCCGCAGGAGCTGCACGACGCGCGCGACAAGGCGCGGCGCGGCGAGATGAGCGCTGCCGAGCTTCGCGCCGTCCAGGACAAGCACATCCGCGAGGTCGTCGCCAAGCAGGAATCGGTCGGCATGCAGGCGGTGACCGACGGCGAGTACCGCCGCGACTGGTGGCACATCGATTTCCTGTCCAATTTCGACGGCGTGACGCTGTCCAAGGGCGACGCCTACGGCGACGCCAAGTTCAAGAACACCGAGGAGCAGCCGCCGTTCATGATCGTCTCGGGCAAGATCCGCCGCACCAGGCCCTCGATGCTCGATCATTTCAAGTTCCTCAAGTCGGTGGCGAAGAACACGCCCAAGTTCACCATGCCCTCGCCGGCGATGCTGCACGCGCGCGCCGATCGCGCCTCCATCAAGAAAACCTACCCGGATCTCGACGAATTCTGGGCGGACCTGACCAAAGCCTACCGTGAGGAGATCGCCGACCTGTACAAGGCCGGCTGCCGCTATCTGCAGATCGACGACACCACCATCGCCATGATGGGCGACCCGAAGGTGCAGGAGAATTTCAGGAAGCTCGGCGACGACCCGAAGAAGGACAACGCGATGTACGCCGAGGCGGTCAACGCCGCGATCCGCGACGTGCCCGACGACATGGCGGTCGCGATCCACACCTGCCGCGGCAACTTCAAGAGCACCTGGCTCGCGAGCGGCAGCTACGACTACGTCGCCGAGACGGTGTTCTCGCGCCTCGCCGTCGACGCCTTCTTCCTCGAGTACGACACCGACCGCGCCGGGGGCTTCGAGCCGCTGCGCTACGTCCCCAAGGGCAAGATCGTGGTGCTCGGGCTGGTGAGCTCCAAAGTGCCGCAGCTCGAAAAGGCCGACGACCTCAAGCGCCGCATCGACGCGGCGGCGAAGTACATCCCGCTGGAAAACCTGTGCCTCTCGCCGCAGTGCGGATTCTCGAGCACCCACCACGGCAACGTGCTCACCGAGGACGACCAGTGGAAGAAGCTCGGGCTCGTGCTCGACGTGTCGAGGAGCGTGTGGGGGTAGCGCACAAGTGCGCTCGTAAAGCTCACTCCGGCTTGATCCCGGCCGCCTTCACCAGCGGCCACCACTTCTCGGTCTCCGCCTTGTGAAAAGCGGCGAGCGCCTCCGGGCTCTGCTGCTCGCGCGGCGTGATCTCCTGCCCGAGATCGGCCAGGCGCTGGCGCACGGTGGCATCGGCGAGCGAGGACACCATCGCGGCGTTGAGCTTCGCGACGATGTCCTGCGCCGTGCCTTTCGGCGCCCAGATGCCGAACCAGACGGAGACGTACAGCCCCGGCAGCCCGGCTTCGTCCACCGTCGGAATGTCGGGTGCCGCGGATAGCCGCGTCTTCGCCGTGACCGCGTAGGCCTTGATCTTGCCGGCGCGCACCTGCGGCAGGGAGTTCGACGCCTGGTCGACCATGAAGTCGAGTCGGCCGGCGAGCAGGTCCTGCATCGCGGGTCCGGTGCCCTTGTACGGAATGTACTGGACCTTCGTTCGCGTGGCGCCCTGGAAATAGACGCCGCCCATGTGCGAGCCCGAGCCCACGCCCGCGGTGCCGACCGAGGCCTTGTCGGGATTCGCCTTGAGCCAGGCGATCAGCCCGCCCAGGTCGCTTGCGGGGAACGAGGCTCTCGCCACGACCAGCAGCGGATTCGCGCAGATCATGCCCACGGGCTCGAGGTCCCTGAGCACGTCGTATTGCAGCGGATAGATCGCCGCGTTGATCACGTGCGTGCTCCAGTGGCCGATGCTCAGCGTATAGCCGTCGGGCGCCGCGCGCGCGACGCGGCCGACGCCGAGCGTGCCCGCCGCGCCGGTGGTGTAGTCGACCACCACGGGCTGCCCGAGGATCTTGCTCATCGGAGCCGACAGGATGCGCGCGACCGCGTCCACCGGCCCGCCCGCGGCGAACGGCACCACCAGCGTGACCGGGCGCGAGGGGTAGCTTTGGGCGGCGGCGGTGGAGACGCCGCCGAAGGCGATGGCCAGGACACAAAGGAAAGCTCGCGACGTCATGGCGTTTCTCCCTAGTAGAGCGCGCCCCGCGCCGTGACCGGCCAGAGCGCCTCGACTCTACCCTTGCGCGAGCAAACCAGCCAGTCGTAGAGATTGACCGTCGGGTCGCAGTGGCCGGGCACCAGCAGCAGCTTCTCGCCCAGGCGCGGTGCCTTCGCCCCGGCTGCGATCCTCAGCACGCCGTGCTCGTCCGAGGCTTTGACGTACTCGACGCCCGGGCGCTGGTGCACCTGCGGCATGCCGGAATCGACGCTCGAGGCCTTCAAGCCCGCGTCGACCACGGCACGGCCGGGCGCGGGCGCGCTCATCACGGCGGTCAGGACGAACAGGCTCTGCTCGAAGCGCGGCCAGCCCTCCTCCCAGGCGTTGCGGTTGTAGTCGGCATCCATGAACACGTAGGAACCGGGCTGGATCTCGTTGAACACCCGGCTCGCGCTCTCGAGCAGGAAGGTCCCCGTGCCCGCGCCGGTGATCGTCTCGCAGGCGATGCCCGCTTTCTCGATCAGAGACTTCGTCATCCGCGCA
>DATIWX010000104.1:0-2184 GCA_035519135.1 Burkholderiales bacterium | reverse complement strand
GGATTAGGCCGGCCTCTGATCCCCACGCGATCGCGGTAAGTGTGGAACTCGCCGTTCAGACGATCGTAGCCTGGTTGCGTCGTCCATCACCAATGCACCGACGCGATCACTCCACGTGTATCGACTCATACCACTTCTTGTAATCGGCCTTGTGGTTTTCGTAGTCGTCCACCGTCGTCTCGAGATATAGCAGGTAGTTCCCCTTGGCTCCCACGCCGTAGCCGCCGAAGAAGAGCTTGTTGGCGCGCCCGGCCTGGAAGGTGCGGTAACGCTCGAAGCCGCGGCCCTTGCCCTTGTCGATCATCTTCCAGTCCGAGGCGGGAATGCCGATGACCTGGACCGCGAATTTCTCGATGTCGGCGTCGGACTCCTTCTCTCCCAGCTTCGCCATGCCGTAGAGCTTCACTCCGCTGATGTTGCCCCAAACCCGGCCCCAGCCCCCGTCCATCATTTGCTCCTGCATCTTCATGCCGCTGGGAACGAGCATCGAGAATCCATAGGACGGGGCTTCGTATTCGTTCCAGTCGGCGGCGGCAAGCTGCGAGGCCGCGCAAAGCAGTGCGCCGGCGATGAGCTTCGCGGTGGTTGCGGTCAGCTTCATGAAATGTTTCCTTGGTTGGGTGCGACGGCGGGTCCAGTATGTACTCTTCCCGTCCATGGGAGAATCGCGCCATGAAAGCCGTCCTGCTCCTTGGTCTCGCCCTCGCCGCAACGGCAGCCGAGGGCGCGTCCTTCAAGGACCTCTGCGAGAAGTTCGAGCCGTTCCGCAAGTTCTCCGACCTGAAGTACGTGAAGCCGGAAGTCACCATCGAGCCCAGGACACCGGGCGTGAAGCCGCAGGATGTGGTCTTCACCATCGAGGCGAAGTCCGGAACGATCAAGGTTGCTGCCGGCCCCGACGGCGTGATCGACCTGCCGTTCAGCGACAAGCTCTGCGCCGAGGATCCCGACTTCGAGACCAACCAGCCCAAGGGCACGGTCAACATCGACGTGTCGATCGATCCGAAGGTGCCGCCCGTGCAAACGTTCGACTACCGCCTCCTCGAGTCGCTGCGGGCCGAGTGGAAGGTGGCCGTCGGGCGGCAGAGCCTCATGTATCGCCTGCGGGCGCCGAGCTCGAAGGCCTACCAGGTCAACTTCGAACCGGGGAAGGGCGGCACCGCCGAGATCCGCCTTCCGGGCGGCGTGCGCAAGCTCACGGCCAACGGGAAGGGCGAGCTGCGCATTCCCTTCGACGATTCCTGGATCGCCGCCAATCCCACCATCGTGCTGAGCGAGATGCCCAAGCGCATCGGGCTGGCGTTCGACTAGGGCTGGCCTTTACGCAGCCGCGGCGCCCGGCGAAAGCCGCTGCCGGAAGACGACCGCGGCAATCATCCCGACGCCGAGCACCAGCGCCACGAGGTGCGCCAGTCCGCCGACGTAGGGCACGCGCGCGAGGAGCGCGATGACGAGCATCGCGAGCACCGCTGCGCCGGCACGCCACGCCGCGACCGCGGTGGTCTGGGGCTTCACGCGGTCGAGCAGCATCCCGCCGACGACCACGGCGAGCCACACGTAACCCACGAGCAGCAGGATGCCGTAGCCCATGAGGGCGAGCAGGCCGATCGGGATGCCGATGATGGTCACCATCAGCAGCACGGCCGCGACGGGGATGGTGATGAGCGCGATGAGGCCGAGGAGCGTCGTGATGCCGGGATGTTCACGCAGCTCGGCTGCCATATGGTTCGATGGGCCGGGCAGCGCAGCGGCGATGAGGGCGGCGAGCACCATCAGGCCCAGGGTCCAGATCCATCCATGGATGAAGCGTTCCCCTGCAGTGCGTTCGTGCCAACCGTGCCAGCGCGAATGGCCCGCGGTGTGCTCGATCCCGCCGGTCACCTGCGCGGCAGGATCGCGGCGCAGGTCGTCGCCGCGGAAAGTGAGCTTGCCCTGGACGCGGGCCTCGGGGCCCAGCTCCAGCGTTCCGGCGGCGATGGAGGCGTCGCCCGTCACCGGCCCGTTGATCCGCACCTTTCCGGCCGCGGCGCGCAGCTGCCCATCGATCGATCCATCCATCGTGAGGTCGCCGGCCGCCACGCTGACGTCGCCATGGATGGCGGCGCTCGGGGCGATCGTCACCTTGCCGCCCACCAGGCGCGCAGTCCCGGCCACCGGTGCGCTCACGGTGATGTTCCCGCCGAT